>CALOEF010000047.1:0-6805 GCA_942492165.1 uncultured Planctomycetaceae bacterium
AAATTGCCTGAGAATGAGATTGCCGCATTGACTCGTTGGGTCAAACTGGGAACACCTTGGCCATTATCAGAGAAAGATGCGGTCGCAGTTCCTGCAAACGGCGAATACGATTTTGCCACACTCTCTCAAAGTCACTGGGCATTTCGTCCTGTGTTGAATCCAAAATTACCCGACATAAAAGATCAACAACTGGTTGGGAGTCCCGTTGATCATTTTGTAATCTCGCGGTTGGAAGAGAAAGGACTTACACTTTCTGCTCCCGTTGATCGAAGAAGTCTGATTCGAAGAGCGACCATGGACTTGACGGGCGTGCCTCCTTCTTTTCAAGAAGTCGAATCATTTGTGAATGACCAGTCTCCGGATGCCTATGAAAAATTGATTGACCGTCTGTTAGCCTCTCCGAATTATGGCGAACGCTGGGGTAGACATTGGTTGGACGTTGCCCGCTATGCAGACACAAAGGGGTATGTCTTCACTGCAGAACGCCGTTACCCCTATTCGTATACTTATCGCGATTATGTGATTCGTGCATTGAATGAAGATTTGCCGTATGACCGGTTTATTCAAGAGCAATTAGCGGCAGATCAATTGGATCGAGAAGGAGACGACCGGTCCCTGGCAGCGCTTGGATTTCTGACGGTTGGTCGACGCTATCGGGGAAACATCCACGATATTACGGATGATCGAATCGATCTGGTCTCACGAGGCCTGTTGGGTTTGACAGCCTCTTGTGCGCGTTGTCATGACCACAAGTTTGATCCCGTTCCGATCAAGGATTATTACTCTTTGTATGGTGTCTTTGTCAGTAGCTATGAACCGGAAGAGAAAGATTTGCCGTTGATCGGTAAACCAAAATCAGCAAAAGCATACGCAGAATATCAGGCGGAACGAGCAAAGCGACAGAAAAATTTAGATGATTATGTACATTCAGAGGCTCAGAAGTTCAGAGCGAAGGCGCGTTTAACAGTGTCAGAAGCACTACAAGCCATTGCCGAAAAAGCAAAGCTGGCCCGAGGCAACGAAAAACCACAGTATTCCAAAGAAGCCCCACACCGCAGGTATGTCGATCACTGGCGATTGTTCTTGACGCTCAAAGCAGAGAATTACCACTCTGTATTCTCTCCCTGGATGGCATTTACCTCGATTAAAAAGGGGGATTTTCCAAAGCGTGCTTCAGAAGTGATTCAAAAATTGTCCACTTTGCAATCAAAAACACAGCCTGAAAAAAAGATCAATGGTCTTATCGTGCAGGCTTTGAAACAGAAGCCGCCACAATCAATTTATGATGTGTGTCGGGTTTACGGCGAGGTATTCAAAAGTGTCGAACAGAAGTGGGTCAACGTGCTGGCAGAAGCGAAAAAAAACAAGTCCCCATTACCGATTCAACTTTCCGATCCAGATGCAGAAGAGATACGTCAACTATTATATCACCCGGAATCACCGACAATGCTCAGCGATGCGGTTGTCCAACAGACATTCAATCGGGCACAGAAAAACAAAGTCCGTCAGTTTACGAAAAAAATAGAAACCCTGGCGGTAACATCACCAGGTGCGCCACCGCGCGCGATGGTGGTGTATGACAAGGAAAACCCGGTTACACCACAGGTGTTTTTGAGAGGGAATCCGGGACGCCGTGGTGAGAAAACGTCACGCCAGTTTTTTCGCATTCTTGCCGGGAAAGATCGAAAACCATTTCAGAAAGGAAGCGGTCGTCTGGAATTGGCACAGGCAATCACTTCACGAGATAACCCATTAACCGCACGTGTCTTTGTCAACCGAGTCTGGATGCATCATTTTGGTCTGGGATTAGTCAGGACTCCCAGTGACTTCGGTGTCCGAAGTGAGCCTCCCACTCATCCCGAATTATTAGATTATCTGGCATATCGATTAATGGAAGAGGGGTGGTCTGTAAAGTCGCTCCACAAAATATTGATGCTCTCTGCGACGTACCAGCAGTCATCCCAGTCGAATCCCAAAGCCCAACTGATTGATGCCGATAACCGTTTGCTCTGGAAACGTGTTCCGCAACGGCTGGGATTGGAAGCGATGCGCGATTCGCTGCTGTTTGTCTCCGGTCAACTTTCTCAGGAGCGGGGAGGCAAAAGTTTCCAGATCAATCAGTTTCCCACAGTACCACGGCGAACCGTGTATAGCTTTGTGGATCGTAATAATCTACCAGGCGTGTTTCGTACATTTGATTTTGCCAATGTCGAATCGAGTACTGCGCAGCGTCCTTTTACCACAGTTCCACAACAAGCGTTGTTTGCCATGAACAGCCCTTTCTTGATGGAACAGTCTGGATTGTTAGTCAAAGATTTAGCCCTGGAAAAAATCGCTGACAAGAAAGGACTTGATATCGCAATCCAGTCCCTTTATCAGCGCGTTCTGGCACGGAATCCCTCAGTTGAGGAAATCAATCTTGGCAAAAAATATCTGAATCATCATCGAGATCAGATTAAGACACCTGCTCGAATGAGTGGTTGGGAAAAGTATGCTCAAGTGCTTTGCACTTCAAATGAATTCATGTTTGTTGATTAATGTTTTGATTGAACGCTGAATAGATCTAAGGAGCCTGTTTTGATGGCTGAAACAATTCGACATTTTCATTCTGAACCAGTTTTAACGCGTCGCAAGATGTTGCAACGCTGTGGTACAGGATTGGGTTCGATTGGTCTGGCTTCTTTAATGTCTGCAGAAGGTTTGCTGGTCAACGATGTCAAAGCGGCGTCAACACAGAGTCAATCGCCAATGACTCCGAAAACATCGCATTTTCCTGCAAAAGCGAAGCATATCATTCATATCTTTTTGAATGGCGGTGCTTCACAAGTTGATACATTTGATCCCAAGCCTGCTTTGACAAAATATGCAGGTAAAATGCTGCCTGCCAAAAATTTGCGAACCGAGAGAAAGACGGGGGCTGCCCTGCCCTCTCCATTCAGGTTTAAAAGGTACGGCGAAAGTGGACTGGAAGTAAGTGAGCTCTTTTCACACTTGGGAGAGTGTGTTGACGATATTGCATTTGTACGATCAATGCACACAAACGTGCCGAATCATGAACCTTCTCTAATGATGATGAATTGTGGTGATCTCATTCAACCACGCCCCAGCATGGGATCCTGGGTCACCTATGGTCTGGGTACCGAAAATCAAAATCTTCCCGGTTTCGTCGTGATGTGCCCCGGAGGTTATCCCATTACTGAATCTGCGAACTGGCGGTCCGCATTTTTGCCCGGCGCTTACCAGGGGACTCACATCGACACCAGACACACGGATATTGAAAAACTGATATCCAATATCAAGAACAAAAAACTCTCATTGCCTGAACAACGACTTCAGCTTGATTTATTACAAACATTAAATCGCAGGCATCAAGCGGCACGCTCTGAGGAATCAGCGCTCGAATCCAGAATTCAATCGTTCGAACTGGCCTATCGCATGCAGATGCAGGCTTCCGATGTGTTTGATATCGATCAGGAACCGAAACATATACAGGAAATGTATGGTTCCGGGGTTCATGCCCGTCAATTGATGATCGCACGCAGACTGGTTGAACGGGGGGTACGCTATGTGCAACTCTGGCATGGTGCAGGTCAGCCTTGGGATAATCATGACGAAATTGAGAAAAACCACCGGCGATTAGCAGGACAATGTTCTCAGCCGATTGCTGCATTATTGAAAGATCTCAAGCAAAGAGGCCTGCTTGAGGATACGATTGTCATGTGTGGCGGAGAATTTGGGAGAACACCGGTTGTCGAATTACCAACTCCAGGAGCGAATGCGGGCAAAATGAATGGACGTGATCATAATAATCATGGTTTTACAGTCTGGTTAGCTGGTGGCGGCATCAAAGGTGGACAGGCTTATGGAGCCACAGATGAATTCGGATTTGCAGCGGTCGAAAACAAAGTGCATATCCATGACTTGCATGCGACTCTGCTTAAGCTACTCGGTTTCGATCACAAACGATTGACCTACCGTTTTGCAGGTCGCGATTTTCGGCTCACTGACGTGCATGGTAAAGTGGTTGATGCGCTGATCTCTTAAGGTGAATCATGTGCTTTGAAAGCGTATTCCGGAATTTTACACAGCGTAACGTTTCACAACTTGCTCATCCACTTCAATTCCCAGTCCTGGTTTTGTCGGCACTTTGATGAATCCATTACGCAATTCAAATGGTTGGGTTGCCAAACCGTCCCTCCAGGGATTCTCTGACTGATCGAGTTCCAGTAAAGGAGTATCTGTTGGCAAACCCCAGTGTGGATCCGGTATTAGCGACAGGAGGTGAATTGATGCGGCGATTAATATATCACCGCCCCAGCAATGTGGGATACAGCGAATGCGAGACAATCGGGCCAACTCGGAAATGAAAAGTGCTTCGCCAAGTCCACCACACAGACTTAAGTCTGGTTGAATAATATCCATCGCGCGACGATCAATCAGTTGCTTGGCAGTGGCACGTGAATCAAGAACTTCACCAGCGGCCAAAGGCAAGGAAAGTTTTTGTCGGAGCTCATCATAGCCGGCGTACTTTGGAGCTTGGGGCAGTGGCTCTTCGAAGAATGCAAAATCAAGTTCGTGCAGACGTTCTCCCATTTCTATAGCCTTGCCCATCGTATATGCGCCATTGCCATCGGCCATCAGAGTGATGTTGGGGCCGACTGTTTTTCGGACGGCGGCTGCAACGGCTGCTTCACGTTTAACAGAGTAACGTCCCAGACGCATTTTGATGGCTTTATGCCCTTTAGCGACCATCTCGGCCGCTACTTTCGGATACTCTTCTTCAATCTCACTCCCCTCGACGTATGCTAATGCCGATACATAGACGGGCACACGATCGCGCATTCTTCCACCGAATAGTTCTGCAACGGGGAGATTGAGCGCCTTGCCTCGTAAATCGTTGAGAGCAGTTTCGACTGCTCCTACTGCCATCGCATTGCCAAAATTGGGCCCCCAAAGTTGACGCCAGAGTTTTCGGTACTCAAGCGGGTTCTTGCCAATGAGCTGAGGTGCAAGCTGATTGACAATTGTGGCTTGTGCTCCTCCGATCGGTGCTGTCTCGCCCCAGCCGACCAATCCTTCCTCAGTCTCGATTTTGACCAGCAAAGTTTCTCGTGTTTTACTTAAGGGAACGGAAACGGAGGCGCCAAAGGGCCGCTTCAGGCGATGTCGAAGTCGATACGTTTTCACCGTTGTGATTTTCAAATCCAGCGGTCTTGAAGACTGAGTTGAATCGTCTGAAGCCGAGACTGACGAGCCAATAAGACCTCCCGCGACGACTCCTGCCCCGATTCGCAATACATCACGGCGACTATTCGATTCCAACATAATGAGGTTCCTGTATTATACGATAGTGTGTGGCTTTACAAAGCCTGCCACTGTGGTGCCTGGATACAATAATGCGTCATGGATGCCGACTTGTAAGCATTCCCTGATTACCGGGATCTCAAGATGATCTGTGAAAGAAAGAGGCTTGATGATAACACGATGTCCCTGCGATGTCGAACTCTTTAAGTATGAGTTTACAAGTACTGCCACACCATTCGATTGTTTATTTATCTTGTTGAGGTACACGTCGGGCTTGATTTAACCGGGATCAAATGTAAAGCCGCTCCTGTAATGAATTCTGTTTATTTCCGAATTCAGATCATCACAACTCTTCTGTCCTCACAATTTCGAGTCAGGTCTGCTTGGGATGAGTCAATAAAAAACGCTGCTGTTTCTGTTACAAATATGATTTATGAAGTACTCCCGTCTTTCTGACTTCGGTTCGGGAATTTGAAGTGTATATGGTCTGTCTGGATTTGATGGTATTAGATTAGCGGATTATATTGTACGTTGATTTTTCCGATTTTCAAAAGTGCATGTACGAGATGCTGAAGCGTTACCTTCCTGAGATGAATTCAGAATCGAAAGTTTACAGTCGTATCAATCTGCATTTTCAGTCCTGAATGGAAACAAATCTCGGTCTTTGTTTTATTTCTTCGCTTTAGGAGCTTGACCTGATCTGATATATAGGGAAGCATTCATTATGTGAATCGATATTTTCGCTGATGTTGTAATATTGAAACGTGCGTTTTGATAAGTGAACATGATTTAAGGGGAAGCATGTGGCTAGTGATAACGAGAGGATTAAGCTGACTCTGGAATTACTAGGCAGTGGTCTCTGTCCCATCATTGAGCAGGAAATGAAAGCCGTTTATCAGGATTCCTGGATGGATCGAGCCAAAGAGAGTTTTCGAAATTCTCCAGTGACGTCCCAACCTGAGGGCGAAGCGATCCGTTGGGACGCTCATTCAACGTTATTGATATTATGGGATCATTGGAATAGTGTCTTTCGTAATCGATTGACTCCATTGGAACGAAGTTATGTTGGTGAGTTACGGGAATATCGAAACCGCTGGGCACATCAAAGCCAGCTTAATACAGCAGATACGCTCAGGATTCTGGACACGGCATCCCGACTGTTATTTGCTGTCGGATCTACTGAAGAGGCAACGAAGCTTCAGAAGGAACGTGAGATGCTGTTGAATCAATTGCTGCAACAGCAGGGGAAAAATATTTATGATGCCAGTGACCATCAAAGAGATCGGATACGAGATGCCAGTATCTTTGTTATTTGTGCTCTCGTAACAGTGGCTGTCATTATACGATCTTATGGTACAGGAATACCGGCACTCTTTTTCGCAGCATTTGTTACGAGTGTCTTTGCATTTTTAGCTTACCAAAGGTGGGTCACACCTGATCGCCCGACATATGGTGCCCATGAATGTACGAACTGTGGGAAAATCGTTTATGGAGAATCTTG
>CALOEF010000048.1:0-19207 GCA_942492165.1 uncultured Planctomycetaceae bacterium
CCAGCAGATATAGATCTGCTTTGGGAAGCCAGTCTGTTGTGTTCGTAAAGTCATTCAGCCTGGTTCTTCCCAGGACGGACCAGGACCAGTTTTCCTGCTGTTGCTTGAGATGCAGCAGCGTTTCGACATCTTTGCCGTTGTCAAATTCCGTTTGAAAATATTGATCCAGGAAGTTGCGATCTGAAAGAAGGCCGCCTTCTGCTATGAAACTGACTCCAAACGGCGAATCCTGTCTATGCTTGTGATTGAGGAAATAGCGATCTCTTGTAGACGGAATCAGTGCTTTTCGATCCGCACCAAGATTATCTGTTCCGCTATCATGAATATAAAACAGTTTAGCATTACCACTAAAAATATTATCAAATCCGAGCAGGTTCTCGCCTTCATAAATTCCCGATTGTCCTATACCGACGCCACGATAAGAATAGTAATCTAATTGGCCTTCCCATTTCGTTCCCGGTCGTCGTTCGAGCCCTAATAGCTTGAACATGTCCCATTCACTTTCAATTTGGAATCCAAAGATACGGTCGTTTCCTAATCTTAGTCCTGTAATCGGAAAATAAATGTCTTCAGCCGGGCTTGTGACGTAAGGCAGATAAAACAAAGGAATATTGCCTATCTGAAATGTATTATTTGAACTGGAGATCCAGGCGCGCCTGTTCGGAACGGGTTGGCCTGTAATCGGGTCAAGTTCACTTGATCCTGAACCAAGCCAGGGTGTTGTGTATCGATCTTCAATAAAAAGGTCGGACGATTGGATACGATAGCCGGGCTTTCCAAATTGACTCCCGGTGGCCCAGGCGTTTTGCGCGACATATGCGCCTTTAGACAGCTGCCGAATCTGGCTGGCCCGCACTCGAATATCTTCACCTAATTCGGGCACATGAGTTTTGAGCTCTGCATCAAGTAAAACTCCTCGTTCTTCACGGGCATCATAAAAAGCACGATTCGCTTGCAGGTAATAGGAGCCTTGACGAATTTCGATATTACCTTCAAGATAAATTTCGAAAGGAGTTTCTTTTGACTGGCGAATTTCTGAGTTAAAGTTTTGTGTGTTTCGTCCATCAGTCCAGATGATAATTCGATCCGCTGACATATCGACCATTCCCAGTCCTTCGACGCCGTCAATCAGAAGATTTACGCCTCCAGTAAGAACCCAAATCTGCTCTGGAGGGTCAGTATGTGTCGAAGGGAAGCTTTGAACGTTATAAGGGACGGCGCTGCGTGGGAACAATCGAATCCTGCGAAAGTTCATATTCTTTATTTCTGGCTCACGCACAGGGTTCAATTCAGGCCCTTCAACAGGAGGTTTTTCAACAATAAACTGAGCTCGTTTCAATTGATGCTCATGTGGAGCGCCCCGTCTTTGTGTGGCGCGCTTGAGCAGGGGGTCATCGTTGAATGCCGTATTTGCTGAAGGCCGTCGAATATTTGTTTTGATCCCAGATTGAGTAACTAGATTAACTAATAAACTCGATTCATTTTTCGATTCTCCAGGCAGGTCAACTCGAACTTCTCCTTCGAGATAAACAGAAACACGATCAGTTTTTCTATTTTTCCTATGCCAGATCACCATTTGTCGCGACTTGATTTCGGCATCACCCTGTTTAATGCGGCAGTTACCTTTCAAAATAGAAATCTCTACCAGGCCGTTGTCCGATTTCTGAGAATATTCGGCTGAGATTTCTATCGGCGCTTCTTCAGGCGGTTCATACTCCGATTCTTCATATGACGTTTTGGGGGCACCAAAAAAACTGGTTTGGGCAGGCGCAATGGTGACCATGCTGCCAAGCATCATTATAAAAATAATCGCTTGCCAGATTGTGTGCGAAACAGACCGAATATCGGAATTGTTCTCGCCCGACACGGGCACTCCTGAAGTGATAACCGAGTAGGTTAATCTTCTGGTGAAGGGGATGATTTGAATGGAATACCCCACATTTGCCGCGGCGACAAATTACGGGGGGGTAACGACATGAGGTATGAAGACACTAACTTCGTCTACCGTACCAAGATAAATGGGCTGGGATTATAGGTTGAATTCTGAAAGAGTGTCAATAACAATAAGTCACACGCATCAATAGGTATATATGTTATAAAGTGCTGTGATATCAACTTTTATGACGATCAGGCAGGGACAGCTTCGCTGGTCTGACGAATTTGAGAAAACGGCAGGTTTGTGACCAGCCATAAACGCTTAATAAAGCAATTGCCGGAACGAGAGGAGCGCGCATTCTCATGTTGGTCCAGTAAAAAAGATGGACGAGCGTAAAACTGACGATGATCCAGATAAGCGGTTCCCATATTTGTTCTTTGTTCCAGATTACCATGATGATGCCTCCAAAACAGCCAACCAGAATCAAGGTGTAATATCCTGCGACACTCCAGACGATGACAGACGCGGAAGTTAAGGTTGATCTGGTAAGTGGGGAGATATTCCAAAATCGTTTGAATCGCAGAATGCACGACTGAACAAAAAGTTCAGGTTGATCGGCAATATTAAATTTTGCCCGTTGGTACATCCAACGGTCCCGGGCCCGCTCTGATTCGATCGAGGGGTCATGATCGGCCAGCTGCTGCTCCAGACTTTGTTGCCATGTGCGCAGACTCTCTCCTGACCAGACTGTTCCCCAGGGTTTTTGAACGACCTCTTTATAGAAGACGGGATTATTCCCCAGTAGCAATGTGTAACCTCCATGTGTCGTCGAAAAGACAGGCGCTTGAAACACAATCAGATTACGGATGAGCCAGGGAGAAATCGACAACATGATCCCAGCGGCCAGATACTTGATTTGGCACCATTGTTGTTTCTCAAATGATTTCATTTTGAAGAGAGGGAAGTGCCGTATCAGCACGCCAGATAATCGAACAGCAATCCAGAGACAAAAAAAGGCGAGGTAAGTCGGGCGGCATAAAATACATAATCCCCAGACAATTCCCGTCCAGAATGAGAGGGATATCGGTGATTCCTTTTTTGTAGACTCAGTTTTTGTGACAAAGCTGGTTACCAGAAAAAATAGTAATAGACTTGTGAGAAATGCGGCGAGAACTTCTGTCATTGCATAGGCAGTATATTGAAGCAGGATGGGGTCAGTCGCAACAATAGCAGCAGCTATGAGTGCAAACCATTCCAATTGAAGACGTTTTCCTGTTTGCCAGGTCAGCCAGACTGTGAGAACCCCCAGAATAATCTGCAAGATACCAATGCCAATCGGGCCTGCCTTAAGAAAGTAAATGATCGATATCAGGCAAGGATAAAGAGGCGGTCGAAACGCCGTCGGTCGAATTGCTTGGTCTGTTACATGATTGTTCGATGAAAAACCGTAGCCTGTTGCCAGATTCTCAGCGATGGCAAGATAAGCGTCCCGATCCTGTTGTAATTGGTCAGGCTGAAAGGAGACGACGGCAATTCGAACTCCCCCGGCAAGAATCAGAATCAGCAGTAGAGGTATGTAAGTGCGTCTTATTTGAGCCACAGAAACAGATCCGTACAGTTTAGAAATGAAAGATTTCTAAAGTATGCTGGTCTGCGAGAAAAGAAACAAGGGGAGACTCTCAGTGCTTTTCGATGATTTTTCAAGATAGAAAGTAAGGTACTCCTGCTAAAAAGTGTCCCCACAGAGATGAAATCATGTTTCTACTGCGATATAGTCCGAGTTGTGTTCATATATTTTGAATGAGGGTGGAACGAATTCGGCATCGCAGCAGTAAGTCCACTTTAATAATATAAATTGCTTCGATAGCAGGATATGGTCTTTCCTTATGAGTAGTCACCCGCGGCGCTGGCTTGAATCATTGGTAGATCGACTCTATAACCTGCGATGGATCCTGTTGTCGATTTTCATGGTGATCACCGGGTTTGCCATTTTTCCTGCTTCTCAATTATCGTTCGAACAATCGATTGAATCTCTGTACTCCAAAGATGATCAACACTTACTTGATTATCTGGAAAGTAAGTCATTATTCGGAGGTGATGAATTTGTCTTTGTGGCTTACACAACCCCTGATTTATTGGAACCAGAAGGGCTGGTGGAAGTTCGTCGATTTTCTAGGGAATTAAGCAAAATTCCGGGTGTCAATACAGAGGTCACTCAAAATCTGGCAGATGCGCTTTCCCCTCCAAAGTTGAATTTTTTTCTCCGAATGCTCATTCGACGAAAAAAAGATGAGCTCACAGAACTGTTTCGAGGGGTCCTGATTGGGGATGATAATCAAACGACAGCGATTGCGCTACGCTTATTACCCGAAGATGAATCCCCGGTACCTCGTTCGAAAACATTCAGGTCAATTCGAAGGTTAGCGAAAGCACATACTCCCTCTGCTTATGTTGTCGGGGAACCGATTCAAGTGGATGATATGTTTCGGTATGTGGAAGAAGACGGTAATGTACTTTTCAAAGTCTCACTCAGTTTACTTGCTTTAGTACTATTCCTTTTGTTTCGAAGATTACGGTGGGTGATGCTGCCTTTATTGGTTGTGATCTGTTCTATCTTATGGACAGAAGCCATTTTGGTACTGGGAAATTTTCAATTGAGTATGGTCAGTTCCATGCTCAATTCTCTGGTCACGATTATTGGAATTGCGACAGTTGCGCATGTTGCCGTTCATTTTCAGGAATTGCAGCGTAGTGGCATCTCGCGTTCGCGAGCTATCCGTCAGACGATGGTCGAGCTGTTGCCGGCAATTTTCTGGACGTGTGCTACGACAGCCGCCGGCTTTGCTTCCCTACTCTCAAGTGAAATTGCTCCTGTGAGAAGTTTTGGCATTATGATGGCATTGGGGACAATGATGGTGTTGCTGGCAGCAACCGTATTGTTGCCAGGTGGTATTTCATTAGGTCGACTGAGTGCGCCTCTAAAACATTCTTCGGAGCGTGGCTTGGAACGGCTGTTGAAAAAAGTCTGTATTGGTACTGAGCATTATCCCAAGTTGCTGTTAGGAATCGCATCGCTGTTTGTGATTCTGGCTTTGGGAGGATTTTATCGTTTGCAGGTTGAAACTGATTTCAGTAAAAATTTTCGGGAATCAAGTGATATTGTCAAATCGCTCGATTTTGTCGAATCACGTTTAGGTGGCGCTTCAACCTGGGAAGTCAATTTTCCTGCACCCCCACAATTGAATGAAACTTATCTGGATCGCGTGCGTGCGCTGGCTAAAGATCTACAACAGGTAAATCCGACAGAAAAACAGCAGATTACTAAAGTGATCGCCATTACCGATACGCTCGACTTCATGCCCCGGGTTCCATTCACTTCGGATCCTGTGAAATCCAAATTGAATCAGCTCAAAAAGTTACAACCTGATTTCGAGAGCAGTCTGTATAATCCGGAAAAGGGACGAATGCGAATTGTTTTCCGCGCTCTGGAACGCCAGTCCGCTGAAGAAAAATTGTCAATCATTGATAAAGTCGATGCACTGGTTAAGCAGCATTTTCCTGACGCGGAACTCGTACAGCAGGTAGATGATTTGAAGCAGAGAAGTACGGGACCGGGAAAAGCGGCTGGGATATTTATCTTGCTGGCCTATCTGATTGACAGTTTGTTAAAAGATCAACTCATCAGTTTTCTTTTAGCGGGTGCCAGTATTTTAACGATGATGACTATTGCATTTCGCAGTCTGAAAATAGGCATGATCTCAATGGTTCCCAATTTATTTCCCATTGTGCTAGTGATTGGTTCAATGGGCTGGTTCGGACTTCCGCTAAATATTGGCACTGCAATGATCGCGAGTGTCTCAATGGGTCTGACAACCGATTCCAGTATCCACTTCATCTCAGGCTTTCTCAGAGAACGTTCGCGTGGTGCTTCTATTACGGACGCATTGCGACGGACCCATCAGAGCGTTGGTCGTGCTATTATCTTTGCAACTTGTGCTCTGGTTGCCGGATTCAGTGTGCTCACATTATCACATTTCATCCCACTGATTTATTTTGGAGCATTGGTCAGTGTTGCAATGATTGGGGGCATGCTCGGCTCACTGATTCTATTGCCGATCCTGCTGAGACTATTTTATGTCGATAAGGTACATTCAGCTTCGTAGAGGCAATGGTTTGTATTTTCGTTGATCCATGCCTACGTAACGTGAAGAAGGCTGATAAAGATGGTTGTTTTCTGATTGCTCAATAATATGCGCCACCCAGCCAACCAGTCGTGAAACGGTAAAAATCGGCATGAATAACTCTGAATCAAAGCCCAGATAATGCAGCAGGCGGCTGGCATACCACTCAACTCGCGGATGAACCTTCTGAATTTTAAACATGAACTCTTCGATTGTCTCGGCCGCCGCTTCCATTTCGGTATGTCCCAATGCATCAGCTAATTGAGAGCAATACTCTTTGAGAATGACGGAACGCGGATCTCTTGGTTTGTGGTGTGAATTTTGAAATCCCAGTATTCGCTTGCCTCTGGTAATTTCCTGACACACCCATTCTTCAGTATTTCCCGAATAAATGGCCTCATGCAATGCATCAAGCACACCGGATCCGGAACTGTAATGTAAGAGTCCGTTAATAGAACCGATCGCGGAGCAGACCGCTGAATAGAGCGGGCTCCCGGTGGAAGCGACAACGCGTGCTGCAAACGTAGAAGGGGCCAGCTCGTAGTCTGCATACGTAATTAAAGCAGCATTAAAGGCCTCCTCTTCCAGTTGAGTCGGTTCTTCTCCTTTCAACATATGCCAGAAACTGCCTGCATAAGAGTGATGGAAGTTGGGCTCGACCGGGTTTAAACCGTGTACCTGATGATAGCGGAAGGAAATCAGCTGAGGTAACATCGCCAGCAAATATTGTGCGCTGGAGACTTCTGACATGAAGACCCCATATTCCGTTTGGGGATCAAAGTGGGCTAACAAGCTGACCCCGGATCGAATTACTTCCATCATTTCTATATGGCTGGGTATTGCCTGTACGGTAGCAACAACGGGGTCAGGCAGCGGACCCGTATCGATCAACAGGGTTTGAAAATCGGCTAATTGCTCGTGACTTGGAAGTTCACCTTGCAGGAGCAGATAAGTGACTTCAATAAATAAAGCACTTCGTGCCAACTCTTCGATTGGGTAACCACGATAAGTCAAGCCGTCTTGAATTTGCGAGATCTCAGTCTCGGTCGCAACAATCCCGGATAAACCAGGGCGATAAGGGTGACGTTCCATGTCTCAAACCTTCCGCTCTTCCTGAAGAGGTAATTAAATGTCAGTCCGTTATTTTTGTATTGTACTTGATAGTGGAATTGGAATCGATATCCCTTATAGGGGCATTTTTCGAAGAATTGAGAAAAAAATATGAGACTACGATCTCGTATTGACTTCTTTCTGATGATTTGTGCCTTTAGATACACGAATATCAGGGATCATCACTGTTAGAGATCAGTCGACCTGCACCTGCATCGAGTAGTTTTTGTGCGGCACGAACTCCGATGTCTATTGCCTCTTCTGAAGAGCCTGTGGACGATGAAGTAATTCGTTCCTGACCGTCACTACTGAGTACAACTGCTTCCAGTCGAATTTGATTCTCTTCGAATTTTGATAAAACTCCAATGGGGGCGTGACAACCAGCCCGCAGAAATGCAAGCAGGCTGCGTTCTGCTGTAGTAGCAGCTCGTGTAGGGATGTGAGAGATTTTGCTGAGTAGACTGCTGGTTTCGCTGTCATCATTTCGGCATTCAATGCCAAGTGCCCCTTGTCCAACCGCCGGATACACATCAGGTGGAGTCAGCAGGAGCGAGGAACGCTGCTCCAGCAGTTCCAGACGAACCATGCCGGCTTCTGCCAGACAGAGTGCATCGTATTCGCCAGCATCAAGTTTCTTAAGGCGCGTTTCAACATTACCTCGGACTTCCAGCATCTGCAGATCAGTCCGTTGATAAAGCAACTGTGCGCGGCGGCGTAGACTACCTGTTCCAATTCTGGCATCGGGAGGCAGATCCGACACACTACTGATGGCTTCTGAATTCTGCGGAAAAATGAGAACATCATAGAGTGGACCGCGTTCAGGGATTCCAGCCAGTTGCAAGCCTGTTGCCGGCTCTGTGGGTAGATCTTTGAGGCGATGCACTGCAAGGTCGGCTCGGTCTTCGAGCACCGCTTTCTGTACTTCTCTTGTAAAAACTCCCAGGCCGCCGAATTCCGAAAGCGGGGATGTCAGGTCACGATCTCCTTCAGACGTGATATGAACGATTTCAATCGGGCGGTTGATATTTTGATTTGTGAGCAACTCCGATACATGATGCGCTTGCCAGAGCGCAAGCCGACTGGTGCGGGTTGCAATTCGTAAAGGACGTTCTTGAGACGTCTGATTCATCAATCACTTTCTAATAGTATGAAAAAATCTAATTGGGGTTATTTAAATTTGGTTATCAACTTTACCGAGGACTGCGCCATCAGGCAGAGCAGTCTGAATCGACTTTCAAAACAATTTAAAAGACCTGATTATTCCTGTTGATCGGATTGGTCAGTTAATGGTTCTTCGGGTCTGGTTTCTGTCGTAGCGGATTCACTTTCGGGTGAGGGAGATTCTGTTGGTAAAATTTGAACTTTAAATCCTGCCAGTTTTCCGTCACCAAGCAGCCGCTTACCCAGTTCTTCCCGAAGTAGATCATCGGTGACTCGTTGTTGAGGAGGTACAAGTACTCCGCAGGAAAGGCAGAACTGAAATGCCTGATCGACGGTGATATTCAAATCGACAATTTCACTTTTTGGAATACTCATCGTGTAACCGGTAACAGGCATGGGCGAAGTGGGAATCAGAATTGCCACCAGTGGTTCGCCTGCTGTGACCGTCATCTCGAGCATACTGTCACCTGTGACAAATCCGAGAGACCAGATCCCACGCCTCGGATATTCCACAGCAACCACACGACTGTAATCTACCGTGCGCTCGCTGAAGAAAAAGTCAGTAACCTGTTTGACAGAGGAATACACATTACTGACGACCGGTAACCGCGCCAGTACGCCCTTTTCAAATTTGAGTACCATCCATGAACCCACGCGCGCTGTGACAAATCGTCCCAGGAAATACAAGGCAACAATTGTTAACGCGACAGCGACTGCACTTAAATGAAACAAACTCTTAAACCAGCGGGTCGTTGCCAGTTCCATATACAATCCCATTGCCGTCGTAGGCATATCAGAAGCACGAATCCGTTTTGCCACTTCACGATAATCTGCGTAAGGAACTGCACGATCTCCAAATGGGACCCAGGCAACCGGTATCACCGTTCCCCGGCTTACTCCGTCTGGCCCCGATTCTTCTAAATCGTTGTGCAGTATTTTTGCTTCTGATTTACGAACGAGGTAGTCTTCTCTGCAATATTCGAGAGAAGGTAGATTATCCATTTCGACAAAATTGTCTCTCGGTTCAGAGGCATCAGTAAAATACGCAATACAATAACGAACCGTGGTTGTCGTAGGAGCAATAATATAATTATTCACAATCCCCGCAACCCAGATGACAATGACCAGAGTCAGGATGGGAGGCAGGCTGATAGCCAGACCCCTCAGAAAAAAACGATGTGTTTTTCCGATATGTTTTTTCTTTGACTTCTTGTTAGGTTTCTCATCCGGAGGTTGAGTTGTACTCGAATCCATCGAAGTACTTGCCTTCTCAGTTGTATCCACTAAAACGGCGACCGCCTTATGTGGAGAGTTTTCTACGGTTCTTGTTTTGATTCATTATACGCCCGGTGCTCGCGCAACCACAGCAACATGGATTTCTTTAGCACCGGCATTCAACAGTACTCGAGTCGCAGCATTGGCGGTCGAACCTGTTGTCATTACATCATCAACCAGTAAAATATTTTGATCTTCTACCTGTTTTGGTCTACGAACGGTAAACGCTTCTCGTAAATTTTTTCTTCGATTAGACGGGCTCAAACTGGTCTGTGTTGGAGTTCGTTTCCGTTTGGCGAGTATATTCCCGTAGTATTTTGCTTGCAAGCGGTGTGAGAGTGCCTCAGCAATGATACTCGCCGGATTATGTGAACGGTGTAGCCGAGACGTCCAGTGTAAGGGGACCGGAAGAATCATGTTTGGTGCCAGTTTCTCGAAAGTTGACTGATTTCGATAATAGAGCAGGTTACCCAGACCCCCTCCCAGGTGAGCCCCATGGTTGAGTTTCAGCTTTAATATTAGTTCGCGTAAAGACCCCTGATATTTTCCCAGAGCGAGCGCACGTGTAAATAAAAAACGTTCGTTTTTACAATAGCTGCAACCCTCTGAAGTATCCAGATGAGGTCCAGCAGGGGCACCGCATCGATCGCAGACCTGTTCCAGTTGTGGAGCTATTCGATCAATTTGAGGACCACAGTTGGTTCCTGTACAATTCCTGGCGATTCCACAAAGAGAACAACGGGGAGGGTAAACAAAGTTTCTCCCGGTTTTGAGCCAGCGAATGGACTGACCTGAAATCTGTTGAATCCCCAAATATTTCATGATTTATCAGAGTCACCCCTAGGATCAGAGACTAATTTCGCTATCCTCACATAGTATGTCAGCAAGAGCAGAAAATATAGATACAATGTTCAGCACAGGATCGATTTCTAAAAACAAATAGCGTGTGTCGGGAAAAGTCATTGGGAGCCAAAGACTCAAAAGTCGTCATCATAGGAGGCGGGTTAGCCGGTTTGGCCTGTGCGGTGACACTCGCTGAACGGGGAGTATCGGTCTGCCTGTTTGAGTCGCGGCCCCGGTTAGGAGGCCGCGCCAGTTCTTTTGAAGATAAACAGGCACAACACCTGATCGATAATTGTCAGCATGTCAGTATGGGATGCTGTGACGAGTTTAATCGTTTTTGTAATACCCTTGGGATTTCCTCTTTTTTTCGCAGAGAAAAACAGCTCTATTTTATCGGTCCTGATAGAGCCGATAATGGTCAATCTGACACACAATTCAAAGTCAATTCCTTTTCTGCAAGTTCGTGGTTGCCTGCACCCTTACATCTATTACCCGCATTTGGCAGCCTCTCTTATTTATCGCTTCGAGAAAAAATTGAATTAGGACGCGGCCTTAATCAGTTGGCTAGAACTCCGGAGAACTTAGAAAACGAAGCCACTATAGGGGCATGGTTAGCCGAACAGGGGCAATCCCAAAATGCCATCAATCGATTTTGGAATGTAGTGCTTGTCAGTGCGCTCAGTGAAACACTCGATCGTATCAGCTTGTCACATGCACGAAAGGTGTTTGTTGATGGTTTTTTAAGAGCCCGCGATGATTGGGAAGTGCTGATTCCCACAGTGCCACTCGATTTGTTGTATGGTGATATAATTTTAAAACGATTAGAACAACAGCAGGCAAAAGTACATTTGCAAACCGGAGTGAATCGTGTACAGATTGAAGCCGAAAAAGTTGTCGGCGTTCAATTACGTGATGGTCAAGAGATTTCCTGTGAGCGGGTTGTCGTCGCAGTTCCACATCAGCGGCTTTTACCTTTGTTACCCGATGCATTCGCAGGACGAAGATCATTAGAACGTGTCGAACAGATTGAGTCGGCTCCCATCACCAGTGTTCATCTCTGGTTCGATCGAGAGATAACAGAGCTACCACACGCGGTTTTTGTGGACTGCCTTTCTCAGTGGATGTTTAATCGCAGTCGTATTATGCAACAGCCTTCAAATAATGGGTATTATTATCAGATTGTGATTTCTGCCAGCCGTCGGCTGAGAAGCGAAGAGAGACAGGGACGACTGCAGGAAGATGTTATCGCTGAAGTTGTTACAGAATTAACTCGAATCTGGCCAGAGACGCAGCAGGCAAAACTGATTCACAGCCGTATGGTAACTGAGCATCAGGCTGTCTTTTCTGTGAAGCCAGGCATCGAAGAATTACGACCGTCACAAAGAACAGAAGTCGCAGGATTGTATCTCGCGGGAGACTGGACTTCTACAGGTTGGCCTGCCACGATGGAAGGCGCCGTTCGAAGCGGTTTGAAAGCAGCTGAGTTTGTACTGGATGATTTGGGGAAACCAGAATCATTATTATTGCAGCGGAGTCAGACTGGTATTCTATCCAAAATTCTATTCAGACTGTAAAATCGTCCGCATGATATTTCATACAATTTCATCGATGAATCAGCCAAGAGCGAAGAAGCAATCCGTCGGGCAATTTCTCCGCATCGTAGGATTACTGGTAGGATTTACGCTGTTTGGCACCTTAGGGATCCGTTTAATTGAGGGGTCATCATGGTTAAACAGCCTGTATATGATCGTGATTACCGCGGCGACGGTCGGCTATGAAGACCCCGTTGCTTTAAGTGATAATGGCAAGATTTTTATCATTTTTTATCTGGTGTTTGGTTTGGGGGTTTTTACATATAGTGTTTCCCAACTCGGTCAATGGATCGTTCGACAGCAGATGAGTTCGATGTTGGAGCTACGGCGAATGCAGAAAGCAATTACAAAATTACGTGGACATTACATTGTTTGTGGCATCGGTCGTATGGGGGAATCCATTTGTGAATATCTTCACGAACGGGGTAAACCTTTTGTCGTCATTGACAGTAATGAAGATCGATTACAGTCCGTTTGTGAAAATCATGGTTGGTTTTACATTTTTGGTGATGCAACTGATGATTTTACTTTAAAAAGAGCCGGCATTGATCATGCCAGGTCGCTGGCATCGGCACTACCCGGCGATGCCGATAATGTTTATGTCGTTCTGACTGCGCGCATGTTGAATCCCGATTTTCAAATCATCGCTCGTGCCAGTGATGATAAAGCAGGCGAAAAAATTAAGCACGCAGGCGCAACACGCGTCGTCAGTCCCTTTCGCAGTGGTGCCGTCAAAATTGCTCGGTTCATGATTCACCCCTCGGTCGAAGATTTTGTCGAAGTTGCCAGTAAACACATAGGCGGATTTCAGGTCGCTGACTTGCAACTCAGTCAGAAGAATCCCTATTGTGGAAAAAAATTAAGTGAAACGGATTTCAGTGAAAAAGGAATCATAATCGTGGGTATCTGCCAACCTGATCAGGAACCACAAACGCCTCCCCCCAGTTCGACAATTTTCAATGCCGGCGACAGCATTTTTGCCCTCGGTTCATCAACAGCCGTGAATCAATTGATTGAAGAATTTAATGACTATGAAGAATCAATGAATTGACTGAAAATGCTGGATGTACCTTGATTCAAAAGCTCCAATATAAATCGCACTTGACATTTTCACGTCTATTCTGGTTCCACAAAACCAGAGAAAAACAGTCTTTTAAATTTCTCTTGACACACAGCCGACTCCACTTATAACTTCGTTTTATGCGTCGCGCGCGTGGGGAAAATTTGATTCGATTCTCTTATCATCACCTGTGAATACACGCACTATCAAAAACGCCTTGTTTTTCGTAAGTTTACTGCTGTATGTTGTGAAGTAGTTTAAAATGTGCATCCCTTATTGGCGACAATTTTAGGCCTCTAAGTGCTGTAAACTGACTCTCGATGTCCCGATTCACGACAAAACCGCGCATAAAAGATCTTGACCCCTGCCTGTCTCTCAATAAAATTCTTAACATTGCTAGCATTCACACAAACCCCTGAAGAGAATTCACAATTAAAAATAGAATGCATGCCATCTTCGTCTTGTGGTTGAAACCGCACACATGCTTTACAATTATTCGACAGTTCTAAAACGTGCTGAAAGGTTGTCTCACTGAATTCATTTCACCGAACCCAACACAGCCCAAGTCCAACACAGCATTATAAGCGAAATCCAATATCAGCTTGAGATGAAAATCAGGAACTGGTTTTCCGCGCAGTAAAGCAGACAGATCGAATATTTAATCTGATCTCTTAAAGAGTCATGCCAGAACCGTCCCGGAATGATTGTGAAAGAACAGTGCTCTCTAAAGTTAAAAATTTTTCGTGTGTTTCGTGCTTTTCGTGGTAGAAAAAACGAGCCGTTCTGACAGTGTCAAAAATTTGGCAGCACTCAATCCCTTACAGCCGACCATTGCTGATCCAGAATTTTAGGCGAAACTTTCAGAGCGGTTCCCAGCTTTTGCGCAAACAGTGAGACACGGAACTCTTCCAGCATCCAGCGAAATTTGATCAGTTGTGGATCGATAATCTCACGGTCATGGTGCTGCCGGGCTCGTTGAGAATATTGTTCGAAGTACCGTGAAATACTTCGAATATTACTGATATCACGTTTCAGTCCCGTGCCGCCCAGTTTGCCCAGCCGCACCTCCATCCCTTCCAGGTAACGTGGGAACTGTTGTAACCAGGGGTAAGGTGTACTCACAAGAAAACGGTCATTAATCATGGCGTTGAGCTGAGCCCGCATGTCATGTAAGGGTTCATTCCAGGCGGGGACTCTGGTTTTATCCAATGTTACTTTCATGCGATGATACTGCGCAAGCAATTCAGGCAACAGACTCGCCAGGTCCTGTGCCGCGACGGGAATTTGATTACGCCATTCTTTCACTAACTGACGATATTGATCTTCGCTGCGTGGAAACCGTTCTTTCTGGCCAAATAAAGTTCGTTCCGCCAGTAGCTCGATTAACTGTTCTTTGAAATTGATCCCGCCAATTGCAGTCGCGTAGAGTGACATCTGATTCAAGCCAGGCAGGTGATCAATCTGTGATTTCAACTTTCGGTGCTCGGCGAGAACGAACAATCGTCTGAGTCCAAAACGTGTTTCATAAGCCGCGCGCTCGGGCGCATCCCGTAAACAAAGTGCAACCGATTTCCCTTCATCCAGTAAACTCGGAAAACCGGTAAGAGAGAGATTATCGTGTTGAATCTGAACTTCTGCCGGAAAATTGCCGAATGACCAGTCCGTTAATCCATTTTGACTCCAGTGATCATCGGAAAGGGAAGAAAAACTGTCAGCGGCTTTAGAACCATATTCGCGGCGTAACTCTGTCAAGTTTCGTTTACTGGCTATGATCTCTCCTCCCTGATCAAGCACGCGAATGTTCATCTGCAAGTGGTGAGGCAACCGCTGAATCTCAAACAGGTCGGCTGTGATTGGCTCTCCTGAAATTTGCGACAACATCTCTGCTACCGTCTCCTCGAACGAACCCTTGCCAAATTCGAGTTTGCTAACCACTTCTCGTGCCGTCTCAGGAGCCGGCACCAGCATGCGGCGCACCGATTTCGGCAATGCTTTGATCATGGCGGCCACTTTTTCTTCCAACAGCCCCGGCACCAGCCAGCCCAGTCGATGCGGCGAAAGCTGATTCAGACTTTCCTGGGGTATCGAAACGGTAACACCATCTTCTTCAGCGCCTGGCTCCAGATGGTATTCCAACGGAAACTGCATTTTCCCCATGTTGAGTGCGTCAGGAAATTCCGTTTCGTCGATATCCTGTGTTTGTTCTTCGAAAAAATCTTCCAGCCGCATGTTAAGCAGTGTCGGTGTTTTTCTGTTGGCGACTTTCCACCATTTTTTCAAACTGACACCATCGAAGACATCAGCGGGAATACGCTCATCATAAAACGCGAATTGCTGTTCCTGCGAAGGAATCAGATCATAACGTCGTGACCTGGCTTGTTGCTGTTCGAGCGCTTCCAGAAAGTTCTGATTGTGCGTCAGGAAATCAATTTTTAGATTAATGTCTCCTTCGATCAGTCCATATTGCAGCATTAAAGTCCGCGATTGATCAGGATCGATTTTTCCATAATGCACAGAACGACCAGGCACAATTGTCAGTCCGAACAGGGTTACTTTTTCCGTTGCCACAGCCGAGGCAGCATCTCCATTCCAACGCGGATCACTCCAGCTCTTTTTGACCAAATGACCTGCCGCAGGTTCGATCCAGTTGGGAGCGATCTTCGCGACCGTGCGTGCATAGCGTTTGCTGGTTTCAATCAATTCTGCTGAGATAATCCATTTTGGTTTTTTCTCGAAGATCCCTGAGCCGGGCCAGAGAAAGTATTTTTGCTGTCCCGATCCCGTATATTCGTTCGTATCCGAACGCATGGCGATGTTGGAAAGAAAACCAGGCAGCAGCGCGCGATGGATGGAAGCTGAATCGTCTTTGCGTGGATGGATTTTTAATCCTGTTTCTTCCACCAGTTGTCTCAACTGACGAAAGATGTCGGCCCATTCCCGTAGTCGATTATACGATAGAAAGTTCTGCACACACGCCTTGCGAACTCGACTATGAGATAGATCTTCTTTGAGTTTGTGATAAAAGTCCCACAGTTTGAGATAGCTGAGAAAATCAGAATCAGTGTCACGGAATGGCAAATGGGCTTCATCCGCTGCCTGCTGTTTGTCAATGGGCCGTTCGCGCGGATCTTGTAATTCCAGAGCCGCTGCGATAATCAGGATTTCGTGCAGACAATTTTCATCATGAGCCGCCAGTATCATGCGAGCAATACGGGGGTCAACGGGTAAGCGACTGAGTTGTCGACCAATGTCAGTCAAGCGGTGATGCGAATCAATGGCACCCAGTTCGAATAATGTATTATAACCGTCTCGAATAGCGACCGATCTGGGCGGATTAATAAAAGGAAACTCTTCAATGGCCCCCAGTTTCATCGTCAGTGTTTGCAGAATGACCGATGCCAGATTGGTGCGCAGGATTTCGGGCGAAGTATATTCATCGCGACTGTTGTAATCCACTTCGCTATAAAGACGAATACAAATCCCGGGTGCTACACGACCACAGCGACCCGCCCGCTGATTGGCGGAAGCTTGTGAAACCGCTTCAATCGGCAATCGCTGTACCTGCGAACGACTTGAATAACGACTGATGCGTGCCAGCCCTGTATCGATTACATATCGAATGCCGGGAACCGTGATCGATGATTCCGCAACATTGGTCGCAATCACAATCCGTCGATACGACGAGGATCGAAAAACTTTATTCTGTTCCGCCGTAGACAACCTGCCATACAGGGGCACGATTTCTGTCTGCCGTCCTCCGTCATCACCAATGATCGATCGACCCCGCAACAGTTTGGCGGTTTCACGTATATCCCATTCCGTGGGTACAAAAATCAGAATGTCACCATCATCAATAGCCGCCAGCTCGTTGACGGCATCTGCCAGCAACGATTGTTCGTCAGCCTCATTCGCCCGTTGTTTCGGCTGAATTTTCTCTTTCGGCTCTGCATCGAGCGGACGATAGCGAATTTCCACCGGATACGTTCTGCCGGTCACATTCAGGATCGGCGCTGGTTTGTCGTTCGTAGAAAAATGTTCGCTGAAGCGGTCTGCGTCTATGGTGGCAGACGTGATAATTACACGCAGGTCTTTACGCTTGGGAAGCAGGCGTTTGAGGAAGCCGAGCAGAAAATCAATGTTCAACGAACGTTCGTGGGCTTCGTCAATAATGATCGTATCGTACTGATTCAAGAAACGATCCGTTTGTGTTTCCGCCAATAGAATACCGTCAGTCATCAGTTTGATATAGGTATTCGGGTTCGTCGTATCTGTAAAGCGAATTTTAAAGCCGCAAGCCGTTCCCTGTTCGCGGCTCAGTTCTTCCGAGATTCGTGCACAAACAGAGCGGGCAGCAATCCGCCGCGGTTGGGTATGACCAATCAAGCCGGCAATGCCGCGACCCATCGACAGCAAGAGCTTCGGCAGCTGCGTTGATTTACCCGAACCCGTTTCGCCACAAACAATCACCACTTGATTCGCTTCGATCGTTTGTTTGATTGTTTCCAATTCTTCATGAATGGGAAGACTCTTGTCGAAGGTAATCTGCGGACACTGCTTTAAACGCGCCTCGCGGCGTGCGAGCGATTTCTCTAACTCCTCACGCAGGCGCTTCAAACTTTTGTCGAACGGTTTCTGGTTTTTCTTCGCTTGACGAATCGAACGCAGTCGTTGTGAAAACCGAAACTGGTCTCCGGCCATCGCTTTAGTGATCAAAGCCGGTAGTTCCGACAGCGCAGAGGTAGCACTCTCACTGGCAGAACCAGCGTCAGCAGCAGCAGAATGAGAATCACCACGGGACATGGGACAACATCAAAAAAAAGGCATACGATCAGACAGAAATCAGGACCCGCATTATGAAACGAAAGTTCGGCAACGCAAAGGCTTTGGGGAGCGAATTGTCAGATTAGCTTGTTGAACATATGAAAAAACGAAAATTCATGACAAAATTGAAGTAATAGGGAATGGAACATTCAATATAAGCTCCAAATCAGGTAACGGGTGAGTGTGAATTATATTTGGTGTCACCCATTTTAGAACGTGATCTATATCACCTCTTTGAATCACAAACGGTGATTCCTCTCCCATCTTAATCACGAATGGGTCTTATTTACTTCGACAGAAAATAAAGGCAGGCGCTTATCCTAAGTGGAGAACTACCAACATCAAGATGGTGAGACTTAACAAAGCTCGAAATTACAGGGAGAGAGAGAGCAAGGCTTAAACAGTGAATTTACTGCAGCTGAGAAACAGGAACTCGAAGGCGCCCTGTTAAATAGAGAAGCAGAAATACAAACCTGGAACAGTCTGAGAGGACTGTGTGCCACATTTGGAATTCTGCAATACCTGCTAATTCCAGTCGGCTTCTGTTTTGTAATATTTTGAATCGACGGCAGGGAGTCTGCTTTCCCTGCATGGAAGGCGATTCTATTATTCTACGCAATGGCCATCTCGCGGACGCTTAACACGTGGTCCTTTTGCTGAGTAGATAAGCAGAAATATCAAATGGATAGTTCTGAATAAATGAATCTACATGTATTTGCGTATCGGTGCCATTGCTTATTTTAATACGTGAAAACACATTAATTTTTTGAATTAATAAATAATATTGCTATAGTAATAAATTAGAGTAATCTATTTTTTTCATAATTCTTGCATGTCAAAAAGCATCAAATATTTGGTGCATGATTTCATTTCTTTTTTTAATTTATTTAAGGGGTATTTCATGAAACATTTAAAACGAAAGCGGCATGGTTTTACATTAATTGAGTTGCTGGTGGTGATTGCCATTATCGCCATTCTGATTGCTTTATTGTTGCCGGCTGTCCAGCAGGCTCGTGAAGCAGCGCGGCGGTCTCAATGTAAAAACAACATGAAGCAAATTGGATTGGCACTGCATAACTACCACGATGTCTTTACCACGTTTCCCATTGGTGGATTGAAAAACAGTCGTGGCCCTAACTGGAGAGTTGGGTTACTGCCTTATATGGATCAGGCTCCTGCTTACAATCAGGTTAGTTTCGCCAGTAGTTTTTGGGCGCATTCTGGTTTACAGGCCATCTTTACTACATTGCGAGTACCTGGATTAGTATGCCCTTCCAGTCCTCATGGT
>CALOEF010000049.1:0-43562 GCA_942492165.1 uncultured Planctomycetaceae bacterium
GAACATCGCCGGTGATCTCATCCTGCGCCGTTGAAGGATCATAGGTGAATAGATTACTGAATTGATCGCGAGCAGTTCGATTTCCGCGGTTCCGTCGATCACGCGTGTTACGGCTTGCCTGCAGGTCTTCCACACCAAATACCTGAGTGATCGCTGTAAAAACTTGATCGCCTCTTAAGCGTGTGGGAGATTGTGCAGCAAACGGAATCCGGAATTCTCCCGGTTTTTTTGTTTGCATTTGTCGTTGATAGGCACTCGTATTTGTAATTGTGCGGTAGAGCCATTTCAGATCATAGCCACTCGCTGTGAAACCATCCGCCAGAGCTGCGATCACTTCAGGATAAACGGCACTGCGTTCGGGGCCAATATCATCAATGGGCATATAAAATCCTTCACCCAGCATTTCCGCCCAGATACGATTCACAATGGCTCGAGAGAACCAGGGATTCGATTTCGATGTGAGATATTTTGAGAGTGTTTCCCGTCGTTCTAAATCTTTCAATCCTTTTGGTGAAGCTTTTGTTCCAACAAACAACACCGGGTGAACAACCTTACCGGCAGCTGTCGGATTGTTTAAATCAGGCATCAGATATTCGGGGGTCGCACGTCTTGTATTTGCCGGTAGAGCAATATTTTTAATCTCTTCGATTGTCAGTGCTTTATCTGCATTGATGTCACCTCGCGTCAGCATTTGATCGAAGTTTCGTGCTAAGCGGGTTCGCTTGACTTCTGTTTCCGTCAATTTGCCATCACGGTTACGGTCGAATGCTTTAAACAGAGGTGAGGGATCTTCAAACATTTTCAGGCGTCGATCATATTGACTACCTTGATCCACTGAGACGACTTCGAAGGAACGGGGCATCGCATCACGAACGGGACGCACTCGCACGCGCGGGAAGAATGCCGCAAGTTTATGGAAACTGTCACGTTTCCATTTGTCAGTGGGATGATCGTGGCAGTTTGCACACTGAATCTGGATACCCAAAAAGATGCGAGAGGTTTCGGCGGCTAATTCAGCGGGATCACCTCCATGTGCAAAGATGAGCGCGGTACTTCCATTTCACGTACATCCCCGGTCGCAGTCAGTAAATTGGTGGCGATTTCATCCCAGCTTTTGTTTTTATCGAGTTGGGTTGTCATCCATGCTTCGAATTCGGACTGATTAATTCGGGAACGAGCATTTGTCGCACGCAGGTAGATCACATCACGCCAATAACGTGCCCAGTTGACTGCATAGTTATCTGAACTAAGCAGTTCATTGATCCGGGTCTTACGTTTATCTGGGTTGGAATCCAAACCAAACAGGATGACCTCAGAAGAAGTCGGCATTTTGCCAGCCAGATCAAAAGTGACCCGACGAAGAAAGTCTTCATCATTGGCGATTTGTGCTGGTTTGACCTTTGATTTTTGAAGTTCTGCTTCTATGAGCTGATCGACCTTCTGCGCCATGGAGAATTCATCAACTCTTTGACCTTTTGTCGATTGAGAGTCACTCTTTGTTGCTGCGAATGTGGAAGAGTGGCATAATAGGATCGATAGTGCAAATAGAAAAAAGCAAATACTTTGCATCGTTCGTTTGGCAGAAATACTCAGCATGACTTTTTACCTGATAAGAATTGGAACAAGTGAATCGTTTAGTCGATCCAGGAGTCAGACAGACTCAAATGACTGGCTGACCCCAATTTAACCCTCTCCGAATCTAAAAGTCTCGAATAATTTTTGATTTTTCGAGAAATAATAAAATCTGAAGCAGAAATGCAGACAGGCCACACAATGGAACAGAGCACTTTAGTATTAGCGATCATTTTTTCAGGTGTAGCCATCGTCATTGGTGGTGTGCTCTTTTTTCGGCTGCATGCCTTCCTGGCCTTGCTGGCGGGGGCAATCTGTGTGGGACTCTTAACGCCCGCGGCACAAATTGAAGAAACTGTTCTCAGAAAAAACAGACTGAAATTGAACGAAGTCAGTGAAAACAATCAAAATCTTAAAATCGAAATCAGTAAGCCAGGTTCTATTCAACCAGGGATGTTACTTCTCATCATGGGACGTGACGACCCCAAATTTCCCCTGATTCCTATCGCAGAAACAGAAGTCACACGCGTCACTGCTCAATTCACAGAAAAGGGAAAACGAATTGCGATCGCTGACTTAAATATTCGAGAAGGGTCTGCCAGCGGCCAGATCAAAATCGAGGATTTTGCGGTGACTCCCGCAAACTATGACGCCGCAATAACGCAGGGTAAGCAATCCGTGGGTGAACGAGTGGCTGCAGGCTTTGGTTCTACCTGTGCGAAAATTGGAATTCTGATTGCGCTTGCATCAATTATCGGCATGTCCCTTCTAGAAAGTGGAGCAGCCGAACGAATAGTACGTTCCGCAATCACGTTTGTTGGCGAGAAACTGGCACCGCTGGCGTTTATGGTCAGTGGATTTACTTTGGCAATTCCCGTCTTTTTTGATACCGTTTTTTATCTACTGATTCCACTTGGAAAAGCTATGCGATTTCGTACCGGCAAAAACTATCTGCTCTATGTATTAGCGATTGTAACGGGCGGAACAATGGCACATTCACTGGTCCCACCTACACCCGGTCCTCTTTTTGTAGCGGAACAATTGGGTGTGGATATTGCGACCATGATGATCGCCGGAATGATTGTTGGCAGTTTTGCCGCATTGATTGGTCTGGGGTATGCAATTCTTATGAATAAATACAACGAATTGCCATTCAGGGATTCTGCAGATGTTACCACGGAAGACCTGCAAAAACTTTCATCCAGCAAACTGGATGAATTGCCATCACTATGGTTATCCCTCCTGCCAATTTTACTGCCGGTAGTTTTAATCGCAGGGTCTACGATTCTCAAATTCAAATCAGTAAGCAACGCGATTTCTCCTGACATGCAATCCTTGATCCTTACATTAGGAAACAAAAACATGGCATTGGGAATTGCCACAGTGATAGCATTGGGAACTCTGATCCACCAGAAAAAATCTTCTCTGGCAGGACTTTCCGAATCGATCCAGGCTTCGTTGTCGACGGGAGGCGTGATCATCTTGATTACTGCAGCCGGCGGTGCTTTTGGTGGTGTTCTTCAACAAACGGGGGTAAGTAATTTGATCGAATCCTTGCCACAAGTTTCTCCGATCATGCTGATCACATTTGCATTTTTGATTACGACCGCTATTCGCACTGCACAGGGTTCGTCGACAGTTGCAATGATTACTACGGTAGGTATTCTCGGCGGCATAGCCGAATCGACCACCTTAGGTTTTCATCCAGTTTATCTGGCGCTGGCCATCGGCTGTGGTTCGAAACCGATCTCCTGGATGAACGACAGCGGTTTTTGGGTTATCGGAAAAATGAGCGGTATGACGGAAAGAGAAACATTAAAATACATTTCACCGATGACCGCTTTGATGGGTGTCGCTGGTTTTGTCATCGTTTTTTTTTTTTTTTTTTTTTTTTTATTGGGCGTGCAGTTTTTCCCGATGGTTTGAAATTTCTCAGAAACCAATTCACAGCTGAGTGAGTTGAATCAGTGATGGGGATGCAAAAGGTTTCGTTTGGTGAAGGGTGATTCGCTCTGACTATGCGTTCAAAACTATGCTCAGTATGAGTACTATTGCTATCGCTTCCTGATAGTTAATATTTCTGATCTGGAAGAGGTCTGACAGCAATCTATGCCAGAATTCTTTAAGAAACCAGGCAAAGACCAGCAGAATACCAATATTAAATATGACGTCTATAAATGATGTGAGAATTAATCCGCCAAGACTGACCCTGGGCAATGCCTCGAATTTGATGAATCCCACGAGAGCGGTAAATAGAAACAGAGCAATATTGAATTTCGGAGTAATTTTTTCAGCATCGGATCGTAATGTTGTTGTAGACATTGCTCGGCTTTCAGATTGAATAGAATTGTTTAATTCGGATTATCATAGTCGTCCTTGAAATTAGAAAATCAATATTAACACACTGTCTGTAACTGTTCTTCTCCCTTTTTGATTCGAACTTGCTTGAGAATACAAATCATACCAGTATACTTTTTATTAGATAAGTACATTCGACGCTTTTACCAATATTGAATGCGGCCTGGTAGCTGATCCACATGATTTTACAACTTGAGAAGTAACTATTGCCTAATGAAAAAAAACGTTCGAACGTCTCAATTATTTAATTTCCTCTCAGCTTTTCTGGCGTTTACGCTGTGGGGTGGCTGGGCTTATTATGTTAATTCGAAGGGTCCAAGCGAATCGGGTCTGGTCTCTGCGATAACGCAGGGGACAGCCAGTTTTATGATGACACTCTTCATGGTCCAGGCAGTGACCTTCTTGTTTCATCGAATTGAAAATCCAGTAATGAAGGTGCTGTTTCCTGCAATTCTGGTAAATTTCTTCACGTGTCTGTGCCTGATACAAGTTCACACTTTAATGGGAACACCACGCATTTTTTATACAATTATTCCCGCTCTCTGTGTTGCATTTTCCTTTTGTCTTTATACCTCATATAAATTACTCAAAATCCATCAGCAGGGAAGCGGCCAATATGAGTAATCAGAGTTCAAGACGCCCCTTGAAAATCAGAGACGTTCTATTGATCAACACGTTTGCACGCTTCTTGACTGGTAAGAAGATCACGCCGAATCAAATCTCGATTTCGAGTACTTTTTTTGCTGCATTCTCTGCCGGTTGTTTCTTACTCTTCGATCGGCATGAGCGTTGGTGGCTATTGATTCTGACCGGTTTGTCTGTTCGAAGTCGGTTGTTATGCAATCGATTCGATGGTATGGTCGCCGTGGAAAGTGGGAAGCGTAAGCATGTTTGAAATCCCAAAACACTCGTTCTATGCCATGCTGGTTGTGTTGGGATTGCTGCTGATTGCAACAACCTGCCGCATCATTCTTGCCCGGATTAAACCTGAGAAAGATTATACGGAGTTGCGTCAACGTATTCGGTCCTGGTGGTGGATGATTGGTATCATATTTGTCTGCTTAGTGGTGAGTCAAACAACGGCGATTATTCTGTTTGCCTTTATCAGCTTCCTGGCATTAAAAGAATTTTTCTCAATTGTACCGACACGTCAGGCAGACAGACGCGTTCTATTCTGGGCTTACCTATCGATTCCGATCCAATATTATCTGGTCAGCATTGCCTGGTACGGGATGTTTATTGTCTTCATTCCAGTCTACATCTTTTTGTTATTACCGATGAGAATGGTTTTGATTGGAGAAACCAAAGGCTTTATTCATTCTGCAGGCATCATCCATTGGGCTGTCATGCTGACGGTCTTCTGTCTGAGTCATATCGCCTATTTGCTGGTGTTACCAGTAAAAAATATTGAAGCAGGCAACATGGGTCTTGTGATCTTTTTACTTTTCATGACACAGTTTAATGATGTTTGCCAGTATATCTGGGGCAAGATGTTGGGCAAACACAAGATCATTCCCAAAGTCAGTCCTAATAAAACCTGGGAAGGTTTTTCAGGTGGTGTATTGACGATTTCAATCGTTTCTGGATTTGTCGGTCCTTTTTTGACACCCATGTCGTTTCGCTTCAGTCTGATGGCAGGTTTACTCATCAGTGTATCTGGATTTATTGGGGATGTTGTGATCTCATCCATCAAACGTGATCTGGAAATTAAGGATAGCGGTACACTCATTCCAGGGCATGGTGGAATTCTTGATCGTTGCGACAGTTTAATTTTCACGGCACCGTTATTTTTTCACTTCCTCTATTATGTGAATTTCTAGAGCATGGATCGCGTTCTCAAAATCCTGTTTTTCGCAATGATTGTCAGGCCAATTGTGTTTGTTGTGCTCGGCTTAAATCTGCGAGGGAAACAAAATTTACCTCAACATGGGCCAGCCGTGATTGCTGCAAATCATAACAGCCACCTCGACACCATGGTCTTGATGAGTCTTTACCCGCTCATGAAATTGCATAAAATCAGACCGGTTGCAGCCGCGGATTACTTTCTCGTCAATCGCTTTCGAAGTTGGTTCTCTCTCAATTGTATTGGTATCATTCCATTGAAAAGAGATGGTCGTCAAAGAAAAAAAGAGTTGTTTGCTGCTTGTCATGCTGCATTAGACAATGGCGATGTTCTCATTCTGTTTCCGGAAGGAAGTCGTGGAAACCCGGAAGAAATGAGTGAAATCAAAAAAGGAATTTATCATATTGTGAACGATAGAACCGACACCAGAGTCACACCGGTGATGCTACATGGTCTAGGTCGAGCATTACCACGTGGCGAAGCGTTACTCGTTCCTTTTAACTGCGATGTGATTATTGGAGAGGAATTACCCAATCCTGAATCGTCTCAACAGTTTTTAGAAACGATAAAGGAGTCGTTTCTCGAACTCCAAAATTATTGCATCACTCGAAACCAGGAATAATGAATCCTATAGTCGGAAATACGAAGCAGGATCACGTTAATTAAGAAAACCAAGCCAGCGTTTTTTCTGTTCATCATCCAGCTCATTTTTCTCAATTTTTTCTTCTGAACGATCCAGATTCAAACCCATTTGCTTTTCCTTTTTGCGAATTTGTTCTTCGCGATTCTGAAGCATTGATTCAGTTCGTGAAAGCCGCGCTCGTTCAATTGAAATTTCGACCTCAGCTAATCCAAGGTTATGTTCAAGTTCGTGGTGCAACACCTGCAATTTCTCAATCAGTTCCGCAGGTGCATTGTTGATTTGTTCCCAATGCACGGGAATGACTGCCGTTTCCGCTTCTCGCACTCGCTTGATCAAAAGGCTGATATATTCATCTCGATCTCTAATTGCTTGAATCAACTGGTCTTGAGATGCATGTCCTTCTTGAATTTCAAGGGGTGCCGCCGGTAAGGCTGGTTTATAACTAGCCAACGTTCGTTGTCTTGTGTCAGAAGAGCCTGAGAAGGACTGCTCCGTCGGCGGTGGCGGTTGTACTTCCAATGGAGCGGCAGCAGGTGGTTCTGGAGTGTTGACAAGATCCGTACTGACATCGACCCCCTGACCGGCAAGCAGTTTTGCTTTCATCGCTTCCCAGCCACTTGCAGACTGCTCATTATCAGGTTGTAAATGTTCTTCATCAAGCGTCTGTTCGGGAGAGGTGGAGGCGACTTGTTCTGTTGACTGAGGTTCCTGGCTCTGCTCTTGTTCCGGATTCAGCAATTCCTCAGCGGGGCTTTCAATATTCGGTGAGGCGAGATATTCAACCAGGCTGGAAGGTTTGGGGGAAACGGTTCCTTTCTCGAATCCCGCTTCCATGATCTGTTTGAGTTCATTGATTTGCAACTCTATACGCGCCAGTGATTCCCCTGTTTCAGATCCTTGAGTTTGTTCCAGAAACGCTTGCAAGTCTTGCGATATCTTTTGTTGTTCTTCAATCACCTCATGAGGAACACCAGTTGCAATCATCATCCCACGATCCGCACCAGTGCGATGCCTGCGGTCCAGTTGCTCAGCGGCTTGCTCCAGCCGCTCCGTCAACGCGATAACAAGAAGTTCTTTTTCTTCGAGCGCATTTTCCAGTTCTTGAATTTGCTCTTTGACTCGGTTATTTTCGTCCAGGACTCGTTGCGAATCTTTATCACTGTTTTGCCTGCGACCGAGTTCTTCTGCGACTTGCCACAATCGTTCTGTGAGAACAACAATCAACTGTTCTTTTTCTTGTAATGTTGATTCTAGTTCTTCGATTTGAGAATCAGTCACGACTTTGGGATTTGAGTTTGTCTCAGACGGAGATGTTTTGTCATGTGGAGTTGAAGTGGACCTGGAATGTGAAGACGTACGTTTCTCCCTGCGATTCGAATTCGATTCCTGAGCAGGCTTCGATGCGATCGTCTGCTTTTTTAAATCAGATTGGGGAGCGTTACGTTTGGAGTCCATCCATTTTTACCTGAATCAATAAACCTTTCAAACTGAAAATTTAAGCTAAAAAGAAAGGACGACTATATTTAGCCTAGCTTATTTTTAAGCAGCTTTACTGGGTTTCACTGATTCAATGATGTTATTTTTCAACATCTTTATGCGGATGGTATCGATTATTCAAGTACTGTCGGGTTAACGACATTCGTGGTTTCCCTGCCAACAAGAATATCTGCCACCTGGCGGGCTGCCTGTTGTCGAAGTTCGTCCAGTGATTCCTGCGAAATGAATGCAGCATGTGGGGTGGCAATGACCCGTTCATCCTTGAAGAAAGCATCGTTCAGATCGGGTGGTTCAGGGTCAAATACGTCCAGGGCGGCTCCCGCAATGCGTTCGTTTTCAATGGCAGACTTCAATGCATCAAAATCAATCAGCGCCCCTCTGGAAGTATTGATGATTAAAGCGTTTGGCTTCATTTTTCCAAATGCACTTTCATCAAATTGGTGATGTGTCGAGTCCGTCAGCGGTGCATGAATCGAGATCACATCACTCTTCTGAATCAGTTCCGAAAAAGGGACCATCGCAGTTTCCGTCCCATAGTCATTGCCAGAAGAATTAGTAGCGATCACATTCATACCAAAAGCACGTGCACGCTCAGCAACAGCGCGGCCTGTCAGACCAAAACCAAACACCCCCATAGTCAACGAGCTGACTCGGCGTGGTAGCGGTGCAGCCGCCAGATTATATATTGCCTGTTTTGTTTGATGATGAAAAAAGGCAATATTTCGCAGACTGGCCAGCATTAACGCAATCGCATGGTCTGCCACTTCAGGAATGCAGTAGTCAGGAACATTGGTAACTGGAATTTTACGAGCAGTAGCGTATTGGACATCGATATTATCCAGACCAATTCCCAACCGCGCAATCGTCTTGCAATCGGGTGCTGCTGCTATTACCGCTTTCGTGACAGGTGCCCAACAAGTGGCTATGGCATCAACTCCGGTTGCATGCCTGATGAGTGTCTGTTCATCTGCGCCAGGTGGAGCTTCGATGACATCAGCATCAACAAGCGCTAATTCTTTTCGTTCGACCTCACAATCTGGCCAGGCACGATCAGTAATTAATACACGAAATTTTGCAGACACAAATAACTCCTTCAATGCCGGATCGAGATGTAGATTTGTAGACCTTGTCAGGATCGTACTTTGATACACAGTGACAAGTCAATCTCTCAGGAAAATCTATTCGTATTTCAAGATTCAAAAATCTAAGAGTCAGATTGAATACAATCCATTCAAACTTTTGACAGTCTCCTGCTAATGAGGCATGATTTGAATGTATCATGTGAACACTCTAAAGTGTATCTCATTCGTGACTTATGAATGGTATTTAGTTTTCTGACTCGTTGGTCTCTTTTTTGCTCTCTTTTAGAGATATCTTGACACTTTTACTTTTTCGTGACATGATTCAAACAGAAATCACACATTTTAGAGGGCTTTATGATTCAACGTTTGACAGTCATTTCGATGTTTTTTGCCATGCTGACCCACACTTTACTGGGCTGCGGGTGGCATCATGCGCACGACTGTCATGCCGGTAATCTGAATTCTTGCCAAACCGTTGCCATCTGCGAGCACTCAGAACATGCGCATCACGACCATGCTCACCACAACCATTCCGATGATTCGGCTCACGTTTCGGATGCGATAACAACGGTTGATATGACCACGGAAGATTTTCCTGTCAGTCCGGATACCGATTTGTGTCAGGAAGGCCGTTGCTCGTATCTGACATCAACGTCAGTGAAACTACACGAAGTAACGACTCAGCTTGTGAATCTATTGCCCCCGTTGAATTTTCTGTTTTCCTCACAGGAAAAACAGTACATTCTAACCATGCTTAAAACCAGCACCCTCAGATCCGGTTCTGCGCCAGGGGTATGCGCGCAGATACAAACTTCGGTCTGGCTGATCTAATCAGCTCATCCTCTCATCTTCGATCTGGTTTCGTATTGCGCTGATATATTGCAAATTTCAGCACAATCGATCAGCAACCTGATTCAATTTTATGACTCCCATTTGCGCACTGATTGAACACTGTATGCGGCTCACTGAGTAGAGGCCTGTGATGAATAATTCAAAGATGAAAGAGAACTGGAAACTGATTACGTCATTCGTCGTTCTGATTCCGATCGGACTACTGCTTTGGACTTCTCAGGAACAGTGGCTCCCGGTAGTAAAAAACTGGACGCAACCCGGCAACGCCAACAGTACTCAGAATATGGACCTCGATAAAACGGACGCCCATTCTGGTGAAGACGCGCATGGTCACGATCACGCCGGACACGACGAAGCTGATTCTCTGGAATTATCTGATCAGGCCCGAAAAAATATCGGGCTGACACCAGATAAACTGATTCCTGTGAAGCTTCAATCATTCACGCGTACCATTTCGATTCCTGCGATTGTTGTCGAACGTCCTGGTAAAACCAGGCTGACTATCGTGGCTCCTATGACTGGGATTGTGACGAACGTGAATGTTACTTCCGGCGAAGCAGTTCAAGCTGGTCGTGAGTTATTCAAGATCCGTTTAACCCATGAAGATCTTGTACAGGCTCAGACAGCCTATTTGAAAACGCTGGGTGAACTCGATGTTGAAAATAAAGAAATTGCCCGAATTCAGGTGATAACAAATCGGGGAGTCATCGCCGGTAAAGTTCTTTTGGAACGCGAGTATGCCAAGGAAAAACTGGAAGCCATTTTAAAAGCACAACGCGAGGCACTCTTGTTACATGGATTCAGTAATGCTCAAGTCGATCAAATTGTGAAAACACGTCATCTAATCAAATCACATCAAATTTACGTTCCCGATCTCAATGATCAGTCGGGTGAAGTACAACTTCCTAACCATCAAATCCGACGGGTATCAGTCAATCCTTCGACAACAAAGGCTCCCAAAAAAGTTCCACTTAATAAACAGTTCATTGTTCAAGCGATGAATGTTGATAAAGGTGATTTTGTGCAAGCGGGAGATACTTTGTGTGTTTTAGCCGACTACAGTGATCTGTATCTCAAAGGGCAAGCATTTGAGCAGGAAGCAGATGAGATAACACGTTGTATGGTCAAAAAATGGTCTGTGCAGGCAATACAGGAGGCAAATGACAAAAAGAAAAAAGTAATCGACAATCTCAAAATCGATTACCTCGATAATCAGATCGAGACTGATGCGCGAACATTTTCTGTTTTTGTGAATCTGCCTAATAAGATACATAATGATATTATACGAAAGAATGGAATTCGATTTATCACCTGGCAATTCAAGCCTGGGCAACGAATGCAGCTCCGAATTCCGGTTGAGACCTGGGAAAAACAAATTGTTTTACCGGTGGAGGCTATTGCCAGTGAAGGAGCAGAGCATTTCGTATTTCAGGAAAATGGAGATCACCTGGATCGGCGACCGGTTCATGTTCTGTATCAGGACCAGTTGTGGGCTGTAATTGAAAATGACGGTTCTATTTTTCCGGGCGACAAAATTGCACTTGCTGGTGCTCATCAACTGCAAATGGCTTTGAAAAATAAAGCGGGCGGGGGCGCTGATCCTCATGCAGGTCATACTCATTAATCAAGTTTAGTACAGCTGCGTGTTGTTTCTTTAAAGTACGTCCCCTGTCTGGATTAGAAATATGTTGAATGCAATAATTCGATTTTCACTTAAACAGCGACATTTAACGCTTGCGTTCTCGCTGTTTCTGATTGGATTTGGGACCTGGCAGGCATTTAGCATGGGAATTGATGTGTTCCCTAATCTCAATCGCCCGCGTGTTGTTGTGATGACCGAAGCACCTGGAATGGCTCCGGAAGAAGTAGAGTCACTCATTACATTTCCACTGGAAACCACGTTGAATGGAGCAACGGGAGTTCAAGCCGTTCGAAGTTCATCAGGGGTCGGAATTTCCATTATCTATGTGGAGTTTGAGTGGGGGACTGATATTTACAATGATCGGCAAGTTGTCAATGAACGCCTACAGCTTGTCACCGAACAGCTCCCGGATGGAATCAAACCGCAGTTAGCTCCGATCTCATCGATCATGGGACAAATCATGATGTTGGGGATGTGGAGTGAAGATGATAAGACATCGCCATTAGAAGTTCGAACATTAGCCGATTGGGTAGTACGTCAACGTTTATTGACAATCCCCGGCGTGTCTCAGGTCTTCACGATGGGAGGCGGACGAAAGCAGTTTCAGGTACTCGTCAATCCTGAATCTCTTGTCCGATACGGTATTACTTTACATGACGTCAGAAAGGCTTGTGAAGAGAGCAATGAGAATGCCACAGGGGGTTATCTGGATGAGCAGGGACCTAATGAATTTCTGGTCCGGGCGCTGGGACGAATCCAGACACTTAAGGACCTGGAAAAAGTGGTGATTACCACGCGAAAAGGTCGTCCTGTCGTATTGTCACAGGTCGCTAAAGTTATTGAAGGAGCACAGGTTAAACGGGGTGACAGTTCTGCATTTGTGAAACAGGAAGATGGTTCATTTGCCGGCGGATCCGCTGTTGTACTTACGGTTAACAAGCAACCTGATGCTGACACGCGACGAGTAGCCCGGAATGTTTTGCAGGCTCTCAAAGATCTCAAACCTTCTTTACCTGCCGATATTCGAATTCAGCCAGAACTCTACTCTCAGAAATCCTTTATCGAACGTTCGATTGAAAATGTCATCGAAGCTTTGATGGATGGCGGCATTCTGGTTGTCATCATTCTGTTTCAGTTCCTGATGAATTTTCGGACAACATTCATCACGTTAACAGCGATTCCACTTTCGATTGAAGTGACGGCTATTATTTTTTCTATCTTTGGCCTCTCCATCAACACCATGACGTTAGGAGGGTTAGCGGTTGCCATCGGGGAGCTCGTGGATGACGCGATTGTTGATGTGGAAAATATTTTTCGCCGACTACAGGAAAATCGATTTCAGAAAGAGCCCAAGCCAATTTTGCTCGTAGTATTTCAAGCAAGTTGTGAAATTCGTAACTCGATTGTGTTTGGTACATTGATTGTGGTCCTTGTTTTTCTGCCGCTGTTTGCCTTGTCGGGAATGGAAGGACGTTTATTTGCTCCGCTGGGAGTGGCTTATATTGTATCGATCCTTTCTTCACTTCTGGTTTCCCTTACTCTGACTCCTGTACTTTGCTATTGGCTTCTTGGTAAAAAATTTGGTTCGCCGGTCATACCTGACTCCGAGTCAGCGAAGCAGACTCATCAGGATGGACCGCTATTGCGTTTTCTAAAATGGGGCGCCGGTTACGCCATCAGTTTCAGCATTCGTTTATCCAAACCAATATTGCTGCTGGGAGTTGTCGGTGTTGCGATTGCCTTTCTGTTTTTATCCCAATTAGAACGCGATTTTCTGCCGCCCTTTAATGAAGGAGTGGCGCAGCTGAATGTCGTATTACCGCCGGGAACCTCACTTCGAAAATCGAACGAAATTTCAGATACCGTGATGGACCGCCTGAAAAAAATTGAAGGAGTTGCTGCTTTTTCCAGAAGAACCGGTCGGGCCGAACTCGATGAACACGCTGAGGGTGTTAACATTTCTGAATTTATTATCACCTTTGATCCGAATTCGGACCGGAGTCGTGAAACCGTTCTCAATGACATTCGCAAGTCGATGGAGGATATACCGGGAATTGTGATCTCAGTAGAGCAGCCATTAGCGCACTTGATTTCCCATATGGTTTCAGGAGTGAAAGCGCAAGTTGGCATCAAAATTTATGGCGAAGACCTAACGGTTTTACGTAATACCGCCAAAAAAATGGAAGCGGAAATGAAATCAGTGCCCGGGGTTACCGATGTGCTTGTGGAACCTCAGGTCGAAATCCCCCAACTTCAAATCAAACTGAATCGAGATAAACTGGAGCTATACGGCTTAACTCCGGCTTACGTAAATGAATATATCGAAACAGCAATGAATGGTCTGGTGGTTTCGCATGTCTTGCAGGGTCAGCGTAAGTTTGATCTGTTGATTCGAATGGATGAGAAATATCGAGAAGACCTGCAGGCATTGAAACGACTTTCGATTGATTTGCCCAATGGTGGAACAACGCCTCTTTCGTCGGTTGCAGATATTTCTGCTTCTTCCGGACCGAATACGATCAATCGGGAAAAGGTTCAAAAGCGCATCATTGTGCAGTGTAACGTATCTGGTCGTGGACTGGTTGACGTTGTAAAAGATATTCAAAAGAAACAGGAACCGATTATTGAAGCGCTGCCAGCCGGATATTTTGTAGAATACAGCGGTCAGTTTGAGAACCAGCAATCTGCGTCGCGTATGATCTCCGCACTTTTTCTGGTTTCAATGCTGGGTGTGTTCCTGGTCCTGATTACCATGTTCCGCTCGGCTAATTTCTCATTTCAGGTGATGGCTGCGCTACCGATGGCTTTTATCGGGTCGGTTATCGCGCTGGTCGTAACCGGACAAACTCTGACCATCGCGGCGATGGTAGGGTTTATTTCACTGGGAGGAATCGCATCCCGTAACGGAATTCTACTATTGAATCATTATCTGCACCTCGTGAAGTACGAAGGTGAAGACTGGACTCGCGAAATGATCATCAGAGCCGGTCAAGAACGTCTGGCTCCGGTACTTATGACGGCTCTCACCTCAGGTATCGGCCTGGTTCCTCTAGCGATGTCTCAGGGAGAAGCTGGCAAAGAGATTTTGTACCCCGTGGCAACAGTGATCATCGGCGGGTTGCTCAGCAGTACCATTTTAGAATTTTTTATCCGTCCGGCGTTGTTCTGGAACTTTGGCCGTAAAGCAGGTGCCAAAATTGTAGAACAAAGTTCAGTTGAGATTCCGCTGATCGAAGAAAATGAAAAATTTCCAAACCATGTTTAGATAAAACAATCCAGACAAAGATCAACAGTAAATGATGCTATGAAAGAAAACACAACACAATTTTTAAAAAGGATTTGAACGATGGAAAACAAATTGACGATACTTTTTACTATGGCAATTACTACCGCGAGTTTGTCACTGGCAGGTTGTAACTCTGAAAAAGATCAAGGTAAAACGTTTGAAGAATCTGCACCAGCTGATGTAACTATGCAGGATGATCACGGACACGACCATCCGAGCGAGGGGCCGCACCATGGATCATTAATCGAGTTGGGCAAAGAAGCTTTTCATGCTGAACTGGTACATGATGAGAAAAATGGTTCTATCACCATTTATGTTCTCGATGGCGCTGCGAAAAAGAGTGTTCCAATCAAAGCAGAAAGCCTGTTGATCAATGCCCAACATGATGGCAAAGGGCAACAATTTACATTGACCGCTGCACCTGAGTCGAGCGATCCCAAGGGGCAATCTTCTCGATTCCGCACACAGGACAAAAAATTAGGTGAGCTGTTAGATAAAGACGATGTCACTGCTCGACTGGTACTGGAAATCGATGGCAAATCCTTTAATGGAGAAATTCCCTCTTATGATCATGACCACGGTCACGCTCATTAGTCGATCGCTATTTTAAGATTACGGTTACAAACGCCGCTTAATTGAATTGAGCGGCGTTATTTAGTCCAGTCTCGAAACAATGGTAAATTTAATTATTTCCCCAAAAAATCAATTTGACCTGCACTGAGTTCAGTGTACGATCCGAATCAACCAGAGACGTTTGCCATTAACATGAATGGCTAAAGCCGAACCATTCACTTTTTTTGATGGCATTCAGAGAACGCACTAGTAAATCTATCAGTCTAAGAATTTAAATGAGGATGAGAAGGAACCTGGAGCACGAAGAAAAAGCGATTTTTTTCACTGTTACAGGCTCGAATTAGACACTTTGAGTCTCTGCATGCTATACTGTGAGTATTGTGAGGCAGGATCTATCCCGTTTTTGCATCAATCGTGATGTTGGGTGGTAATTGTTGATAGTGGTGAACTGAATGAAACGTAAAACGAGAAAATGGCGATCTGGTCAACAGCCAGGTGCTTCATCACGACGCGAGTTTTTGAAAATCGGACTGGGTGGATTTAGTAGCCTTTCGTTACCGCATCTGTATCAATTACAGGCGGCAGCGGCAAAAGAAAAGAAACCCAAAGAACGTACGGCAGTGATTCTCGTTTGGCTGCGTGGTGGTGCGAGCCATTTAGAGACATATGATCCCAAACCGGATGCGGCTTCAGATTATCGTGGACCGTATTCTCCTATCGCGACAAAAACAGAAGGCTTGTTCCTGAGTGAGCTCTTGCCAAGACATGCAACCATTTCTGACAAGTTCTCCATTTTACGATCTATGACTCATACAGGTGGTGGCCATCCAGCAGGATCGTTGCAGGTACTGGGGGGCGACCCCGATCGGATTGATAAAAGAACGCCGAAATTACCTGACTTTATGTCCGTTGCCAATTATCTACGCCGCGATTCTGAAAATGTACTTCCCAACTATATCGGCGTGAATGCCGTCACCCGTTACGACAGCTTTCAGATCGCTGGTCCTACCTACCTGGGACCAGGAGCAGGTCCTTTTAAAATTCAAGGTGATCCGAGCAAGCCGGATTTCAAAATACCAAATATTGGCCTGAGTGATCAGCGGCAGACGGAGCGGCTCGCTAAACGAATTACATTGCGAAAACAATTTGACCAATTTCAGCGTGACCTTGATCTTAATGGCGCGATGGAAGCGATGGACCAATTTGAGTCACAAGCTACCAATCTGTTAACAAGTAAACAGGCAGCGGAAGCCTTCGATTTGACTCGCGAGCCCAGAAATATTCGAGAGCGTTATGGCATGCATCAATGGGGACAACAATGCTTGATGGCGCGACGGCTGGTGGAAGCCGGCGTTGAGATAATTACGACCGAATTATCGGGGCCGTTGTGTGGTCGTGTATCTAACTGGGACGATCATGCGGTTAACCATCACGTTTTCGATGCGATTAAATATCGTGCTTCGTTTTTTGATCAGGCGGTGACGGCTTTGATCGAAGATGTCTACAATCGCGGGTTGGACAAACGAGTGCTGGTGATTGTCACGGGTGAATTTGGACGCACACCCAGAATCAGCTATTCAAAAAGTACGGGCGGTGGAATTGGAAGTGGGAGTAAAGGCACAATGCAGCCGGGACGCGATCACTGGCCAAATGCCAACTCAATGCTGTTTGCAGGTGGTAACATCCAGACTGGACAAATCATTGGCGCCACAGATGGAAAAGGTGAAGGCCCCATCGAACGAGCCGTCGGGCCGCATGATTTTCTGGCCACGATTTATTCGCATCTGGGCATTGATTATTCCAGCACATTTCTACCCGACTTTTCTGGTCGACCAACTCCGATCGTCACACATGGTCATGCGATTCCGGAACTGGCCGCGCGCGGGTGATTCGTTAACAGAACCTTTTTCGGCCAGTACAAAATCGTTTGACAGTCAAAAGAACGCTTCGCCATTTTAGTAGCCTTTGATGGCGTAGAGTCGATCAAAGGACCGTAAGTAGATGATCTTTTCGCTGATAGCAGGTGTTGAATAGAACGAGCCAGGCAATTGATTCTCTGCAATAATCTCTCCGGTATTCGTATCAATTACTGTGCACAGTCCCTCGATATTGAGATAGTACACTTTTTCATCGCCGGCGACTAATGCCGAAAAATACTGTCCTTTCAGTCGTTTTTTCCAGAGAGGCTTTCCCTTTTCCAGATTCAAACATGTGGCTACGCCATTTTGGCTGACCATATAAATTTTGTGATCCAGGACCAGGGGTGTGGAAGCATCTGAAGTTGCAACATCGTATTTCCATAACAGGCCTGACTTTGTAATGTTTCCAGATGATCCTTGTTTGAAGGCTTTAAGATATCCAAGTCCTCCACCCCCGGGATTTCCCGAAGTCGCAATCACGACACCAGAATCAGCAACAGGTCCAGCAATAATGCGACCAAAGGGACTGGGAATATCCAGGCCACCGGCGATCCAGATTTGTTTTCCCGTTTTGGCATCATAGGCGTTGATATGGTCCGAACCGGAGACAAGCAACTCGGTTGCGTTTCCGTTCTGATAAATCGTGGGAGTCGAATAGGCGTCAGCTCCGTCTTTCTTAGCAGGTAATTTTCGATTCACTTTCCATGCTTCTTTACCAGTATTTTTATCGAAAGCCACAACATAAGAGGGACCTTTGGTCATGCAAGACACAAACAATAAATCGCCCCATAGACGAGGTGTAGAACCCATGCCAAACGTGATGTTGTAAGGGCCGTAATCTTTCACAAGATCTCGTTTCCACCGTATTTCTCCCGATTTTGCGTCCAGGCATACCAGTAGTCCAGTACCAAAGAATGCCCAGACATTCTGCTCGTCAGAGATGGGAGAAGGTGTGGCTGCGTTATGACGATGGACCCAAAGGTGACGTGGTCCCGGAGCTGATAATGATCCGGAGCCTACTTTGACTTTACGTATTTCCTGACCACTTTGACGATCATATGAAATGACCCACAGTGATCCATCATCCGTTTTGGTCGTCACATCAATCCGATTGGCTGTGACTGCAGGAGATGAATTTGCACGCCCTGGTAACGCCACAGACCAGAGGAGGCCTTGTTGGTTTGACCACTTGGCTGGCAGGTTCTTCTCGGGGGAGACTCCGCTACCAGTCGCACCTCGAAATTGAGGCCAGCTTTCTGCGTCTGAGAATGTGGGCATGAGCAGAGAAGCAACGATTGCAGAAAAGAAAAAGCCTGAATATCGCACTGATAAACTCCTGAAAATAACAAATCTCGTCATGTTTGGCATCTTGTGTGATTACATAATCAAAATCGTCTCGACCGACTTACTCTTCACGTTGAGGGCGTGTCATGAGTGTTTGAGTCGCGTCTTCCGGTGATTTATTCTCGAACAGGACTCGATATATTTCGGTCGTAATCGGCATGTCGAGCCCTTTGTCCTCAGCCAAATCATAGACACTGCGTGTGGTATTCACACCTTCCGCGACAGCTTCCATTGACGAAAGAATTTCTTCCAGTGTCTCACCCTGCCCTAGTTGCTCTCCCAATTTACGGTTTCGACCAAAAGGGCTCATGCAGGTCGTGATCAAATCGCCTACCCCTGCCAGACCAGAGAACGTTGACGGTTCTGCCCCTAATGCGGAACCAAAGCGATTCATTTCAACCAGACCACGAGTCATAATCGCCGATTTTGCATTATCACCATACTTGCCTCCATCACAGATGCCAGCGGCAATGGCAATCACATTTTTTAACGCGCCCGCTAACTCCACACCGACAATATCAATATTTGTATAAACACGAAAACGTTCTGTGCTGAAAAGTTTTTGAGTTTGTTTTGCAAGTTGGATATCACCGCTGGCGGCAACGACGCTGGCCGGCAAGCGACGAGCGATTTCTTCAGCATGACTGGGGCCCCCTAATGCGGCAACAGATCGAGGTCCCAATACATCGGCAATAATCTCACTCGGTCGAAAAAACGTTTCTTTCTCAATTCCTTTGATCACACTGATCACCGGAGTACTACTTTTCAGATGTGGAGCTAATGACATTAATGCCTGTCTGAGATACTCGGTCGGAATCGCAACGACCAGAAATTCGGCAGTCAGCTACTGCTTCATCAATGTCGGAAGTCACATTGACAGATTCTGAGAGTGGAACTCCGGGTAGCAATCGTCTGTTCTCGCGATGCGTTTGAAGATCTCGCGCATTTTCTGCATTACGAACCCACATGGAAACAGACACATTGGAGGATTCTGTGAGTAAAGTTGTGCAGGCGGTCGCCATTCCTCCTCCACCCAAAACTGCAACTTTGGTATTCATAAAATCTCCATCTTTCATTTCTAATCCAGTAACGTCATATTAAATGATCGTTGAAAGTGATTCTCCTGCGATCAACAGCATGACAGGCAAAATACATAAGACCGTAATACTTGTAATATAACGAGAATTGTTGCGTAAGCAAAAGAAGCATCGAAATATCTGTCGATGCTTCTTTTAATGGGACAAATTCAGGCCAAATTATGTCTCCTCAAATTTGATCGAGTCCATTTGAGTTGATTTTTTCGTACAATTCATAAAATCAGAACAGATGAGATGGCCTCCAGTCACTGACTAAAATTATCGTTGCAGAAATCAAATATTTCCACATTACCAAAAATGTGACCTACGTTTTGCTTGGTAAGTATTAAATTAAGGAGCAAGCTTATGAGACAGGTTACCGAGCAACCATCTGCGACGTTCCAGGATCGGCGTCAGAACCGAGACGAACAACGTCCACAAGGGGTAGGTGAAAGACGTCAGTTCAGTAATTCCTACAATTCAGAAAATCCGGATGTGAACGAATTAGCTCAGGCAATTGACCAGTACAAACTGCGACATCGCCGACGTTTCATCACATTTGAAGAGCTCCACTCAGTTGTCATCGGCCTGGGTTATCAGAAATAAAAATGCCCCTGTATTCATCGACAACCATTTTCGACTGCCGAGAGGTTCCATCAACGCAAAGCACAGACTGTGGCAGTCAGGTTGGCTGTTGCGACGGTCTGATATCAGCAGTCGACTCAATTCGCTGGAAAATGCCAGACGTTGAACCTTCCCATGCACGGGAACTCGTTCACGCTTTTTGATAACAGATCGAGTCCGATTCACCTTTCACCATAGCGTTTCTTCGTAGCATTTATGAACTGGTTCATTTGCCCGGATTGCCTGGAGTCGCTTCAGCTGGATCTCAAAATTTGATTTCTGAATTTTCCAGAAAATTTCAAACTTTTCCTCAAGTTTGCTCTCAATTGTCTTCAGATTGCTGTTGACCTAATCGGCTACATTTGGAAAATCCCCTTCTCTAAACCACCCCAACACATATGAGTTGAGCTACATTGTGTTGCTGACTCCCCTTTCAGAGAGAGCTTTTCAGCTCATAAACTGATTAATCCTATATTCGCAGGTTGAACATTGAACGCTTTCCCTTCTTTGTCTTGCCATCGTTTTCTCAGCTTGAACTTGAATGCGGCTGAACTGACTACAATTTATACGCCAGCAGAGGACTTTGAAGCAGTCATTCGCGTGCTCAAAGTCCTCCGCAAACTTATGACGGACAGCCACCTCTGATGGCACTACAATGCCTCCCACCGAATGGTGGTCAGTTTACTGTTCCAAATGGACAGCCATTTGATCCAAACATGGGTGGAGGCAATCTGTATGGGCTCCTCAACAGCGCCTATGATCCATTTTTGACACCGGGCATGGCCGATGGGATAGACCCTTATGGCGGGCAATCGATGCCCGGCTATGGCAGTGGTATGAATGGCCCTCAGCCTTTTCGATTCGGTTGGTCATCGAGATATCAATTTGGATTTGCACCTAAATCGCGAACTTATGTCGCTCCGACGGGAGCTCCCGGTGGAAACTTCTCAATTTTTGAAACAGATATTGATCTGACAGTACACAACTCCGATGAGAAGTGGTTGGATTTTCGGAGTTTCACCCGAGTTTGATTACCGAGGCTGGGATGGTCCACAGAACGGTCTCTTTACCAGGGAAAGGGTTCCGTTTCGGCAGTGATTTCGAGTTATCTACACCCGGTAATGGACTTTGGAGCGTGCAGCTGGGATTTACGCACCTGCTCTGGCTTCAGACTTTCGGTAAGAGCCTGAGTTCTGATGCCTGGCAGTTTGATGCTCGTGTGGTTCTGTTCTTCCGGCCTTCTGATACCTGGATGTTTGCCGCTGGTGCCGCTTACTGGGACCGGATGAAAGATTATGTCATTCCTTATGCCGGTATCGTCTGGACTCCCAATGACCTGTGGGAAATTCGAGCCATGTTCCCCAAGGCACGTGTCAGTCGCTTCCTGGGTAATGTCGGCGATAAAAGTGTCTGGCTCTATGGAACCTTTCGAATATGACATCGAAGCATTCCAAGTCGATCGGGCCGGCATACCTGGTCGTGATCAGGTCGAATTCAAAGACTACGTCATGATGCTCGGTTTGCGAGGCGACAATGGCTGCATGTCCATGTTCCTCGAAGCAGGGGGTCTATTGAAACGTGAGGCTGACTTCAAAAGTGGTGGTGGGTTTGATATTAAAGATGGATTCCTCGCCCGATTCGGAGTTCAGTTTTAATTCGATTGCTGAGTGACATACCAACGATTCCCGTGGTCAGTACTTCCAGTCGCGTTCCTGTTGAACTGCTGAGAAAGGAAATTCATTCGTGAGTCGTCCTGCCGCTGTGATTCTTGCCGCCGGTAAAAGTACGCGGATGAAGTCAGAGCTACCCAAAGTTTTGCACCCGGTTCTGGGGCGTCCGATGATCGAATATGTACTGGATGCCGCCCGTGCCGCAAATTGTGAAAAAATTGTTGTGATTGTCGGACATAAAGCTGAGGAAGTCAAAGCAGCTCTCTCGCATCATCCTGATGTTGAATTTGCTTTACAGGAAGAGCAGCAGGGAACGGGGCACGCTGTGATGATGTGTGCTGACAACCTGGCTGATCATGATGGCCCTGTTCTGATTCTGGCTGGAGATACTCCATTATTAAAGGGAAGTTCACTCGCACGTCTGCTGGAGATTCAGAAAACGGAACAAGCAGCCTGTGTAGTGGGCACCGCGACGACACAGGCTAATGAAGGACTCGGACGAATTGTTCGTGATTCGAATAAACAATTTTTGCGAATTGTTGAACAAAAAGATGCGACTCCCGAAGAAGCTGCTATAGAGGAGATCAATACCGGCTGTTTCACGTTTGACTGTCAGCACTTATTTGGTGCTCTGCAAAAAGTGAAGCCCAACAACAGCCAGGCGGAATATTACCTGACAGATTGTGCAGAGATCCTGCTCAAATCAGGAGAGCCTGTAATTGCCAAAACGGTGTTTGATATACAGGAAGCAATGGGTGTGAATACCCAGGAACAGCTGGCTGAGGTGGCTGATATCATTCAGAAGTCACCCGCCGAATAATCCGAAGGTCTTCACCTGCTTCTGATTTCAGCGATGTCGATTGAATCTGACCAAACAGTTCCATTTAAGCACATTCGTTCGAAATTGAATGCTCTTACTTGACTTCTCTCCCCTGATAAGCGTGAATAGGGGAAAATGCTCAACAGATTCGATTGACGTTGACATTCTTCGACACTCGTATCTTAATGTATCGCACTATTACTGCAGGCATCGCTTTCAATGTATGATCATTTGACACTTCTCAGTGGACGAGCACATCCTCAATTAGCAGGGGAAATCGCGGAGTATCTCGGCATTCGGCTGGCTTCAGTTGAATTGTCTAACTTCCCTGATGGAGAAATCAGTTTAAAGCTCAATCAGAACGTGCGGGGGAGGGACGTTTTTATCGTTCAGCCAACTTCTCCTCCGGTCAACGATAACCTGATGGAATTATTAATCTTGATGGATGCCTGTCGTCGTGCCAGTGCAGAACGGATCACTGCTGTTATCCCGTATTTTGGCTATGCTCGACAGGATCGTAAAGATTCGGGACGCGTCCCGATCACATCAAAGCTGGTTGCAAATTTAGTGAATGAAGCCGGAGCGGATCGAGTTTTGGCAATGGATCTGCATGCAGCACAAATTCAGGGATTTTTTGATACTCCTGTCGATCATTTGTATGCGGCTCCGATTCTTGATCGTTACTTCAAATCTCTCAATATTCCAGACGAAGATCTCGTCGTAGTGAGCCCTGATGAAGGCAGCATTAAGCGTACACTACAGCATAATGATCATATCGGTGGGACTCTGGCAATCGTCGATAAACGCCGCAAGAACGCTTTGGAGACGCAGCAAGCCAATATCATAGGTGGTCCCATCGATGGCAAAATTGCTTTAATATTCGATGATATGATTTCGACTGCCGGTTCAATAGTGGGCGCGGCCAATGTCGTCAAAGAACATGGTGCCAGAGAAATTTATCTGGGTGCTTCACATGCTGTGTTTTGCGGGTCTGCCGTTCAGCGCCTGCGCGAAGCGCCGATCAAAGAAATTGTTGTCACGAACAGCCTGCCGATTCCGGATCAGGATAAGTTGTCCAACTTAAGAACAATTTCGATCGCACCGTTATTGGGAGAAGCCATTCGACGAATTCACCGAAATGAATCAGTAAGTCATCTGTTTGATTAAGTTAGAGCGAATCCCGTTTAACGTGAGTGTCTTTCATTCTATTATAATTGACTCAAAGGACCTTGGAGACGCTACAGTAAACCTGGACACAGTGTAGACCAGAGTTAAGAATCTTCAAATCTGGTTTAGTCCCTGACGAAAGCGCTGTCGATGGCATTCAATGAACAAGATCGTGAAGACTTGATGCATGAAGCAACAGCGTTATTCCCCGAGCTGAATTGCAGGTAAATCACGAGGTCAATCCCATTTTCTGGGGGCAAAAGAAAAATGGACATTTTTCCTTTTATTTTGGCAGCGATCCCGTTTATCAATTTGATCAGAATGGTCTTTTAAGACGTGCTTTCATCAACGGAGACCTTTACCGTACTCAAGGCATCACCCTGGCACGATTGACTCGAGAAAGAGTTTCATCTCAAACCGTTCTCATTCGACACGACCTGACTGGAATAGAGTTAGAATCCTGCCTACAGACAATGAAAAAACGGTTTGAGAAACTGGAATCCACATTCAAAAACAGCGAAGATGATATCTTCATTCAATCTTTGTCTAACAGTTCCCCTGGTGAGTTACAGGAATTGATTCATTCTCAAATGAAACAGATTTTACGGCAGTCTGATCAACTTGCCCCACGAATTCGCGGCAAACGATAAACATGACAATCAAGTATTTACTTTCAATATTATGATTCTTTTTATATGAACAAATTGATAATCGGATGTGGATATGTTGGTTTACCAGTAGCAATGAAATGGCTGGAGCAAGGTCATGTCGTATCTGCACTCACACGATCAAAAGAACGAGCTGATGAGTTTCGCAAACGGGGAATCCGACCAATCAGCGGGGATATTACTCGACCAGAATCACTTACAAAACTTCCAGAGTCAGAAACCATCCTCTATGCTGTCGGATTTGATCGAACTGCAAATCAATCAAGACGTGAGATCTATGTCCAGGGCTTGAAAAATGTCATTTCTGAAATCAAAGCGCGAACACAGAAATTAATTTACCTCTCCAGCACCAGCGTTTACGGCCAGTCTGCAGGAGAATGGGTCAATGAATCTTCTGTCTGTAAACCAGAACGGGAAAACGGACAAATCTGCCTGGAAGCGGAGCAACTGCTGACAGAACAGAAATCTCTTCAAACCGTGATTCTGAGATTGGCAGGAATTTATGGTCCTGGTCGCTTACTCGCACGAATGGAACAAATCAAAGCCGGTGAACCTTTATTGGGACGACCTGATGCCTATCTGAATCTGGTTCATGTGACTGACATTGTCAATTCCATACTCAAATGTGATGTATCAACACGACTGCATTCACATTATTTAGTGAGCGATAATTATCCAATGACGCGACAGGAATATTACGAAAGGCTTGCAAAATTAATTGATGCCCCCCTGCCCCAATTTTCGGTCGACCTTCCCCATCAACCCCAAGTGAAATCCAGTCGAAAATACAGTACAGAACGAGCCACCGGGTTGAATAAACGATGCGATAATCAAAGGTTACGTGAAGAATTAGGAGTTGAACTGGCATATCCAACTATCAGGGAAGGTCTAAGTCAGGCGATTTCAAATACTGATAAGACATTGATCTGCTCACTTTAGGTTTGTCCACAAGTAGTGTATGCTGTGACGAATGTAGGCTGAAATTGTTTCTCGTCAGCAGTTCTGAAGTCCTTACAGGAATATTTGATTACTTCTTAACTTTTCAATGCCAAAAACTTACCAAGTCAACCAGTTACTGGTCCCATTCAAGGGTACTGTCAGACCACCCGGTTCCAAGAGCATCACTACTCGCGCGTTAATTGTCGCTGCCCTGGCAGAGGGACAGACTGAACTGACCGGCGTTCTGGACAGTCGCGATACCCAGGTGATGATCGAAAGTCTGAACCGCCTGGGAATCAAAGTCGATCACGATCCGGATACACTGTTCCATCGATTCGAAGGCTGTGGCGGAAAGATTCCCGGTCAAGGAAGCATCGCTCTGGCTGGAAAACAGTGGTACCAGTATCCGTTTTCTGACCGCACTCTGCTCGGTAGGGCAGGGGGAATTTCAGCTGGACGGTAACACACGCATGCGGCAGCGACCGATTCAGGATCTGATTGACGCCCTGGCACAGCTGGGGGTCGATGTTTCCTGTGAATCCGACACCGGTTGTCCACCGGTTCGGGTAAAAGCCCGAGGATTGCTGGGCGGAGAAACGTCGATTGCCGGTAATGTTTCCAGTCAGTATCTGAGTGCTCTGCTGATGGTGGCACCTGCTGCACTGAGTCCGATTACAATTACCATTCAGGGTGAGATGGTTTCGAGACCCTATCTGGATATTACCCTCGGAGTCATGGCTCAATTTGGTGTGACCATTGATCGAATGCAGGAGTCGGCTGTCTGGAAAATTCAACCTCAAACCTATCAGCGTCCAGCGGCCTACGATATCGAACCAGACGCCTCAGCGGCCAGTTACTTTTTTGCTGCGGCGGCGATTACCGGAGGAAGCGTCACAGTCAACGGTTTAAATCAGGATGCGCTGCAAGGCGACATCAATTTCATACGGGTCCTCGAAGATATGGGATGCAAGATCGAACGAAATCGAAATAGTGTCACCGTTCATGGCTGTCCCTTAAAAGGCATTGACGTGGACATGAACGATATCAGCGATACCGCTCAGACCCTGGCTGCCGTTGCTTTGTTTGCAGAGGGACCAACTCGTATCCGCAATGTGGGACATATTCGGCATAAGGAAACTGACCGTCTCACTGCAATTGCAACGGAATTGAGACGAATGCAAATTCAGGTCGAAGAAACGGAAGATTCGATCACAATTCATCCCGGTGAAATTCAGCCGGCAACGATTGAGACATACGATGATCATCGAATGGCAATGAGTTTTGCTCTGGTTGGTTTGAAAGTTCCTGGAATCGTAATTGCAGATCCGGATTGCACGAATAAGACTTATCCACATTTCTTTACCGACCTGGAAATGTTGTGTGGTCAATCATCGTGAAAAACAAACATATCTGGGAGCAAAAAAACACATCACTCCCTACTGACAAATTACTGACCCCCAAACGGTTTCGCTCTGCGCGAGAACTGGCATTTTTTCTGATCGAGGAATATCGTTGCCGCGATGAGTTTGTCAGTGATTCCCTGCAGCAGTGGGACAATCGGATTGATCTCTCTTCTCAGGACCGTCGACTGGCGATGGAAATCAGTATCGGCGTGATTCGGCGGCAATTAACACTTGACTGTTTGATTGAGAGCCTGTCCTCTCGCCCACGAGAAAAAGTGGAATCTCCTCTATGGACACTTCTACAAATTGGCGTTTATCAACTGGTAATCCTTGATCAGATCCCCGATCATGCTGCGGTCTCAGAGACCGTCGAGCTGGCAGAAAAACTAAATCGAGTTCGTTGGAAAAAAATGGTGAATGCTATTTTAAGATCCACCAGCAGGCAAGTCATAGATGGCACTGCAAATCAACCTCAAGCCAATGCGATTCCTTTAACTTCTGATCGATACCGCTGTTTCAAATCAAATTTCTTTGATGATCCTGAAACGAATATTGCTGGTTATCTTTCGAAAGCGTTTAGTTTCCCCAAAGTATTGATATCTGATTGGTTATCTCGATTTGGGACTGAACAGACACAAATGATGGCCCAATGGTTCAATCAACGAAATCATCTTAATTTGCGTGTAAATGTACTGAAAATGAGCCGCGATGACTTGCTGACTGATCTTCAGGAAGCAGGCATTCAGGCCAGTCGCGGCAAAGAACCTCAAGCAATCAGACTGGATGATATGATTCCTCTTGAGTCTCTGGTCGGCTTTGATTCAGGAAAATTTTCCATACAGGATGAATCTGCCATGGCTGCTGGGAATCTCCTCAATCCCCAGCCAGGTGAATCAGTACTGGATTTGTGTGCGGCCCCCGGTACGAAAACCACACATCTTGCAGAACTGATGCAGAACCAGGGAAAAATCCTTGCAACTGATGTCAACGAAGATCGTCTGGATAAAATTGAACAGAATGCAGCACGGCTTGGTTTGAGTAATATCCAGCCGCAGTTGATTCAACCTCACGATTCGATCCTGCCTGATGCTCCATTTGATGCGATTCTCGTGGATGCACCCTGCTCAAATTCCGGAGTGCTCGGGAAAAGACCTGAAGCACGTTGGAGGATTGATGAGACTTCGATCAAAGAGCTGACTCAAATTCAACGCCATCTGATTCAATTAGCACTCAATCATTTGAAACCAGATGGCAGGCTGGTTTATTCAACCTGCTCCTTTGATCCACGGGAAAATGAGATTTTGCTCCAGGAAGTTCTACAGCATTATCCAGAGAGAAAGATTGTTCAGCAAAACCTGCATTTACCCGGTGATCCCTGTGATGGCGGATTTCAAGCACTTGTTCGATAGACCGTCAAATATGTTCGCGTGAACACTTCTTTGCCCGTCAAAGGCTATAAGGTACATAACACCAGCGAGAAAAGGGCTTAAACAGGCCTTGATGGTTGCCGTTTGACAAAACTAATTGTAAGATTCGAGTCTATCATTATCGGGTAATCGTACTTTTCAAGAAAATTGATTGCCTGCTTCCATCTGCGCACTAGCTGCAAAAAAGGAAATTAGTGTGAGTTCTGACGAATTAATCGACGTGAAAAGAGTATTACATAGTTCTGACAGCGTAGGCTACTCAGATGTAGAACAATTGTCTGAGATTGTCTGCTCTGATCAGGTTTCCGAGCTAAGTACTGAAGTCAAGGCCCTCGTCCAAAGTATTCTGGACGGATTAACTTCCGAAGCTTTCAGCGCGAAGGCGGGAATTGCTTTGCATCTGCTGGGAAAGCATGCTGATGCCGTTTTGCAACTTGAAAAAGTACAAGATAACGCCACAGCCAGCTTTTTTCACGCAGTTTCTCTGATCGCACTCAAACGATATACTGATGCGGGTAACCAGTTAGAAATAGCAGCAAAAAATGGATACGACTCAATCGAATGTTCGCTTCGGAGAGCAGAAACATTTCGCCTTTTAGGGAACCTTGACGAGTCAGAAACCATTCTGTCATCGATAGCAAAAGACGCAGCAGGACGAGCGGAATATTCCTTTCAGATGGGTTGTATTCGTTCTGACCGGGGTGATCTCTACGGTGCGATTGAATATTTTGAACGTGCTGTTGATATGGATCCACGCCACTCACGTGCGATTTTCCGTCTGGCAGGTGAAAATGCCTCGCGAGGTAATGATGAAGACGCAATCAGACTTTACGAACAGTCACTTTCCAGTCCCCCCTTCTATCTGGGTGCGATTTTGAATTTGGGCTTACTCTATGAGGACATGGAAAACTATCCGGCCGCTGCATTCTGCTTCCGTCGTATTCTGGAAGCTGATCCGTTAAATGAAATGGCTGCGATGTACCTTAAGGATATCGAAGCTGCTGACAGCATGTATTATGATGAAGAGACTGCTCGCAGCGAAGCACGTATGAAGCAGTTGCTGGATCGCCCAGTGACTGACTTTGAACTTTCTGTGCGTAGTCGTAACTGTCTCCATGCAATGGACATCCACACCTTAGGTGATCTGACTCGTGTCAGCGAAAACGACCTGTTAGCAGGCAAAAACTTTGGTCAGACATCACTCGACGAAATACGCGAGATGTTAACCTCATTCGGTCTGCACATCGGGCAAAACCTGCACGATTCTTTGGGACAAGAAGGTGGTTACGCTGCCTTGCCACCTGAATTGGCTGATAACCCGGTTACCGAAAAGCCAATTTCAGATCTCGGACTTTCCGTACGTTCACGGAAATGCATGTCACGACTTGGAATTGGTACGATGGGCGAACTGCTGCGACGCAGTCCGGATGAGTTATTAGCCAGTCGTAATTTCGGTGTGACATCACTCAACGAAATTCGGGAAAAACTAACCGAAATGAACCTGAAACTACGAAACGATTAGTGAATTTGAAAGAAGCAGGTTTTCTTCAAGAGAACTCTTGTCAGATCTTCTCTGATTCAATAAACTCCGTTCGCCTGGTTCGTATCCGCTACCGATGTGAACCTGAAAGAACTAATAAGCGTCTATAAAAGCAGAAGTAACATTACCCGATAGTGTAATGGTAGCACAACAGATTTTGATTCTGTTAGTCAAGGTTCGAGCCCTTGTCGGGTAACATTTATAAAGAAAAAGCATTCCAGTCTGGAATGCTTTTTTCTTTTGTTCTATGAAGGTTCGACCTCAAATCGCACAAGTTGTCCTTCAGACTTACATTCGCTCGCAAGTACGAATACCAAGCAAAGATAAGCCATGCGTAATCACACGCGCTGTTAAATCACACAGCAACAAGCGGCTCGTTTTGACGTTCTCATCTTCTGCCTTGAGCACATGACAATGATTATAAAACGAACTGAATAAGTTGGATAACTCAAACAGATAGTTGGTCAGGTAATTGGGTCGTGCCTCGATGGCCACGCTTTCGAGAATTTCCGAATAGCGATTGATTTGCAAAGCCAGAGCTCTTTCACTTTCCTCAGTCAGCTTGAGAACAGCCCCTTCGGTTCGCAGCGCTTCACGATCAATATTACCTTTTCGGAAGATCCCACACACGCGAGCGTAGGCATACTGCATATAAGTCGCCGTATCGCCACGGTTCGCCAGCATCTTATCCCAGTCAAACACATAATCGCTATCGCGGTTGTGCTTCAGGTCTGCATATTTGATTCCGCCCAGGCCCACTGTTTCCGCGATTTGAGTCCGTTCCTCTTCACTCAATTCCGGACCGTCAGGTTTAGCATCATCATTTTCTGCGACAATGGCGTAGGCCCTCTGGATTGATTCATCTAATAGACTTTCCAGTCCGACTGTATCACCAGATCGAGTTTTGTAGGGGCGTCTTCCATTATCAAGAATCGTTCCGAATTTGACATGTTGTAATTCAAGATCCGTATAACCCCACTGTTTGACGGTTGCGAATAACAATTGAAAATGCTCGCTCTGTCTGGAATCGACCACATACAGCACTCGATCTGCTTTGAGTTCATCAACCCGATATTTAATTGTTGCTAGATCTGTCGTGGCGTAGGTAAAGGCACCATCCTGTTTCTTCACTATCGAAGGTGCTTTCAGTCCTTCCACGAAGACACAAATTGCTCCCTGACTTTCTTGAGCCAGGCCCTTCTTTTCGAGGTCAGCAACCACATCGGCCAGCATGGGTTGATAATAGCTTTCTCCGAGCGTCAGATCGAAATGAATGTCAAGTCGATCGTAGACGGTCTGGATCGCATCCAGGCAGGCAGGCAGAAATTGTTTCCAGAGCGCCAGATTCTCTTGATCACCCACATGAAGTTTGGCTGTCTCTTCGCGCGCGAGTCGGGCAATTTCGGGAAATGCGACCGCTTGACTGTGCAACTCTTCGTTTTGTTCAAGCTCAGATTGCTTTTTCTGCATCGATGTCAGTTCAGACTTTCGTTCACCAATGTCAGATTTGAGTTTCTTAATCTGCTTCTTGATTTTCTTGTCGTCTGGATTTTCAGACCCTTCCAGTGTTTTCAGCCTGGATTCCAGTTGCTCAATCGTATTCTGTCGTTCCGGAATGGCTTTGTTTGCAGCATGGTAATCGGAAAGCTGGTTCACCAGTCGATAGAGGCGCGCCAGTTCCTGTACCGCGTTATTCTCAAATGTATCTTTATTGAGAAAGTTTTTATACCCGAAAATAATCATGCCGAACTGGGTTCCCCAGTCGCCTATGTGATTGTCTCCTGTCACATCATGCCCGAGAAACTTCAGAACACGATAGTTGGCATCGCCAATGACCGAGCTTCTTAAGTGTCCCACATGCATTGGCTTGGCGACATTAGGAGCTGAAAAATCAACGACCACTTTCTGAGGTGCTTTCGCAGTAGCAACTCCCAGTCGATTGTCAGCGACGAGTTGTTTTGTCTGACTGACAAGCCAATCCTGTTTCAGTTTGATATTGATAAACCCGGGGCCTGCCACTTCCAATGGCTCACACATGTCTGTCAAATCGATTTTGTCAACGATCTGAGTTGCAATATCGCGTGCATTCAGCCCTTCGACATGGTTTGCCAGAGGCATCGCAAAATTCGCCTGGTAGTCACCAAATCTGGCATCCTGAGATGCTTTAAGCATTTCAATAACCGAAGTGGGATCGTCAGTCCATTCCGCTAATACCGGTTCAAATCGAGTTCTGAGTTCGTCAAGAATATTCATATCACAGTTCCAATTGGGTCACGCTGCTCTCTCTTCGAAGGAAGACTCTATCGTGAATGTGCTGATGACCAGAATACACGCTGGCAAATGAGAATCATAGAAACCGAAGGGATTCTATTCAGCAGAATCCGATTTGAAAGACTGCCAGTCTACTTTTTTTGCATCTGCCCAGAGACGTTCCAGATCGTACATTTGGCGGGCTTCTTCGGTGAAGATATGGAGAACAATATCTCCATAATCACCCAGAATCCATTCACTGTCTTTGCCTTCGATATTGCGTCGATGAGCGCCATCGCGTTTCATTAAAACACGGACTTCCTCAGCAATCGCATGACTTTGTCTCTGGTTGGCTGCCGTTGTGAGAATGAAATAGTCAAATAAAGGCGTTATCTCACAAACATCGAGAACAACAATCTCGTTGCCTTTAAAGTTATCACAAACTTGAGCACAGCGGCAAGCACGTTCTAAGCTGGATGCACCTTCAATTGGGTCTGATTGTTCAGATGGTTCAGTATTGATTTTCGTAACCTTTAGCCTGTTTCAACAACTTAAAACAGCTCTAATGCGTATTGAATAATAAACCCGGCCATGACAACAGAAACCATACTCATCAGTTTGATCAGAATATTCAGACTGGGGCCACTGGTATCTTTGAAAGGATCACCAACGGTATCACCGACAACTGTGGCTTTGTGGGCATCGGTTCCTTTACCACCATGCGCCCCCGCTTCAATATACTTTTTCGCATTGTCCCAGGCACCACCGGCATTTGCCATCATGATGGCAACTGCAAATCCACTCGTTAAGGCACCAACCAGTAACCCTACGACTCCAGGAACTCCTAACAAGAGGCCGACAACAATCGGTGAAAGTAATCCTAACATCGCTGGTAGAATCATCTCACGCTGAGCAGCAGCAGTACTGATTTCGACACAAGCTGCATAATCAGGTTCGGCTTCATTCTCCATAATACCTGTTATTTCACGGAACTGACGGCGTACTTCGTCTACCATCGCCCCCGCTGCTCGGCCGACCGCTTTCATCGTCATTGCACAAAAGACAAATGCAACCATCACACCGAAGAATATTCCGACAAGTACTTTGGGATTCAAGAGAGAGAAATTATAGAACCGGGAAAAATCAGGGACCGTTGCCTTTTTAATATCAACACACTCTCCTCTCTCTAATAATTCAGAGATGTTGAGTCCATTAATAATCGACCCCACTTCTGCGCTTGTGATTTTTTCGCGACCGGGAGTAACTTGTGACATATTTAACGCGGGAAACAGTAAAAATCCCTGGTTATTATGACTTACATCTTTACCATCTTTATCAGCTGTTCGTAATGCAATGCAACCAGAACTCAGTTTGAGCGCCGACGCATTCGACATATCGTCTGAAATGGTTTCCACGATGGCTGAATGTTCGATCCATCGTTCATATCCAATACGAACTTCTTCAACATAAGCTGCTAATAATGCCAATGCTGTCAATGCTGCAGAACCAATGGCAAATCCTTTTCCGGTTGCAGCAGTTGTATTCCCGAGACTGTCCAGTGCATCTGTTCGCTGACGTACGAATGGTTCTTGACCACTCATTTCCGCATTTCCACCTGCGTTATCAGCAATAGGGCCATAGGCGTCTGTCGCAAGAGTCACACCCAATGTACTCAACATGCCGACTGCCGCGATGGCCACACCATAGAGTCCCATAGCGAAGATCTGTGCATTCGCAAAATCAAATCCGGTACACAGTCCAAAGGACATCAGAATGGCAACGCCGATTACAACGATAGGCACCCAGACACTATAAAAACCTTCTGCAATCCCGGCGATAATGACTGTCGCCGGCCCCGTAGAAGACTGATCTGCAATAAAACGCGTTGGCTTGAATTCATCACTGGTTGAATACTCGGTCCATTTTCCGATCAACCAACCTGCTACAAGACCACAAACAATAGATCCGAACACACCAAACAGGGATGTACCAACCATGAGTGGCGAATCATTGGGAATGCCTGCAGACCTGGAAGGAATGACTAACAGGACCCAGACCAGGAGAAATGCAGCAACACAGACTCCAATCGCACTACTGTCAATTCCCTTTGCCAATGCTTTGAGCAAGTTCTTTTGAGAGGCGCCTTCTTTGGTCTTCACCATGAAGATCCCGGTGACGGAAAGGAAAATTCCAAGTGCCGCCAGACACATGGGAAGTAACAGGCACATCATCTGCATTTTAGGGTAACCGTGATAAGCGGCAACGCCGAGTGCCCCACTGGCAAGAATGGACCCACAGTATGATTCATACAGGTCAGCACCCATTCCTGCAACATCACCCACATTATCACCGACGTTGTCTGCAATGGTCGCAGGGTTTCGTGGATCATCTTCTGGAATTCCAGCTTCCACTTTTCCTACCAGGTCGGCTCCCACATCGGCGGCTTTGGTAAAGATTCCACCACCTACACGGGCAAACAAAGCCTGGCTGCTTGCACCCATACCAAAGCAGAGCATGGTTACGGTAATTTCTGCCAGCTCCATTTTAACAACCCAGTGCAATACACCGAACCAGAGCGTAATATCGAGTAACCCAAGACCAACAACAACCAAGCCCATTACGGCGCCACTTCGAAAGGCAACCTGCAAACCACTGTTTAATGAATCTTTCGCAGCATGTGCTGTTCGTGCACTGGCGAGCGTAGCAGTCCGCATTCCGAACCAGCCTGCAAGTGCAGAAAAGAAGCCACCCGTTAAAAATGCAAAGGGAACCCACCGCGACTGAGTTTCCAGTCCAAATGCCATGAATGCCAGCAATGCACACACAACAGCGAAAAATATTGTCACGACTTTGAACTGACGATCCAGGTAAGCACGGGCACCTTCACGTACGTGCCCGGCAATTGTTTTCATTTTTGCATCACCCTCGCTCTGATTTACCATCCAGCAAAAAAAACGGAAGGCAGTAAATAATGCGAAGATGGCGCCTGCAATAGCAATGAGCCAACAGACCAGGACTGTCTCATTTGCTGCATCAGGTATCGTGCTGTCTGCAGACTCTGCAGCGAACAGCGAAGCCGAGCTGAACAAACTGGAGGTGAGAAGAATGGTGAGTAAACGGACGATAGACAAGCGAGCGCGTATTTGAAACCTCATCCTTAGAGTTAACCCCGTTTAAATAAGCCGTTGTAAATCTTGCTGTAAAACCACAAAACCCCAATTGATTTTGGGTAACTGATATCAATTATTTTGATTGCTCAAAATCTCAAGTGTTACTCAACTAAAAATCTCTATTCGGGGAGTGTAACACGTGATCCTCATTTTGCAATAACCGCAACTTAACAAAGTTGGCTAATTACAAAACTTGGAAATGGAGAAAAAGCCCGGCAATGGATCTGGTCGGGAGAGGTAAAGAAGCGGAAATCTGGCACGCAGTTTCAGGCTTGCTCAGCAGGGCTGGGATTGAATACCTTGCTTGTATCAATCACGTAATCCAGGTCAAATACCTGTTCAAAATCATAGAGATCAACGAAATCTTCCAGACGATCATTTTCCGTTTTTCGCATTCTGCCATGCTCAATCATCTCAAAGACGATTTTTCCAAAGTCCTTCGTTGATTGAATACCCCACTGCTTAAAGACAGTCGTCGTCATGAGCCCCATCTGTTTTAAGGCAAGAACCCTGACACCTTCCAAAAGTTCCTGACCAGAAACATGGGCTTCCTCTAATTCACCCTCGTCAGAAACGGAACGCGCGTAGATTTCCTGAGACTGTTGTAGTGCTTCAAAAACAAAGTCGTATGCATTGGGGTGGAATTGTAATTTTGGCTGCGAAAGATTTGTGGCAGATGTCATTGGTTCACCCATACACTGTCAGATTCTGTATAATAATAGGTCTCTGTATATTCTAGTGTTTCGATCTGAGAGACTTTGGTCAAGGCTTTCTTTGGAGATAACACTTCAGATAGTGGAAAATTATCTACCAGATTATCCGAAATCCAACCCAATGGGACTCTTTTTCACATGAATCCCGTAACAGATGAAATTCATGAGGGATCCCGTTGCTGATTATTCGACTGCGGGGGATTCTCCTTTTTTCTTTCGAATGACTTCCAGAATATCTTTTCTATGGACAATTGTTTTTTTCGAATCCTGATAAATGACTTGTACACACTCCGAAAGGATTTCCTGGTTGGTTACTTTAGCCTCCCCCTGTTTGGTGACGATCGTCGCACCAATCGGAGGCAGGTCCTTTTTATAACTCTTGTATGTATCATATTCATAACGTAAGCAGCACTTAAGACGCCCACATCGACCCGAAAGTTTATTGGGATCGAGGGATGTTTTCTGCAGCTTGGCCATTTTCATTGAAACGGGTGGCATTTCTGTCAGATGGGTTCCACAACAAACAGGCTTGCCACAATCACCAAAATCAGCCAGCAGTTTTGCTTCGTCACGAACTCCGATCTGTCGCATTTCAATTCGTGATCGATATTTTCGCGCCAGCGATTTTACCAGTTCCCGAAAGTCGACCCGTTTTTCAGCAAGGTAGTAAAAGATGACTCTTTCGCCACCAAACAGATGCTCAACATCGACTAACTGCATTTGCAGTTTATACTCGTCCACCAGTTCCTGACACCCCTGAAATTCATTCCGTTCTTCATGATGATTTCGATCACGCTGCCGATAGTCGTCATCCGTAACGACCCGGATAATGCGGCCCGCCGGTTTTGATTGCGTCATAAAAGAACGGACCCGTTCGGTAGCCGGAGATAATACTTCTCCCCATTCAAGTCCACGTTCGCTTTTGATTACAACTGACGCATTCCGATTTAATTCTGAAATTCCCTTACAAGTGAATTCTCCAATCAAACGAGTGGCGCCGTACCGAACAATATAGCCTGAAACTTCGTTAGTCATATATTATGATTTCATTGAATCGAGATTGAGTGAGGCAGTCATCTTGTTGTAGAAAAGATCAGAATGTATGTAATAATGACTACCAGCAAGGATTTATTATAGCTGATTGGAACTCATCCATCCTCATTTGTTCCAGAGAAAACCATATTTTTTTGAAATGCATCAAGAGAACCAAATATGCGCCGCAATCCGATCTCAGCCCTTCAGAATCTGATACAAGTCTTCGCTCAAGCTCTCAATACACAATGCAATTGTCGCATTCTGGTTGATTTGCACTTCTGTCAGCGCCATTCGATCCAGTAATTTTCCCATAATCTCGATTTGATCTTCGATTTCACCTGAAAATCCCGAAACATAGGCTCTGATTTGCTCCGAATGCTGATCTGAGCTGTAACCTGACAAATATTGAAATGCCTGATGGTAAAAATCAGAGCAAAATTTGAGGATCCAATTTGCTGTTTTCCGCTGGGACGCTGTATCACCTCCAACATCATCAATGGCCTGAATTATCGATTGGGCAAATACCTGAGGTTGAAAAGGATTATGGCTCAGTAGCTTTAAAATATTCACACGCAGCGATTCCAGACTGTGATCCACTAACTGTCTGGCAGTTTCGAGTGACCCTTCAGCCAGTCGGGCTATTTGAGTCGCCTGATCCCGGGAATCAACCAGTTGCTGCTCTATCAATAATTCAACAACATCCTCATCAGATAAACGTCCAAAGCGAATGGCCTGGCAGCGGGAACGAATGGTAGGCAAAATGGCATCCAGTTCGCTCGCTATCAGAATCATTAAATAATTCGCCGTCGGTTCCTCCAGCGTCTTGAGTAATGCGTTCGCACTTTCTGCATTCATTTTATCTGCATCGTCAATAATCGCGATTCGCCGCTCTCCCAACATGGGACGTAGCGACATTTCATAACAAACCCCCTCCCGGCCCCGTTGATCATCTTTGCCGATGATCAGGCTTAATGGCAGAATCGCTTTATCGGGTGGGCATTCGACACTAATCAGGTCGGGATGAGTTCCAGCAGCCATCTGCCTGCATGAATTACACTGATGGCAACAAGTAAATTGATCTACTGCACTCTGTTGACAAAACATACATTCCGCGAGGTGCCGAGCCACTCGCTTTTTTCCAATACCAGCGTCACCCACGAATAATAATGCGTGAGGCATGCGACCTCTTGACAGCCCACGTTGCAACATTTCAAGAACAGGTTGATGACCTCGTATTTGATCAGTTAACATTCGTCATTCCCATTTCCTTCAAAACAAAGCCGTCTCGATTTCACTCAGTGAGAGAAGAAGTTCCCGTGTCCCGCTGTTCAATCCAGCCGAGCACACATCCTTCACGAACTGTTGCACCAGGCTGATATTCACAAGAAACAATGATTCCAGAACACGGGGATTCAACATCAAATGTAACCCCCGGAATCAGCAGTTCGACGATGCGGTCACCTGCGACAACCTGTTCTCCCACCCGGCTCAGCCACAGACTGAACTTCAGATCCTGTCCCGCGCAGCCCAACAGAGGAACAAGAATGGGAGAACTCATTCAGGAATCATTCCCCAGAACCGAAGCCATTTCTCCAGCATTATAACTCGACCTCACGAAGGGACCACTGGCTACCAGCTTGAACCCCATCGCTCGTACCTGATCCCCTACTTCGTCAAATTCCTCGGGAGGCAGAAAACGCTCCACAGGCAAATTCTCGGGAGTTGGCTGCAGGTATTGACCTATGGTAATCATGTCGCAGCCTGCAGCCCGCAGATCAGCACAGACTTCCAGAACTTCTTCGCGGGTTTCGCCGAGCCCCAGCATCAAACCACTTTTCGTGACGATGGTCGGATCTGTTTCTTTGACCTGAATCAACAGATCCAGGGTTCGCTGGTAGACGGCATTCCGACGCACGCGGTGATACAGGCGCGGCACCGTTTCCGTGTTGTGGTTGAATACATCCGGGTGCGCTTCGATCACCCGGTGGATGGCTTTGCGATCTCCACGGAAGTCAGGAGTCAAAACTTCGATGTCGGCCTCCGGTCCGTTCGCGGATTGCCAGGATGCAGTTATAAAAATGTTCTGCCCCGCCATCGGGCAGATCATCACGTGTGACAGAGGTAATCACGACATGTTCCAGACCCAGTCGCGCTGCTGCTTCAGCAACGCGTTCCGGTTCATCCAGCTGTACGGTTTCTGTTTTCCCCTTGGGGATGGAACAGAAGCCACAGGGCCGCGTACAGACATTTCCCAGAATCATCAGTGTCGCGGTCTTATGTGACCAGCATTCGGTGCGGTTGGGGCATTTGGCGCTTTCGCAGACCGTTACCAGTTTCAGGTCTTCGATTACGTTACTGGTGAAAGCCATCCCCGGTTCGGGCAACGGCCGCTTCAGCCATTTGGGAAGTCGTTGTCGGGGTTCGGGGGCAGTGTCTGTCAGAATATTAAGGGTGGACATAAACTTTTTTCTTCACTCTTTGCAGTAAGGGGTGTCGTGTGAATATATGGGTCCGTTGGTAACCAAACTGTTGAACCAGATTCCTAACAATACTTTCGCGAACAGAACTCATACTGGCTTCCCGTGTGAGTGTCGCAGACAGCGATGTCAGGCGGTGGTCATGCTGATTGGCATCAATCAAACGTTGTAATTTCATATCGGGTGAGACATTAATATACAAACCATAGTAAGAAATCCAGGATTTGATCGCAGCCCCCAGAAAGGCAAACTGTCCACAACGGCCGAAAATATCTGAGGAATCCGGATACTGGTCTGCTGCAACTCCCTGTTCTGCTGACATTCGCAACAGGGACTGTTCCAACCGGTTCTGAAAGTCATCTATTCCCAGGCCGATCTGTTTTAAAGGGAGCAGGGGATACACGGCCAACTGTCCGGGAGCATGCAACAAGGCACCGCCTCCCGATTGATCCAGCGAACTTCCAGCTGGCTCGCCTTGAATTCCTGACTGGATTCTGCCAGCTGCGCATGACTTCCTTCCCGGCCGACGGTAATGATGGGGGGGATGCTCACAGACAAACAGAGTCGCCTGATCAGTATCCTGTTGCCTGATTTCCTGTAGAGCCCGTTCCTGGAGTGTCAGCAACGAGTCAAAATCGACGCAGCCCAGCATGTAGACCTTCATCGAGGATCATTGCGTTGACTTGTCTGGTTCTCTGAGTCTGGTGAATTCATATTCCTGTCTACTGTATGTTCAGGGAAATCGTGCTCCAGTTTTAGTCAGCGACACAGTCATTTTCAGGGGTTCTCTCGGGGAGTCAATCATCAGAAAACGGAAATCCTGATTTTCCGAGATCCAGAAATCGAGTCGAATCAGACTGTATCCAGTTTCACTTAACTTTCCAGGGCTCAAGCTGGCACCGAGAATCCAGGGGAGGCGTCAGGGTTAAGTCGATGCCCTCTGGAATACCCTGATTTCCATGGTGAGGATTTGAGCCAGGATCTGAACATGTAATCTGACTCTTGTGTTCTATAAGTGACTTATGGATAACTGTTTAGCGTTATTCGACAGTGCGGGTGAGAAATTTCGGGAGAACAATCGTCATAACCGGAATAACTTATAATTCCGGTTTATTTTAAAAAATCAGCATATCTGATTCAATTCCTTGGAATCCTTAGATCCGATAGAGAGAAATGGATAAAACTAATACGCCGTTTTGCAATTTATCAGAACACTCCCGCTCTCAGAGCTCTTCATGTCAAATCAAACCTCAAATCAGTTCCGATCCAGCAGTAAATTCCAATCGGTAAGGAGAAACAAAATGCGACGCGGAAAAAAGATGCTCGCGATATTTTCAACAATGGTAATGAGTGCGAGTATCGCCACCGCCGATGATCGCATTTTGGAATCAAAGTCACCCTTCGATTCTGCTCCCACTTCGCGGCATCCAGCCAGTTTTTCTCCGGTCAAAGGCAAAGCTCAAAAAAGTGACTTCTCCTGGACAGGCGGGATCACCATTTCTCAGCCGAATCAGACTGCGGCTGTGAAAAATCAGTCTTCAGCAATACAAGCCAACTGATAAAGCCAACGGCTCTCACAGGTTCCGAATTACTACAAGGAACTGTTTGGTCAGGAGCGTCCTTATCGCCGACTGGATACCAAACAAAAGCAGGCTTCAGCAGCAAGCCAGTCTCAGTTCCAGCAGGTTGGCCACGCTGAACCTGTCAAAAACACGAAAAAAAGTATCGCTTTGAAGAATTCTCATCAGATCCAGTCTGACAAGAAGAACATTGTGCATGCAGAATTTCAGCAGGATAACCAAAATAATGCCACAGGGAAAATTCAGCAGGTCAGTGCTGCTGGTAAAACAAAAAACCAGTTCCGTTTGCCAACTGAGTTTAATCAAACCAAATCAGATACTAAAAACACAACGGTTCCTCGTATTCAAAGGCTGAAGAGTGTTGAAATCAGACATCACTTATCATTTGAGAATACAAAACTGAATGTTCAATCCAGAACACCAAGTGGAATGACAATCTCAGCATCTCCCAGGAAACGCCGAACCAAAGTGACAAACTCACAACCTGTCGGAACTGCTTCGGCAACTTCGACTTCAAACGTCTCTCACAAGTGGATCAAGAAGAGCGAAATCAATGTAGGCCAGGAATGTGAATTTGAACTGGAAATCAAAAATGAAGGTAAGCAGGCAGCCAAAGATGTGCTTGTAGAAGCATTCTTCCCGGTTTCTGTACGCTTAACAAACGCCGTTCCGAAACCCAGCTCGAGCCGTGATCACCTCGAATGGAAATTTGATTCCCTGAAAGCCGGGGAATCGAAATCCATCAGCATTACCATGATTCCCAGTCAGCGTGGTGCAATATCCGCGACTGCGAATGTCAGATTCTCAAACACATTATCAGAATCTTTTACGGTTGCTGAGCCGCTGCTCCAGATTGCTGTAAAAGGTCCGACCAATGTGATGATGGGTGAATCGGCCTCTCAATCAGTGACCATTTCCAATCCAGGTACCGGTACCTTGCACAATGTAGTTCTGGAAGCTGAAATTCCCAAAGGGTTGGAACATGTCACCGCTGAATATCTGCAGATGCAGGTTGGTTCACTGAATCCTGGGAGAAACTCGAACGATTCGGCTCGCGTTAGCTGCTGTACTGGGTGGTGAGCAGGTTGTGAATGTTCAGGCAAAAGCCGAAGGTGGACTGGCTCAAGCAACACAGGCTCGTGTGAATGTGATTGCCCCCAAAGTTCAAGTCGCCATTGACGGTCCCGGCCTTCGCTATAAAGGTCGAACTGCAGAATATGTCATCACAACTGTGAACGATGGTGCAGCCGCTACAAACAATGTCAGGGTGTTACACAGAATCCCGGAAGGGTTTGAGTTTGTCAAAGCCAATCACGGTGGACAATTCAATCCGGAAGCTTCAACCATCAGTTGGTTTCTGGGACGAATGGAGCCTGGTCAGTCTGCAAATGTCAAATTGGAATTGAAGACAAAGACTCTCGGAAACTATGTTCATCACGTTCGAGCAGTTTCAGAGCATAATGTGAAATCTGATGCCCAGATGCAAACACGTATCGAAGGAACTGCACAGCTTGTGCTGGAAATCACTGATTTAGATGATCCTGTCGAAATCGGTTCTGAAACAGGCTACAAAATTGTGATTCAAAATGATGGAAGTAAGTCTGCCTCGAATGTTTCGGTTTCCTGCGAATTGCCTCCCGGAGTGGAATTGATTTCTGCAACCGGCCCAACTCAGCACATCGCTGAAAACGGAGTGGTCGTCTTCAAATCTCTGGGAGATCTTGCACCGGGAGATTCAGTCGATTTCCAGGTCATTGTGCGTGGCTCGATTGAAGGAAACCATCGCTTCAGAGCTCGCCTCGCCAGCGATTCCATTCGAGATCCACTCATCTTTGAAGAGTTGACACGATTCTATCGTGACTAATCAATATCACACAGTAAACATGAAATACGAAACCAGGTCAGTTATATACTGACCTGGTTTTTTTATTGATACAACATTTTGATCAGGAAATGCGTTCTGTTGTCAGGGATGAACTGGCCTCCTGATACGAGCTGCATTCAGAAAACACCAGTCGAGCCTGACGCGAACGCCCCTTAATTGTTGAGATCCTGGTTCCAAATCAATAACTGATGATGGGGATTCCCTTTTTTACCGTTCGATATTTTCAGTACCAGAGAACTCAGATCCTGGTTCTGTTTCACAACCTGTTTGAACTCTTTCAAATTGTGCACAGGAGTTCCAGCGACCTCTTCGATGACATCATATAGTTTTATTACACCATGCAGAGAATGATTCTTGTCCACATTCATCACGAGTAATCCGGTTTGAGATTTCTCAAACCCCAATTGCATCGCGAGTTCCTGATTCATGGCATACAATTGCAAGCCTTCAAATGCAGACTGATCTGTTTCCTTTTTAATCCGCTGAAAACTGGTGGTTCAGCTGATG
>CALOEF010000050.1:0-97099 GCA_942492165.1 uncultured Planctomycetaceae bacterium
GGTCAATTTCTCCGCGGATTACCGCGAGCGCGTATTCAGCTATTTCCTGCGCGAATATCGTGCGGGAAGAACGCCCAATCCGGATGTCCTGTGCAACCGTGAGATCAAGTTCGGCGCATGTTTCGAATATGCCCGTCGACTCGGCGCCGTCCGGGTTGCGACGGGGCACTATGCGCGCACGGAGGGTGACGGCCGTCTGCTGCTGGCGGCCGACGAAGCCAAAGACCAGACGTACTTCCTGCTGGGGATAACTGCCGCCACCTTGCGCGACACATTGTTCCCGATCGGAGATCTGCACAAGCAGGAAGTCAGGCGGATAGCCGATCAGCAGGGTTTGCCAAATCATGCCAAGCCGGACAGCACCGGTATCTGTTTTATCGGCGAGCGTCCGTTTCGTGATTTTCTTTCCCGCTATTTGCCGGCGCAGCCCGGAGAGATTGTCACCGCCGAGGGAGAGGTGCTTGGCGAGCATCAGGGGCTGATGTATTACACCATTGGTCAGCGTCAGGGGCTGGGGATAGGCGGTCGATCCGCGATGGCTGAAGCCCCCTGGTATGTTTCGGCCAAGGACGCAACGCGCAACCGGCTGGTTGTCATCCAGGGGCACGACCATCCTGCCCTGATGAGCCAGGGTCTGATTGCGGTCGACCCGAGCTGGATCGCTGGTCAGGCGCCGGCGCTGCCGCTGGCTTGTGACGCCCGGATTCGACATCGTCAGTCACTCCAGGCCTGTGAGGTACGGCCCACGTCCAGGGGTCTGGAGGTGTGTTTCGAGCGAGCACAACGCGCGGTCAGCCCGGGGCAATTTGTTGCCTTCTATCATTCGGGGCAGTGTCTGGGTGGCGCGGTCATCGACCATGCATTGCCCGTCGCCCGCACGGATGGCACAGCGGCCGCCTGACGGTCTTCGAAGCTGCCCGGCTGCGTCCTGTGGCCGTGGATTTGCGCTTCGGGCCGAGAATCAAGGCAGACAGTCTTAATCCCGGTCGGGATTGTTTATAATGCCGGTTTAACCGTTCTGCCCCGATGTTCTCCTGGAGGAAACATGACCAATTCATTTGACGCGCGCTCGGTCCTGCAGGTGGATGATCGCGAATTCGCGATCTATCGCCTCGACGCACTTGAGGGGACCCGGGTCAACCGGCTCCCATACGCGCTGAAGATTCTGTTGGAGAATCTGCTGCGTCATGAGGATGGGGTCAACGTAACCCGGGAAAATATTCTTGCGCTGGCTAATTGGGACCCGACCGCCGAGCCCTCGGAGGAGATCGCATTCACCCCGGCGCGGGTCATCCTGCAGGATTTCACCGGGGTTCCGGCGGTCGTTGATCTCGCGGCGATGAGAGATGCGGTGGTGCGGCTGGGTGGCAGTGCAGAAGCCATTAACCCCTTGTCACCGGCGGAATTGGTCATCGATCATTCGGTGCAGGTCGACAACTACGGCACACCTCAATCACTTGAACAAAACAACGAGATTGAGTTCCAGCGCAATCGGGAGCGCTATATGTTCCTGCGCTGGGGCCAGAACGCGCTGGATAATTTCAAGGTTGTACCGCCGAACACCGGCATCGTTCATCAGGTGAATCTCGAGCATCTTGCGCGGGTGGTGTTTGACAAGGAGGTCGACGGCGTTGCGACGGCCTATCCGGATACGCTGGTCGGCACCGATTCTCACACCACGATGATCAATGGTCTGGGCGTACTTGGCTGGGGCGTCGGTGGCATCGAAGCGGAAGCGGCGATGCTCGGTCAGGCGATCACGATGCTGGTACCGCAGGTCATCGGGGTCCAGCTGACAGGGACCCTGCGCGAGGGCGCGACTGCGACGGATCTGGTGCTGACGATTACCGAGATGCTGCGTGAACACGGTGTGGTCGGCAAGTTCGTCGAGTTTTTTGGTGACGGCCTTGAGGATCTTCCGCTGGCGGACAGGGCCACGCTTGGCAATATGTCGCCTGAGTTCGGCAGCACCTGCGCGATTTTCCCGGTGGATGCCGAGACTATCCGCTACCTGGAGTTATCCGGACGCGACCCGGAGCAAATCAAGCTGGTGGAAGCCTATGCCAAGGCGCAGGGCATGTGGCGGGAAGACGGTCAAAAAGCCGCGGACTACACCAGTGTTATCGGACTGAATCTTGGTGATGTCGAGCCGAGCATAGCGGGCCCGAAACGGCCGCAGGATCGGATTCCGCTGCATCGGGCCGGCGATGCATTCCGTGACCAGATGGACAAGATCGACGCCGCGCGAGCCGCCGGCAATTCGGGCGCCACCGGCAAGGCAACAGTGAAGCTCGCCGGTCGTGAACACAGCATCGAGGACGGTGCGCTGCTGATCGCGGCCATCACCAGCTGTACCAACACCTCGAATCCCGCGGTGATGGTGGCCGCAGGTCTTGTCGCCCGAAACGCGCGCGTCCGCGGGCTGAAGTCCCGCCCCTGGGTCAAGACCAGCCTGGCGCCAGGATCAAAGGTCGTTACTGAATACCTGACACGAGCGAAATTATTGCCGGACCTGGAGGCACTGGGTTTTGACGTGGTGGGTTATGGCTGCACCACCTGTATCGGCAACTCGGGTCCGTTGCGGCCGGAGATCGCCGAAGCGGTGACCAGCAGCGATCTGACCGGTTGTGCGGTGCTGTCGGGGAACCGTAATTTCGAAGGGCGTATCCATCCGCTGGTCAAATTGAACTATCTGGCATCTCCGCCGCTGGTGGTCGCGTATGCGCTGGCAGGGACGATGGACATAGATTTGCTCAAGGATCCGATCGGTACCGACGACACCGGGGCCGCGGTCTACCTCAAAGACATCTGGCCGTCCGCGCGCGATGTACACGACACGGTGCTGGCCAATATCGATTCCAGCATGTTCCGCAAGAGCTACTCCAGTGTCTTCGAAGGCGATGCGAACTGGCGTGAGTTGCCGCTGCCCGAAGGTGATATCTACGCCTGGGACGCGGAATCAACCTACGTGCGCAATCCGCCCTACTTCACCGGCATGACGCTGGACACGAAACCGGCAGGCGCCATCACCGGCGCCCGGGTGCTTGCGCTACTTGGCGATTCGGTGACGACCGACCACATTTCTCCAGCCGGCAGCATTGCTGAGAAGAGTCCGGCCGGACAGTATCTGGTAAGCAAGGGCGTTGCGCCAAAGGACTTCAATTCCTACGGCTCGCGACGCGGTAACCATGAGGTGATGATGCGCGGCACTTTCGCCAACATCCGCTTAAGAAACCAGCTCGCGCCCGGCACCGAGGGTGGCTGGACGCGCCATCTGCCCGATGGTGAGCAAATGTCGATATTCGATGCCGCAACCAGGTACAGCGCCGAGGGCACGCCGCTGCTGATTATTGCAGGCAAGGAATATGGCTCCGGGTCGTCACGGGACTGGGCCGCCAAGGGCACCAATCTGCTCGGCGTAAAGGCGGTGCTGGCGGAGAGCTACGAGCGTATCCATCGATCCAACCTGGTCGGTATGGGTGTACTGCCGCTGCAGTTTCTGGAGGGCGAAAACGCGGCCAGTCTGGGTCTGACCGGAGAAGAGACCTACGACTTGCACGGTGCGGATGACCCGGCTGCAACGGAACTGACCATCACGGCCCGGCGCGACTCGGGCGACAGTGTTGAGTTCAAGGCCCGCGTTCGGATCGACACACCGAAGGAACGCGAGTATTTCCTCAACGGCGGCATTCTGCATTACGTGCTGAGACAATTGGCCAGCAAAGCAGTCGCTGCCTGAGGGAGATTGCGCACTACCGCCGCCAGCGCATGACTCGTCCACGATGACGCGCATTCCGCCAGCACTGGTGGAGTGTCTGTCGACAGCGAACCGGATTCTCGTGCTGAGCGGTGCGGGCATTTCTGCCGAGAGTGGCATCCCGACATTCCGCGACGCGATGCAGGGACTTTGGTCCAGATACAGACCCGAGGACCTGGCGACGCCGGCAGCGTTTTTGCGGCAACCGGAGCTTGTTTGGCAGTGGTATCAATGGCGCCGTCGGCTGGTGAGGGATGCACAGCCGAATCAGGGGCACCACGCCCTGGCAGGTCTGCAGGATTGCCTGCCGGACTTGCGTCTGGTCACACAAAATGTAGATGGCTTGCACCAGCGTGCGGGAAGCAAGGACGTGGTCGAGTTACATGGCAATCTGTTTGAGGATCGATGTTCGAATTCCAGCTGTCTGTATGCAGCCGCAAACGCGAGTATGGAATCGAGCTCTCCGCCAGCGTGCCCAAAATGCGGCGCGCTTATGCGGCCGGGAGTGGTCTGGTTTGGCGAAGCCCTGCCGCAGGCGGCGCTTGAGCGGGCCCAACATGCAGCCAGCCATTGCCAGCTGTTGTTCTCGGTAGGCACATCAGCAGTTGTTTACCCGGCGGCTGACCTCGCCTGGATCGGGAAACAGGCTGGTGCGACCGTTGTTGAGATCAATCCGGAGCCGACACCGCTGACGGCTGTGGCCGACTTTGTTTTACCGAGATCGGGAGGAGAGATCCTCCCGGCATTACTCCGGGCGCTGCGCCCGGACTACCCAGATGGAGCGCATACGTGACACAGACACTTTCCGGCAAGGTTATTTTTATCAGCGGCGGCAGCCGCGGGATCGGTCGGGCGATCGCGCTTCGCGCCGCCAGGGACGGCGCCGCAGTCATTATTGCGGCAAAGACCGCAAAAGCCACACCCGAAGCTTGAAGGCACCATCTTTACTGTGGCCGAGGAGATCGAAGCGGCCGGTGGTGAAGCATTGCCACTACAGGTGGACATACGCGACATCGAACAGATTCAGGGCGCAGTAGACAAGGCCATGCATCGTTTCGGCGGCCTCGATATCCTGGTCAACAACGCCAGCGCAATCAATCTGACTGGAACACTGGAGACCCCGGTACGCCGGTTCGATTTGATGTTCGGCGTCAATGTTCGCGGAACATTTCTGACCTCACAATGTTGCCTGCCCGCGCTGTTGCAGGCAGATAATCCGCACATTCTGAATCTCGCCCCGCCCCTGAACATGAATCCCAAGTGGTTCCGGCAGCACACCGCCTACACGATGTCCAAATACGGGATGAGCATGTGCGTCCTGGGCATGGCAGCGGAATTTGCTGACCAGGGCCTGGCGGTCAATGCCTTATGGCCACGCACGGTGATCGACACTGCAGCCTTGCGCATGCTCGGCGGCGCCATCAGCCCGGAGCAATGCCGTAAGCCGTCGATCATGGCGGATGCAGCGCACTATGTGCTGACTCAGGACAGCCGAAAATACACCGGCCGCTTCCTGATCGATGAAGACGTGCTGGGGGAAGCGGGCATCACGGATTTGTCCGGATATTCAGTCGCGCCCGGCGCCGAACTTGCCCAGGATCTGTTTCTTGACTGATGTCGCCGGAGTCATCGCTTGACTGAGAGCCCCGCACCCGGAGCACTGGACTGACAAAATGGCGTTCGGCATCGCTTTTGAGGGTTGCGCGGGTCGCGCGGCATTCCATGTCGGCGTGGTCGAGGGTCTGCTGGAAATCAATCTGCAGCCTGACTTTGTCTCTGGCGCCAGCGCTGGCGCGATAGTTGCGGCCTGTCTCGCGTCCGGCAAGGCTCAGGACCTGCGCAAAAGATGGCTGGCAGTCGGCGGCAGCCGGGTATTTTGTCCCGAGATGATGCTGCGCGGGCAATGGCCATGGCGAATGAGCGACATTCTCGGCCAGATGTTGACTCAGACCTTTGGCGACATGGCCCTGCCGGAGATGCGGTATCCGATAGCAATCCCGGTGACTGTGTTCAGGCGCGGTCGGCGTTGCAGAATCGTTCTGACCCGTGCGGATGATGTGCCGGTGGTTGAGGCCGTACTGGCCTCCTGCTTCGTGCCTGGTCCCTACGCCAGGCCTATTCGGATAGGGGGGCGGATGGCCTGGGATGGCGCATGGATGGTGCGGACTCCGGTGGACGCGACGTTTGCTCTGGGCGCCCAACGTGTACTCGCCGTTCTCGGTCACGCCGACGGCCGGTTAAGGTCCGGCTATCCTCTGGCAAAGACGCTGGATCCTCCGGACAACACCCTGTTATTGCATCCGGCGTCAACGCTGGCGCTGGGCCGTTATGATACTGATGCCGGGCGCATGCAGGCCGCGATCAACGCCGGGCACGAATCCTTGCTGCAATTCGCCCGGACGCACCCGCACTGGTTTCCTCAGGCGTCGTAGAACAGCCAGCCCGGAACCTGGGTCCATGATCGGGATAGCTCCGCCTCGCGCCACGAGTAATCCGGCAAATGCTCCTCGACCAGACGCCAGAACCGCTTGGAGTGATTCAGGTGCCGGAGATGGCAAAGCTCGTGGATCATCAGATACTCGACAAGAGCTGGCCGCATGAATAGCAGACCACAGTTGAGATTGATCCGCCCCGCGCTGCTGCAACTCCCCCAACGGCTTCGCTGTCGTCCGATACGAACGGCTGTTGGATGCAGGCCGGTGCGTTGAGCAAGCCGGTCCATCTCCGGCAACAACATCGTTTTTGCTTGCGCGGCGATCCACCGTCGCAGCAAAGTGCGCGTGGCCCCTGAGTCGCCGTTCCGCAGGTGGACACGCAATTCGCCGCGCGGCCTTTGCTCGACCCGTGGTCGCCCGCGCGCAGTTACATAGACAATCTGATGTTGTTGCGGCCGGAAGGCAAACCGGATGACATGCGGGAGAGACAAGTCGCTGGCGCAGCCGAGTCCGGCCATCTCTTTCCGCGCCCGCTCAATCCACGCCTGGTTCGAGGTCACAAATGCCTCGACTTCTGCTGCTGGGATCCGTTGTGGAACGACCACTTCAACCGTGCCGTGAGGGAACACACGCATGCTAAGACGCCGCGCACGTCGGCTGCGGCGAAAGCGCATTTCGGTAGCGGGTGCCCCGTCCCCGAACAGGGACAGTTGGGCTGGATCAGAGCTTGCCGGGTTCGTCACCCGAGAATGATACCGCGATAGCGCCCACGACGGGGCCGATGTGGGCCGACTCGTGAACGTACAACTCTACCGTGCGTTCGAATTCAAGTGGGCCCCGTACTTCAGAGTCACGGCCGATAATGACTCGCGGCGCTTTCCCCATCGGGTCGCCACTGGCATCGCGGATCAGAATGCCTCCATGCACCAGACTGCCGTCAGTCACCACCATGCCGCCGTTCACGTTGCTGAGATCACCGCCAACTTCCGAAGCCAGCAGTTCGATCTTGCCGTTCACGGTGCCGATATTGCCGCTCACGGCACTGCCCTTATTCAGACGCACCGAACCGTTGACCAGGCGGATGCTGCCGTTTACCCGCGCGTCACGGCCGAGTTCGAGATCGCCATTGACCGTGTTGAGATCACCTGCCTCAGCGCGTTCGCCAAGACTCACTTTGCCGTTTACGGTCGCGCAGTCACTGACCCGGGCGCCGTCCTTGATCATGATCTGGCCGTTCATGGTGCGAAAATCACTGCCGCTGGCGTCGGCATTGGCGCCGACAGTGACGTCGCCATTCATCGTCATGCCATTACCATCGTGTGCAGCCCCCGCCGCAATCTGGATGTCATCGTTCACGGATGGGCTGCAGCCGGCAAGCACTAGCGCCACAACCGCCGTCGTAAGCGCGCACCCGACCCGCGGCCCGATTCTTGTTTGCCTGTCGATCATCGCTCCTGCCACTATGCTCTCAGCATGTTGCTAAAGTTCTGCCGCAAGTCTGCTGGCCTGGTTTATCGCGGCCTTGGCATCGATTTCCCTGGCCTCAAACGCACCCCCTATCACGCTGTGACTGATTCCGGACCGTTCTAGTTCCCCAGCCATGGCTCTGAGCGGTTCCTGTCCGGCACATATCACCACTGAATCGACCTCCAGCAGGCGCGGCTTGCCGTCTATCTGGATATGCACTCCGTGGTCATCGATCTTCTGATAATCGACGCCGACCAGCGATTCGACGCCTCTGGCGCGGATCGAGGCCCGGTGAATCCAGCCGGTAGTCTTCCCCAGCCCCGCGCCGGGCTTGGTCTTCTTGCGCTGCAGCAGGAAGATTTTCCGCGGCGACGCTTGCGGCTGCGGCCTGATCCCGTCGACGCCGCCGCGTGCGGCCAGCCCGGAGTCGATACCCCACTCCCGGTTAAACGGCGCGACTTCCGGTGCGCCATTCGTATGGGAAAGAAACTCTGCGACATCGAATCCAATCCCGCCGGCCCCGATAATTGCGACGGAGTCGCCCACCTGGCGGTGTCCCAACAGAACATCCGGATAGGACAGGACCTTTGGATGGTCGATACCACTGATCTGCGGGGTCCTCGGGGTGACGCCGGTGGCAACCACGACATGATCAAAGCCCCCGGCAGCGATCTCCTCGATGCCCACCCGGCTGCCCATGCGCAGATCAACGCCGGTCAATTCAATCTGGCGCAAGAAATATCGGAGAGTCTCATGGAACTCCTCTTTGCCGGGGATACGCTTTGCCATATTGAATTGCCCGCCGACCTCAGAGGCAGATTCATACAGCACCACCTCGTGCCCGCGACCGGCGGCGATCGTCGCGCAGGCCAAACCGGCTGGCCCGGCGCCTATCACCGCAATCCGCCGTGGTCGATCGGTCGGCAAATAATTGAGTTCGGTTTCATGACAGGCGCGCGGGTTGACCAGACAGGATGCGGTCTGACCCTTGAACGCATGATCCAGGCACGCCTGGTTGCATGCGATACAGACGTTGATTTCGTCTTCGCGCCCTTCGCTTGCCTTGCGCGGCAGATCCGCATCGGCGAGGAACGGACGGGCCATGCTGACCATGTCTGCATCGCCACTTGCCAGCACTTCCTCGCCGACGCCCGGCGTGTTGATGCGATTGGTAGTGATCAGCGGGATCGATACCTTACCCATCAGCCGTCGTGTCACCCAGCTAAAGCCTGCGCGCGGCACCATCGTCGCAATAGTCGGAATGCGTGCCTCATGCCAGCCGATGCCGGTATTGATAAGTGTCGCGCCCGCGGTTTCGATCTCGCCGGCCAGATGCTCGACTTCCTGCCACGAAGAGCCATCGTCAACCAGGTCCAGCATCGACAACCGATAGATGATGATGAAATCCTTGCCCAGTGCCTCACGCGTGCGGCGGACGATTTCTATCGGCAGACGGATACGTGCCTCGAAGTCACCACCCCATCTGTCGGTTCGATGATTGGTGCGGGTGACCAGAAACTGATTGATGAAATAGCCTTCAGAGCCCATGATTTCGACACCGTCGTAACCGGCCTCTCTGGCCAGCGATGCGCAGCGGACGAAGTCGCGGATCTGTTTTTCGACGCCACGGGTGCTCAAAGCGCGCGGTCGGAATGGCGTGATCGGAGACTTGATCGCCGAAGGCGCAACCGTCAGTGGGTGATAGCCGTAACGACCCGAATGCAGAATCTGCATACAGATGTGTCCATTTTCGCTGTGTACCGCGTCTGTGATCAGCCGATGACGGTCAACTTCACCGCGCCGGGTCAGCTTACCCGCGAATGGTGCGACCCAGCCGGCGCGATTAGGCGCGATGCCGCCGGTCACGATAAGCCCGGCACCCCCGCGGGCGCGTTCTCCGAAGTAGGCCGCAAGACGCGGATAGTCTCTGGCCTTGTCCTCGAGCCCGGTATGCATCGAGCCCATCAGAATGCGGTTCCGAATTACGGTAAACCCCAGATCCAGGGGCGCCAGCAAGTGGGGATACTTGGGGTGCGTCAAGTCAATCTACCTTGTGAGATATCTTGCCGGACTATACGACATGACACTGCAGCGCAACAATTGCCTGATGGGACCGTACGGGACGCGGGACCCCCGGCGTTGACCCGGTCTATAATGCGACATTGTCAACCGGATGCGGCCTTGCCGCCCTGGTTGACGCAGGATATTTACCGGACGGGTCTCCAGCATCATGCCTAATCTGTCTTTTTACGACTACGCATTTCTTGTCACTGAGACGGCTGACAGCCCGAAACATGTTGCCGGATTGCAGATTCTTCGGCCGCCGGAAGACTATACCGGTGACTATGTGGCAGATCTGGTGGCCGCGCTAAGCGAGCGTCAACCAGGTGCGCCTTTCAGCATGCGTTTCCATTCGCCGATGTTTGGCATGCCACGTTGGGTCGAAGACGAGCACTTTGATCTGAGCTATCACCTGCGGCAGACTCGCCTCCCCCATCCGGGCACGCGCCAGCAATTGATGGATGTAGTCGCCAGATTGCATTCGGTCTTGCTCGATCGGCAACGGCCGTTGTGGGAAATGCACGTGATCGAAGGCCTGGACGACGGGTGCTTCGCCTTGTACAGCAAGATTCACCATGCCTATTGCGACGGCGCAACGCTGGTCCGGCTGATGCTTGGCACACTCAATCGAACTGCCGAGGATCAGAGCGTCCGGGCAAGTTGGGAACCCCTGGAAAAAGCCAGCTACCATCAGCACGACAAGGGACTGCTACCGCGAATCGGACAGGGCGTCGATCAGGTGCGGCGTGGCGCCGCCACCGCGGTCGAATTAACCGGGCTTGCCGCACGCATGGTGATGCAGCGTCTGGGTGCAAATGCCGGCCGCCTGCCGGTGCCGTTTACCGCACCGCGCACAAAGCTCAATGCCGCAGTCACACGTGCCCGCCGGGCAGCCATCGGCCAGCTGCCAATGGACGGTGTAAAGACTCTGTGCGAGCAAACCGGGACGACCATCAACGACGTGTTGGTCACCATCTGTGATATCGCTCTGACCCGCTATCTGCGGGAACATGATGATCGTCCAAGCGGTCCGCTGGTTGCTCAGATGCCGGTTTCTCTGCGTCGTGATGGCAATGAGCAGATGGGTAATCAGATCGCCATCATGCCGGTCACGCTGGGCCGCTCCTCGCATGATCCCTTGCGCCGGCTGCACGAGGTGAGTCGCTCCTGCGCCGAGGTCAAGGAAGAGTCGATCAACATGTCGCGGGATACAGTCTCGTTGTACACATTGCTGATTCAGGGCGTAGCTCAGGCCGGTGAGTTCCTTGGCATGAACGACGCCCTGCCACCGCTGGGCAACATACTGATCTCCAATGTCCCCGGCCCTCGATTCCCCCTCTATCTCAGAGGATCCCGACTGATCAGCTCGTACCCGTTATCCGCGATACCGCCGGGACTGGCGATGAACATCACTCTGTTCAGTTATGACGGGAAATTCGATATCGGCCTGATTGCAGGTTACGACGCAATCCCGGACATCAATCTTCTGCCCGGATACATGGACGAGGCATTTGCGGCGCTTTGCGCAGCGGCCAGCCGGCAGGCGCAGCGCGCCAGGAAGAGCCGCGGACGCTCAAGAAAGACGTCGGCTGCAGGAGCCGGTCGGAAGGCCGGGGCCAGGAAGCCCAAACCGGGCAGCAAACGTGCCGCGGCCAGCAAAGCCAAAGGGTCAGATTCGGCAGGAAACGGTGCGGCAAAAAAGAGTGCCCGCTCCGGCAGGAAGACCGCGACGCGCGCACGCCGACCGAAGCCTGATGCCGCGGCGAATCCGGGCAAACCATCCTGAGCCACTGCGTCGCCGGGAGCAAGCAAGGGATGCAGTTGACCGACATCGGCGTCAATCTGGCGCACGACAGTTTCGACAATGACAGGAAGCAGGTGCTGGAGCGTGCGCGGGCCGCGGGTGTCACCACCATGGTCATCACCGGCAGCTGCCGCGAATCCAGTGCGCAGGCGCTGCAGATTGCGCGTGACTACGGCGACGGCCTGTATGCGACGGCCGGCGTTCATCCACACCATGCCGATGATTTTGGCAGCGCCGATCCGGCGTGGATAAGAGCGCTCGCTGAACAGGCCGAGGTCAAGGCACTCGGTGAGTGTGGTCTGGATTTTTTCCGCAACTTCTCCTCACCGCAAGCCCAGGAAACAGCATTTCATCGTCAGCTGGAACTCGCCGGCGAACTGCAGATGCCGGTGTTCCTGCACCAGCGCGATGCCCATCCGCGTTTTTGCGAAATTCTTGGTGATCACCTGGATCGCATTCCCCGTGCTGTGGCGCACTGTTTTACCGGCGACATTCGAGAACTGGAGGATTATCTGGAACTGGGCCTGTGGATTGGCATTACCGGCTGGATCTGCGACGAACGCCGGGGCGCCCATCTGATCGAGCTGATTCCTCGCATACCGGCCGATCGATTGATGCTGGAAACCGATGCGCCCTACCTGTTGCCAAGGGATATCAGACCGAGGCCGCGCAGTCGTCGCAATGAGCCGCATTACCTGAAACATGTCCTCGAGGTCGTCGCCAGGGCGGCGGACCAGGATCCGGCGTCCCTGGCCGAGCAAACGACTGCCAATGCCCGGCAGTTCTTCGAACTCCCTGGGTGAGTCGGTAAATGGGTTGGCACAATGGGATAACTGACTTTAATAAATGAATAGAGGCTATTGGTTTTAAAGAGTAATATTGAATTAATTATCCGTTCTAAGGCGGCCGGGGGAACGGATTTGCGCTGTCCGCCAGACTCCATAAGAATGGGTAGCATTGGCCCCATCGCCGAGGATTGAACATGGACACGAGTCGGATTTCAGCATTCGTAGGTCAGATCTGGGATGACAGCATCGTTCCCGAGCTGTGCGAATACATCCGTATTCCGAACAAATCGCCGCTGTTTGATCCAGATTGGGCGGAAGCCGGACATATGGATCGGGCGGTCGCGTTGATGGAGCGATGGTGCCGGGCGCAGCCGATCGACGGCATGGCCGTCGAGGTCGTACGTCTGGCCGGACGGACGCCGGTGCTCCTTATCGAGGTGTCGGGCCACAACGAGGACACCGTGTTGCTGTACGGACATCTCGATAAGCAACCTGAATTCACCGGTTGGGAAGAAGATCTCGATCCCTGGATGCCGACATTGCGCGACGGCAAGCTCTATGGTCGCGGGGGCGCGGACGATGGCTACGCTGTGTTTGGCTCACTTGCGGCTATTCGTGCGTTGCAGGAACAGGGCCAGCCGCACGCTCGTTGCGTGATCCTGATCGAGGCCTGCGAAGAGTCCGGCAGCTTTGATCTGCCGTTTTATATTGATGAGTTGGAGGACCGGATTGGTCATCCAAGTCTTGTGGTTTGTCTCGATGCCGAGTGTGGCAACTACGACCAGCTCTGGTGCACCACTTCTTTGCGCGGGAACGTGGTCGGCACGCTGGAAGTGTCGGTACTGACCGAGGGTGTCCATTCTGGTGGAGCAAGCGGCATCGTCCCTTCTTCTTTCCGCATCGCGCGCGAGCTGCTCGCGCGTATTGAGGACTCAGCCAGCGGTGAGATTCTGCTTGACGCGCTTAACGCGCCTGTCCCGCCGCAGCGGCTGGAGCAGAATCAGGCGACGGCTGCGGTGCTCGGAGAGTCGGTGCACGAGCGTTTCGCCTGGGCTGGAAATACCGGGCCGATCTGCCGGGAGCCGCTTGAACTGCTACTCAACAACACCTGGCGTCCCTCATTATGCGTAACCGGGGCCGAAGGCATTCCTGACCTGAAAAACGCGGGCAACGTGCTCCGGCCGCGCACCGCATTAAAGCTCTCTTTCCGTTTGCCGCCGTCACTGCAGGCAGAAGCAGCAGGGCTTGCGATCAAGGAAACGCTGGAAGCGGATCCGCCCCACGACAGTCAGGTCGAGTTCAAACTGGAATCAGCGATGACCGGCTGGGATGCGCCACCCGTGGCAGCGTGGCTGGACGCCTCGATGCACAGGGCCTCAAACGCATTCTTCTCAGCGCCCGCCATGTATATGGGTACCGGCGGCAGCATTCCGTTTATGGGGATGTTGGGCGAACGATTCCCGGATGTGCAGTTCCTGGTCACCGGTGTATTGGGGCCCAAATCAAACGCGCATGGTCCGAACGAATTTCTGCACATCGCCACCGGCAAGCGAGTGACCGCCTGCGTCGCACAGGTACTTGCGGACCATTATCTCCGGGATCAGGCCAGAGCGGCCTGAAGCGAGACCAGATCAGGACCGAGATCAGGCCGGGACCGAAAAAGGCAAGGACTGAAACAGATCTCACTGCTGACGACGGGCTACAGATTGGATCTGGGCTGGTTGTGGGCCAATTCCCGGGCTATTGCGGGCCGACTCAGCTGTGCCGATGCGGGCTGGCGGCCTGACTCAGCAGAGTCCAGCCATGCTGGAACGCATCGATCGCCTTACCATCCCCGTGTTCGCCGAATTCGTGCTCCAGATCAGCCAGCGTGCTTACCTGCGGCAAGCGGCCTCCGGGGAACTCGACCGGCCCGGCAAATACGACCCTGCCTGCTACCGGTACTGCGCCGACCAGGCGTTCGACAGCATGGACCCTGGCCGCTAGCGCCTCAAGCGGGTTCTTGAACGCGAACCGCCGCTGGCCGTCCATTACCTTCCACTGCTCGAGTCGCGGGCCACCGAACACAGCACCGCTGGCATTGCGCAAATCGACCACCAGCACGCCATGCACCGTCAGCATCACGTGCTCCAGATGGATTTCACCTTCGAGCCCATCGTCTATCAGTACGTCATTCAACTGTTGCTGACTGATACGACGAAACACACTGGCGGGTCTTCCGCGCAAGCGACGTCGCAGCCATAGCGCCACGACAAGCACCATGCCGGCGCAGACGACACCGAGGCCAGCCAAAAGCAACTGTTGCGTGGTAATGGATTCCATGACTGACCCTGAAACCGAAGCACCGGCGGTAGGGACCACCGGCTTGCTTCGAATTGTAGCGGCCAACAGGCCCGGCGTCAGGGTTCCATCAGGCTAAGACGGCGAACTCTGCGGGCCTGGCGGAAGCTATCGACGGAAAAAATAGCAAGTCCGGTCCAGATACAGCCAAAAGTGACCGCGTGCGCCGGAGTAAATGCTTCTCCGTAAACGAAAACCGCCAGCAGAAAGGTCAGGGTTGGCCCCAGATACTGAAACAGACCGAGGATAGTCAGTGGAAGTCGGCGCGCAGCCTGGGTAAACCAGATCAGTGGCAACATCGTGACCGGCCCTCCGGCGATCAACAGCAGGTCAATCCCGGGGCCCAGCGCCGTAAAGGCACCCTGCCCGCGCATGCCCAGCCACACGGTCGCTGCCAGCGCCAACGGAAACAGGAATGCCGTCTCGACAAACAGGCCGCCCAGCACCGGCACATCGGTGCGTTTGCGCAGCAACCCATAGAGTCCAAAACTGAACGCCAGCGTCAGCGCAATCCAGGGCACCCTGCCGATGCTTAGCGCGAGATTCAATGTGCCTGCCGCCGCCAGAACCACGGCGACCACGCGCGCGCGATTGAGTCGCTCGCCGAGAACCGTCATCCCGAGCAGTACATTGACCAGCGGGTTGATGTAGTAGCCAAGACTCGAATCAAGCACGCGATCGGTGTCGACGGCGTAGATGAACACGAGCCAGTTCGTCGACACCAGCAGCGCGGTTAACAGCAAGGTCGCCAGCGTGCGGCGACAACGGACAACCGGCAACAGGCGCGGCCAGTCACCGCGCAGCGTAAGGATGAGTGCGCCAATCACCACGGTCCAGATGATGCGATGGGCCAGCACATCTGCCGGCAGTACGCCGTCCAGCAACTTGTAGTAGATCGGGACGAAGCCCCAGAAGCCAAAGGCGGCCAGCGCATAGCCTGCGCCGGCGCGAAATACCGCGGGATCGTCGCTCAAGACCCGCGATCGTCTGTATCCGTCACCACGACATGCGCGCCGGGGGCGTTAATCGCGGATACCCAGTGTTCGGCATCGATTCCGGCATTCGAAAACGCGGTCAGCATGTCGCTGGCAACCGCCTCAGCCCGTTCCGTCTCGCACCAGGCGAACACGCTCGGTCCGCTTCCGGAGATCGATGAACCCAGCGCGCCGGCCTCCATGGCCGCGGTCTGAACCGCCTCGAATCCAGGAATCAGCCCACGCCGCTGCGGTTCGATCACCACATCGCGCAGACAACGAGCAATTTGTGCCAGATCGCTGCGCAGGCAGCCAGCAACAAATCCTGCCAGATGTTGCGCATGCTGAACATGGCGGGCCAGCGGCACATCTTGCGCCAGCATTTTCCTGGCATCCCGGGTATTGATGCTTAGCGATGGATGGACCAGCACGCAGCGCAGACCAACGGGGACCGGAATCGACGTTACCACGGGTGGGTCGCCGTCTTCGCATAACACGAGACCGCCGAATAAACAGGGTGCGAGGTTATCAAGATGGGCAGAGCCGCTGGCAATCATTTCACCCATCAGCGCATAGTCGAGTTGGCGCGCCGGCTCAAGCTCCAGCTGCCACAGCGCATTGGCCGCAACCACCGCCGCGACTGCGGAGGCAGCGGATCCGCCCATGCCGGAACCCATCGGAATCCCCTTGTGCAGGGTGACGCCCACCCCATCCCTGATGCCGAAGTCTGCGCAGATCGCGTGCAGAGGCTTCAGGGCAGTATTGGCAGCGGGATCGGATGGCAGCGCATCGACCCGCCCGCTGACAGATTCGAGCCGGATCCCCGGTCGCGACTCGAGGCGCAGCCGGATGGTATCTCCGACACCCTCAAGCGCGTGGCCGAGCACGTCAAAACCGACGCCGACATTGCCGACAGATGCCGGAGCGAATGTTGTGATCATGTGGCGGGAGTTCATGGTCGGCAATACAGCTGCTTGTGACTATCAGAGAGGGCCGGGAGAGGGCCGGGATCGCGCAAAGGCACCGTGCCCTGAAGAACGGCAGTGACGGCCCGACGAGTCGCGGCGATGCCCGGCGCCCGCCACCGCCCACCAGAGCGGCCTAACGATATCCAGCGAGCGATGGCTTCGCAAGCAGGGTGGCACCCAGCTTGCCAAATGGCGACCTGTTAAGCAGAAATCTGCGGCAGCGCAAGGTATCATCAGTGGTTCAGAAAATTCCCTACTTCAAGGCCTGCCGGGAGCCCGTTGCCATGACCTCAACCGCCAAGACACCAGCACAAGCAGCGTCGATGGACGAAATGAAAGGCGCCGGCAGCGAAACCGTGATCTTCGATCTGGACAGCCCGGAGTGGTACCTGAATCGCGAATTGACCTGGCTGGAGTTTAACCGCCGGGTATTGCATGAAGCGCAGGATCCACGCAATCCGCTGCTCGAGCGGGTCAAGTTTTTGGCCATCATGAGTTCGAATCTCGATGAGTTCTTCATGAAGCGGCTCGGCGGTTTGAAGCAACAGGTTGGCGCCGGTGTGCATGAGCACTCCGCGGATGGACGTACACCAAGCGAGCAGATCGCCGTGTGTCATGAAATGGTCCGTGCCATGAAGACCGATCAGCTGCGCCTGGCCAAGCTGTTGAGGCGCGACCTGGCGGAGCACGGGATCCGCATCAGTCGCTACTTTGAACTGAGCCAGGATGAACAGGCCAGAATGCGCGATTACTACTTCGAGAATATCTATCCGCTGGTGACCCCGATCGTGATGGATCCTGCCCATCCGTTCCCGTTTATCTCCAATCTGTCCCTGAATCTGCTGGTGACAATCGTGCGTCCGGACGGCAAAGGCACCGCGCTGGCGCGAATAAAGGTGCCGCTGGGCTCCGGCGTCAACCGCTTCCTCGCGATTGAAGACGACACGCATTTCGTACCGCTGGAAGATGTGATCGCCCACAATCTGGATCTGCTGTTTCCCGGTCTGAAAATCGAGCGCTGGGACGTGTTTCGCGTCACCCGCAACGCAATCACCGAGCGGTCTGAGGAGCAGGCAAACGATCTTCTGGAATTGATCGAATCGGAATTGCGTGATCGCAAGTTCGCGCCAGTGGTTCGGCTGGAAGTGTCGCCCGGCATGCCAAAGGTCCATCGTGGCATGCTCGCGGCGGAACTGGGGCTGGACGAGGCGGAAGACGTGTTTGAGGTAGAGAGCCTTATGCAAAAGCGCGATCTGTTCGAGATCGCGTTTATCGACAGACCCGAACTGCACGATCCGCCGCATCATCCGGTCGACAATGCGCGCATCGTCGGCGCGCCCAACCTGTTCCACTTTATCCGCAGCGAAGGCCCGGTCCTGCTGCAACATCCCTACGAGTCTTTTGCGACATCGGTAGAGCGCTTCGTGCGTGAAGCGAGTCAGGATCCAAAGGTCCTGGCGATCAAGATGACGCTCTACCGTACAGCGGAGAAGTCGCGCATCGTCGACTATCTGCTGGACGCGGCGCACAACGGCAAACAGGTCGCGGTCGCCGTTGAGCTCAAGGCGCGCTTCGACGAGTCCGCCAATATTCGCTGGGCGAATCGCATGGAGCAAAACGGCATCCATGTCTCTTATGGTGTCGTTGGCCTGAAGACTCATAGCAAAGTCGTTTTTGTGGTGCGCCAGGATTACGATGGTTTACGTCGCTATGCGCACCTCGGCACCGGCAACTACCATTCCGGCACAGCCCGGATATACAGCGATTTGGGGATGCTCACCTGTGACGAGGCGATCGGGGACGACCTGACCGAGCTGTTCAACTTCCTCACCACCGGCTTTGTTCCAAACCGTGATTATCAGAAGCTCCTGCCGGCGCCAAAGCATTTGAAAAAGGGGCTGCTGGCACGGATCCAGCGCGAAATCGACCTGCATAAACCCGACAGTCCTGGGCACATCCAGTTCAAGGTCAATGCGCTGGAAGACACCGACATCACCAAAGCCCTGTACCAGGCCTCCCAGGCCGGCGTGAGGGTAGACCTGGTCGTCCGCGATACCTGCCGCCTGCGGCCAGGCATTCCGGGCCTTTCGGAGAACGTCCGCATCATCAGCATTGTCGGCCGGTTCCTGGAGCACACCAGGATTCTGTATTTCCGAAATGGCGGCGACGAAGAATATTTCATCGGCTCCGCAGATCTGATGAGGCGCAATCTGGAGAGCCGGGTCGAGATCGTGACGCCGGTCGAGGCGCCAAGCCTGCGCAAGCTGCTCAGGGAGATCCTCGACGTGCAGCTTGCCGACCACCGCAGCGCCTGGGAAATGCAGCCCGACGGCAGTTACGTGAAGCGTAAACCACCGGGTCGTACGCGTCCCGTGAGTTCACACGAGAAGCTGATCGCGCTGGCTGAGAAGCGCCTGAAGCAGGCAAGTCAGCTTGGCAAGAAGGTGCGCAAGAACAAGCCCGTCTCGAGCAAGGTGACTCGCGCCAAGGCCTCGAAATAGCGCGTTAGCGGGGCTGCCGATACGCAGGGATGCCGGCCGTTGCCAGTGGCGGCCGGATAGCGGAATTTACCAAGCTCCACAGGGCCAGATGCAGGGCGATATACAGGGCGCGATGGATCCCGGACTAGCGGCTCATCTCTCGCAGGGCGCGCAACACATCGCGCAGGATGATCCGTCCTACCACGCGGTTATGCTTCATTACCGGAAACCCACGGTAGTAATACTGGTCGCCGCCGGCAAACATTTTCGCCACGTGCATGATGCTGTCGTCGACATCGACGGTGGTAAACTCGGCGCGCATGACATCCGCCACACGTCCGCCCCATGAAGCATGGTAGGCACCATGGATCGCAGCCTTGAGTGCATCCACTTCGGACAGGACACCGACCAGTGAACCCAGCTTGTCGACGACAAAGCCGCCAGCGTAGTTCCTGTCGACCAGCTGGCCGACGGCCTCGATGATATCCATCTCCGGTGAGAAGGTCAGGAAGTTCTTGCTCATGTAATCGCGAGCTTTATGCGACATCTGCTGATCCCCCTTGTGGCCGGCTCAGGCTTGTCGGGCCATTGCTGCTTTCTTCATCCTGGCCTGGCGTGCCGGGCACGGTTTTCGGCAGGCTCCAGCGCAATCAGACCCGGCGCCGGCGAACTGATTGAGGCCACCACAACTACCCTCGATCCGTCGTCCGGAAAGAAACAGACCTGACGCCAGGCCCAGAATGGCCAGCGCAAACACGACAAAACTGAGCAACACTGTGGTCAACATTGGTTTGCCTCGCGCACCCTATCCGCCAAAGTCATCGAGCAGGATATTCTCGCGTTCGACGCCCAGATCGGAGAGCATTTCCAGTACCGCCTTGTTCATCATAGGTGGTCCGCAAATATAGTATTCACAGTCTTCCGGCGCCTTGTGATCTTTCAGATAGTGTTCAAACAGCACCTCGTGAATGAACCCGGTGTAGCCGGTCCATTGATCCTCTGGCAGGGGATCTGACAGCGCCACATGCCACTGGAAATTATCGTGCCTGGCAGCCAGGGTATCGAAGTCCTCAACGTAGAACATTTCCCGTTTACTGCGCGCGCCATACCAGAAGCTTATTTTGCGTTTGCTGTTCAGACGCCCGAGCTGATCGAAAATATGTGCCCGCATCGGGGCCATCCCGGCGCCGCCGCCGATAAATACCATTTCGGCGTCTGAGTCCTTTGCAAAAAATTCACCATATGGCCCGGATATCCACACCTTGTCGCCCGGCTTGAGGCCGAAAATATAGGATGACATCAGACCTGGCGGAGCATCCGGATCATTCGGCGGCGGGGTCGCGATACGCACGTTCAGCATCACGATCCCTTTCTCTTCAGGATAGTTCGCCATGGAGTATGCGCGGGTCACAGTCTCGCTGGACTTGGCAACATAGCGAAACAGATTGAATCTTTCCCAATCCTCCCGGAATTGATCCGGGATATCGAACTCGGAGTATTTCTTCTGATACGGCGGGCATTCGATCTGGATGTAACCGCCGGCGCGAAAATTCAGGTCGACGCCCGCGGGAAGATCCAGCGTGAGCTCCTTGATAAAGGTGGCCACGCTTCTGTTCGAGCGGACAACGCATTCCATCCGCTGGACCCCGAATACTTCACGGGGAACCTCGATTTTCATATCCTGTTTGACGGCTACCTGGCAGGACAAGCGGTCGCCATGCGCAGCTTCGCGCTTATTAATCTGACTGGTTTCAGTAGGCAGGATCGCCCCGCCCCCTTCCAGGATGCGGACCCGGCACTGGCCACAGGTGCCGCCACCGCCGCACGCCGAGGCCACAAACAGCTTAGCCTCGGCCAGGGCGCCCAGCAGCTTGCCGCCCACAGGAGCCTCGAGCACGCGCTCGCCATTGACCTCGATTTTGACCGAGCCGGTAGCCACCAGTCGCGAGCGGGCAAAGAGGATAATGGTCACCATTGCCAATACGACAATTGTGAACATCAGCACTCCGAGAACCACAGTCTGCATCAGTCGATTCCTTTTGCCCTTGCCTGCCGCCGGCCTACAACTGGATACCCGAGAAAGACATGAAGGCCAGCGACATCAGACCCACCGTAATGAAGGTGATACCGAGGCCCTGCAAGCCGTCCGGAACATCGCTGTATTTGAGCTTTTCCCTGACGCCGGCGAGCGCCACGATCGCAAGCGCCCAACCCAGGCCGCTGCCAAGTCCGTAGACCACGCTCTCACCAAAATCATAGTTGCGCTCGACCATAAACAGGGAGCCGCCGAGGATGGCGCAATTAACGGTGATCAATGGCAGGAAGATCCCCAGTGCCTGATATAGCGCAGGGAAATACTTGTCCAGCGCCATCTCCAGGATCTGGACCATCGCAGCGATCACCCCGATATAGGTAATCAGGCCCAGGAAACTAAGATCCACATCGGGCATGCCGGCCCAGCTCAGCGCCCCTTCCCGAAGCAAAAAGTTGTAGATCAGATTGTTCGCCGGGACGGTTATCGTCTGCACCACAACGACCGCCAGACCCAGTCCAAGTGCGGTGCCAACCTGTTTCGATACCGCCAGGAACGTGCACATGCCGAGGAAAAAGGACAGAGCCAGATTCTCGACAAAGATCGCCCGGACCATCAGAGCAAGGTAATTCTCCATCACAGGGCCTCAGTCCGGTGGACAACGTGGATCTGATATTCAGGCTTCTCGACCTGCGCTGGTTTCCAGCTACGCACGGCCCAGATAATCAGACCGATAAGGATAAAAGCGCTGGGCGCAAGTAACAGCAGGCCGTTGGGGTTGTACCAGCCACCCTCGGTCACCAGCGGCAATACCTGATGGCCGAACAGGCGACCGGAGCCAAACAGCTCGCGGACGAACGCCACCAGCAGCAGAATCACGCTGTAGCCCAGTCCATGACCGATGCCGTCAAGAAAGCTCGGCCAGGGCTTGTTCGACGAGGCGAAGGCTTCAGCGCGACCCAGCACAATGCAGTTGGTGATGATCAGACCCACAAAGACCGATAATTGTTTGCTGATTTCGTATGCATAAGCCTTGAGTATCTGGTCAACGAGGATCACCAGCGAGGCGATGATCGTCATCTGGATGATGATGCGAATACTGCTTGGCATGTGGTTACGAATCAGACTGACCGCTACGTTGGCAACCGCCAGCACAACGATTACCGCCAGGCACATGACAACTGACGGCGCCAGCTGGGTCGTGACCGCCAGAGCCGAGCAGATACCAAGGACCTGCAGCGTGATGGGATTGTTGTCCACCACAGGCGACAGCAGGATGCCCTTGCCGGAATTGCTCATATCACGCTCTCCCCGCTTCTGATGCGTTCCAGGAATGGCCCATAGGCCTGATCGCCGAGCCAATACCTGATGAGATTGCTGACGCCATTCGCAGTCAGGGTCGCACCGGATAGCCCGTCTATCTCGTAAACAGCGCCCGGCCGGCCCGCCGTGACCGCGCCCTTTATGACATGCAACGCGACTTTGCCCTTGTCGTCATAAACCTGTTTGCCGACCCAGTTGTTCTGCCAGCGCGGGTTGTTTATTTCCGCGCCCAGGCCCGGCGTTTCCGCATCCTGATAAAAGGTAATCCCGGAGACGGTCGTGCCGTCTTCATCCAGCGCAAGGAAGCCGTACATCGTCGACCACAGCCCATAGCCGCTGACCGGCAGGATGATCATGTTCGGCTTGTCGGCTCGGCGCACTACATACACCGGCATATACCTGGCCCGTCTGCCAAGGCTGGCGATGTCATTTTCAGGCGAAATCGCTACGCTGCTGGCCGGATCATGGGCGGCCTTCTGGAAGTCGAAAGTTTCCGGGTCAATATCAGTCGCGATCTGCCCGGTCTCCAGGTCGATAATCCGGGTTTCTACCTGGGAAAAGGACGCCTCGATTGGACGGGTCGGGTCGTACAGCCCTGCCACGCGGAGGATCTCCTGTATCATGGCCAGGACCGCGTTGCGCTCCTGCAGCGGCCTCAGGGCAACCGCAGTTGCTGAAACCACAACCGAACAAACCAGACATAACAAGGTCGCGATAAGCACCGTCTTGACGACGCTGTCATTTGGCAGGCTGGCAAACCAGCCCTTCTCGGCGCGGGGTTCAGGCATGACGGCGATGCCTCCTGCGGATATTGGCCTGGACCACGAAGTAGTCGATAAGCGGCGCCAGCACGTTGCCAAACAGGATTGCCAGCATCATGCCCTCCGGATAGGCTGGGTTGACCACTCTGATCAACGCGCACATGACCCCGATCAGTGCGCCATAGTAGATCTTGCCGGTCGAGGTCATAGATGCGGACACAGGATCGGTGGCCATGTAAACCGCACCGAAGGCAAATCCACCGAGCACAAAATGCCAATGCAAGGGCAATGCAAACATCGGGTTTGTGTCACTGCCGATGAGATTGAACAGGAAACTCATGGTCGCCAGGCCGATCACACAACCGAACATGATCCGCCATGAGGCGACCCTGGTATAGAGCAGGAAAAATGCGCCCAACAGACAGGCGATCGTCGACTCAGCGCCGATCGTGCCCTGGATCGTGCCGTAAAATGCATCGCTCCAGCTGATGCCTGCAGCCGTTATTGCTTCCACACCACCGGTGAATGCCAGCGACAACGGGGTGGCGCCACTGAAGCCATCCACCGCGGTCCACACCAGATCGCCTGAGTTTTGCGCCGGGTAGGCAAAAAACAGGAACGCGCGACCGACCAGGGCCGGGTTGAGAAAATTCTTGCCGGTGCCGCCGAAGACTTCCTTGCCGATAACCACCGCAAAACTGATGCCGAGGCCAACCTGCCAAAGCGGGATGGTCGGCGGCAGTACCAGCACATACAACAGCGAGGTGACAAAGAATCCTTCGTTGACCTCGTGGTTCCGGATCACCGCGAACAGTACTTCCCAAAAACCGCCGACCACCATGGTGACGACATATGCCGGGAAGAAGTAGAGAAAACCGTGCCAGAAGCAGGCGCCGATGCTGGAGGCATCGTAGCCGATCCCCAGTGCCGTAATGATCTCTCCGCGCCAACCCCCGATCCCGGCAAGCCCCATCTCCTGCAGCGCGAGATTGGCCTGCAGACCGATGTTGTACATGCCGGCGATCGCCACCGGCATCGCCGCCAGGAATACATAGATCATCACCCGCTTGAGGTCGATCCCGTCACGCACATGTGGCGCGCTGCGTGTCTTGTCTCCTGGTGAATAGAAGATGGTATCGACCATCTCGTACAGCGCCTGGAAGGTGTGCAGACGCCCGCCCTTGGCGAACAGGGGTTCGAGGTTGTCGAGAAATTTTCGCAGACCCATCAGCCTTCCTTCTCGATCTGATCCAGGCTTTCGCGCAGCAACGGGCCGAAATCATGCTTGCCCGGACAGACGAAAGTACACAACGCCAGGTCTTCCTCATCCAGCTCGAGCGCGCCTAATTGTTGAGCGCTATCGGTATCGCCGACCAGGATCGCACGCAGCAATTGTGTCGGCAGGATATCCAGCGGCATCACACGCTCATAGGAGCCAATAGGAACCATGGCCCTGGGGCTACCGTTTTGCGAGGTATCAAGATCCATTCTGCGGCTTCTCCACAGACTGGAAATAAACACATTTGTGACCGAAAACTTCTTTGGTCCGGGACGTATCCAGCCGAACAGCTCGCGTCCTTCGGCTTCCCTGATCACGCTTATCTGCAAATGATATCGCCCCAGATACCCGGCCCAGCCGGCGGCTCGATACCCGGACAAGACAGAGCCAGAAAGCGCCCGGCAATTGACATCTTCAAGTGCGCCCTCGAGCAGTGTGCTGACATGGGCCCCCATACGGGTGCGCAGCAGACGAGGATGTCGCACCGGCGGTCCAGCCACCGAGATAACCCGCTCCAGATTCAGTTTGCCGCCGGTAAACAGGCGACCGATGGCGATTACATCCTGATAATTCAGATGCCAGACGACACGCGCCGGGCTGGCAGGATGCAGAAAATGGATATGTGTCCCCACCAGACCGGCAGGATGCGGACCGGAGAACTCGGGCTGAGAGAATTGTTCGCGCCCGGGAACCGGAATTTCGGCACCGGCGGCGCAACATATGTAGACCGGGCCATCGAGCAGTCTTGAGACCACATCGAGTCCATCATGAAAATCCTGATGGGCCTTCGCAATCACGACCGCCGGGTCTGCGGCAAGAGGATTGCTGTCCATCGCATTGACGAAGATCGCCGACGGGCTGGTATCCGGATTGGCAACCTTGCTGTATGGCCGTGTGCGCAACGAGGTCCACAGACCGGCATCGAGTAATTGTTCGACCACGGTTTCCCGCTCGAGGCCGGACAATTGTTCCCGGGGCCAGGCGCGAAACTCGCGCTGCGCTTCGTGTTCATCAAGCTCGATGATGATGGATTGAAGCACTCGCTTTGCACCGCGATGAATCGCTTTGATGGTGCCGCCTCCCGGCGCCACGATCTTCACTCGTGGGTTGTTCTTGTCGCTGAGCAGCGGCTGCCCCAGAGCCACGCGATCGCCGGTCTCGACCAACATTGCAGGCTTCAGACCGACAAACGATCGCCCCATCACCGCGACCTTGCCGACCCGGGGGGCGTCATGAATGACTTGCTCTGGGACGCCCTTGAGCGGAATGTCCAGACCGCGTTTCAACCGGATTTGCATGCTGCTTGGATACCTTCAGCTGATGCCGAGGACGGATCGATCAATCGAGCGAGCAAATCTTTCGCCTGACAAAGCCCGATCCCCCGCTTGCGGACTTACAATAGATTTTAACGACGGCATGGGCGTTTGCCTAGCGCTCTGCGTCGCCAGCGACGAATGTTAGTATTTGCGGATGCTCAGAGTTACCAATGACATGCCTGTATGAGCGTCTCCAGCTGTCAGTCTGAAGGCGTCACGACGATCACAATAGAGCGGTCGCGGGTCAGAAACGCGGTCAATCCGGAGACTGCCAGGGCGCTGTATCAGGCTTTTGTCGATTTCGAGCAGGACACACACGCCCGGGTCGCAGTCCTTGCCGGCGCTGGCCACGCATTCTGCGCAGGCTTTGACCTGAGCCGAATTGCCGCGGGCGGCGACGACATTGATGACTGGCTCGGGCAACTGCATTTCGGCCGGGCCGACGGGCACCCTCCCCTGGGCCCGATGGGCCCGACGCGCTTGCAACTGTCCAAGCCGGTGATCGCCGCGATCAACGGTGCCGCCGTGGCTGGCGGCATGGAGCTGGCTCTGTGGTGCGATCTGCGCATTATGGAGAGCAGTGCGTATATGGGTGTTTTCTGCCGGCGCTGGGGCGTTCCGCTGATTGACGGCGGCACGGTTCGTTTGCCGCGCCTGGTAGGCCAGGCTCGGGCGATGGAGCTGATTCTGAGCGGTCGCAGGATCGGTGCCGACGAATGCCTGCGCATTGGATTGTGTGAACAGCTTGTCGAGGATGGCGCTTCCTTGCCGGCCGCTGTGAAACTGGCGCATCGACTGGCTGCATTCCCGCAAGCGTGTCTTAAAGCGGATCGGGACTCGGCCGTTGGTCAGCAGGGTCTGGAACTTGAACAGGCTCTGCAAAGGGAATTTGAGGGCGGATGGGAGTTGGTCCGGCGCGAAGGGATTGATGGCGCCCGGCGGTTTCTGTCCGGGCAAGGCCGCCATGGAAGTTTTGATGGTGACTAGCGCAGCTGCAATTTCCTGCGGGAACTGCTCTCGGATCCGCTTAGTATGTGCTGGTGCAGCCGGGAGCTGCACATCGGCTTAGGGAGAGAATGATGCGACTTGTTTGCCTGGGACTATTGCTGACTGTTTTGGCCTCATCCGCGCATGCGGATGAAGGCATGTGGACGTTCGAGAATTTTCCCGCGCAAAAGGTGCGCCAGAAGTATGACGCACGCATTGATCAGGCGTGGCTGGAACGCGTGCGCCTGGCTACAGTGCGTCTGGAGAATGGCTGCACCGGGTCCTTTGTCTCGGATAATGGTCTGATCCTGACCAATCGGCACTGCACTTTTACCTGCCTGAGCGAACATACGGATGCGGAACGCAACGTCTGGCGTGATGGCCTGGTGGCAAGACATCCCGGCGAGGAGAAGCGCTGTTCAAGCCAGCAGATCTCAGTGCTTATGGCAACCACTGATATCACCGACGAAGTCGAAAATGCGATTGCCGGGTTGACTGCGCCGCGGGTCGCGACGGAGGAGTCTATCGTCACGACGACAAACGACGATGAGCTAGACCCGGAGCCCGCCGCTTCGGTCAGTTCAGAGCCGGCAGTGGTCGTTGAAGAAGTCAGCACTGCCGCGATCAATGACGCGCGCAACCAGGCGCTGACGCGGCTGGAGCAGGCCTGTGAAGCCGAGGCAGACGGCGATCTGTCCTGCGAGGCGGTCTCTCTCTACCATGGTGGCCAGTATTTCCTGTATCAGTACAAACGGTATTCGGATGTGCGTCTGGTATTTGCGCCGGAAGTAGGTATCGGGGCGTTTGGCGGCGACCCCGACAACTTCAATTTTCCGCGATGGTGCCTGGACATGGCGTTCTTGCGCGTCTATGACGCTGACGGACAGCCGGCCACGACACCCGACTATCTGCGCTGGCGCGCCAGTGGCGCTGAGGCGGGGGAACCGGTGTTCATATCCGGTCATCCCGGGACCACCCAACGCCAGCTGACCAGCGCGCAACTGGAATACTTGCGTAACGTCGGCCTGCCGGACTGGCTGCTGCGAAATGTCGAATTGCGTGGACGATATATCCAGTTCGCCAACGCTGATCCGGAAGCGTTCGACGAGGTTCAGGAATCGTTGACCCGACTCGAGAACGGGATAAAGGTCCGACGCAACGAATTGGCTGCCCTGCTCGACGATCGGCTGATGGCACAAAAGCGCGAGCGCGAGTCAGCGCTGCGCAACGCGGTGATGGCCGATCCCGTCCTGGCAGCAGAAATCGGGGATCCGTGGGGAGAGATCGATCAGGCGATCACCGCGTATCTGCCCTTCCGCAAGCAGTATCTGTATATCGGAGCCGGCGCCGGATTCAGCGGCAAGTTGTTCGGCTACGCGCGGACCCTGGTGCGCGCCGCTGGCGAACGGGCCAAACCGAACGAGGAACGCCTGCGCGAGTATCGAGCGACTGCGCTGCCTCGCCTGGAGCAGTCTCTGCTGGCCCCGGCGCCGATCTATCCGCGTCTGGAGCAGATTCAGTTGTCGTATTCGCTGGACAAGATGCGGGAAGGATTGGGTCCGGATGACCCTGCGGTGCAAAAAGTGCTCGGCAACAAGACGCCCGAGCAGCTGGCCCGCGCTCTGGTGGATGGCACCGGTTTGGCCGACCCTGCGCTGCGCAAGAAGCTTTGGGAGGGTGGTGCCGTCGCAGTCGCGAAATCGGATGACCCGATGATCCGCCTGGCAAGGGCGATGGATCCGCAGGTGAGTGAATTGCGAGAGCGGTTCGAGGAGATCTACGAGGCGCCGATAAAGCGCGCCTCCGAGAGTATCGCAAAGGCGCGATTTGCGATAGACGGTACCAGTATCTACCCGGACGCCACGTTTACTTTGAGACTGAGTTATGGGGCGGTACAGGGTTGGGATCAGCTTGGACAACAGGTGGAACCGTTCACCTATCTCAAGCGCTTGTATGAGCGAAATACAGGTCAGCCACCCTTCGATGTGCCCGAGGACTGGCTAAAACGAAAACGCGACCTGGATATGAACACACGCTTCAATTTTGTCGCCAGCCTGGATGCGACCGGGGGCAACTCTGGAAGCCCGGTGATAAACAAGAAAGCAGAGCTGGTCGGATTGTTGTTCGACGGCAATGCTTATTCGATTGCCGGCACATACTGGTATGACCCGGAGCTGAATCGGGCGATCTCGGTACACCCGGCGATCATGCTTGAAGCACTGGATAAGGTATACGACGCGGATTATGTGCTGGGAGAACTGAGTAAAGCGGCGGATCGTTAGTTGATCCGCCGATTGGTCCACCAGACCTGCTCGCTTGCGCGACAGTATTCCAGGCGCGGGCTCTAGCGATGACCAGGCGCTGCGTCCCGGGTCTAGTGACCCTGCTTGCTGTTTGCATGTTCCAGGTCAGCTGCGTGAGCCAGCCAGACAAGCCCGGCCAAAGCCCCGCCCGGAGTTCAATCCAGAGTTCCAGCCAGAGTTCCAGCCAGCCAGAATCTTCCGCCGAGCCACGCAATGAATAGTGACCCGATCAGACCGCCGGTAGCGGCAACGCGTCCTCACGCTCTGGTCAGTCACGATCAAACGCGGATCGACGAGTATTACTGGTTACGTGATGACTCACGTCAGGATCCCGAGGTGACCGCTTATCTGAATGCCGAAAATGACTATGTCAGAGCCGTCATGGCGCCCGCCGCAGCGATACAGACGGGCCTGTTTGAAGAGCTGAAATCGAGGATACCGGCAAGGGAATCAGGTTTTCCCTACAGGCTTGGGGACTGGTATTACCTCTGGCGCTTCGACGCTGAGCACGAACACCCGGTGTATCTGCGCCGCCACCTGGCAGAAGATGCGCCAGATCAGGTGATCCTGGACGTCGACGAACTGGCCCGTGACCACGAGTTCTACACCGTGACGGGATTGACAGTTTCCACGGACGGGCATCTGCTGGCTTATGGTGAAGATACGCTGAGCAGGGAGATCTACACCCTCCGTATCCGCAACCTCAAAACCGGGCAGTGGCTGGATGAGGCGATAGAGAACACCGCTGGCGACTACGCCTGGGCCAATGACAATCGCACGCTGTTTTATGTCACCGGTGATCCGGTGACCTTGCGCCCCGACAGGATCTATCGCCATCGACTGGGCGATGATCCTGCGAATGACCAGCTCGTCTATCACGAAACCGATCCCGGCTTCTCGGTGAGCGTGGAGAAGAGTCGCGACGATCGATGGATCATCCTTGGCGCCAGCGCAACCCTTAGCGATGAGTTCTGGCTGATCGATGCAGACGTGCCGGACGAGAAACCGCGCTGCATATTGGCTCGACGTCCCGGCCATGAATACACCGTTGAGGTGCTGGCTGATGAGGTCTTTTTTCTCAGCAACTGGGAGGCGCCCAATTTCCGCCTGCTACGAGCGAGTCTGGAATCTGTCCAGCAGACGGATACCTGGGACGAAGTGGTTCCTGCGCGCGAGGAGGTGCTGCTTGAGGATTTCACTGTGTTCCGCAACTTTGTCGCCCTGAGCGAGCGCAGCGGCGCCTCGCTGAAACTGCGCGTGATTGATCGGCGAGACGGCTCTTCCAGACTGATCGAGGCAGACGAGCCGAGCTATACGATGAGTCTGGACGCAAATCTCCTGGTGGACACCGATGTCTTACGCTACGAGTACGAGTCCCTGCGGACGCCGGTAACCCTGATAGACGAGGATATGGCAAGCGGCGAGAAGCACATACTCAAGGTTGAACAGGTAGCCGGCGGTTATGATCCGCAAGCGTACTTCACTGAGCAGTTGTTGATCCCCGCCAGAGATGGTCGGACCATTCCGGTCTCCCTTCTTTATGCCAAGGGTGTTTCTCCGGACGGCAGTCACCCCCTGTTCCTGACCGGGTACGGGGCATACGGTCTGTCTTACGATCCTGAGTTCAGCCCGAATCGTCTCAGTTTGCTTGATCGTGGCTTTGTCTTTGCGATTGCCCATGTCCGCGGCGGCCAGGAATGGGGCCGCGACTGGTACGACCAGGGTCGCGTGCTGGCGAAGAAGAACACCTTCAATGATTTCATCGATGTTTCGGAGTACCTGCTGGAGACCGGCTGGTGCCGACAAGGCGGACTTGTCGCCCACGGCGGCAGTGCCGGCGGCTTGCTGATGGGCGTGATCGCAAATCAACGACCCCGGCTGTACAGCGTGATCATCGCCGACGTTCCGTTTGTGGACGCGGTCACCAGCATGTCCGACGAGAGCATCCCGCTGGTGACCTCGGAATACGATGAATGGGGCGATCCGCGCGACCCAAGGCATTACGAATATATGCTGTCCTATTCCCCTTATGACCAGATCACGGAACAGGACTATCCGGACATGCTGGTGCTCGCCGGCTTCTATGATTCAAGGGTCCAGTACTGGGAACCAGCCAAGTGGGTGGCCCGGCTGCGCGCCCGCAAGACGGATGACAATCTGCTGTTGTTCCGAACCAATATGGAGGCCGGGCATTTCGACGCAGCAGGTCGTTTTGAGGTGCTGCAGGAGACCGCCCTGAAATACGCGTTTGTCTTCTGGCGTCTGGGCATCCCGATGGATATAGCGCGATGAACGAAATCTGGGCAGTAGCCTCCATCGCCGCTGCCGCTTTTGTGGCCACAAACATGGACAATCTGTTGATGGTCACCGGTTTGCTTGCGGCTTCGTCGATACGCGGCAGTGTCGTTGTTGGCTATTTACTCAGCGCTGCTGTGGTCATTGCCCTCGCGCTGATAATCGGTCGGCTGGGAGATTTTGTTGATGCGCGCTATGTCGGCCTGCTGGGGCTGCTCCCTGTGGCGCTGGGACTTAGGGGCCTGATCCTGCTGATCCGCGGGAGCGGCGAAGTATCGACCCGTGCCGAAGCGGTGACCGGAGTGTGGGCCACCGTCGCCGTCATTCTGCCGATGAGCGGTGACTCCCTCGCCGTCTATGCGCTGTTGCTGGCTGACACGCGTCCTGCGATGGACGCCGTGATCATCGTCACCTTGTCGCTGTCCGCGCTGGCGATGGTTTCTCTGTCATCCGCGCTGGTTGCCCGACCGGCATTGCGCGACGCGATCGGTTCGGCAGGGGCATGGATCATGCCACCGCTGATGATCTGCGTCGGGGTCTATGTGCTGCTCGATACCGCCAGCGACCTGTTGATCGGCTGAATATCAGTCCGGCAGGCTATTCGGATTCCGCCTCGATGCGCTGCGAGCAGGCGGAATACACCGGGGAGGATATGGTGGGCCGTGTAGGATTCGAACCTACGACCAGCGGATTAAAAGTCCGATGCTCTACCAACTGAGCTAACGGCCCCCGGACGCGAAGTCGGGTATTCTAGCCCAAGTACTGCAATGCAGGAACCCGCTCAAACGGGAGCGCCGGATTGTTCAGCTGTTTCGTTCCGGGACTGGACAGTTTCTGCTGGCCTGCGCACATCAAATAGCATTGATCGGGAGTAAATATGTGTAGATGGATTGCCTACATGGGCCCCGCGATACCGATGAGTCTGCCACTGATCGACGCTAGCCACTCGCTGCTGGCGCAGAGTCAGAATTCTACTGAAGGCGCTGAAGCGGTCAACGGCGACGGTTTCGGCGTCGGCTGGTATTCAAGTCACCTGGGAACGCCTGGCGTCTATCGGGACGTGCGACCGGCATGGAACGACGAGAATTTTCGTTGTCTGACTTCGCATATCAGATCGCATCTGTTCATGGCCCATGTACGGGCTGCGACCGGTACCAACATTCAGCGCAGCAACTGCCATCCTTTCCGGCATGACAAGTGGTTGTTCCAGCACAACGGCCTGATCCCCGAGTTCCATCGCGTGCGCAGGGACCTGATGATGCGGCTTGACGACCAGCTGTTTGCACAGGTCCAGGGCTCGACCGATTCGGAAGTACTGTTCTATCTGGCGCTGAGTCTGGGGCTTGAGCAGGAGCCGGGTGAAGCGCTGGCGCGTACTGTCGGCATAGTCGAAGAACTACTCACCGAGAAACAGATTTCAGGGGAATTCCATTTCACCATTGCCGCCGCCGACGGTGACAGTTTGTACGCGGTGCGTTATGCCAGCGAAGGCGCTCCACGCAGTCTCTACTACGCGACTGAACTGGAAGTACTGCAACAGCTGGACCCTGGACTAGCCGCGATACCCGAGGGCAGCATGGTGGTGGTGTCAGAGCCGCTGGGAACCGCAGTCGAGTGGAACAAGGTCCATCCCGGTTCCCTGCTTCGGGCCTCGAGGGATGGTGTCAGCGTCAGTACATTTGGACCCCGCTAGTTCAGTAATCATCAGTTGGTCTGATAGCGCGTCGGGTCTTTGAGCTGCGCGGCTTCAAAGCCCGCCCGACGCAAGCGGCAGGAATCGCAACGACCACAGGCGCGGCCGTCAGCGTCAGCCTGATAGCAGGAGACTGTGCTGGCAAAGTCGACGCCGAGTTCGCTCCCGCTGAGGATAATCTCAGCCTTGCTCATGTGGATCAACGGTGTCTCGATCCGCACAGCCTGGCCTTCCACACCCGCCTTGGTGGCCAGCGTTGCCATGCTCTGGTAGGCCTCAATATAGGCCGGACGGCAGTCCGGATAACCTGAATAATCAACCGCATTGACGCCAATGCATATCGCTTCGGCGCCGATAACTTCGGCCCAGCCAAGCGCCAGCGACAAGAACACTGTGTTCCGTGCGGGGACATAGGTCACCGGAATACCCTCGCTGGCATGCTCCGGCACGTCAATGCTGTTATCGGTCAGCGCCGAGCCACCGATACCGGCAAAATCGATACCCATGGTTCGGTGTTCTTTAGCCCCAAGGGCCTGGGCCACGTCCGCGGCTGCTTTGAGTTCGGCCCGATGCCGCTGACCGTAGTCAAAGCTAAGCGCATAACTCTCCATGCCGCTGGCGACCGTCAACGCCAAAACGGTGGCGGAATCGAGTCCGCCTGAGACAAGTACGACGGCTCTGCCGCTTCCTGGCATCGGACTATTCACCTTCCCGGCTGGTCGCCCCAGAGCATCTTGTGCAACTGGAGCTGAAGACGCGCCGGCAGCCGGTCAGCGAGCAACCAGCCACCGAGTTCAGCAGCGTCCTGCTGCCCCCAACTTGGCGAAAGAAACACATTGCAGCGTGCATCCAGCCGCTCACGTCGTATGACATCGCGGGCCCATTGGTAGTCCTGAAGATTACAGATGACAAACTTGATTACGTCATCGGATCGCAGACAATCAAGGTTCTGCCACAGATTGCGTTTTTCTTCACCGGATCCAGGGGTTTTCAAATCCAGTATCCGCTGTGCCCGTGGGTCGAGCATGGAAACGTCAAACGCGCCGCTGGTCTCAATGGAAACCTGCATGCCGGCATCACACAAGCGGCTGACCAATAAGGGGCAATTGCGCTGCGCCAGGGGTTCGCCACCGGTAACACAAACATGCCTGACACCATGACGGCTGACGCTGGCAACGATGTCATCCAGGCTCATCCAGGCACCGCCATGGAAAGCGTACGCGGTATCGCAATAGACGCAGCGCAATGGACAGCCGGTCAAACGCACAAATACCGTTGGCCATCCCGCAGTCGTGGCCTCACCCTGCAGCGAGAGGAAGATCTCCGTGATCTTCAGCCGCTCAGTCGCCGCTACCTCGCTGTTCAGGACTTCGGCCATGCTTATCGATATCCGGTCCCGGCAGCAAGCCCGCGCCGGCTGAAAACCTAGCCTGCGTTTAGCTGTTCCAGACGCTGGCTTGCCAGCCTCGCCGCCGTGGTTTCCGGATATCGGCCAACCACATCAGCCAGGGTCTTGCGCGCTTCAGTCAGCTGTCCCAGCTCAACCTGGCAATAGCCGATTTTCAGCAATGCATCTGGCAGCTTGCGCGAACTGGCATAGTTGGCCACGACTTTACGGAACGCAGGCAACGCCGCCTTGTAGTCCTGGCTCACGTAAAACGTCTCGGCCAGCCAGTACTGACTGTGGCCTGCCAGATCGCTGTTCGGGAACTCGGCAAGATACTGTTCAAAAGCCTTGCGGGCTTCCTCGTAGCGACCCTCTTTCAGCAACTCGAAAGCCGCTTCATAGCGTGCCCGCTCGTTTGCCGCCGGGCCGCCCGCAGGAGCGCTTGCTGCAGTCCCTGCCGCAACACCAGCGGCGGCTGCAGCTGCGCTCCCGCCCGCACTCGCGGGGGCCGCCGCGGTGCCACCCTGCTCCATGCTCTGCAGACGTCGATCGAGATCGAGATACTGGTCTCGCTGCCGTTCCGCAGCGGCCTGGTCCTCAAACCTCAGTGTTTCCACCTGACCGCGCAACTCCCGCATCTGGGTTTGCATCTCCTCCATCTGGTTGGCCATCTGCACCAGGCTGTCATTCGCAGTAAGCCGCTCCAGACGATTGAGACGGTCCTCGATTTCCGTCAGCTTGACCAACACTGGATCCTCGGACGACGGCGTGGTTGCGCAACCGGCGGCGAGGCACATGGAAATCAATCCCAGAGTGACAACAACTGGCTTCATCAAGCTCACTCCGAATAAACGATCTCAACCCGGCGGTTGAGTTGCCATGATTCTTCATCGCTGCCCTGCGAGGCCGGCCGCTCTTCACCGTAACTGACCGTGGTGATCTGGGCCGCCGCGACGCCCTGAAGCATCAGCGCCTGGCGCACAGCCTGGGCCCGCCGCTCTGCCAGACCGATATTGTACTCACGTGAACCACGCTCATCGGCGTGACCTTCGAGTCGTACATTCAGACCCGGGTTGCCGGCCAGCCTGCGCGCGTGCGCTGCCAGCGCCTCTGAGTACTTGGCGCTGATGCGGGCTGTGTCGAAATCGAAATAGATCACTGTGTCCTGGATCAGAACCGTGTCGCCAGGCAGCATGCCGGGCTCGAGGTATTCGGTACCGGCACCCATGGTCGAGGTCCCGATACCAGACTGAGTGCTGATCTCGGTTTCTTCGGTAACGATGGTCTCGGTGCCATCGTCCGGCTTGGTACCGCTCTTGGCACAGCCAGCGATGACCAGGCTGGCGGCTATCAGGGCGAGATAATGTTTGGCTTGCATGTTGGATTCCAATGAGAGTTTAGATTCAGGTTGTGCTCACAGCAGCTGCTAATGCTAACAGCCTTCAATACTTTGGATACGGTGACCATGCAGATCGAAAGCTTAAGGCATGGATCATGAATTGAAGGATAGCTGTAACGGAATCATGGATCGTATCGTCAAATTACGAGACTCTCTTTGACTATGCTGCTAAAAAAGAACGGGCTGTAGAGATCAATGAATTAATGGGTGCGACTGGTTTTTGGGATAACCAGGAGAAAGCACAGGCACTTGTTAATGAAATGCGCCAGCTTCAACTGATAGTGAAACCGTTAACCGAATTAGTAAACGGTGTAGAGGATATTGAAGTCCTGCTGGAGTTTATAGAAGAAGATGGAAGTGACGATAGCGTTCCAGAACTTTCCGCCACCGCAGAAAAGCTGTCTCTGTTACTGGACCAGCTGGAACTTCAGGCAATGATGTCTGCTCCTGAGGACGCATCTGCGTCCTACCTGAGTATTCAGGCGGGAGAAGGAGGCACAGATTCATCTGATTGGGCAGAGATGCTTCTGCGCATGTACTTACGATGGTGTGAACGCAGAGGATTCAAAGTTGAGCTGCTTGATCGATCCGATGCGGAAGAAGCAGGAATTCGCAGTGCTACAATTCGAATAGAAGGAGATTTCTCTTACGGATATTTGAAAGGTGAAACTGGAAATCATCGTTTAATTCGAATCAGTCCTTTTGACTCTGCTGGTCGTCGGCACACTTCCTTTGCAGCGGTCGATGTCGCACCTGACATGGGTGAAATCGCAGAAATTGAAATCAACTGGGATCAGGATGTCCGGGAAGATACTTATCGTGCAAGTGGAGCAGGAGGTCAGCATATTAATAAGACGGATTCTGCCATCAGATTAACCCATCTCGCGACATCAGTTGTCGTTCAATGTCAAAATAATCGCAGTCAGCATAAAAACCGGGCGGAAGCTCGTAAAATGCTGAAAGCGAAGCTGTTTCAAATCGCTCAGGAAAAACGCGACGCCGAACTTGCGGCAAAACGCGGAGGAAAGTCAAAAATCGGATTTGGAGGCCAAACTGTCCGGAATTATGTTTTGCATCCCGAACAGTATGTGAAAGACGCACGCACCGGCTACAAGGCCGGTAATCCAGGGCCTGTCCTGGATGGTGATTTGGATGGATTCCTGGAATCATTCCTGCGCTGGGGGATGACCGGAGATTAATCAGCCAATCACAGAAACATGTCATTTTTCAAATTCATGTTCCGGGAGTACACAATGTCGTTGAGAACTATCAGATTCTTCGTTTGCCTTGCCTGCATTCCGTTACAATTGACCTCTTGCCAGAAACTGGAACAGCCTTCGCCACCAGCAAAGTCGAATGCCGAGCCACAAGCAGGTAAAGTAACTGCTTCGAAAACAAAACCGGCAAAATCAATGGAACCTGCTGGAGATGTTATTCCGGATACGGGACTGTCCACAGAAGAAATCGAGGCTGGCTGGATCGCATTATTTGATGGACACAGCCTGTTTGGCTGGAAAGCCGGTAATGATGTAAATTGGCACGTGGAAGATGGTGTCATCAAAGCAGACACCGGAAAACCAGGCTTGTTGCTGACAACATCTCCCTTTACCGATTATGACCTGCGATTCGATTTTCGGTTGACTCCTGAAACAAACAGTGGTGTTTTTCTCCGAACTACGTTTGACCCCAGAGATCCCGGAAAAGACTGCTATGAACTTAACCTTTGTGATCAAATGACGGAATTCCCGACAGGAAGTCTGGTCAGCCGCAGCAAAATTAAAGAACCAGTTCCCGCCAGTCAGGAATGGCAGTCCATGGAAGTTCACGTGGAAGGAGCACAAATTCAGGCTTCGCTCAACGGAAAAGAAGTTCTCAATTTTAAGGATACGTCTCAAAATCAGAGGGCCATTGGTTTTATTGGTCTGCAAAAGAATACCGGGCCGATCGCGTTTCGAAATGTTTATTTAAAGCCCCTTCAAATGACGACTCTCTTTAATGGCGTTGATCTCGCGGGCTGGCGTGTCGTTCCTGGATCAAAGAGTCAATTTAAGGTTGTCGATAAGACAATTCATGTCACTGCCGAAAAACAAGGCTACCTGGAGACAGAACAAACCTGGGACAATTTCCTCTTTCAGGCAACTGCAAAGTCGAATGGTGATGCTCTCAACAGCGGCTACTTTTTCCGTGCGATCAAAAGTACAGAAAGTGGAATGGCGAATGGATACGAGGTACAAATACACAATGGAATCTTAGACAATGACCGAACCAAACCAGAAAACTCCGGAACCGGTGCCATCTTCAGAAGGACAAAAGCCAGACGGGTGGTCTCAAATGATCATGAATGGTTTACAACGACACTTTCCGCTTATGGGCCCCATTTCTCGATCTGGGTGAATGGATATCAGGTAACCGACTGGGAAGACACCAGAAAACCAGACAAAAATCCTCGCAAGGGTCTCAGATTAAAAGCCGGACATATCAGCCTGCAAGGTCATGATCCTACCACAGACCTGAATTTTAAAAAATTAAAAATCAGTGCTCTGCCAATGGAATCGCCTTGATTTTCAGAATGTGTTCAATTGCCTGAAATAACTCCCCTTCGGGAGCCACCTTGCAAACGATCATTTCGCAACCTGAACGTCGCGCGTCGACAACTGTTTCAGGATGTGCCAGCCCCATCACCCCGACTACGGGTGATTTGAATTCCTGAACTGCCAGATTAGCGCTCACTAATTCCCATGGGTCCAGATCATAAATGATCAGATCTGCTTCGTCCATTTGAGACACATCCAAAACCTGTCCCTGCCAGGAAGTGATCATTTCCTGCAGCATGGCCCGATAGTGACAGTCGCCCGAAATGATGCAAACCAGAGGTGTTCGATTACCATATTTGAGCTTGAACAGCTCAGTAGAAGTCTCAATTTGAAAGATCTCATCGCGGCCTGAAGTCAGAGGAAAAACTTCTCGTATTCCGTGTACGACGTCCCATTCGTGTTGAATTCGAGCAGACACAGAACGCGCGGGAACACGCACACTCACAGGCCAGGTCGATCTTGTTCTTCCATCCGATTCACACCAGACGCTGTAACAGCAGATGAAACGGCTGAGAGGAAAACGATTCACGAGCTCATTGACTTCACAAATCGAGAATTCATCTGGCCAGTTCTGGCAAATGATAACGACCTCCGGAATCACGATTTCTACCGGAATCGTACTCACGCTGGTAAAATATCTCACTTGAGCATCGACACAGATATCCTTTACCGCATCAGAGATAACACTCATTTCGCAAGTTTGATAATTTCCAACGATCAGCACACTTTCTTGACCGGGATCACTCATAATGCCGTTTTTCTGCTTTTATTTGTCTTTCAATAGATGATGAACAATGTCCTTTATACCCCAGTTTACCAGTTTTAGAATAGTCTGTTATGACATTTTCTTAGAGTCAGTGCATGACAGATCCCTCTTGCGAAATTTGATGAAATTTGCCATAAATAGACGTCATTTTGTCTTATATCTGAAGTTCCGGTTCGGAAAAACAAGAATCGAGTGGCTGATGCTTCCATGTAAGATATTTTCACAGGTGGAAAAAGGATTTCTTCACTTTGCTGGACCCTCCTTCAAACGAATTACTGCAACGATTAACAAAGCTCAAACTCTGCTCGGCATCCGATCTGAAACGTTGCCGGCATCGAGTCAAGAAGCTGGCACGTGGTATTCCTGCATTTGATTCCGTCTGGATTGATGCGCTTGTACAGAAACAAAAAATCACTCCTTTTCAGGCACGCGCACTCGAATCAGGCAACTCGGAACGTCTGGCAGTTGGCCCTTATTTATTGACCTCAGAAATCAGCCAGAGCCACAAATCGAACACCTATATCGCAAAAGCCCCCGAGGGAATTGATCGCTGTGCCATCAAAATCACAAGAACCCAAAGTGATCAATTCGAGCTTTTTCAGCAAAACTTCCATGATTTACTGAATCGATTACAAGGACTAGACCATCCATCTCTTGTCATTCCACGAACGATTAAAAGTCACCAGAATCAATTTGTGATCATTAGTCGTTACGTTCCATCAATCTCAGTTTCTGAATTATTGATCAGAAGAGGCAGGTTTCCTGTCAAAGTCATACTTGCAATCGGTGCCCAGATTCTTGATGCACTTGTCGCACTGGAAAAACGAAATGCATTCCATGGCGATATTCGCCCATGGAATGTAAGACTGACACCGAATGGAACCGTGATACTCGTTGACACAGGTGTGGAATCAGTTCTTTCCCCCGAACTCACAATTCATGCGTCCTTACCTCCGCGTTGCTACGATGGTATTGCTCCTGAACTCATCGGAACCGGTCAGCATCCCGATTGTCAAAGTGACCTTTATGCTGTTGGTTGCCTGCTATGGGAATTACTGGCAGGCCGCCCTCCGTTCACGACAGGAGATCCTTTAGCGAAACTGGCCTGCCACCAGACCAAGACGATACCTGATATAAGAACCTGGGCACCAGAAACACCAGAAGCTATCGCAGAGACTTTGTTAAAACTGACAGCTTCACACCCCGATCAACGTCCCTCAACGATGCGTGAGGCTCAGAGTATCTGGCCAACGAAACCGCAACCATCGTACAAACTGCTACGGAATTTCACTTCATCATTTGAAACACAGACGACCCGGTCAACAACTGATTCGGGGAGACGCAAAACCGGTCTGTTCTCTATGATTGCTGCATTAATTTTTGTTCTCTCCGGGCTTTCGCTGACACTTTTAGATGAAGGCGCACGTAGCCAACTCCTGAAGATCACTTCAAACGTAACATTCAACTCACAAAAAGCAGCTGAACCCGATACATCAACTCCACCCCGGAACGAGTCGCTTCAATCCGCGTCCCCCCTTTTACAAAAACAGTTAATTCCGCCACCAAATGGAAATGGAATTATTGTATTAGATTCATTAACCCCAAATGAATCAACAAAAATCACAACAGTCGGCCCGCTTACGATCAGAGGAGTTTCAGACGTCCCTGCCATCATTCATGTACGCAAGGAAGCATTCAGTGTCGTTGCCGAACAACTGACTTTAGAGAATGTAATTCTCGTCAGTCGATCAGGGCCTGTCAAAACTGAGAATCAATCAGCAGAAGCCGCACAGCCTGAAGCATTACTGAGTGTAACGGCTCAAAAGATCGTTCTCAAATCCTGCTACTTTGCAGAATTGGATCAACATGATTTAGTTAATACTGAAGCAACCCGTAGTGGCATCTACTGGAGAATCCTGGACCCTCAACAGCGAAATGGAAGCGAACTTGAAATTGAAAATACGGTATTTTCTGTCCCCCAAAATGCGATTCAGTTGAATCATTCACCTAAAAAAATATCGCTCACCAACTGCCTGAATATTTTCTCAGACTCAATGATTTACTTTGAACGTCCACCCGAAATCAATCAGCAACTCAGTTTGATTCTCAAACAGGTTACCCTGAGAAATTCAGGACCTCTACTTCTGTTCAACTGGATGGACCAGGATATGATTCCGGGGGCGGTTCAAATAGAAACACAAGACTGCGTCTTTGATATGGCACATGCAGCTCTCATTCAGGTGTCTGGGTATCAACCACCTGAAAGCTGGCTTCGCTCGTTCGGCTTGATAGGTGAGGGATCATTAGCTTCTGCAGATATACAAATCGCCGGCTGGCAGAAGTCTCGAGATCAGCCTCTCGAAGATCTAGATACCTCCACAATGCTGATCGAAGGGTTGTCCACTGGAAAATTCAAATACGCAGCCCCTCTTAGTCTTCGACCTGCAGATTCGGTCATTTCAGAAGCACAAGTGCCACGCAAATCGGCACTCCCTCCCGGGATTCAAGTTGAAAAGCTACTTGAACTCTCCTCGCGCCTGCAGACACTTAAAAACTAAGACTCTGTCTGAAATATCTCTGAGTGAACTCCTTGAAGAGAGCGTGGGGGATTGGTAACATCTGTTTCAGCTCAGTTAAATACACTATGTTTAAACACGACCCTCTCAGAGAGTACATTTTTACCCGCTACCCTCTCAGAAAACGTCCACATTCAAATCTGATACGACTATGAATATCGACCATGAGTATCGAACAGACATATCAAACGGTTGGACACGTAAGCATATATTAGGTTTGCAGGACCTTTCCCCGGACGAACTTAATATCATCCTGAATCAGGCTTCGGAGTTTAAACGACTGGCTGCCATTGGTGAAACCAAACTCACCCCATTGGCTGGAACCGTGGTTGCCAACTTGTTCTTCGAGCCTTCAACAAGAACCAGGGTCAGTTTCGGCCTCGCAGCAAAACGTCTGAGTGCGGATACTGTTGATTTTTCATCCTCGGGGAGCAGTCTCTCCAAGGGAGAAAGTTTCGTCGACACTGCCAAAACGATCGAAGCCATGGGAGTCTCCTATGTTGTAGTGAGGCATAAAACTCCAGGCGCACCGCAATTACTCGCTCAACATCTGGACGCAAATATTCTCAACGCGGGTGATGGAACTCACGAGCATCCCACACAGGCTTTACTTGATATTTTCACTATCCGTGAACATTTCGGTAAAATCAAAGGACTGACAGTGACATTAGTCGGTGATATTCTGCATAGCCGCGTCGCGCGTTCCAATATATGGGGTCTCAAAAAACTGGGAGCCCACGTTATCGTATGCGGTCCGACAACTTTAATTCCGAGTGAAATTACACGACTGGGAGTGGAAGTGTCCAATAACCTCGATGATGTGATTGATCGTACCGATTGCCTGAACTTGTTACGAATTCAATTTGAAAGACAACGCGGACACTTCTTTCCATCCATTCGTGAATACGCTCACTTGTTTGGCATGAATAAACAGAGAATAAACAGAGCCAAAGATAATATTCTTATTCTGGCTCCCGGCCCCATCAACCGTGGTGTTGAAATCACACCCGATGTCGCTGACGGGCCTCATTCCGTAATTCTGGGACAAGTCAGCAACGGTTTAATCATCCGGATGGCTTGCCTCTATCTTCTTCATCTACAGCGTACTGCTTCCTCGGGAATACCAGGATGAACTCAATCCTCATTAAAAATGGTCGAATCATCGATCCTTCTCAAAATATTGATGCCCAGGGAAACCTGCTGATTGAAAACGGTATGATTAAAGGCCTTTGTGCGATGACAATGTACCGCAGACGAGGTGATAGACGCGACGGGTTTCATTGTCAGTCCCGGTTTTATTGATATTCATGTATCACTATGCGAACCAGGTTTTGAAGAAGATGAGACCATTGAATCGGGTACTGCTGCCGCATTAGCCGGCGGTGTTACTTCTCTGGGATGTATGCCGAATACTTCGCCAGTAGTCGACGACCGCTCTTCTGCCGAATTCATTTTGCTTCAGGCAGACCGTGCCGCCAATTGTAATGTCTTCCCTCTTGGTGCAGTTACAAAAAACAATGAAGGCAAAGAACTGGCTGAAATCGGACAACTGGTTGCCGGGAAGGCCGTCGGGTTCACTGACGCTGATCGACCAATAGAAAATGCGGAAATCATGCGGTGTGCATTAGAGTATACTCGCATGTTTAATCGACCGATTTTGAATCGTCCGCAAGTCCCGGAACTAGGCGATAAGGGGCAAATGCACGAAGGCTTCCATTCGACGGTCCTGGGATTAAAAGGCATCCCGGCTGCCGCAGAAGAAATCATGGTCAATCGTGATATCGCACTGGCTGAATTGACTCAAGGTAGCATCCACTTAATGTGTATCTCCACTCAAAATAGTGTCGCACAAATTCGAAGGGCCAAAAAATCAGGTATCTTTGTCACAGCAGATGTGACACCTCATCATTTGACTCTCACCGATGAGATGCTGAATACATATGACCCCAACTATAAAGTTTTGCCACCACTTCGATCACAAGAACATATCGAAGCCCTGATAGAAGGATTACAAGACGGGACCATTGATGCAATTTGTTCCGACCATACACCTCATGCATCTGAGAAAAAAACCGATGAAATTATTGGTGCTGACTTTGGTATCATCGGCCTGGAAACACTCCTTCCCGTTTGTGTACAAAGTCTGATTCTGCCAGAACATTTAACATGGTCTGAACTGATCAGCAAATTAACATGTGGTCCAGCAAAAATCCTGGGACTCTCAAAGGGGACCCTGGCATCAGGTGCTGATGCCGACATCACGTTGATTAACCCTGATATCAAATATAAATTAAAAGCTGCTAATCTCAAATCATCCAGTCATAACACCCCATTTCTTGGGGCGGAACTTCAGGGAAGGGCAGAAATAGTCCTTGTTTCTGGTGAAGTTCGTTATCGAGCAGAAAAAATATAATCTTCGACACACAAAATGATCGAAGTTGACGTTCCTCTGAGTATCATCAACAATATATGTAGATTACTCGAATCGCATCGAGATCAATCACTCATTTTTTGCCAGCGACTGAAAACATTGAATGAATTGCACATGGGATGGTACAATTATATCAGTTTCAATTTCTTCAGACAGCACTAATCAATTCCATCAGCCGAGTCAGTTAACCAGCCCTTAAGTATGACGGGACATGAAATTCACTATGCAAGACCGATTATTGAATTCCGATTTATCCGTTAACAGATTCGTCGCTCCTGTTCTGTTTCTGGTACCAGCCCTGTTTTTTTTGAGTGGCTGTGGCACAGAGACATATGAGCAGCGTCTTAAAGAAACGGCTCAATACTTTGCATACGCTGATACGCGTAATCAAGGCTTGTCTGAAAACTGGTCTTCGCCCACGATAAAAATGAAAGCACCAGTTGAATTAAAGCTGCTAAGTCCACCGGTAGCTGCACCCGCTACTGATTCAGAAGATCCAGCGGCGACTGAGCCTGAGCCAACACAAACCATTGATCCTCGACAACCAGACTACATTGATCTGGTACTACCAGGTCTCGAAGGCGCCTGGAGCGTGGAATTACCAGTCGATCTGGATAACGAAAGTGTTGACCGACCCGCTTATCTTTATGTTCTCAGCAATCATTATTTGCTGAAGGAAAAGAGGATGGACGAAGCAGTCAACTTCCAATCTGATGTCTTATCAGAAATTGAAAGAGCCTTTGACATCTATTTAGAACCTGAAAATTTTACTACCGAGAGATTTCCTCGTGGTAAGGGCTATTCAGTAGCAAAAGATTTTCTATTTACTTCGTTTCAACCAGAAACACAAATAGCAGGCATTGATTATCAGTTTGACATTTATCAGGCAGAATCAGGAAATAATCAGGTAATCATTCTGCTGGTGGTACCAAAAAATATCGGACTTGACTCAAAACTGAAAGAACACATGGATTACAGCTTAGAGACCGTCGATATCATCGCTCCCCAATCGAGAGGAGGACAGAATTCGGCATCTGGACGAAGTAAATTTTAATTGAAGTCGATTTTTACAATCGTTGGAAATTGAACACGGTATGTTCCTGAATTGAGAATGCTTTACTCAAAAGATTTAGTTGATATATGTCATTCATACACCCCGGTTTATTACTTGGAATCTTTCTGGCAATAATCCCGGTGGTTCTACATTTCCTTTTGCGTTCTAAACCCAGGAAGATGATTTTTCCGGCACTGGCCTTACTCCAACGCCGAAAAATTCAAAACTCGCGACGACTCAAACTGAGACATTTATGGCTGTTACTTTTAAGAATCCTGATCATAGTCGCCATTGCCGTCGCTCTCGCCAGACCCGCTCTTCCTCCAGCTGATTACGGGTTTTCAACATACGAACTTGTGATGTTGTGCTTAATTATTGCTGGTGCGATCCTCTTTTATTTCAGTTTCCTGCGACATTTCCAAAATCAAAGAGTCTCTCAACAGACCCTGAATACCCGTCGTACATACTTAAGAGGTGGCGTCGGTTTATCGGCGTTTTTACTCTTGCTCCTGCTTGTCTTCTGGCCTTACCAGCGACGAATTTTTGCAGAAATTTCTGAACCACGATCTGCCATTTCTGAAAATGTTCCAGTGACTGCCATATTTTTATTTGATACCAGTCTCAGTATGGAGTATCGACAAGGAAACCAATCTCGCCTGGATCGTGCAAAAGAAATAGCCAGCGAACATCTGAGCAATCTTCCTGCTCAAAGCAGAGTATCAGTGCTTTATTCCAGCAGCGAGGACCTGTCTCCGTTTCAGTCAGACCTCTCTGCAGTCCAGGCCAGAATTAAATCATTAAAATCTTCTGCCTGGTCTCTCTTTCTGGATGATCGCTTAAGAACTGCGATCAATCGTCAGGAAGAAGATTTTAAACGAAGTGAAAGTGTGCAACAGACTTCACCAAACTCGGGACAATACGTTCGTGAAATATACCTCTACACTGACCTTGCTCGATCAGCCTGGAGAAGTCAGCCGTCGCAATTGATCAAACAACAACTGGAACAACTCAAGTGGCTGGGAATCTATCTGATTGATGTAGGAGTCTCAAACCCACAGAACATCGGGATATCCCAAATCAATTTGTCACGCGAATCAATAACCATTGGAAATTCGGTTACTTTAAAATCAGAAATCATTTCGTCCGGTATTACGGCAGAGAATACAACCCTCGAAATGTTCACACTGAATGAGAAGGGACAATCGATCAAACGCGGGCAAAAACCGCTTTCGACCATGAACTCATCCACGGAAAGAACAGGCGCAGACGATCAATCTAATATCAATCGAGGCGCTCAACTGGAAATGAGCCTCTCAAATATCAAACAACACGTCACACAAGGCGAGTTACGCATTACATCGTCCGACCCGTATCTACCAGACGATGTCCGTTATTTTACAATTGTGGCTGAACCACCCCCCGAAATATTGATTGTCAGTCCCAATCCAAAATCTGCAAAACTATGGAGTGATGCCATTGCTCCAGAAAAGCTCGTCGTTTTGAAGAAAAACCGTTATCGATGCAAAGTCGTTTCTCTGAACGAAATCAATTCGATGTCTCTTGACCAGTTTTCTGCCATCTATCTAATCAATGTCACGAATTTACCCACAAACAGTTGGGACAAATTCACGCAGTATGCAGAAAATGGAGGAGGAATTTGTTTTATTCTGGGAAGTGATGGAAATGCTCCTGAGTCAATGATTGTTTCGTTTAATTCCAAAGCAGCCCAAGAATTACTACCCCTGGAGTTGAGAGGCTCACTGAAGTTCATACCTCCTGAATTTTTGGATCTCGAAAATAATAAGCACTCTCTCTTTTCCTATTTTCAGAATTTGGGTGGAACAGGGGAACTCGCTTATATGGAAGTCACTCGATTCTGGCGTGTAAGTCATTCCAGGCAAGGTCAGATTATTGCCCTTTTTACTGATTCCCGGCATTCACCGGCCCTTCTCGAACGATCGATCGGGCGGTGTAAAGTGGTTGTTTTAACAACAGGCATTGATGCACGCGGTTGGAGTCAGCTGTTGTTATCACGCTGGTCGTATCTGGCCTTTGCTGACCAGCTCACCAGATATCTCGTCCATTCCAAATCGAACCGAGTGAACTACCTGGCAGGAGAAGTCGTCAGATATCAATGGCCGACATCAGACGAATCTCCTGATTCATTTCTGTTAAGAACCCCCGACTTGAAACAGTTACCCATTTCAGTAGAAGCAGGAAAACATCAGGTTCTCATTCCAGAGACCACCGTTATCGGCCACTATCAACTGATCGATCACTCTGGAAACAGTAAACGGTTATCAACCGGATTCAGTATCAACTCACGATCTAAAGAAAGCGACTTTGTTCCCATTTCTGTTGAAGAACTGGATCAGCTTCTGGGTAAAGACCGCTACAGTCTGGCTCGTGATATGGAAGGATTGAAACGCACCATTCGTACAGGGCGACTGGGAGTCGAAATTTTTCCGACACTTGCAGTATTATTATTAATCATTTTCAGTCTCGAACATTTGACAGCAAACTATTTTTACGAAGTCGACCATTCAGCAGAAACCTCTCACTGAGATACATTCACATACCAGTCAAAATCATTTTTGATTCGAATGCATTATGCAACTAATTCTTGAACCAATCTGGTCCTGGCCAACAATGATTCTTGTCATTGGCGCATTGATCATGTTGATTCTTTCTACCTATCCCAAAAGAATCAGACATCTGTCGCCGCTGTTGCGCCGTGCCCTGACAGGAACTCGTTTATTATGCGTATTGCTGCTGGCCTTCATGCTGATGCGTCCCACGATTGAACTGACCGATAAAACAACCAGACAATCCTGGTTATATATTCTGGCAGATGCAAGTCGCAGTATGCAAACAGAGGATGGTCCCGCCAATTCGACCAGACGAAATGCACTCGTAAAAACACTCAATTCTGTGAACCAGTTGCTGGAAAACATGGATCAAAACATTGGTATCAAGCGATTTGATTTTTCCAGAGAATTGACACAAGTTGAAGAATTTTCCGAAAAGTCCGATGGTACACAAACAGCAATCGGCTATTCTCTTGACACCCTTTCGACCCAGTTGCAACAGGAAAATCTGGTCGGTCTGTTATTACTTTCGGATGGGGCAGAACGGGCTTTACCCCCCTATGATATTGATGTGAGATCACGGGCCAGTTATTTTGGTGATGCCGGGATTCCAATTTATACGATTGGCTTTGGTTCATCTAATCTGCAAGACACGACACTGGATCTCATCATGGAAAGCCTGGTAATTGATCCACTGGTCTTTGAAAAGAAGACCACTCCAATCAGCGTAAAGGTGCGAAGCCTCGGTGCCATGAACCGCGACATTACCGTGCGACTACTGGTCGAAGACCGAACCGGTAAGCAAATTGGTGAATCCGGCAAAATGGTTCCCGCTCCCGCCTATAATAATTCCCGTGTTGCAACTCAAATTCATCCCACTCAAAATAATGAACTTAGTGCGGTCGAACTGTTCTGGACACCTGAAGTGCCTGGAGAATATAAAATTGCCGTTGAAGTGGTTCCTCTCGAAGGTGAAATCAAACAGACAAATAATCGCCTGGAAACGATTGTCACTGTTCAAAAGGGAGGAGTGCAAGTTGTGTATCTTGACGCACTTCGACCGGAACAAAAATTTATTCGATCCTTGAATGACCCCAAAATACAACTGGATTTTATCCCGACAGGAACCGGTTTCGCCGGCAGTAAAAAACGATTTAATCCAGACAGCGTCGATCTCTCAAAATACGATGTATTCATCATCGGTGATGTTCCAGCAGACCTTCTGGGTCCCAAAACCCTCCAGAAGATCGCTGGCCGACTCGAACGGGGAGCAGGACTTTTGATGACAGGCGGTTACCATAGTTTCGGACCAGGTGGTTATGCCAATACTCCCCTTGATCAATTTATTCCTGTCCAGATGCGCGCCAATGAAAAACAGGCTGGCAATACTATTGCGAAAGATCTGCATCATTTTCAGGATCTCAAAATGGTACCGACGTCTCTGGGAATCAGACGTTATGTCATGCAACTCGACAGTTCGGCTACGGAAAGTCAGAAAAAATGGAACTCACTGGCTCCTTTAATAGGGGCAAATCGTTTAAAAAAACGACATGATCTGGTCGAAATCCTGGCACAGTCGGCAGGAAAAGAAGCGGTTCCGCTGTTGTTTGCATCGGATGTCGGAAGTGCACGCGTGATGGCATTTGCTGGTGACACGACGTTTCAGTGGTTTCTTTCAGGTAACCGGAACGAGCATGAACGCTTCTGGCGACAGATGATTCTCTGGTTAGCACACAAAGAAAAAGATTCCGGACAAAGTGTCTGGGTGAAAGTTGAACCTAGAAACCTTTCCCCGGGAACAAGCGTCCCGATCCAATTCGGCGCAAGAGATTCCGAAGGGAAACCTGTAACAGACGCACAATTCACGATTCAGGTTACCAATCCTTCCGGAAAAACCAGCAAAGTGGAAACATTAAGTGCGGGCACATCTTCGACAACCACTTTCTCACAAACAGAATTCGCAGGTGATTATTGGGTCAGCGTACATGCGAAAAAAAATGGTACCTCTCTCGGATTTGATGCAACGACCCGATTCATCGTCGATCCCCGTGACCTTGAACTGGATAATCCCGCAGCCGACTATTCGTTACTGGAAGCCATCGCATCACTTTCCGGGGGAACCTCTCTTCCACCGGAAGATCTGGAAAGTTTTTTAACACGTATGAATGATGAGAAGACATGGAATAAAGACCTGACTCGATACAGGCGAATACCACTCTGGGATAACTGGTACTTTCTGTTTTTATTCCTGGTACTGCTCACTGCAGAGTGGTTTTTAAGGAAAAATAAAGGTTTGGTTTAACGCCTTTTAAGGATTTGTTTACGTTTTCTCTTAAAAAATCAGGAATTCCGAATCCCGACAAAAAATCAGGAACATTAATACCATTGCCAACGTCGATCATCCTATAATAGGAACGGGAGAACACGCACTGGTTTCTTTAGATACAGGCAATTCATGTCAACTGCATCCAAACCAACCGATTCAACAGATCAACGAACTGGAAAATATGCCAAGTTCGATGAATATGTGAATTTCCAGATTTCCAAGACCGGTTCAATCATTAAGGCCAATGATTTACTCACAACGGCCGTTGGAATTTCAACCATCTTCCTGAGTTATCTGTTGTTATTTGTCATTTTCGACCATTGGTTAATCAAAGGGGGGTTTGGTCACATCTCCCGCCTCTCAATGTTGCTGGGTGTCGTGCTTGCCTGTTCAGGCTGGGCAGTCTGGAAACTTGTCATTCCCTATTTCAAAAAAATTACACGTCTTTATTCAGCCCATACACTTGAAAATAATTCTGAAGGCATGGAAGGTTCGCTGCTGAATCTGATCGATTTAAAAAAGTCAGATCGCCCCGTGAACCCGGCAATCATCAGCTCACTCGAAAAGCGAGCTGCTTTGAGCCTTTCAAAAACAGATACCGATCTCGCCATTGATCGCCGCCCTTTAATGAAACTTTCTTACTGTTTGTTAGGCATCGTTTTTCTGCTCTGCGCTACGCTTTATTCTCCCCAAAGATATCTGGCCTTCCATGTCAGCGGCAATGTCCTTTTCTTCTCAAAGAGAATTTGCCACTCAAACTCAAATTACTTCTGTCATGCCGGGCAACACTGAAGTGCTTTCCGGAAGCCAACTCGAAGTGCAAGTTGATTTGCGAGGGGAAATCCCTGAGAAAATAATGCTTTTCTTTACATCCAGTGACCAGGGTCGGGTCAATGAACCTGTTACATTACGCCCGATTGATGACACCTTGAACCGTTATCAGGGAATCATTGTTGGTGTCAATGGTCGAGGTATCAGACAAGAATTAACTTACCGCATTGAAGCCGGAGATGCCGTCAGTGAAGATTTTCTTGTCAAAGTCATCCAGCCTCCTTCTGCAACAATTCATTCTGTTCGTTACGACTACCCACAATACATGGGCCTCTCACCGGTTAACCAGCCCGGAGGTGCCATCGATACCTGGGAAGGTACGAAAGTCACCATTGATGCCACGACCAATATGCCGATTACTTCTTTCGAAGTCCTGTTTTCCGATGAAGAAAATTCTTCTTCTCTGTTAGAGGAATTCAAAATCGAAAAAACGATCGAAAAAAACAGCATCACTGCCTCCTGGAAGCTGAAACTGAGAGCTGATCGAAGTTTTCCTAAATATTATCAGATCAAATGCCGTAATGAAGCCGGTCAGACCACACTTTCTCCAACGATTTACCCATTGATCATCCGACCTGATTTGCCGCCAGAAATCACGCTGCTTTCCCCAAAACAAGACTTAAAGATGCCATCAAATGGCATAGTTCCCATTTCAGTTATAGCGGAAGATCCTGATTTCAAACTCCGTTATCTTAATTTAAGGGTTGAAAAAGAACAGATTCGTATTCTCGATAAAACCATCTTTGAAGGCTCGGAAAAGAGCGTGGGCTTGACGTATGATTTCGCTCTTGAACAGTTACGCCTGACTCCCGGTGACACGATTTACTTCTGGGTTGAAGCGCGCGATAACAAACAGCCATCGGGAAACCGGAAGAATACTCCCAAAATTAAAATTGAAATCCTGAAGCCTGTTTCCAAAAAAGAAGCTCAGAAACAATTACAGAAACAAAAGGAAGAAGCGGCTCAGAAAAACCAGAATCCAAGTCCGAAACAGGATATGCCATCAAAGAAAAAGGATGGCAATGACGCACAATCCGGAAATGATGGCACAAAACCGAATCCCGACCAGACGAATGACAGTAAATCGGATTCCGGTACCAAAAAAGGAAATCAAAGCGAAAGCGGATCAGACCAGAATCAGTCAGACAACAAAGGGAATCAGCAATCAGATTCTGGCAATCCACAAAAACCAGATAATGCGACACAAGATCAAAATGATGCAAAATCAGATAAGAAAAAAGGGCTGGACAGTAGCGGAAAAGACGATCAGGAAGCAATCAAGAAAATCCTGGAACAACTGAAAAAGGAAGGGCAGCAGCCAGAACAGGGTTCCCAAGAAAAACAGGCCGATTCTCAAAACCAGGACCCGCAGAAGCAGGGTACTGACCAGAACAAACAAAATCAAAAGTCTTCAAAGTCTTCCGACAAACCGGGCCAGGCTCCCTCAAAATCGTCCGGAGGAACGCCCGCCGATTCGAAGAACAGCAAGAATACCAGCCCCGCCCCCGAACCTTCATCAAAGGGCAATCAGCCTGCAAACGGTGCGTCCGGAAAAAAACAGGATGGCAAGATCCCCAAAGGGAAAGAAGAGCCTGCCTCTCCCTCTGATGATGCAATCAAAAGAAAATCTGACGGAAATCCAAAAGGGAAAGCAACGCCCAACCACGATCCCGATGCCAATCCGGAAAAAAGTAACAAAGATGTCGAGCGTGATCCCAATCAGAAACCAGCGACTCGGCCTGGCAAAAACAACGCTCCCGATGCAAAACCAAATCAAAATTCGCAGCCAGACAAAGGAAACTCTTCGAACAAATCTGAACCTTCCACTGAAAAGAATCCCCAAACGGGAATGCGAAAGCCGGAAAATTCAAATCAAAACCCATCGCCTTCTAATAAAAGCAAACCAGCCACCGGAGATATACCAAGTACCAAAAATAATCAGCCCGATGGTTCTAATGAACAACCTAAAGGGAAAAATCAATCGACAGAACAAAAGTCAAAACGTCCCCAGGATGGTGAAAACGGAAACAGCTCCCAAAACGATAAAGGACAGTCTGGCAGTAAACAACCAGGTAAAGGTGAATCGACAGGTCAAAAAGGGAATCAGGAAAAAGGTTCACAAGGAAAACCATCCGATTCCAGACAATCGATGAATCAAAAACAGGGTCAGGGAAAACAGGGTGAGAAATCAACCGGAAACAGTAAATCAGAATCCGGTAAACAAAATTCTCAATCCAAAGGACAAGGGAAAAGTAAAGGGGGGGCACCACAGGGCGCCGGCAAATCCAAGGGTGGAGAAAAATCTGCTCCCGGATCAGGTAAGGGATCCAACCCGGATAACTCCGAAGGCAGTACCGCAACTTCCGGAGGCGGACAAGCTCCTTCCGGGAACAATCAGTCTGGCGGCGATTCCAGTCTTCCCGAAGCCGAAGATGCGAATCTGGAATATGGTAAAGAGGCAGCAAATCTGGTTTTAAAGCGGATCAAGGATGAATTAAAACGGAAAGAAGTCGATCAGGAACTGTTAAACGAATTAGGTTGGACGAAAGATCAGATGAAACAATTTTCGGAACGCCTCCAAAAGCAGCTTCAAAAGCCTGATACAAATCAGCAGACTCTGGAATCAAAAGCGCGTCAACGCCAATTCGAAGAAATGCTCAAATCGCTTAAACCGGCTTCGCGCGCTTCACAACGCAATCGCTCGAGCACGCGCAAACAAACCAATGACAGCATTGGACCGCGACGGCTACCCGTACCTGAAGAATACCGGGAAGCTTATGAAGCGTTTACGCGGGGACTGGCTGAGCAGAAATCTTCCGAAAAATAACGATCCCGCTTACGACAATAGAAGTTCGAGGTCATCGCCAGAAAGATTCTTCAGAACGCTTTGATTCTCTTCAAGAATGGCATCCGCCAGTTCCCGTTTTTGCTGCTGCAACTCAGTAATTTTTTCCTCTACCGTATTCCTGCAAATTAATTTGTATGCAAAAACACGCTTGGTTTGTCCCACACGGTGAGCACGGTCAATTGCCTGAGTTTCCACTGCAGGATTCCACCATGGATCCAGAATGAATACATAATCTGCTGCTGTCAGATTCAATCCTAAACCACCGGCTTTCAGACTAATAAGAAAAACACCGCAATCTTTGTCCGTCTGGAACCGCTCTACGCGTTCCTTGCGATCACGGGTTTGGCCATCCAGATATTCATAGACGATTTCTTTTTGGTCCAGATGCTCCTGAACAATGGACAACATACTGGTAAATTGAGAAAAGACGAGTGCTTTATGGCCTTCTTCAATCAATTCTTCCAGATGTGGAATGAGTACGTCCATTTTGGCGGAAGCATCCAGTGCCTGTCCACGCTCAAGCAGTGCAGGGTGACAGGCAGCCTGGCGCAAACGAAGTAATGCTTCGAGCACGTGAATTTTGGTTTTACCAAGTCCCTTCGATTCCACCATTCCCAGGATTGAGTCGCGATAGTGCTGTCTGAGCTCGTCATAAAGCCGCGATTGTTCATCTCCCATATCACAATACAGGGTTTGCTCCACTTTTTCGGGTAGTTCGTTGGCAACCTGCTCTTTGGTACGCCTTAAAATGAATGGTCGAAGTGCATTTCCCAGCAGTTCTCGTGAGTTTTTATCCTCAATATCACTTGTGTACGCTTTAAAAACAGAACTCCGTCCCAGCATTCCCGGATTGAGAAACTCAAAGATTGACCAAAGGTCTCCAAGATGATTTTCAACGGGTGTACCACTTAACGCAAGCCTGTGTTTTGCTTTGAGCAGTCGTGATGCTTTTGCAACTTGAGAGCCCGAGTTCTTGATCATTTGTGCTTCATCAAGAACGGCATAATCAAATTGAATGTCTTTGAACAGAGTCACATCACGACGCATTGTGCCATAGGTTGTTAACACCAGATCATATTCAGTGAGTTGCTCAATAATTTTGCTGCGTTCACCACCTGCATACTCAATTACTTTTAGTTCAGGCGTAAATTTTTCCGCTTCCTGCATCCAGTTAAACATCAGAGATTTCGGAACGACTGCTAAGGAAGGGAAATGCTCATCACGTGACTGCTTGCGTCTTAACAGTAGTGCAAGCAACTGGACGGTTTTTCCCAAACCCATGTCATCAGCCAGACAACCACCAAAATGAAAATCCTGGATAAACTGTAACCACCCCAGTCCTTCCAGCTGGTATTTACGCAATCCACCCTGAAATCCAGTTGGTTCTGTTTCAATGGCAATACCTGAAAAAGAACGAATCTTCTCCCGGAATTCATCGAAGACATCGTCTGTTTCTACAAACTCCTGGGCATTAAGTAATGCATCAAGTAATGCAACCTGATTGGGAGCGAAACGAAGATGATCCTCATCAGTGACAGCAATTCCTGCCAGAATTCCGTATTGTTCAATCCACTCTTCAGGTAGAATTCCCAGGGACCCGTCATCCAGTCGGATGGAAGTATCACCACGCGCCAGAGCAGAGAGTAATTCAGGGAAGAGAACCGTCTGACCTTCAAAATCAACGTCTGCGTGCAGTTCAAACCAGTCAATTCCAGACTGAACCTTAAACTGCATTGCTGATGGCTGGTGAACCTGCTTTCCATCAGCGCGAACTGCCCAGCCATCTTTAATCAATTCACGTACCGCATTTCCCAGGTCTCGCGCTGAAATTTCAACATCACGCCCCTGAATACGACGGTCCAGCAATCTGCGAAAACCACTATCCTGCAATAATGTCCAGGCTTTGGTCTCTTTTTCTCGATTGCGAAGAATGCAACGTTTTTCTTCTCGATCAACGATGGCCCATTGGGTACTTGCACCTGATACTAAATGGTCCAGATAGTTGAAATGTATTTCTCCATAGAGGCGGTCCTGTTGCCAGCGTTTCTTTTTCGGAGAATGGATTAACAATTCGGGCAACGGATCACAGGAAATCTCTTCCAGGTGCAGCTCTTCAGGTAACTCCAACCTGGGCAAAACCGGCATATCCAGCAACCGATCCACAAGTTCCTGTTGTTCCCCATCTTCGACTTCAATCGTTTCATTCTGCTGGATCATTTTAATCCAGGGAAAAGAATCATAGTCTTCCAATGGAGTGATCTTATTGCGTGTCAGTACCAGACCACCGGGAACAACCATCCTCGCTGAGGAGATTTTCAGCACTTCGTCTTCTCGTTTTAAATGGCCTTTCAACTTCCAGATAGAATCTTTTCGATTATGCTCAACTCCCATACAAAATTCCCAGGAATTTTCCCCATCCCAGACCAGCGAATCAACGTCTTCCGGTTGTCGGTCCAGATAGCGAACATGACCTGTGCCACACATCAAAGGCAAAATCAGTTCACATAACTCAAAAGGAATTCGATATCGGTAGGCAGCAATCTGAGTCTCGGTCTGCTGGGCGCGCCAATTTGTTCTTTCAGGAGTGCCTCCAGAGAGGTACGCTAAAATTCGGCGATCGTCTTCGTGCTCTACTTCCTGCAGCTGTCCCGCTTTCAGTTTGAGAGGCTTTAATTTGCCCCACTGCCCATTGGCACGACGCTGACGCTGCGAAGTTTGAACGACAAGCTGTTCGGACTCCAGACTCTCTTCGACATCAATCTCATAAAAGATTTCACGTTCCTGCTGGGTTGTCTTCGAAAGGACAGGGGTTAACGCGAACTCATTTTTGAGATCAGCCAGACGGGCTTCCCATTCACGTAACCGGGGCTGAGAGGAAACAGCGGCAGTCGTCTGGCTTCCACCAGATTTGGTCTTTCTTGAACGAGGCCCCCCGAGTTCAAATTCCGTTGGCATCGAGAAATCAAACGCGTCATCTTCTTCGTCGAATGAAAGTGCTGTCTTCTCGATAATAAATGGTGGAATATATCCAGGTTTTACTGCCCCAGCCAGATATCCGGCATCATCGACGGCTAAAATCGATGCCCACAGATGTTTGCAAACATTGAATTTCTGGAACTGGTCGCAGGTGCAATATGTTTTCAAATTTCCATCATCACGTGACAATTGTGTCTGATATTCGACACCATCACGTACGACGGCAAAGATGTGATCGGCTGTAATTCGGGTCAGTTCAACCCGTTCCGCCTCGATGTAAGCAGCACCACGAAAACGGATATCTGCACGAAATTGATTTTCAAGCAGTTCTGCCAACGTCATGGACGGCCTCCTGCCTGATCCCAAAACGCAATTCGCATTCTTGAGACACTCCCATATATTTTCATAAGTCAGTCCTGAGTTGATCCTGGACCAACAATAAAATCGGTATTAAAACAAAATTGATCTCTCGATTGTGTTAACCCAGAGCCCACCCTACGAGGTTACTTGATCGACGCTACTTTTGACCAGTCATTCCATAGTTTTTTCTCATGAATTTCTGACTTCTGCTAAAAAAGAATGTGAACATTCTATTTCCCTGAAGAGTCTCTGAAGTTCAACCCCCTAAGACTGGTCGAAATTGAAAAAGTGTGATATTACGACTTCCACAGAACAGTGGGAGCCACTTGTTTCACTTTTTGCTAAAAATATTTATATAATCATTTTTAGTTTCTGACATCTATGATACGAATGCAGGCGGCATTGACAGGCTCACCTGAAAGCAATTTGACTATGGATACGATTCATAAAACTCTTACTCAACAAGAAGTCGTTCAGTGGTTTGATTCCAATATTCCTGTTGAAGACTACAGGAACAAGCGGGTCTTACTAATCGTTCCAGATGCAACAAGAACGGCCCCGCTCCCTTTATTATTTTCAACATTTCATGGAATTCTCAGTCCGGTTGCAAAGCAAATTGACGTATTGATCGCCCTGGGCACACATCCGCCGATGCCTGAAGAAGATATTTGCCAATTATTGGGAATTTCCAAAACGGCGAGACAGACAGAATACAAGGATGTAGGACTCTATAATCACGAATGGGACCAGCCTGATCGACTGACAGAAATAGGGACGCTGACCAAAAAAGAAACAGCTGAGATTTCAGAAGGTTTACTGGAAATGGATGTCCCTGTCACCATCAATTCCCGAGTCAAAGATTATGATCTTCTGCAAATCATGGGACCGGTGTTTCCACATGAAGTCGTTGGATTCTCTGGTGGTAGTAAATACTTTTTCCCCGGTATTTCCGGACCTGACCTCTTAAATTTTTTCCATTGGTTAGGAGCGTTGATCACGAATGTCGGAATCATTGGAGTGAAACAGACTCCAGTCCGAGAAGTGGTTAACCGTTCTGCTGCAATGATTCCGAATGAAAAACGCTGTATTACATTTGTAGTCGCTCCAGACAGCTCACTCTACGGGCTATTTTATGGAAGCCCGGAGTCTGCCTGGGAATCTGCAGCAGATTTGTCCGGTCAAATTCATATCAAACGCATGCCCCGGGCATTCAAGCAGGTGTTATCTTGTGCTCCTCAAATGTATGATGAACTCTGGGTTGCCGGTAAGTGTATGTATAAACTGGAACCTGTTGTTGCCGATGGTGGAGAGTTAATTATCTTTGCTCCGCATATGAAAGAAATCTCAGTAACTCATGGTCGGTTGATTGAGCAAGTCGGATATCATGTGCGCGACTACTTTACAAAACAATGGGACCAGTTCAAGGATGTCCCCTGGGGAATTCTGGCGCATTCTACTCATGTCAGAGGAACCGGGACATTTGAAAATGGCATTGAACACCCACGAGTGCAGGTCACTCTGGCGTCTCAAATTCCGCCAGAAGTCTGCGAGAAGATCAATCTCGGTTATCGAGACCCTGACAGTATCGATGTGGAATCATTTGCAAACCGGGAAGAAGAAGGGATTCTTCTTGTCAGGAAAGCAGGTGAGCATCTTTATCGCCTGGAAAACGAGTAACTGACAATCAGCCTGGGCTATGCACTGATTGATTTCCGGATTTAATATAGAAAATCTAATATAGAAAACTGATACGAAAACAAAACCATGAATTCACACTCAGAGAAGTTTGAACTAAAAGCTCGTTTAGAACTGGCATTATCAGCCTCAGCAAAAGCGAGTGACCTGATACTTCAATACTATCAGTCTCCCGAACTGAAGGTCGATCGAAAAAGTGACGATTCTCCTGTCACAATTGCAGATCGCGGTGCAGAGGAACTCCTCAGAGCCGAAATCACACAGGCATTTCCAGAGGACAGTATTCTGGGAGAAGAATTCCCTCCCATTGAGGGTACAAATGAATTCAAATGGATTCTCGACCCGATTGATGGAACAAAACCGTATACACAAGGGGTTCCGCTTTTTGGAACTCTGATGGGATTAGAAGAGAACGGAAAGCTCGTGCTCGGAGTCTGCCGCTTTCCGGCATTGGATGAAGTCGTGTACGCCATTAAAGGTGAAGGTGCCTGGTGGAAAATCAGAGATGAAGAACCTCGTCGCGCCCGGGTCTCTGAAAAGTCGCAACTTTCAGAATCGGTTTTCTGCACCACCACAATGACGCGCTGGGAAAAAACCGGTAAACAGAAAGCATATGAATATCTCTGCCGAAACACTTATCTGACCCGTGGATGGGGAGACTGTTACGGGCATATCCTGGTCGCTACAGGAAGAGCAGAAGTCATGGTGGACCCCGTATTAAGCCCCTGGGATGCCGCAGCACTGGTACCCATTGTTGAGGAAGCAGGGGGACACTGGATCGACTTTGATGGAAATCCGTCGATTTATACCGGGAACGGCATGGCCGTCAATGCAGCGCTCAAAGACGAAGTTTTGCAGATCATTTCTCAATGATCCACTGACCTCGACCTGTTCAAACCGCTCCTTGAATTTCCATTGATCCAAATCGCCATTCTTTGCTAGTATCTCAATCTGAACGAGTTAACTTCGTTTCACTTTTCAGAATTGTACCGCATCGTCAGGGAAGATCAGTATGGCCGGTTACAAAGAACATATCAGCGTCAGTGGACTTCTGGGAATCGGGTATGGAACGATTGCCTGTCTGTTTTTAGGATTCTCTCCAGCTCAAGGGATTCTGGCGGGCGTATTGACCTGGATCGGCGGTATGCTGCCAGACCTTGATTCCGAAACGGGACGTCCCATCAGGGAACTTTTTGGTTTGACAGCCGCTGTTGCCTCCTTTGTTGCGATGCGGTTAATGATTCGAAAAGGAGCAGATCCTGACACGGCACTATTGATGGCTGTTGTTACTTATGCAGCAGTACGATATGGTGCTTCTGCCATCATGGCTAAGTTTGCCGTTCACCGTGGAATGTTTCATAGTATTCCCGCGCTGATCATCTCAGGAGAAATTGTTTTTCTGGCTTATGATAGTGAATCTTATGCGGTCAAATTTTTAATGGCCGGTGGAATCTCTCTTGGATTTCTATCCCATCTTGTACTCGATGAAATCTACAGCGTTGAACGCAAAGGTGCCAGAATTCGCCTGAAAAAATCGGCAGGCAGCGCGATCAAGTGGTTCGGGAAAGGCCTGTTTGGTAATGCTGTCGCATATGCAATCCTTCTGACACTGACCTATATTACTCTGGTTGTTTCCGGGGTTCTGATTCCAGCACAACGAATCACACCTGCTGAAAAAACGACTCCCATTCAGCAGGCAACCCCGTTTGATACTCTGCGCGCCGCTAGTGAATTATTCAAGATATCATTGTAACACGATAGAATCATAAAATATTCCCGTTTATAATCGGCATTACTTTTAATTTTGAAATCCCAAACTCTCAGCACGCGATAGAAATATCTGGAACTGAATTATATGAAAATTGCCGGCGTACAAATGAATGTTTCTCTGATGGACAAGGCACAAAACCTGAATCGCATCATTGAAAAAATGAAAGAATCGTCAGCAGAGGGAGCCGATATTACAATTTTCCCGGAGTGTGCGTTAACAGGTTACTGCTTTGCCAGTCTGGAAGAAGCCAAACCTTTTGCCGAACCGGTTCCCGGTCCCTCAACAGAACGACTGCAACAGGTTTGCGATGACCTCAATCATTCGGTTGCCCTGGGCATGCTCGAAGATGCAGATCAAGGTGTCTATAACGCAGCAGTTCAGATTACACCAGAGGGTGTTCTGGGAAGTTATCGAAAAATCCACCTTCCTTTTCTTGGTGTTGATCGATTTGCGATACCCGGCGATCGAGAACTCGCAGTTCACCAACATATTGACACAAGAATTGGTCTCAACATCTGCTACGACAGTGCTTTTCCTGAAGCTGCAAGGGTCCTGACGCTGCTGGGGGCAGATGTGGTACTTCTCCCGACGAACTGGCCAGATGGGGCGGATTGTGTGGCAGAACACGCGATCAATACTCGCGCAATGGAAAATGGGATTTATTATTGTGCCATCAACCGGGTCGGCGAAGAACGTGGATTTCAATTTATCGGCAAGAGTCGTATCTGCGATCCTTCGGGCAAGACTTTAGCCAGCTCATCAGGAACAGACGAAGAAATTCTCTATGCGACGATTGATCCATTGATTGCTCGAAACAAGCGTGTCGACCGAGTACCGGATAAACATGTGATAGACCGTTTAGCTGACCGGCGTCCTGAAATGTACAATAAAATTGTAGAACCACATGGATTACTGCCACCAGGTCGCAACTAAAATATCTGGATCTGGTTTGCTACCACTCCAGATTCCTGTTTTAATCAAATCTGACAATAAAGATTGGAAACAATATTTATTTTGGCACAATCTATGCATATATCAGGTTGAATACAGTGCCAGTTCGCTTGAACAAATGCATGAGATCGTTTCGCGAAAAACATTACTAAAACATTACTGATTAAGAAAGTGTTTCCAATTTCAAGCACAATCAATCTTGATTGTATCGTTTCCTTTACAATAAATGATCGCCACTGGGCGAGAATCACTCTGACCACTTTCTGAGATATGTTGCGTATGAATTCCAGACTGTTTCAAAATCTGATGGCAGCTTTGGTACTCGCATTCTTTACCGGCATTTGTTTTCAAGCACTCATTGAACACCCAAATGATGTTCTTGTTGGTATTCAAGATAATGGTCACAACGATACCACAAATCAATTCATTGCGTTTAAAAGCTATCAAAAAGACTGTTTAGAGCAGCAGCAATTTCCATTCTGGAATCCTTACTCTCTTCTGGGAATGCCATGGTTAGGAAGTCCGCAATCATCGTTATTCTATCCTGGAAACTGGATATTCTTTTTTACAAATGCTTTAACAACGATTAGCTGGACTTTGATTTTTCATCATTGGTGGGCAGGGTGGGGCGCCTATTTACTCGGACGAAAGTACCACCTTAGTTTTTTCAGCTCCCTGCTGTCGGGGATCATATTCCTGGCAGCCCCTTATTTTATTGCGAAAACCGGAGAAGGGCATTTCACATCAGTTACACAAATTGCCTGGTTCCCATGGATTTTTTATGGTTATGAACTTTTAATTGAAGGGCGAAAAAAGGCGATCCCCATTCTGGCCATGCTGATCAGTCTTGCCTTCTTTTGTGGTCATGTTCAGGAGCTTTACTACCTGCTACTGTTTTTCACGGTTTCCGTCTTTTTCGAAGCACTGATTACGTACATCCGAAACCGGAAAGAAGTTCAATCAGATCAAACGACAGAGAATCAGAATCAGGTAACCATTCCCACGTCCCTTAATACCGCAGGCGGATTAATCAAGGGTTGGATGCTCGCAGGTATCTTGACAATCGGACTGGTAGCCATCGACCTGATTCCTGTTTATATCTACAGCCAACAAGCTGTAAGAGCAAGTGGAATTGACCTCGCTGCATTACAAAGTGGAAGCCTTGCTTTACCAAGTCTGATTCAGTTACTCGATCCCTTTGTCTGGGGAAGTCCTGAAAATTATCGAGGACCTGGTGGCTTTTACTGGGAAGCGATCTGTTATTTTGGATGTCTGCCTTTGCTACTGGCATGCCTGGGCATGGTAACTTCGATCAAAAACCGAACAGTTATCCGTTTATTACTGTTTGGATTGATCTCTTTTTTACTCGCTTTCGGACCAAACCTGCCTGTCTATACGCTATTTTATGATGTCATCCCCGGATTTTCGATGTTCCGAATACCGGCGCGGTTTCTATGGATCTGTTCACTCGTCGTTGCGATGCTCGCTGGATTTGGATGTGATTCCATTTTGACTTTGTCACTCAACTCGCGCCGAAAATTCATCCAGACTGTTTCATTGATTTGCCTGGTATCGACTTCGGCTTTACTCGCATTTTTGATCTATTCCTCTCAAGGCCTGGTTACTCATAGAATCAATCCTGAACGAATTGTGAAAATTCAATTGATTTATTTTATATGTACCATGCCTGTCACTGCTTTGGCGGTTTTTGCCGCCTGCCATTCGCGCAAAACAGGACACTGGGGAATCATACTCCTTTGTTTCTTTTCTTCCTGGGAGCTATCGACGCATAGTAAACAAATATTAAGAACGATTCCACAATCATCATTCAGGGCAGATTCAAAAGTCACAAATTTCCTGAAAGCAAACCTGGGGCCATACCGAGTTCTCGCAGAACAAAAAATACTCAGCGATCGCGAAGCATGGAGTCAACAAATCTTAAAAGTTCAAGGCTATGAACCAGTCCCTCTGGTACGTCTCGGATTATTCGCAGCCGCAACGTTTCCACAACCGGATGCAGCACTGATGATGGCCGGCTATAGCGAGCCAGAACTTTCGACAGCTCGCGTTTCTCTGATAAACTTAATGAGTGTCAAATACGCCATTCTACAAACTGACAAACAGGTGCAAATTGAAGGCTGGAAGATAATCCAGCAAGGAGCCATTCCTGAAGAGTTTACATTGCGCGATTCCAAGCCGAAATCAGTCCCCTACCTGATCCTGGAAAACCCAAACCCTCTCCCGAGAGCTTTCCTGCTTGGAACTGCAAAAACCTTAAATCCTAACGAACAAAGTAAACAGATTGTGAACCGAATCGCGAAAATCCAGGCACGTAAGGAAGTCCTTTTAGAGCATGATATTCTGCCTGCAGGCAAACGACAATCTTTCAAATCTGCTCAGATTATTTCCGCTTCTCCGAATCAGTTAGAAATTTCAGCGGAACTTGACGCCCCGGGATACCTGATAATTTCAGATATTTTTTATCCTGGTTGGTCTGCCCGAATTGACGATAAAGAGATTCCGATCATGCCTGCTGATTTTTCACTGAGAGCGATACCTCTCGCAACAGGTAAACATGATGTCCAGCTTTCATTCACGCCACCCGGATTCAAAATTGGTCGTATTATTTCGATTACGACACTCGCAATAATATTGATTTTATTATTCAAACCATCTCGCGCTTCAAATGAAATCCAGCCTTCCTAGTCCATTATCTGTTTCTTACTTGAAGATCTGTTTGGCTTTATTTTCATTGATGATAAAGGAATACTACTTACTTTTATCCAGGGTCTCTGCAGATTTCATTTTCTGCAGCTTTCGTTTTTGCAACTTTTTGTAAAGCACCTGCGTTTGTGCTTCCGTTGGCAGGTTTCCAATTCCCACAAATTTTCCCAATGGGCGTTTGACTTTATGAACCAGGTATCTTCCTGCGCGAAACACAACCGGATTTGACCAGGGATAGGCACCTTTCAGACTGACAGGGTAATCACGTGGGGTTATCAGTTTTGGATCATCTGAAATCGCCAATGCAGCCTCTCTGGTAAATCCACTGTCAATCAAATCAGTGACAATGTATTCCTGTTTGCTGGCATTGATCGCAGTATAAAAATCTTCCCGGTGGCCGGGACAAAATATCAGAGTCGAATCGAAAAACACGAATCGCGTTGCCGGTTTGACCGCAAGCTCGGGGTATAAATAAACCAATGTCGTGTTAAAACAAAGAAGTTCTCCATCCTTTAAATTTTGTTTCTGCAAATATTGTTTAACTGCATCCAGGTCTTTCCAATCCACCTGAACCAACAACGCCAGTTGAGACTTTAACTCAGCATTACTGGAATTGAATAAACAGGTCTTCCATAACATCACCCGACCTGGTTTGAATGCCGGAAATGTAAAAATCACCATCAGCAGGAAGAAAGCCATTCCACTTTTCCAGCCCCAGGTGAGTGCACGATTGTGAAACCGACTGCCCAGGTAACCTCCAATGACCGCAATCGCCAACAGGTGGGAAGGAGGGTGTACATAATCAAATAGATGCTGGAATGCATAAGATTGAAATAGCCAGCCTAAATACATTAATGCCAGGAGTAATGAATCTCGAGTTCCAGGTTCAACGATTGACTCCTGATCAGATTTTGATCTGGCTTTCCAGTACGCTTTGATTGCAATGAAAGCGAGGGGTATTGCGATGAGGTGTAACAGGAACCAGGGAAAAAAACGAAACAAAAACTGAGCAAACCTTACGGTTTCCCAGCCCGCTTTGCGCGCTGTCACATATTCCGGATTCCATTCTGTGAACGTCTCATAAAATGAAGGCCAGGCACCATTTTGCCACAACCACAAGATCCCTAACGCTCCCAGCAGCAAACCACCCAGTAATAGACCAGAAAAATCAATGATCAGCTTCCGGAACTGTCGAACCACAAACAGTGATCCAATCCAGACACACAAAGCCGGTACCGCCACAAACGGCTTTATCCAAAAAGCGGTTGCCCACAAGAGCCCTTCCAGAAATGCCCACCCCCATACGGTATAAAACGAAGGTGAAGATGCTGCTTTGTGAGCGTTTATGAGTCGATCAATCTGTTTTCGTCGCAGCCAAAGTGCAACCAGTGCGGGAAACAGAATTAACGTATCTCGCTGAAAGTGACACCATTCAGAGAGGGCAAAATAAAAGGAAAATAACCCAATCCCCAGCCAAATCCCCCCTGTAACTGACAATTGATTTCGGCGATTCCAGAGCACAAGCAGTATGACGCTTCCGCTGAATATGACCAGATCAACGATTCGAATTGCATCAGAACTCATCCCGACTATCGGACGAACAAGCATATGCACCCAGACAATGCCTGGCAAATTAGTCTCGAAAATATCCTGATACATGACACCACCATTAAGAATGGTCTGTGCCTGGAGATCGTATAGAACAACATCCGTTGCTAAAGGCATTCGAATAAACAAGGGAACATTCAAAATAAGAATCAGCAGAAATATCACAGCGGATATCCAGGTAAACACTGTTAACTGCTGATCTGGCTGCTCTTCCACAACACATACTCCACATATTTACACTTACTGACATTCAGTTGAACCAACCAAAACAACACTATAGACGGAATAAATGCTATAGGTAAATTAAATTACTCGCGCTGCCTGAAAAACTGCTGATTTCATGAAGAAACGGGAAGAGTTGTTCTGATTATACTGGTATCCTGAACTCAGGTAGTATTTGAAATACCATAAAGGACAAAATTATATTGCGATTCTGCTCTCTCAAGTCCCTTCAGAACGAAAAATACGGAAACTGTGGATCCAGAACATCTGACTGACTTGATTGAATTAGAAGAGAATTATTGGTGGCACGTTGCGAAACGCAAACTGGTAACGGAAATTTTAGCTGCCGAGTTTCCGGCCCCTGGATTACTTATCGAAGGTGGAACTGGTTCAGCACGCAATTTATTCGAGTTCAGTCAGCTGGGATACGATGTTGTTGGTTTTGATTTGATGGAAGATGCTGTGAATCATGGTCGCTCGCGCGGTTTAACAAACCTCTTTGTGCATGAATTAAGTCAACCCTGGCCGGTTTCATCTGGTTCAGCGAAAGCAGTTGTTCTATTGGATGTAATCGAACATATGGAGGATCCGGTTGTTGTACTGAAAAATGCAGCAGAAACTCTCAGCACTGAAGGCGGAATCATCATCACAGTCCCCGCTTATCCGAAACTGTATTCTGACTGGGATCGAAAACTGGGGCATTTCCGCCGCTATACAAAATCAACATTTCGTCAACAGGCAGAACAAGCTGGTCTCAAAGTGAAATGGCTGACACACTGGAATTCGTTTACATTACCTTCAGCAATTGTAATGAGAGGAAGAGATATTCTTTTGAAACGTACGGATAACATTCCACCACGCTTCAGCAGAGTTTCACGATTTACAAACATCTGTCTGAAATCGCTTGCCCAAATCGAACGCAAACTGATTCATTCGACAGGAGTTCCATTTGGCCTTTCACTGGTAGGAGTATTGGTCAAATGAATGAAGTAAATCACCAACAGACGAGCGCAATACGAAAACCGATTACTGATTCAATGATTTCAGTTGTATTACCGGTTTTTAATGAGCAGCAGGTGCTTCCTCAGTTACTTCAGGCTGTTGAAGAATCATTACAAACGACTGGATGCCTCTATGAAATCATTTTTGTAAACGACGGTTCTTCTGATCAAAGCGGGCAAATTCTAGATGATCTTGCTGATTTGAATTCACGAGTCAGAGTCATTCATTTTGCCAAGAACTTTGGACATCAGGCAGCAGTCCAGGCAGGACTGTTACATACATCAGGTGACGCCGTCGTCATCATGGACTCAGATATGCAGGATAGTCCCACTGCCATCGTCGAGTTTATTGAAAAATGGCAGGCGGGTTATGATGTCGTCTATGCAGTTCGAACAGCGCGAAAAGAAAATTTTGCCAAACGCTGGGCATTTCAAACATTTCACAAAATACTCAATCTGATTGCCAGTATTCCCATTCCACAAGATGCCGGAAACTTTGGTTTAATTGACCGTAAGGTTGCCAGACAAATAGCTCAACTCCATGACAGAGATCGCTACTTTCCCGGATTACGATCCTGGGTTGGTTTTCATCAAATTGGTATTCCCGTCGAACGCCTGGCCCGGTATGACGAAAATCCTCGTGTTTCATTCATTCAATTGTGTCGATTGGCCAAAACCGCCATCTTTTCCTTCTCATTTTTACCGCTCACCATTTTCTATCTTATTGCCGCATTGTCAGCGGCAGCCTGTCTGACGCTCACATCCTTTGTGCTTTATCATAAATTATTTACCGGGCTGGCCATTCCCGGTTGGGCTTCCACAACGATTACGGCTTCATTTTTCGGCACACTCAATGCGTTAGGCATTGGAATTCTTGGCGAATATGTGACCCGCATTTATGATCAGGTTCGAGCCCGCCCGATGTTTATCGTAGGTTCCAAAACCAACTTTGATTCGCCGGAAATTGAAGCGTCGCTGCTTTCAAATTTCGATCAATCACAATCATCAGAAAATGATGCGCCGGTTGACTCCAATCCTGGTTTTCCTCAACATAAGTAAGAACGACCAGGAAAGTGGCTCAGTCAATTAAGTAGCAGGCCGCACAATGGTAGCAGAATCCTGAAAACTTGAGGTTGGCTTCTCTTTGCTCCGCTGATTCTGCTCCAGTGTTTTTTGCTGGGTTGTATGCAACAATCGAGGACGAAAAACGACCATCAGAAACATGGGTAAGTACCACAACAGATAGACGCTTCCATGCTGCGGGTACCACAATAGTGTGGCAATAATGATCGCCGTTGTATGCGACATCAGATGGCCCAGATTTTTTCGGCGTGGCCAAATTGTGAGACAGGCAATTAACAGCACAAAGCCTACAAAGACGGGAATTCGGTAGGCTGAATCATAGGCACCCCAGAATCCCGGAATATTCTGCCCTCCCTCAAACTTCAGAACAGACCAGTCGATCGAACCAATTGTTTGTTTTGTAAATGAATAACGATCAACAGAAGTGAGGAGCAAACTGACTAATAAAATGAAACCCACGACGCTTCCCGACAAAACAAAACGTTTCAGCCCATTTTTCCAGTAAAAACTGATCCATAGCGGTAACAGAAATACGGGAAAAAACATGGCCCCGCATGCCAGTCCCATAAAAGTCCCGGAAAGTATCGGTTTTTGATAGGTTACAAAAGCCCAGACCAGTAAAGCAGCTGGTAACACATGATTTGCTTTACTCACATCATAAGCGGTACATGGCAGTAAGAGATAGAATAAAGCCATCGCCAAACCAACCTGCGGATTCGCAAAATGCACCTTTCCCATTATAATCAGTCCCACAACAACGAAAGCATGGGCTAATATTGCCATGATGCGCGCTGCCAGCGTGGAATGATCGAGAGTACCTTCGATCGCGTCAGTTGGTTTTGTACCATTAACGATAGCCGTTGAGAGCGGGACCACTGAAGTAGCCAAAAAGCGGGCGGCAGGTCCTGCTTCAGGAGCTTTTTGATTCTGTGTCTCACTGACATCCTGCATACTCAATAAGTTGTCAGCCTGCTTTACGGTCTGAATAGTATCCTCAGCGGGTTTTTCAGTAAAAACCCGGATCATTAAAAATGAAAATATTGAGATACAGAGAAATGCCATGCCGAAGCTATTCAGATTTTGTTCACCGCGAGGACGACGTTGAATGAAACAATCAATGCTCATCCTGATCACAAAAAATCCAGTACCGACAAACAACCAGATATTTCCCAGGATAGGATGATCACTTAGAAATAAAAGTCCGGGTGAGATGGAAAGCAATAATATTAAATCCAGATTGCGCAGCGACAAGATGCGATCAAATCGGAAAAAGACCGCAATCGAAAGCAACAGGGATAGATAGAACCATGTTGCTTCACTTACAAAATAATTTGGTAAGATATGATTCATTAAGAACACCGCCAGTGACAAGAATTGATCACCAGTCGCGAATATATTTTCGTCTGAGTGTAAAAACAGGTCCCCTTGTTTAAACTCAAACTATTGTGCCAGCTTCCATTTCAACGATCTGTGAACCGTTTTCAAAAAATGCTGGCATCTGTACCTGCTGTCATTGTTCAAACATTTAATAATTAAACCAGTCGATATTTGCCTTTTTCTCAAGTTCCAGCAGATTTCAAACAAAAACATATACATTAATACACACCCCTCTTCCCGAAATATCACTCAGACAGAATTGAAATGGAAGCAATCATCAAGCGATTGCTTCCATATACCGGGGCGAATAATCCAAACTGGAAATTCAAAATCCAATAAGAAGAGTTCCAGTTCCACTTTGAAAAGTGAATTCAATACTGCCATGATATGAATAATGAGATACCTCTTGTTCGGGGTCCCAAATCTGATTTGAAATCGCAGTTCCCATTTTCTGCCAAAATGACTTGGAGAAATCGAATGTTGAATCAAAACAAAACGAGGCCATCGTTTCTTCTAATCGTTTTATTTATCTTATTTGAGGCGCCGCTCCTGATTGAAGCCAGAGAAGACAAACGGCCAGTCTCTTCCTATACAAATTCCTGTCTCAAAAAACTGAAATCCCCCAAAGGACTCTGCGTTGTATTGGGGTTGCCAGAGACAGGCCAGGCATCATTTGTTATCGAACTAATCCAAAATAGTGATTTACAAATATATTTTCAGGCGGAATCACGAGAAGATGTAACACAAGTCAGGCGTCTTGCCGACCAGGCTGGACTCCTGGGACAACGCGTTTTTGTAAATCAGGGAAAGAACGACACGATTGCCCTGGCCAGTAATCTGGCTGATGCCATATTCGTGCAAAAGACAGTTGGTAAGCAAGCCTCTCAAAATGAGCTCTTACGCGCATTGCGACCTCAGGGAACTGTTTTTTTTGCTGACTCTGAAATCACAAAACCGATTCCTGAAGGAAACGATTACTGGGACCATCCTTATCACGGACCAGATAATAATCCTCAATCGACTGATCAAAATGCGAGGTCTCCTTACCGGACGCAGTTCCTGGCAGATCCCAAATTTTCGCCGATGCCTGAAATTTCTGTTGCAGCTGGGGGGAAAGTCTATAAGGCTTTCGGACATATTGCACATAAACAGAATCAGAATGCGATCTTGAACACCTTGATGTGTATCAACGCTTACAATGGAACGATTCTCTGGAAACGTAAATTGCCTGAAGGCTTTATGATTCACCGTAACACCATGATCGGGACTGAAGATGCACTCTACATGGCTGATAATGAATCCTGCAAAATCATTGATGGCGAAACGGGGAAGATACGAGACGAAATTGTTGTTGATGAAAAGTTAACTGACGGACCAGTCTGGAAATGGATGGGCATGCAGAACGGCACTCTTTATGCTCTGATTGGCAATAAAGAGGTGAAGGTTGATACCCAAAAATCGGCCAGAAGAGGGTTAGGGCACTGGCCTTGGAGTATGTGGAAAGGGCACGACTATTCCGACCCCAAAAATGCATTTGGTTACGGCCGAACCTTTGTTGCCATCAATCCGGCCGATAAAAAAGTACTCTGGCATTTTCGTGAAAAGGATTACATCGACAGTCGTGGTGTGACTATGAAAAATGACCGCATTTTTTATTACTGTCCTGATCAATTTCTTGCCAGTATTGACATCAAAAATGGAAAACAGGTTTGGAAAAACAGTAGTAAAAAACTGCTGTCATCGATCGGTTCTAACCAGAAAGCACAACATTACGTAACCGGTTATGCCACCACAACCTATATGAAATGTAGTGATGACTACCTGTTTTTTGCCGGACCACAGCGGTTACACATGGTCACAGCATCCGCTGCTGACGGGTATTGGATGTGGGAAAAAGAGCATGGAAATCTGCAACTGGTTTTACGTGACGACGGCATTTATGCTGCTGGACCTAAAGAAACAGGCATGAAACTTGACTATGCCACTGGTGATAAAATTGCTTCACTACCTACACGTCGCGCCTGCACTCGAGCGACGGGAAGTGTTGACAGCATCTTTTTTCGCACCAGTGGAGGAACAGTTCGGCTGGAAACGAAAACACATTCTGCACAACATATTGCTCCGATGCGTCCACCATGTCAGGATGGAGTCATTGTTTCTAACGGGCTGTTATATTGGGGGCCCTGGATGTGCGGTTGTCAACTGTCTCTTTATGGTCACATCTGTCTGGGTCCTGAAAAGAATTCCTCATCACCCACTTCTCAGATTCCCACGCGACATATGACTTATAACGATCAATTGTCTGAAGGCGAATCCCCTGTCAGTCCACGCGGATGACTGGCCTGCATTTCGAGGAGATCAACGGCAATCTGCCACAACCAAAGTGCCCGTTCCTGCGAAGACAAAACTTGCCTGGACAACTCAAGTAACAAAGTCAGAGCTGCCGACAGCGCCTGTTGTCGCTGGGAACATGATTTTTGTTGCCGACCGAAATGGCGTTGTCAGTGCATACGATATGAAGGGAAAACTGACCTGGAAACAATATACGGGAGGCGCTATCTACTATTCTCCGACAGTCAGTAATAACCGCTTATATGTTGGTTCTGCCGATGGTCGTGTTTATGCCTATGCGGCAAAAACAGGAAAACCGCTCTGGTCATTCCGAGTCGCCCCGAGTCAACGATTAATTCCCGTCTATGGTAAACTGATTTCAACCTGGCCGGTCGCCGGTGGTATTGTCGTTCAAAATGATACTGTTTATGCCGTTGCAGGCATTGCACACTTTGATGGCACCCACGTCGTTGCGCTCGATTCAGTTACGGGTAAATTAAAGCAGGAAAATAATTCATCGGGAGCATTATCACAAGAAGTCAATAGCGGGATCAGCTTGCAAGGCAGTTTATACATTGATGAAGGTGAACTTCGATTTCTGGCAGGAGGCGTTTATGAAACCGCACGCTACGATCTTCAAACCTTAAAATGCCTGAATACTCCCAGTACAGAAGTTCGATCACAGTTTCGTACTGCTTTCTATCCTTATTACCCAGGCTACGGGAAATACCTTTCGATTGAACATACACTGGCAGACCGACGCGAACTGGTGCATGATGCCAGTTATGAGGGTAGTGTTTTTACCAATTTAACATTGAAAGAAGCTTTACCACCTGGCGCCCCTAAAGTTAAGAAAGAAGTCGCGCGCTGGATAAGTATGAGGTCCCGCCGAACTGGTCAGAAATTTAAACGAAAAAATATCTGGGAAGACAAGAAACAACGCCGTTTTACCAGCTTTATTGTAGCGCCTGAAACATTGCTGGTTGCCGGACATCCTGATGCAAAACCGGAATCCCCCTTCCTGACGGCTATTAATATTAATGAAGGTTCAGATGTCTGGACGCAAAAGCTACCTGCACAGGTAGTAAAGGGGGGCACTGCCATTGATGCTGCAGGAAGAATCATCGTTACTCTGGAAAACGGTCAACTCTGTTGTTACAGCAAAGAATGAGTATTTCAGAAGCAATCTTGCCTCGGATTTATTTTCTGCGGAAATAAAATTCGAACAGGTATAACGAATCAATATGATGACATTTTTTTTCATTTGAAATTTAATCCTAATGCCAGCTTTCATTCAGCTCTATTTTTGGGGAAACAACAACCGACCCGCTGAAAACTTAAAAACAATTCCTCATCTTCAGTGCAGTACGCTCGAAGACAAGAATCTTTCCAGCCTGCGCGGCACTGATCTTGTTTCACTGTTCGAAGAAAGCGCTGCTGAATATCTGGGCTTTGTCAATGGGCAATGGTTTACTGGACTGGAACAACTTCAGGAGATCAACGCTCTTGAACTCAATCCAGATCACGCCGGAATCTACATATTGCCATTCAGCTGTTCAGAACAGTTCATTCAGTCATTTAAAAACCTGCCTCCCCAGGCGGCAATGCTGGCCATGAACCCGATTGAGCATGCAGTCGTTCTTATCCAAAAATCTGCTTTTCTCAGTTTGAATGAGCTACCAGATTCAGCGGACCCACTATGGCATTCACTGATTCTGATGACTCAAGCCGGTATTCAGAGCCAAATTTTGCGACCAGCTGGAGTCGTGGATCCCAGAAATCATCAATTCTCCCTACCACAACTGGCTCCCCAGACTCCGGGACGGGATCGAGAATGGTTACTTCAATTACTCCGGGCCTATGAACCTGTTCAGGATTTACCCGAGATTAGATCCGCTTCTGACGCCACCGCTCTCAAAGCAGGCTTATTCTGTATTCATGATTACCTCGAAGAGAGCCATGAATTCTCTCAGTCGGTACAAAATGCGGGCATCCACTGTTCCGGTGACTATTGGCACCATATTATGCACAGGCGGGAGCCGGATTCTTCCAACGCGAAATACTGGAGCAGGGTAGTCGGTAATCATCCATTACTGGATCTATTGCCCGAAGTGATTCCACCATTGTTTGATCAATTTCAAAGTAGTGATGTATTGCACTGGAAAAAACGAGTCCTCGAAAACAAGCGCTGGTCTCTCAACACTTTTGTCGATTTCTGTTCTGAATGTGATTCGAGTCAGGATGAAGAATTAAAGGAGCTCGCTCGATCCATTCAGTGGGTTGAGATGCAACTGTTACTTCAAAAAACATCCCTTGATGCAGTAACAGGTTAGGTAAATGGAATCTCTTTTCACGATCTGACCGGGCCAAATTTCGGAAATGCTCCCTTTTTTATCTCACATTGCTGCCAAGAATCACAAATCACTGAAATTGCACCATTAAATTCTGTTGACAGGCGCTTTTGCGCGGTTATGATTTAGGTACTTACCGCTCAATCCTCCTGCGACTCCTGCGGGCAAACCGAGTGGATATCCATCCATGGGATTTCCTCCGAGCTACCGTTTCGCAGGGGCTACCACACAGGAATAACGACTTTCCTTCTGGTTTTTCCTCAGTGCCAGCAGCGCATGCCTCAAGGGTTATCCCGTTTTTGATGTTCATTTTATTCGGTGAAGTCTTTATCTGTTATCATTTCACTGAAAAACCTGATCACTCGAGAATCTGGCAATTGTCTATCTCGACTATTTCATAATAATTAATGGGACGAATCGTATGTTTGGCTTTCCAGGCTGGATTGAAATTACCATCATCTTAGGGATTATCCTGCTCCTGTTCGGCAAGCGTTTACCAGGGGCCATGAACTCGCTTGGTAAAAGCATTGTTGAATTCAAAAAGGGTGCCCGGGAAGATTCGATTGAGGAGGAAAAAGGTTCTCCCTCTCAACAACACGACTCAAACCAGGACAACCAGCCAGACTAGAGCGGGCTGTCCCAATTTATAACAGCTGAATCATTTGCTATCACATTGAATAGAAACAAGGACCAGGGGGCACAATCTTTTTTGTAAAGAACCCGTATGCCTTAATGATAAAAAGAGGTTAAACAATGTTTCAAACTATCACACACATGACTACTGTACCTGCATTTTTTGGTATGCCCGGCGGCTATGAAATGATCATCGTCGGAGTTATTGCATTACTCTTGTTTGGTAAACGACTTCCCGAAGTGGCGCGCAGCCTGGGTAAAGGAATCGTCGAATTCAAGAAAGGCGTCAGCGGTATTGAAGATGAGGTTAATCAGGCCTCTTACTCGCAATCACAAACAGAGACTCCGCGTCCCACACCTGAAGAACATTCTGATGAATTCACTGCTCCCAAATTTGAAGCGCCCAGTTCAGAACCAACCACAGAGAAGAACACGGAACAGTCATAAGTCCCGTTCAGAAATAATCAGACAGCCCTGGTTTAATAGGGGGCGTTGCTCATTACTTCAACGTCAACGATTCGTCCCGATGGCCTGGTTAAGTCAACAACAATGGGTTGTGGTGTGACTTCCGACGAGGTGTTACCGGCTGCATCTCGAGAGACAACCTGCAAATAAAACCGGGACGGATTGCCTGGTCCAACAGACCAGGTAAATCTTCCGACATCTTCCTGCCACCCGACAATGGTTTCCCAGGGACCATCCGGCTGTGTTGAGTAATTGATGGCAACGGATTTCTCGACAGGGTTCTGTTCACGAATCGTCCAGGAAATGGTCACTTTATTTGCATTACTGCCTTGTCCCTGCATCACGGGATTGAGCTTGATTTCCGGTCCTGTACGATCGACTTCCACAACAACATCAGGCTTTTCACCCGTCTTAGGTAATGCATCGGCCAGGCCAACTCCGCTACGAACACGCAGCGCAAATCCATAAGTCCCATCCTGTGGAACCTCAACATGAAATGGGCTTTTCTTGTCTGGATCTTCGCCATACTTATACCACTTTTGACCATTATCTTCAGTGATATAAAGTTCTACCGCTCCGATGCCAGAGGGACCGACCTCGTCAATTTGAAATCCAATCTGAAACTGCTTGCCATTCACAACCTGCTTTTTTTCAGGAGACCATTTTTTATCTTTCACAGGGTATCTTTTTTTGGCATAAAGTGGACGTTGCTCGGGGTCATCGGCAACGAATTGTCCTTTTAAGGAATCCTGACTGAACTGTTTTTTCTCAGGTAACTGATTAAAATTACCTGTTTTGGGAATAACGCTCGGTAATTGCCGGCTTGCAAGTGGTGTGTGATGATCCAGAGAATCCGCTCGTCCTGCTTTCAGAGAATTCTGGGGATTTGAATACGGCGTCAGTGTTTCCGTATCTGAGTTGCCTGGCACATGCCCCTGAGCAATGGGTTGATTAAAATCTGGTACATCCTGCTTTTTATTGCGAATCGCACGACTGGCGGCGGCAACAACTTGTATTTTTTTCTGACTTCTTCCGAGATTGGCAGCCCGGTCTTTGATCATTCCCCGAACTGCGACCACACCACCTTGAGAAATGGTCCATGTCGTCTGACCTTTGCCGTGTGGAGCGACGATCACGCGTTGCCAGTTCTGGCTGCCATTCTGAGCATATTCGAGAATCAGTTGGGTGGGGTCAAGATTTTGATCCTCTGCATTCCAGATGAGTTGGACTTTCCCGGGAGAAACCTGCCTCAGGTCAAGCTCCAGTTTTGGAGGAGTCGTGTCGATAACAACCCGCAAACCCGGCTCAAAGACCCTGCCTGAAGGGTGCAGCTGATTATTTGAATCCAATGTTCGAACCGAAAACCAATATTCCCCGTCTTGAGTCGCTTTAAATGGAAATTTGCGAGTTGTAGGAGCGACCGATTTGATGTGATTCCAGGTAATGCCACGGTCGGTCGACGCATAAAGTCTGATCTCCCGGGCTCCCAGTCGATCAATTTCCGCCTGATCGTAGTGATACGGAATTCGGAACTGCGTCTTACTGGTAAAGACAGGTGCTGAAGGAATCGCAGCTGCCAGGGACAAATCAGATTGAATTCCCCAAACCAAGCAGCTGACTATCAGTAGTATGAATAGTCTCATGCCAAACACCTCCTGATCCTGATAACCACGCCATTTAAGTTACCTGGATCTGGAGTCCCTCCTGAGAAGTTGTAATTAATTCAACAGTCAATGCGCACGGGTACTAGTAAACCGAAAATATGACTATGTTAGGGATATCGTCAATTAAGTTCGTACGACTTGAGAGGATCTTTCGGGTTAAAACAGAAGCGCAGCAGACGAAAACAATCCCCATTTTGCGTAATAGAGAAAGAAAAGGAGGGATATCAATGAGTCTGTTTTCAAGTTTTGGCAGTGTCTTCTGGAGAAACGTCAAAACACAAATTCATTTTTTAGCAATTTGTAGTCAAAACGACCGACAAGGCCACTCCGGAACTGGATAAATCAAACAAGGCTTCGGTTTCCAGCCGGAACTGCCTCTGTTTCAGTATTTACGAACCTCGGCAATTTTATCCATATACTGAGTCGTCAGTTTCTGGATCCCTTCTAAATCACCGTTTTCGACCATACCTTTCGTTACCAGAGAGCTTCCTAAACCGACGGCACAAGCACCAGCCTGAAAATAGTCTGATAACGTCTCCAGATCAACACCGCCAGTGGGCATGAGTGGAATTTGAGGTAAAGGCCCGTGCAGTGCTTTGAGATATTCCGGTCCGCCCACAAAAGCAGGGAAGACTTTGATAATATCAGCACCGGCTTCCCAGGCTGTCAGCGCTTCCGTCGGAGTTAAAGCGCCCGTCATAACAAGCTTGTCATAACGATTGCACATTTCAATCACATCCGTGTTGACTGTGGGAGTCACTATAAACTCAGCACCAGCAAGAATCGCGGCACGCGCTGTTTCAGGATCGAGAACAGTACCGGCGCCCAACAGAATCTTGTCACCCAATTCCTGCTTGACTTCGGAGAAATAATCTCGAGCACTCCGGGTACGGTAAAAGTGACTTCAATGACATCTAAACCGCCGGCATAAAGGGCTTTAGAAACATCAACCAGTAATTCTCCCGATGGAGCGCGGATAATAGCAACCGCTCCCCGATCAAGAACCTGAGTTAAATCGGAATGTCGACTCATAAAAATAGTAACCTTACCAACTTGTTATATGACTTCACTGAATGACTGCTACGCCTGAAACGAGAATTGTTCCGCAAACTCCAAAACCCATAAATCAACCAGATCCTGAAAGGACTGCATATCCACTTCCGCGATAAACTGGTAATGAGCACGATTAAATGTCTCTTTGTTACGTATCGTTGCTTTCGCGACCATTTCGATAATATGGGTTTCGGTAAACGGCCGAACCACCATTTCCAGGCGACTATACAGGCTCTGTGCCTTTTTACTCGTGCTGAGATTCACATCATCACGTGTAATTCTTGATCGACCCCCAACCATCTTCTTCCAACAGTGTTTTAAACTGAAATCCGGGAAAATGATCCGCTAATTTTTTCAAACAACCATCAATATGATCAGTTAACTCAAGTCGATATTTTGAATGAAGATTGCGAAACTCTTCCTCGGTCATCTTCTTACCGACTTCCTGCTGTATCTCTTGGTCTTTGGCGGCACGCCCTTTATTGATGGCATGCTGAAGACGTTTTTCAAAGTCCATTGAAAATCCTTAACAATTTTTAGTCTGTGCTGCTCGTCTTTCTGCTCGAAAATTGAGTATGAATTCACGATATTCACATTAAGTACAGAGTTGATCATAAAAATGAGATCACGTGGATGCAATGCACGATGTCTGTTCGCTCTCAATTCTGTCGACGCAGGATAAAACAGTCAATTCACTACACCAACTCAATTTAAGGTAATATTAACAATGTAAGACTTACTTATGTGAGTCAGCGGAACTGATTTTCATTTAAGCCCCAAAGTGCAGTTTTTTTCTTTTTCAATTCAGATACTCATCATTCAATGAGAACCCGATCAATGACTTTTCAGTTGCGATCCGCGGTTTTCCTGCTCTGATACATCAAATACAACGAATACGTTAAAACAGACTCAATATGGTAAGAATATGCGACTAAAGCATGATTCGTACATTTTTGGCGCGTGATATGCTAAGTATTCTCGTTACCTGTTACAAACCCGGGTTATTGAGACGGGCTTGCTTATCACAAGACTGTTACCAATAATTATTCATATACCAGCAAACCCAAAACGGATCACTTGTACAGAACAATGTTCGATTACGGTTTTGGCGGAAGTGGAATAACGTCATGATGAGGTTTGTATCAGGAAAGGCAGGCAGAATATTCTCACTGCTTATGTTAAAGTGATTATTGAATATTTAACTCTGGGAAAATTGTCAGCAAATCAAAAGCTGTTCAAGAAACTCTTTGAAGGTCATATTGTTGGAGTGGATTATCGCCTTCATCGTTGTCAGTTTTTTGATTTGGCTGATCGTATGGGTCGTAGGACGTTTTAGGGAAAATGAGGATCGACAGGTTGATGCGAGTGAAATACTTCTTCAATTCTCAGAAATGCACCGAGAAGGTGACCTCACCGACGACGAATTCCGATCCATCAAAAAAAGGCTTATAGAACCAACTGATAAGGGTTTGGAAAAAGAAGAGACTACGGATCATATTGACTTATCTGATTAGATACTCTGGACAATTGATTTTCCAAGATTCACAATTTGATGGTGATGTAATGATCATCATTACAAGACAACTGCTTTTTGGAAATGAAACGTTGATTCCGCTTTTAAATCCAAGTTAAAAGTTTTTTACTTATTGATTGATTTGCATGGAGGCAAAATCAAAACTCACTGGACGTTGATCGCCTCATTTTTGTTGACACCGTTGAAGGGAAGCTATGCCCACCGGACGAGATATCACCTCTGGAAAACGTAATACTTCTGGAAAGAAGAACGCAAATTGTTCCTTTTGCCGAAAAAGCTATCGCGATGTCGGCCCGCTGGTTGAAGGCCCCGATAACGTCTATATCTGTGGCGAATGTATTGAACTGTGCCAGTCAATTCTGGACCAGGAACAACGTCGACGAGGGACTTCCAAACAACTGTTCAAAATGTTCCCACGCCTCGGGAAATTGTGACTCAACTGGACGAGTACGTCATTGGTCAGGAACGAGCCAAGAAAGTCATGGCGGTTGCCGTTCACAATCACTACAAACGGCTGATGCATGCCGAAGAGGAAGGCAAGATGTTGAACTCGAGAAATCCAACATCCTGCTGATCGGCCCGACCGGTTCCGGAAAGACATTGCTGGCGCGGACCCTGGCCGAATCCTGCAGGTTCCGTTTGCCATTGGCGATGCGACCACGCTGACCGAAGCTGGCTACGTTGGTGAAGATGTCGAAAACCTGTTGCTGAAACTGCTGCATGCTGCCGACTTCGATATCGAAGCAGCTCAAGCGCGGCATCTTATTCATCGATGAAATCGACAAGATTGGCAAGACCAGCCAGAACGTTTCGATCACACGCGACGTTTCCGGAGAAGGGGTTCAGCAGGCACTGCTCAAGATGCTGGAAGGTACCGTTGCCAATGTTCCTCCTCAGGGGGGGCGCAAGCATCCTGAGCAGCAGTACATCCAGCTGGACACGTCCAACATCCTGTTTATCTGCGGTGGGACATTCGTTGGTCTGGAGGATATTGTCGGAAAGCGTCTTGGTCGAAAAACGATCGGCTTTGGACAATCTGACAAAAATAAAGAGCAAGAAAAAACGAAAAATGATTTACTGGCCCATGCCACGGTTGATGATGTTCTGGAATTCGGTTTGATACCAGAATTACTGGGTCGACTCCCTGTTCTGTCAACACTGTCACAACTGGGTGAAGATGATCTGGTTAAAGTTCTAACCGAACCTAAAAACTCACTGGTAAAACAGTTTCAAAAATTCTTCGAAATGGAAAATGCCAAGCTCGAATTCACCGATGATGCACTTCACGAAATCGCTCGTATCGCACAACAGAAGAATACTGGTGCTCGTGGACTGCGGAGTGTCATTGAGCAGGCAATGTTTGACATTATGTTTGAACTTCCCGAACAGGAAGCCGGTAAAAAATATGTTCTCACACCGGAAGTTATCAAAGGTACCGCAGAACTATTTCCCGAAGATGATTCTGCAGCCGCATAGACCTGGAGTCATCCAGCACCTATAATCAGATATAAGATTGATTCCATTTCCCGTCGAAGAGTTCCTTCGGCGGGATTTCTTACGTATGGTTGTGACATGAAAATCTGCCTGAGAATTCAAAATTCTTCCGAAAAGCCAAATTCACTGCTGCTCACCAAAACAACCGTTGTCGGTAGAGCCTCCGATTGTGATTTGCAGCTGAACAGTGATCTGGTCAGCCGTTATCACTGTAAAATATTCCTGACCGGTTCTGTGGCTTTAATTAATGACCTGGGAAGTTCAAACGGAACGTTTATCAATGGTGATAAGCTGATCCCCAAACGTGATACGAAATTAACTCCGGGATGCCTGCTGTCAGTAGCCAACATAAACTTCAAAGTCGAATATGATTCCAGGGAATTTGTTGATGTGGGATCGACAGTCTATTTAGAGAATGTCGATCAAGTTTCATCGGGGAATCCACTGGCTTCAGTTTCTGATACTGCTGCCACAACTCGACCAGCAGAAACAACAACATCACAAAAATCCCCTCAACAACAACCAGGAAATTCGGGAAAAACAAAAGAGCAATCACCCGAACAGGATTCTGCAGATAATATAAAAACCGTTCAATTTCCTGAAATAGATTTACCTGATACAATAGACAAACATTGACCTCATTGGTGCTTCGGAACAGGACTACACGATGCCAGATAATGATATCCAACTGCTCTTAAAATTAAGTCAACTACTGCTTGATGCCATTGATCATAAAGACTGGAACACCTACACCTCTCTCTGCAATGCCGATCTGACAGCCTTTGAACCAGAAGCCAAAGGGCACCTGATTACAGGAATGAATTTTCATCGATTTTACTTTGAAATGAATGCCACAGGGAGACCACGTCAGTCGACAATCAGCTCTCCGATGGTAACAATGCTGGGTGATGTTGCCCTGGTAACTTACATCCGTGTTGTTCAAACGATCAACGAAGACGGTCATGACTCCAGTTCGGCCTGCGAAGAAACTCGAGTATGGCAAAAGCAGGAGGGTGAATGGCAGCATATCCATTTCCATCGATCACCCGCATAAACAAAGAGTAAGACAAGCATGAATGATCCTGCAACCGCACCTCAAATTATTATCCTCTGCTCAGATATGCTTTTTTTAAGCAAGATAACAGGGGTTGCAAAACTTCTGGATTTCTCTTTTTGTACTGCGCTCAGTAGTAAAAAAGCTGTCGAATCTCTTTCAGATGAGTTACGACAATTACTATTGATCGACCTGAATACTCCCGCACTGGATTTTGAAAAACTGGCTGCGGCTCATCTTCAGCACTCGCACTTTGTCAGTGTGGCATTCGGACCACACGTTGATGTTGAGCTGCTGGAACAGGCAAAAATCGCAGGTTGCACTCAAGTGCTGCCTCGTAGTCAGTTTTCTGCCAGTCTTTCTCAGATTTTAACAGCAGCACTGACAGAAGATGCAGATCAAAGTCAGAACTAAAAACCGAAGGCATTAATTCAACTGAAATTTCGTCAGCAGTCGCTGATATGCTGTCTCGCCTTGCTCAAGATCCACGATAGCACTGATTCGGGTTTCACTGGTATTAATCATATGAATATTGATTCCGGATTCTGCCAGAACATGAAACATCGATTGCCCGACACCGGTATGGCTGCGAAGACCAATTCCTACCACAGAAAGCTTGGCGATTTCCACTTCATGGCTGAGCTCTGCATCTCCCCATTCTTTCAGGAGTGGTTCTACCAGTTCCAGGCTTTTTTCCAGGGAGGATCTGGGAACGGTAAATGAAAGGTGAGCCTGATCTCCTTCCCCCATATTCTGCACGATCATGTCAACAGAAACACCACCATCGGCAACAACAGAGAACAGTCGAGAGCAGATCCCCGGATTATCTGGAAGATTTCGGACTGTCACACGAGATTGAGTTTGATCGAGCAGGACTTCACTGACAACAATATCTTCCATATTCGCTAACTGGTCAATGATCTCCTGTTCTAACTGATTTGATTCCTGCGCCTGCAACTCGATCGCTGTCCCCTCAGATAATATCTGATTCGTGGCAAAGGAATAACTTGAGAGCCGATCTAGTTCGAAACCATTATGAATCACACGGACTGCTTCTTCGCATTGATTACGATCAACCAGTACTGTCAACTTAATTTCGCTGGTAGTAATCATGCCAACATTAATTTCGGCATCAGCAAGAATTGCAAACATCCGACTGGCAACACCATAATGGTTGCGCATTCCACTACCAACAATTGAGACCTTGGACAGATTGGTTCCATGTTGAATCTTTCCTGAACCGATAACATCAATCGCTTCGCTGGCCGCTGTCAGAGTGTCAGCCAGATCGGTTTGAGGAACTGTAAACGAAACACGGGCAACTCCCCCGGTTCCGACATCCTGAACGATCATATCCAAGCTGATTTTATGTTCTGCCATCCGAGTAAAAATACTGCTCATGATACCTGGTTCGTCTGGAATATCTGTCAAGCTCACTCTGACTTCATCTCGTACGAAAGCCACTCCGGTAACGACGGGTGCTTCTGCCAATGGTTGAACTGCGATTAATGTCCCCTGGCCATCAGAAAATGAGGGACGGACTTTCAATGGGACTTTGTATTTTTTAGCAAATTCGATCGAACGCGAATGCATCACACCCGCCCCTAAGCTGGCAAGTTCGAGCATCTCATCATATGAAATACTGTCTACTTTTTGAGCCTCGGGTACGACTCGTGGGTCCGTTGTAAAGACACCTTCAACGTCGGTATAGATTTCGCACATGTCAGCATCCAGACACAGCCGCCAACGCTGTGGCAGTCGTATCACTTCCACCTCGTCCCAGCGTAGTAATATTCCAATCCTTATCTCTTCCCTGAAAGCCGGCAGCAATCACAATTTTTCCTTCACTGAGTGCATTGCGCATGCTCTCTGTTGAAATTGAGATAATTCTTGCTTTTGTGTGTGATGAATCGGTGACGACTCCGATCTGTGTTCCGGTCATACTGATTGCTTCTCCCCCCAGTTTGTGAATCGCCATCGCCATTAACGCAACCGATTCCTGCTCTCCCGTTGAAAGCAACATATCCATTTCACGTGGTGTCGGGTGGTCAAAGTAATTTCTGCAGCCAGTCTCTACCAATTCGTCCCGTTTTTTCCGGTGCGCTCACTACCATGACAATCTGATGCCCGGCCTGGTGCAACTCTGTTGCACGCCGCGCTGCAGCCTGAATCTTACTTGTGTCGGCTACACTCGTTCCACCAAATTTCTGGACTATGAGTGACACGTTACTGCTCCGTTTCTTTACTTTTTCTTTAATTTGATAAATCCACTTTGAAAAACAAGTTCAAGCCATAGCAGAAGACGAATCGCCAAAGCGTTCTGTATCCAATCTCTCTTAAGATGTCCTGCATGGAATCAAGAACTTAGAAAGGTAACAAATAGCCCCTGATTCGTGAATCATCAGACTTTTCCGATTCGACAAAACTTCTAAAACCCCTTTGGAATACAACTTTTCTCACACATAAGACACAATGCAGGGCTAAAGGTGATTGCAGCCAACAGAACAAATGAACACAACACCACTCTATCGAACTATCAGCCGTTCTACATGTACCGCAACTTCGGAAGCAGCACCCGGGTGTGAGAGTTGACTCATAATACGCCGCATTTCGTTTCGTTGATCAATATCCTCCAACAAAGGCATGAGAGCCTCCTGGAGCAATCTGGCAGTGGTATCAGATTCGGGAGCCTGTTCGACCAGAATAGAAGCTCCACGGTCTGCATAATAACGGGCATTGAGGAGTTGATGATCACCAATGGAACGAGGATAGGGGATCAGGACTGCAGGACACCCGACACATGCAATTTCTGCCAATGTCGTCGCGCCCGCTCTGGAAATGACCAGATCTGCTTTTTGATACCACTCTGTTAAATCGGTAAAAAAAGGTTGAATTGTGACCTTTAAATCAGGGAACGGTTCCTGCATCAGCTGATATGCTTTTTGAATTGCTGCAAAGTCCTGTACGCCCGTTTGATGCACCACATGTAGTCGTTGCCCGATTTTCTTGAAATTTTGATTCAATAATGAAACGACGGCATTATTGATGGCTGAGGCACCTTGACTTCCCCCCAACACCAGAATCGTAGCCGCACCTGATTCACCTGTAATTTTTTCTGCCAAAGAGATCTGCTCCACAATCTCTTCTCTGACAGGATTACCTGTAAAAACGATCGAAGGCTGCGATTTTTTTTGACTTTGCTTTTCATCAAATCGTGTCTCTGAAAATGAGACACAAACCAGATCGGAGTGCGGAAACAGAAAATGGTTGGCTCGTCCAGGAATCATATTTTGCTCTAACAAGACAATTGGAATCTTCAATTGCGAAGCAGCCAGTACAACAGGCACGCTTGCAAAACCACCCAATCCAATTACAACCGCTGGTTTCTCTTTTTTCAGAAAACGTCTCGACTGAAAAAAAGCACGACTGTTGTTCCAAAGAAAACGGAAGGGAGTCCGTCGTAAATCACTGGTTGATGAAGCAGGCAAACTCAGATGCCGGTATCCCGAGTTTTCTATAATTTGCTCTTCAACCGGGCGATTCGATCCAGCAAAAATACAAGAACAGTCGCTCCGAGATACCAGTTGCTCCGCTACGGCGATACCTGGAAGCAGATGACCTCCCGTCCCACCTCCTGCGAAAATTATTGTTTTTTTATCCGAACGAGATACGGTCATTGTACTGTAGATCACAAGTAGTGTGTTTGATTACTTAAACTCCCCTCAGAGAACACAGCATAGATGAAGTAGAGACCTATTCCCAGTTACTTTTCATCTTCGTACTCTTCGTCTTCGTACTCTTCGTCTTCGTACTCTTCGTCTTCGTACTCTTCCTCTTCAGACTCTTCCTCTTCAGACTCTTCCTCTTCAGACTCTTCCTCTTCAGACTCTTCCTCTTCGGACTCTTCGTCTTCGGACTCTTCGTCTTCGGACTCTTCCTCTTCGTACTCTTCGTCTTCGGACTCTTCGCCTTCGGACTCTTCCTCTTCGGACTCTTCCTCTTCGGACTCTTCCTCTTCGGACTCTTCCTCTTCAGACTCTTCCTCTTCGGACTCTTCCTCTTCGGACTCTTCCGTCTTCGTACTCTTCGCTCTTCGGACTCTTCGCCTTCGGACTTTTCCTCTTCGGACTCTTCCTCTTCAGAGCTTATGTGTAAATCATCTTCTGCAGTAGATCGAGTCAGGCTGACTATAATCCCCAGAGAGAGCAAACTCACCATCAGATTAGTGCCGCCATAACTAATCAATGGATGCGAAATCCCTTTGGGTGGCACCATCGCTGTGACGACAGCGACATTGATAATTGCCTGGATAACTAATTGTAATAAGAGCGTAAAACCAACGACATAGGCAAAGGAGTTCTGATTTTTTGATCGGATAATATTGAACCCGGCCAGAAACAGTCCCAGCCACAGACCTACAATTCCCAGTGTACCAATCAGCCCCAGTTCTTCGCCCGCTACTGAAAACACAAAATCGGTATTGGCTTCGGGAAGAAAACTTAATTTCTGGGCACCTTTTCCAAGTCCAGCGCCTGTAACCCCGCCTGTTCCCAATGCCATCAAGGACTGTTTGAGCTGATAAGGAGCAGATTGCCAATCCGTCCAGGTATCAAGAAATCCACTGATTCGCTTTAGTTGATAGGGTCGTAATACAACCAGCATTCCAACGACGGGGATAGAGCAGACGACTCCCACTAAAAAATTACGTAAAGGCCACCCTCCTAAAAACAGCGCAATTGTAACTCCGCCGGCAATAAACAATGAAGTTCCTAAATCTGGTTGCCTCAAAACAAGAGGCATCACAATGGCCAGCGGAATCAAAAAAGGAATTGTCCCTTTCCACCAATGTTTCAAATACCGACCGCGCTGAACCATCAGGCGCACTGTCAGGAGAGGAATTGCAATTTTTGCCAATTCGGAAGGTTGGAGCGAAACCGATCCAATCCTGAGCCAGCGTTGTGCCCCATTCACGCGCGTACCTATTCCAGGTACAAGTACAAGAACCAACAAAACTACTGTTCCCCAAAAGAGCAGGGGAGCACGATCAAACCAGAATCGTGCTGGTAAATACGAGGCAATCGAAGCAACGATCACAGCTAATGCTAAAAAAATTAAATGCTTCGATAAATAGACCTGCTCAAATTCAGTCGGCCATGATGTAATGCTGGCGCTATGCACCATCAGCACACCTAACCCCAGTAGCGCACACGCCATCGAGATGAACAGACTACGGTCATGTTCTGGCTGTGATTGCGGTAAGAGTGAGGCGGGTTTCATTGTAGCAGTCTCATTGATTTTTAAAGAGGAATATCAATGAAATCGGCCTGAAGCTGGTTTTGTCATCGCTCCATATTCATTGGTACTTCGCGATTTAGAAACATTCGATGCGAGCACGAATTTGCTGACAAAACCGTGATAACAGGCCATTTCCCAATCCCATTGAAGTTACTGACTGTCAAAAAGCGACTAATCAGTAAACTATTTGAGACTTGCGCAATTTGACAATCCTGGGGCCAGGTTTACGTTGCAATCTTCAGGCTGGCAATCGCAATAATGGCGAGCAATGCAGAACAGATCCAGAATCGCACCACGATTTTCATTTCATGCTGACCTTTGAATAAAAAATGGTTATGCAACGGGCTGCAGGCAATTAAACGATTGCCTGTTCGCTTAAACCAGAAAATCTGCAAGATGACACTCAGGGTCTCCACCACAAAGATTCCTCCTGCGATCACAAGCAACGCCTCCTGTCTGATCACCAGCGCTGCCAATCCCAATAGCGCGCCTAAAGGCAGCGATCCTGTATCACCCATAAACACCTGCGCTGGATAACAGTTAAACCACAGGAATCCTAGAACTGCCCCGACGGCTGCCCCCAAAATAATACTCAATTCGCCCGCTCCGGGAATGTAGGGAACCTGCAAATACTCTGCCATCACTTTATGACCCGCCAGGTATGTCAAGCCGGCAAAAGCAGACCCGGCAAAGACCATACAACCACTGGCCAAACCGTCCAGCCCATCCGTTAAATTCACTGCATTGGAACTGCCCACCAACACAAATATTGCCCAGGGTATAAAGAAAATTCCCAGGTAACAGGTAAGTCGCGTTACCGGCATGATCAAATCGAGTCCCGAAGTCAAACCGGAATTTGTAAAAAAGACGGCAATCGCCATAACACCGGCTAACAAAATCTGAACAAACAGCTTCTGACGGGGTTTTAAACCATTCTGAGTCGTACTGAGTTTGATCCAGTCATCATAGGCTCCCAATAAAGCAAAACCAGATGCTGTCAAAATTCCCAGCTGAACATATCGATTGGAAAGGTCCGCCCAAAGCAATGTCGAAATCAGAATCGAACCAATAATGAAAATTCCACCCATTGTGGGAGTCGCATTTTTCGAGGCATGGATTTCATTAAGTCGCTCTGAGTCGCTGTCAACCCGTTCACGGAAGCGTTTTTCCAGCCATTGTATAGCCAGTGGTCCCAACAAGATGGCAATTAAAAATGAAGAAATGCTGGCTAATGCAATCCGTCCGGTTAGAAAGACACGTGAATCACCCGTCGAAATCACCTCCAGTTTCTCCAGAAATGGTGAGAATGTCTTCAATAACCAGATTATCATGAAGTTTTTTTCTCGTCACTCACAGATTCACTTAAAGGTTCATTCCGTTTCGAATGGCCTGATACATCCGACTAAAACCAACGATTGATCAATTCAAAATTAATGTAGAGAGACCGGACGTCGAGACCCCATATCTCGACGCCCGGCAATAATGATTTCACCATGCTACAGCATTGGAGTGATCGACCCAAGTAATCACATATTTCCTATACTGACCTGTCCGTCGAAACGGACGCGCTCTGGATTCCCGCAAACCCGAAGCACATGATGAAATCATAACGTTAGACACACGATATTTTCTTTTTCCCGGAAGTCACATTCATCGAATCTGACATTAAAACCTGTTTTTTCAAACTGATAATCAGTCGCTCCATTCGCAGACTTCGAGAACCTTTTACCAACACAACATCTCCCGGCTTTAATCGGGAATGAACATCACTCAGAATATCTTCAACGTCTGCTGCTTGTACTACACTCTGTTGAGCAAGCATCCCCGAGAGTGCTCCTTCCGCAACGGCACCGGCCTGTTTGCCACAGGCGAATAAGAAATCAATTCCTGACTCTGCAATCAATTTCCCAATTTCAATGTGGTACCGTTTTGAATCCGCCCCCAACTCCAGCATATCTCCCATCACAATCATTTTTTTGCCTGTACCAGCACAGTCGCCCGAAGCACCTGACACGCCGCTCGCATGGAAACCGGATTCGAATTATAGGTGTCATCAATCACAGTCCAGTCTCCAACCTGTTCAACGTGGCAGCGCCCGGCAACGGTAGTTCAACTGACTGATTCCTTTAACAAGATTTTGACTTGATACTCCCAGTTCTTTACCAACAGCAATTGCAAACAATGCCGGATAGATCAAATGAGTTCCAAAGGCAGGCAGAAAAAACTCTAATCCATCCACACTGAAGGAAATGCCATCCTGAGATTGATGAACAGAAACCGCCTGAACATCATTTTGCGCACCAAAACCAGCTTTTACTGTACGTGCAGCAGATTTTGAAGCCAAAAAAGCCGCATAAGGATCATCACCATTCAGCACCGCCAGGCCATCACCTGGTAACTGTTCGAACAATTCTCCTTTAGCGCTCGCCGTTTGATCCAGACTGCCAAAATGCTCCAGGTGCGATGGTCCGATTCCCGTGATCACTCCAATATTCGGTTGTGATAATCGAGCTAATTCCTGGATTTCACCTGTCTGAGAAGCCCCCATTTCCAGAACAGCATATTCATGCTGGGAACTAATCTGAGCAATACTCAATGGCACGCCAAATTGATTGTTATAATTTGCAGGACTTTCTATTCCCCTCAAAAATGTTGCCAAGACTGAGTGGATCATCGTGCGTGTTGTCGTTTTTCCTACACTCCCTGTTACTCCAATGACCGGAATTGAATACTGGCTGCGATACCAACTCGCAAATCGATGTAATGCCTGATTCACATCATCAACATAAATCAAAGATTGTGATGCTCCCTCTGCTACAAACTCGCGCTGGACAACACAGGCCTGTGCACCCTGCGTGCGAATGCATCTTTGACAAACTGATGTCCATCCAGTCGCTTACCTTGAATCGCAAAAAACAAATCCCCTTTCGCGATTGTACGCGAGTCAATCGAAATTCCCATCACATCAGACATGATCAACTCAGATGTTGCAGGCTCTCCCTGAATAACCTGATTTACCTTGCTGAGTGAAATACGATCCATACTTTAAATTCTTTGTGCGTGTAAATTGTTAATCGTTTATTATCGGCAGCCCCGACTGCATTTTAAGCGGGAATTTTCCTTGCACTTTCAGAGTGTGAACTTCTGAAATAATCCTCAACAATCAGGCGGTCATTAAATGGAATTTTACTGTCACCAATAACTTGTTCGCACTCGTGCCCCTTACCGGCAATGAGGACCGTGTCTCCTTCGCAGGCCATATCTAATGCCCGGCAAATTGCTTCTGCGCGATCAACAATAAGCTCAGGACGAGCTTTCATATTCTTGCATCCCGCTGCGATCTCATTGATAATTTTCTGCGGGTCTTCACTTCGGGGATTGTCACTGGTAATAAATACCAAGTCAGCTTCGCTGCCCGCCAGTCCTAATAAATGGCGTTTTGAGCTGTCTCTGTCTCCACCAGCGCCAAAGACACACAATACTTTTTGTGAAGAAACTCGCTTCGCCGAACGAATGGCGTGTCTGAGTGCGTCGTCGGTATGTGCATAGTCAATCAGAACTGTAAACGGTTGACCACAATCAACTGCGTCCATTCTACCCGGCACCGATTTCAGACTTTCAATTCCTTCAGAAATTTCAGTCAATGACAAACCTAAATTCACGCAGACTGCTGTCGCTGCGAGACAGTTTGAAACATTATGAATACCAATCAGCGAAGTTTTGACGGGAACGCTCTCCCCGTTGAATAAAATCTGGAACTCCAGTTCCTTCCGCAGATTCCTTGAATTCCTGGCGACCATATCAGCCTGCTTCGATCCAAGGCTTAGGTCAATAAAGTCTGTGATTTCTTGATTTCGGATGCAAAAGACCGGCAGACAGGATCGTCACGATTCAGAACAACCACGCCGTCTTCTTTTACCGCTTGAATCATTTCCGCTTTGCAGGCAGCATAATTTTCAAGATTGCCATGATAGTCAAAATGATCCTGTGTGACATTCGTAATGACTCCAATGGACAGGGGAGAACCTGCCAACCGACTCTGATCTAAAGCATGGCTGGAAACTTCCATCACCGCATGAGTAGCACCGTTACTGACCATTTCAGACAAGAGTTCTGAAAGCTCACGGGCATCAGGAGTCGTCAATGATGCTGAACGTTTTGAAACACTGTCATGATATTCGATTGTCCCGATCAATCCGGTTTGTCTTTTCGAATTTTGTAAGATCGCTCGAAGTAACCAGGTGACCGTTGTTTTTCCATTGGTACCTGTGACTCCGACCGACTCAAGTTGCTGAGAAGGGCGTCCTGCTAATTCTGCACACAAGACGGCATAAGCATTTCTCACATCAGGTACAATACATTGCGGAATATTCAGTCCCATCAAAGGTCGACTCGTCAAAACTGCAACTGCACCTTTCTGAACTGCTTCCGAAATATATTTTTCTGCATTTTGCGTTGTTCCGGAAATGATGACGAATATATCTCCCACCTGGCAACGTCGACTATCGACCTGAATCGAAGTCGCGCATATATCTGCACAATCTACAAAGCTGGCAAAAGGAAACAGAGACTTTAAACTGATAGCCACTGATCCTGGAGACAAACTAAGCGATGAAGATGACATGGATGTGAGGTAAGAACCATGCATTTCGGAGAAACCATTGAGGTTAAAGGTCAGAATGTGACGGTAGGAAACTTTTATCTTCGTGATAAGGTGTGGTGTAAACCCGGGAAGCCAGAAGCTGAGATGGAGTAGCGAGATGGCCTGTGAAATGGATTTGTTCAGAATCGACTGTGTTAAACCGGGAGCATACTCGAAATTTCTCCGAATCATGTCAACCCTGGATATTCAAAAAAACAATCTTCCGCAGCCACCTTGTAATTATTACACTGAAACCACACAACAGAAACAACTGATCTGGCACGCGACTCTTTCCGCCACCTATGAAATCGTATCAGCGAAAGACTCCTTCATAAGAGTCGCTACACCAAAACGCAAGCTTAACCTAAATCACGATCAACAAGACCGTCGGGCAATCATCTGAGGAAGACCCGTTTACCATCAAGTATTCACTCCAATTTCACTCCATAATTGCCACAAATTAAAATTGGTATTTTTACCTACTTTCTACACAATGCTATGGATTCCCTGTAACTGTCCCCGGTATCCTGATAGAGCTCAGTTGTTACACGTAAAGTCCATAGACTTGAGTTAAGCGCCTGACGACCAGTCTTGATAGTGGTGTGAAGAATTCTAATCGACGAACTCTGCTCAAATTGGGATATAAAAAGTTAATTCAGTTTCGTGTGGAGAAAACGGAGACAGTTTTCTTAGCGCTAATTATCCCATCTCAGCGACAACTTAATCCTAAGATGTATTAAAGGAGAGAACAGGATTTCGAACCACTTGCCTCAAACAAAAAAAGGCTTCACTTTGATCGAATTACTTGTTGTCATCGCGATCATTGCCATTCTAATCGCACTCTTACTACCCGCCGTTCAACAGGCCAGAGAAGCAGCCCGACGCTCCACCTGCGAAAACAATCTAAAACAGCTTGGGCTTGCCTTTCACAATTACCACGATACACACAACTGCTTTCCGTTTGCGTGGTTTGTTGATTCCTCAAATCCTACCAACCCCAAAGCGGGCGTCTACGGCATCATGCTGCTGCCTAACCTTGACCAGGCAAATCTCTATAACCAGTGGAATTCATCCTACCCTGCGTTTAATGAACTGGCAGCCATCCCGGCAGTCGCACGAAGAACTTGACCGTGATCGCCACACCACTGCCAGTCTTTATGTGCCCTTCGGCACCTGAAGCGACGTGGTACGCGTGACCTATGACCTCGCCACCGCCGGTTTCCACTCTCACCTATACCGCAGCCCGCACCGATTATTGTCCGGCACTGGGTGTGCGTGGTAACTATTCGACGATTGCTTACACCGGTCATCCTGCTGCCAGCAGTCGATCCGGCATGTTGAATAATGTGCCAGGCAAGATACGATTACCAGAATGCGTGATATTCTGGATGGATCTTCCAACACAATACTATTAGGAGAGAGAGTAGGCGGAACAAATATCTATAGCGGCACAACCAAGAATTTTCGGCATTATCATCTGCCTATGGCCCCACTAACGGTGGAGGCTGGGGAGACCTCTTAAACGGCGAGCACTGGTACCAGGGTTCACTTCGCGACGGAACAGATGGCGGCGGAGGTGGCCCCTGTGCGATAAACTGCACAAATGGACGCAGTGCGGGCTTTTTAAGCTTTCACGTGGGAGGTGCTCATTTCCTGTTGGGTGATGGAGCAGTTCGCTTTATCAGTGCCAACATTGGCGCCTATCACCCTGGCAAGTCTGACTACCAGAGCAGGCCAGGCGACTTCTCGGTGAATTGAGCATCACATTTAACCATAGCGTCTCTCAATCTATTATATTCGATCCAAATGGCTCTGGAGAGACGTTACAGTAAAACGGAACACAGTCTAATTGCATTATCTTGATTCATCAGAAAATCTTCCACCTGGAGCAGGCACAATCGCTCCGGGAGGAAGATGGAGATTCTACTTGCTTCTCACCCTCTATTTCCTGAGATCAATCCATGAGACTATTGAATCTTCTATGTTTCACTCTGCTCCCCTGACATCCTTTAGCTGTGGTAGTGCAGAAGAACCCTATACCAAAGAGACTTTCCCCGTGACAGGAAAAGTCACCGTTGATGGTAAAGAACCGGGCTCCCCCATCAAAGTCATGTGTCACAAACAAGATGAAATTGATACCGAACATCCGACGATTTCAGGATGCCAGACAGCCAATGATGGGAGCTTCGAAATCGCAACCTACACAGGTGATGGGATGCCTGAAGGTAAATTATGCCCTGACGTTCCTCTGGAGGAAAAATGGACGTCATCTCGCGAAGTTATGGAGGTCCTGACAAGCTGAAAAAACGCTACAGTAAACCTGAAAAATCGGAAATCACATTCGTTGAGCCAGGAAAACCAGTGGACCTGGGAGTCATTGAACTCACCACCAAATAACTATCAATGGATTCAAACTGATTTTCCAATTTGGCCCCCGAAAACGGTCATGCCTTCAACCCGGGGACAGTATTCAATTCTTTCTACTTACGATAACTGGAATCAGACCATGTTGCCACGCAACTTTCCCCACTTCACTCATCCTGGCCATCAGCTGCACCACCTTGTCTGCAGCAGAAAATACGAATATCCCGGCACGCCCCACAACAGCCAGCCAGATTCCTGACGCGTTTTTCAAATACATTGAACGCGAGGAACCAGCTTATAAGTGGGAAATCCATGATTCCTTTTCTCACGAAGGTGTCACTGCATATCCTGTCGAACTGACTTCCCAGACCTGGCAGGGGATGACCTGGAAACACTGGCTCTATGTGCCGAACCGGAAAACGTGAAAATTAACAGTAAAGTGCTGTTGTTTGTGACGGGCGGCAGCAATGGCGGCCAGCCCAGTGAAAAACGCTTAAAACCCGCTTTCCTGCTGGCCAAAACCACCGGCGCGCGGGTCGCATTGCTCACCCAGGTCCCCAACCAGCCACTATTTAATGGAAAGAAAGAAGACGACCTGATTACCGAAACCTGGCTGCAATATTTGAAAACGGGAGATGAAAACTGGCCACTTCTGTTCCCGATGGCTAAAAGTGCCGTCAAAGCCATGGACGCCATCCAGGAAATCGCCAGCGAAAAACGAAATGTGGTCATCGACGGTTTTGTGATCACCGGAGCCTCGAAACGCGGCTGGACCAGTTGGCTTACCCTGGTGGTTGATAAACGGATTATCGCCACCGCTCCCATCGTGATTGATACACTCAATTTTCGCGACGGATGAAACATCAGATCAATACATGGGGAAAGTACAGCGAACAGATTATTGACTACACGAGTAAAGGATTGATCGTGGAAGGCGAAGAATCGGAACGGGAAAAGAACCTGCGCTGATGATGGACCCGTACACATATCGCCAGCAGCTTAAACTACCCAAGCTATTAATCAACGGCACCAATGACCCTTATTGGGTGGTCGATGCCATGCGTTTTTACTGGTCTGATCTGGTGGGTCCCAAATATATTCTCCAGGTCCCCAATGCCGGTCACGATCTGGGTGAGGGAGTAGAATACGCCTTGCAGACGCTGGCCGCTTTCTTCGTACACGCCGCGACAGGTAAAGAACTCGACCGAATGGACTACAGGATAACTCGATAGACTTTGAACGGAAACTGACCAGTTCCAGTAAACCTAACCACGTACGACTGTGGACTGCTCAGTCTGAAAACAAAGACTTTCGAAATTCAAAATGGACTTCTAGCGAGATTTCTGGAAACGAAAATGTATATCTAGCAAAAATAAACAAACCAGGAAAAGGGCACGTCGCCTATTACCTGCAAGCCATCTACACCATCAATAATATCCCTTATTCTCTTTGTACAATCACTACGTCAAAATGACACAATCGCAAGCTACACGGGTATTCTTGATCCTCATCTTCACAATTTAGAAGAGAATTTTTATTTTTCATCTATAAGTTTCAAATTTGAATGTTAAGATGGCGTTTAACAGGACAACTCCGCCAAAACCTGGAAGGATGGACCGAACCTACTGGTGGTAAAGGAACGATAAAATGAAAAACGAAATGCTCGCCCACGAAACAAACCGTATCCCCGCAAAGACAGCCGCACGCTTTTTTCTGCTCCCATGCAGTTCAATGCCGCCCATTCCCTGGAATGTGAAATTCAGCATGCATTGACGGGAGAAGATGCTGACGTCTGCCTGAATTCTCTGGTTGTTCATCGCACCAAAAATGGTGTTTGCCTGAAAGGCGTTCTGGAATTTGACGGCGAATGCCCGGATATTACCAAACGCATCCAGGCCTTGACCGGAATCGAAGAGGTCATCAATCACCTGCTTATCAAACGACGGATGCCTCTCCCCAAAAAAGGTTGAGAGATTTCAAGCGTTTGTTTGCCCCGAATAAGAGCATGTTAGACTCAGTCTGACACTGCGGCTACATCTTTGGGGATAGCCCGGCAGCACCAGCTTTCACTGACAATTTTGGTAAAAAAAACAAAAATTCGTCTGAAAATGATTCTTGTCTTGATAATTTCGAATCAAATTCCGCTGATTTAGTGACCTCTATTTTGTCATCCAACCAGCGATATCCCATTTCTGATGACTTGCCAAACTTTTTAATTATTATTGAAACTCTGACGTTGCAATAATTGCAGTAATAGAGTGAAAATTGAAGTTAATTGAAGCACTTATCAGTGGTAGAAGGCCAGCCAAGAGTCTCAACACATTCAATCAGGATCTGATGGTTCAACCAGTTGGCTTATCTAGACATGCCAGAAGTTCTTCAAATTGAACAGGTGTCAAGGGCATACCTGGAATGAAGAATATTTTCTCATTACTCAGGTAGCGAAACTGCATCGAGATGAGAAATACAATCAATACTCGGCTTGTGATTTATGAGCTATAAATCAGCATGATCCAGGTCTTGAATTTTGCAGTGGCCTCCTGAATACAGGTTATACCAGGGAATTGGACGACAAAAAATGGTCCAAT
>CALOEF010000051.1:0-149248 GCA_942492165.1 uncultured Planctomycetaceae bacterium
GCTAACCTACGCTCTACATTTCTCCTAGCCCTTCGACTGAGCAACCATCCCTCATTCAACGTTTCTGTTGTGTGTGGGGGAGGAGGGCAGTTGGCTATCCATTATACCCGTTTTGTTCTTAGGAATCGGTAGGGTTGGGGGTGTGCCGATCTCCCCGTCCGGACGGGCAAGGGCGGATCCTGTGGGCCCGACATCCAGAATTTAGGCTGATCCTACATTTGATGACGTGATCGCAGAATGTCCATTTAGGTCCAGTGCTTTACGTCACATGTCTTTCTTAAACACACAATATGAAAGCCATTGTCTGATATTCGTTTCTTCTACAGTCCAACCCGCACCATCCTCTTTAGTTCAATTCAACCCACTTCTCTCTCTGGCCATCGTGAAATACTCATTTTAGTACTTAATTCTTTCTCAGATTCCATTGTGCCCCTTTTTGTTTCCTACACTAATCTTTTCTTGCTTGATCCGCTGGTTTTCAATCATTGATGAATCGAATGGCAATCGTTGACAGTAGATCGAATAGGCCTTTTCAGCCCTTGTCCATTTAAACGCAAACACAATCCTTCCGCTGATATCATTTCGTTCAATCATTCTATTTTTTTCTTTTTCCAGGTGCTGAATTTCAATCTCCTCTTGAACGGTGACCATGACAGCCTAGAGAACTTTGGCCCACCAATCGTTTCTTGTTCAAGTTCTATCTTGGAGGAGGTTGTGTTTTGCAGCATTGGCATTGGAGGTGCTCGACATGGGCAAACATCACCGGGTTAGCCGCCAATCCAGCAGGCTGAAACTACCCACAATAGGGCAGTCTCGTAATTACTCGTGGGACCCCCGCACCTTTTGCATAACTATGACGTCATTCTGGTCGCAATGACGCCCATATAATTTGCCACCATGGCATCATTTGTAGAAATGGGACCCTTTTGGAATTACGAAGTTGCCCTATTATCTCATTTCGAATAATGACACTGCCGCGTGGAACGAACCCTTTCCTCATCACTCCCGCAGCTAACCTTCACTCCAACCCTCACCACAATCTTAACCCGCCCCACTTTCACCCACAACCCTAACCCTAACAACAACCTCACTCACAACTCCAGACGCTACAATGGACGATCTTCGCCTGCAGCATACAAGTGCGCTCTTTTTTGAGCAAACACAACTCCAAACCGCACATACCCAGCATGGGGTGGAGGATGACAAAAAGGTTCGTTCGCAAGGCAGTGGGGTCAAGGCAAGGGCTGGGTGAAGGTGTGGGTTAATCCGTTGGATTAGTCTAACATTGACAAGATGAGTGCTTACAATGCCGGAAAGGGAAGATTGGCATCCACATGTTGTCTTGCTCCATTAGATTTTGCATGGTTTGCCTTATGGCCTGCCCCGGATCTAGCTCTAAGTGCCCTCTAAGATATGAAAAGCATCAACTGGAGCCCAACTGTATTGGTGTCTTGATGTTCGTAATGATGTCTAAGATGCAGTTAAACCGATCGCCATACCCAAAGAAAGTGCTTTTAAAACTGCCTTCTGCGGAGATCAACCGCACTGCCCCTCCGCCGGCCGTGGTCGTCATTCAAGGCGTTCATGTGGCAGCCGCTTGCCCCGAGAGTAAGTATGGTGTTGTTTTATCCCTGCTGTTAACACTCCAGGCCCCTCTTCCCTATTCCCTCTACCTCCTTGGGGAGAAAATGACGAAGGAGGGTATACGATAGGACAGGACAGGAGTTGGTAGTGTGCCTCTGCGATCATTTATACAAGGGTCCATAACCTGTTTGAGGGAAATGCGATGGGGCTGAGGAGGTTGGATTTTCGAGTTTAACCTGAACAGAAGCTCGGGCCTAGCCTTTGACCTGTCTTTCTTCTTGTATGTCTCGTTGCTTGCCAGTAAACTTTACCATTCATGCCTGCCGCACACTCTTCTTTCGACAGCCGTTTTACTTTACCCCTGTCAATGTTGTGGATCAAGACAAAACGGGATTCAGTGGGCTCACAGCAGAGTCTTTCTTGAAATTGTTAATCACTGAACTGCAAAATCAGGATCCAACCGAACCGTTGGGTAATGAAGAGTTATTGGGGCAGCTTTCCAGCATGCGAGAATTACAGTCAAACATAGAGTTGTCTGAAACTCTCACGGATATCAATACAGGTCAGTCTTTAACACAGGCAGCAGCTCTGATTGGAAAAGAAGTTGAAGGTCAAGAGGAAGGTCAGCCTCCAGTTTCTGGAATCGTGGATCGTGCGTTTGTTCGAGATGGCAAGGCGTATGTAGGCGTGGGAGCATCTGAGCTGCCTGTGACTGGAATTCTTAACGTTCAACAACCTGCAAGTTCAGTTTAGTAGAAGACTTAGATCCTGCCACAAGGGTGGTTAACGATATACATTCAGAAATATCGGAAATGGAGGGATCAGGATTTGTTTAGTCGATATTAATGGTTATGATACAGGTAAAGGCGATGTGCGCGTTAGAACCAGGGACTGAGTTTCGGTGATTTGATTCAACCAGGGAGTTATCGCAGAAGGATTGTCTGCATTAAATACATCGTTGGTGCGTTTCTTCGGCTGAACAAGCATCGATGTGCTGGGAAATTAACGTGCCAACGCTGGTACGAATGGGTTTAAGGCATCAAATGTGCTTTTTACAACTCAGTTGTCGCGAACATTGGGGGTTGGTTCCAGACCAACATCGACGAATGGTGGTACGAATCCTCGTCAAATCGGTCTAGGGGCACTGAGTGCATCGATTCGTAAAGATTTTACCCAGGGTAGTGTCACAAATAGTACCAGTCCTTCCGACCTCGCTGTTAAAGGAGAGGACAACAGTATTTTGGGATGGTCCGACAATTGGGCTTATGCGAAATGATGCGACAACGTTCAAGCCGACCAAGTCTATCTGCTCTTGCAAACAGGTAAGTTGTAAAGTCCAGAAGATGAAAGCATTGACGATGGCTTTGTTTGGTGCGACAACAGCGACACGTGTTGAAGAAGTTCCTTCACAGAGATTTGGAGCATGGCTTCGACCCTTTAAAAATGCAGAAACAGAACATTTTGCATTTGTACCAACGGGTACCAAAGAAATTTGGCTATGCTGAAGGGAATGGTAACATGTAGAACATTAACTGATGCTGGAAATGCAAATGCTGCTATCACAGGTACTACATTGTTGACGGATGTCGAAGCAACGATTGGTACTCCTTATTTTGCAACAGGTGAAACACTAACATTCACACCAGAATAAGGAGGTCGATCCTGATCCTTTAACCTTAGTTGTTGGAGCAGGTACGACTGCTGCTGACTTTACCGACTATTTAGATCGAACCTTAGGCATTCAGAACGGTGGAGGTGTTCTCAATGATGCAGAGCTGAATTTAACTGGTTAGTATCACTGCCGGGAATATTCAGATCGTTGGTGAACTCAGGTACGGTAAATGATATCTCCGTGACCATTGGTAATATTACTTCCGATGGCGCAACGGTTGTTCCTGGCATTTACGAAAACTGAGTCTGCGAATGGTGAAAGTGCCATTACTGACTTTGTGATCTTTGACTCTCTGGGTGAGCCGGTTACCATGAAAATGACAAGCGTGCTGGAGTCACGCTCTTCAAACAATACGGTCTTCCGCTACTTCCTGGAAAGTGCCGATGACAGTGATGGTGATATTGCTGTTTCCAATGGGACGATCACTTTTGACAGTAAAGGAAAAGTTACCAATTTTACGCCGACAACCTTTGCTGTTAGTCGCGTCCTTTCGGCTGCAGATGAAATGGATGTTGTCCATCGACCTTTCGAATATCTCCGGTATTTCGTCTGCGTCGGCCGGGAGTACTTTGAAGCTGGATCTGCAGGATGGTTCCGATCCGGGAACGCTGTCCAGTTTCGTGATTGACGAAACGGGGATTATTAACGGCGTGTTTGACAACGGGATTATTCGGACTCTGGGACAGGTGACACTGGCCCGGTTCTCCAACCCACAGGGATTACTGGAGTCCGGAAACTCAACGTTCCAGGAAGGTGTCAGCTCCGGTCCTCCATTTCCTGGTGACGCCTGGTAACTTTGGTGCTGGTACGATTCGTGCTGGTTCAATTGAACTTTCCAACACCGACGTTGGTCGAAACCTGGTTGACCTGATCGTGGCTTCTACGAACTATCGAGGGAACGCCCGTGTGATCAGTTCCGTACAACAGCTGGTTGACGAACTGCTGGAGCTGGGACGTTAATCGGATGGTTAAGCAGGGTTCCGGCAGAGGGGCTGGTTTGACCACCGCCCCTGGGAGGACTGGTGGCATGATCAAATTGACCCGATTGAATGGTGAAGAGTTTGTTGTCAATGCGGAATTGATTCAAAGCATTGAGAGCAGACCCGATACGTTTATTACTTTGACCTCGGATGATCGCCTGATTGTGCGGGAAAGCGTTGAAGAAGTAGTGAAACGTTCGATTGCTTATTCGCGTGCGATTCGGTCTGGCACCCGGGCTGTGAGAACAGATTCTGATAATGTGAAGCAATTAAAACTTGAATCGATAGCGGCCAGCTCCGGTTTGTGGTTCGGAGTGGGTGAGTCCACATCATCTTCGGGAACTTTGAGAGAAATGGATAAGGCAACAGCTGGTGGACTTGTTTCAGGGGCATCATAATTGCTGCTGCTGGCGATTGCGATTGCGCCTAGGTTCCAGCTTTTGCTGCCTTTATCGATATTCCCTCTGCTGCGGTCGTGGTCGGTGGGGCTGCTGCAGCCTGCTTTATTGCGTTTCCCGGGGCAGCGATGCTGCTGTTTCCCAAGGTGCTTAAAGAAAGTATTCTTTCCCAACCAGCCGGAATTGGCTCCCGTGATTTCTCAAATCGTCGAGTTTTCTGAAATTGCTCGTCGCGATGGTATTCTGGCCTTGGAAGCCAAAACGGAAGAGATCGAGGATCCATTTATTCTGCTGGGCGTTCAGATGGCGGTGGATGGGACCGATGTGGATCTCATGGAACAGATTCTCCGCACGGAAATGGAGGCTGTGGCCGGCCGTCATAAAAACGGCAAATCTCTGATGGATACGGTTGGTCGATATGCTCCGGCATTTGGGATGATCGGAACATTGATGGGATTGATCATCATGTTAGGAAACATGGATGATCCAGAAGCCATCGGCCCAGGGTATGGCAGTGGCCCTGATTACGACATTGTATGGTGCGATTGTTTCCAACCTTTTCTTTCTACCTTTTGCAGATAAGCTGGCATACTACAGCAAACAGGAATTTCAAGTCCGGGAAGTGATCATCAAGGGGCTGATTGCCATTCAGGAAGGAGATAATCCCGCGTGATTGAACAGAAACTGAATACCTTTCTTCCTCAAGATCAGCGTGTCAGTAAAGATAGTCAGCTGCTGCCTGATGTTCTGAAATAATTCGAGTGTGACGCATCTGCAAGTCCTGTCTCGTTTGTCGACGCATTGTGTGAATGGCAAAAAGGAGAGTTTTCTGATGGCGATGCCGGAAGAAGAGGGACCTCCCGGTGTTCCGGAATGGGTGGTCACCTATGGTGATATGATGTCTTTGTTGTTGACATTTTTCATCATGTTGGTTTCGATGAGCGAAATTCGAAATGACCAGGGGAGCGTTCGCGCCATGTTGGATTCATTACGGGAGCGTTTTGGCTCTCACCAAGGCATGGCAGCCGTCCCTGGAAAATCATTGGATCCAAGCAGCAATCTCAGTAAACCAACCTCCAAAGGTTCAAGTTCCGACGGCGGTACGAAAACAGGCAAGGAAAAATCAGCAGGTGGAGGAGGCCCTTACAAAACTGTTGAACGTATCAATAGCGGGAACCGAAGTGACTCTGGGTGGAGCTGCCCGTTTTGGTCGGTTTTCTGCGGAGTTGACTCCGGACATGAAGAAAAAACTGGATGTCATTGCGGAAGTGCTGCTGCCCACTCCCAATCGGCTGATCGTACGGGGACATGCCTCGCCTGAGCCTTTGCCAAAGGACTCAAAAGTTCCTGGATTCCCAGGAACTCTCTTTTTATCGGGCCAAAAATGTGGCTGAGTACCTTGAGGCCAAGGGAATTGCACCCGAACGACTGATTGTCAGTTCAGTGGGAGATGCTGAGCCACGGACCATCACACGCGACCCGCAAGAGCAATACTTGAATCGTCGGGTTGACGTATTTTTAATTGATGCGTATATAGTCACTCCGCAGACAGGTAAGCGTTGAGTTCTACAATCAATTCTGCCTGATCGGCGTTCCGGAAATCGCTCTGTAATCAAATACAGAGCCTGATTGGTCTAATCAGATACCGCACGAAGTGAGATGCAGTAAGAGACAATGGATTTGTCCTTGCGCCAACAGAGTGCGAGAGTTCAAGGAGGAGACTCGTGGCAACAGACACCGAAACAGAAGAGGCTGGTGTCGCTACAGAGGCAGTGGCATCCCCCGAAGAGAGTGAGCCGCTTCCGGCCAGTCAAAAGGCCCGGTTACTCAAGATTGGTGGCCTGTTACTGCTGGTCATCATGCTGCAGGTCGGGATCTCCTACTGGCTGTTGACACCTGATAAACCGGCGGAAGTCGCGGAAGAATCTCTCTCCAGGGAAAGCGAAAATCTGCAGGTTACCACGGCTGAAGTGAACATTGAAAACTTCAGCGTGACGAACAATATCGCCGAACCCGGAGCAACCATCCATGTGACCTTCAACCTGGTGGCGCTGGTCGAGCAGGGCGCAGCCGGCGATTTTGAAAGCATGGTCAAAGAGACGAATAAAGCCCGCGTCAAGCAGGCTGTGATTGAAGTTGTACGTAAGTCCAGCCTGGCCGATCTGAATGATCCCCAGTTGAGTACGATGAAACGGATGATGAAAGAGTCGATAAATAAAGTTCTCAAGAAGAGCTATGTCATTGAGACGGTCATCAGTGAATACCGGACAATGACGCAATAGTGCCTCCCCGGTTAACAGAACAGGATACAATTGTGGCTGAAGAGAATGACGATCTTCTGGATCCTTCCGAAATTGAGAAACTCTTAAACTCGCAGGGACAAGAGACGCCTCGCGAACCTCCCTCTGCGGAAAATGCCTCTCAAAGTGCGGGTGACGACCTGCTGGATCCCTCCGACATCGAGAAACTACTGCAAGGAGCGATGTCAGAACGAGGAGGTGAAACAATCCGTCGGGCGGATCTGAAGTTGTCAACAATGATGATATCGATGCACTCTTTGATCAGCATGCATCTGCGACAGCCGATCAGTCTGGAAGTCCGTTTTCTTCGCATGCAGAAACGGAAGCACTGCTTAATCAGGCTGAAGCGAATCTGGCGGCAGCTATTTCACCTAACCTGGGGCCGGGTCACGGAATCCCCGAAGGATCTGGGAGGAACGAAAACGTTCGAATTTCCCAATTTTGATTCAATGGCCAGCAATCCAGAAGAAGCAATGGCACTTTCTTCTTTGCAAAATGTAGAACTGGATTTGTGTATTGAGTTAGGTCGGACAGAATTGTTGATTGAAGAAGTATTGAAAATGAAGGAGGGAGTCGTTGTCCCCTTAGATAAATTGGCTGGTGATCCTGTGGATATTCTGGTAAATGGTCGGATTATCGCCCGGGGAGAAGTCCTGGTACTGAATGATAATTTCTGTGTCCGAGTGGCAGAGATTCTTTCACCAGAACTGTAAGTCAGGCCAGACAGCTGGAAATACCTGTTAACTAACGCAATTCATGACGAAAAGGTTTTAATGGTTCGTCTTTTCTACTTATCTGGTCTGATTCTGTTTTTTTGTCTGACATGTATTTCAAATGTGATGTCAGATGGCCTGAATCCGTCTACACAAAGTCCTGAGATTCATCAGCGGCGGGCAGTCTCCCATGCACGGAGTGAATTTTCACAGCAGTCTCAAGGTAACCTCAAGCGAAGAGTTCAGAGCCAGGTTGGAAATATTCAACCTGTTTCAAGTCAGTATGTGCAACGCACGGCTCAAACTAATTCAGAGAACCGTAACCGTGCAATAAATCAGATTGAGGCAAAAACGAATCCGATAACACCCGTGGATCGGCAGCAGCAAAACAAATCAGGTAAGGCGAACAACCAGGCTGCGAGGCGATCTCCCTCGATCTGGGGAACGCTCGGCGCGTTACTTGTTGTAATCTCGATCATATTGGTATCCGCAAAATTATTTAAAAAACATCACCCGATGGCAGCGACAAACCTGCCAGGGGAAGTGGTTGAAGTTTTGGGAAAAAAACCGCTGGATGCCCGTCAGTCAATCCATTTTATACGCTGTGGATCCCGGATTTTAATACTGGGGTCTTCGCCAGCAGGTCTTGAGATGCTCAGTGAAGTTCTGGATCCAGTCGAGGTTGATTTAATCACTGGAATGTGCAGAGAGCGATCGCAGACTGGTACTGGTATGATGAATACAACATTTAAGAGTTTATTTCAGTCATCGCAAAAGAAATCCGATCAGGCTGCACCGAGTCAGGAAGTCAATCAATTCCGTCAAATGACAAATACAGAACAGAAACCATCATCAAGTGTATCAGAACAGGAGGATTACTCTGATTATGATTCTGCTGTCACCCGATTGCAGCAGAAACTGATCCATTCTTCACGACAGTCATTCAGTGAGAATGCGGAGTCTGAGCATGCTTAGCCAGGGAGTACCGCGAGAAGCGTTGGTAGAACAGCCGACGAATTGCTTGAACAGGGCACTCTGCGTTGTTGTGTCTACACTGGTTTTCTCTCTGATTCCTGTCACGTTACAGGCTCAGCCACCAGCAGTGAATCAGGCGCTTTCCAACCAGGGATCCGGTAATCAGAATTTTCAACTGTCACAGGCGCAGCCGACCGGCTCTCAACAGGCGACTGGAACTGGTGGTTCGGGTGTTCCCGAGATTCTGGACGTAGAACAGATGACTTCACCTCAGGGCTTGAATTCAACCCTGAAAGTCTTTTTGCTGTTAACAATTTTAAGCCTGGCACCTTCCATATTGATCATGACGACAAGTTTTATTCGTTTTGTGATTGTATTTGGATTGTTAAGACAGGCACTGGGGACGCAGCAGCTTCCCCCAAATCAGGTACTAACCTCACTCAGCCTGTTTTTGACGATCATGGTGATGGCGCCGATCTGGGAAAAAGCATACGAAGAGGGAATTGTCCCTTATACGAATCAGACACAGCAGACTCCGGTTTCTCTGGAAGCGGCATTTCAAAAAACGGTCAAGCCGCTTCGTAAATTTATGAGTGACCAAATCGAGTTAACTGGAAACAGCGATACCGTATGGATGTTTCTCGATTATCAGCAACCGAGTTCTGGTTCTCCCGGTGCAGCCGAATATAAACCACCCAGTGATTATGATGAAGTTCCGCTCACGGTTTTACTGCCTGCCTACATGTTGAGCGAAGTCAAAACCGCTTTTTTGATTGGATTTCAGTTGTATCTTCCTTTTATCGTAATCGATATGGTCATCAGTTCGATACTGATCAGTATGGGGATGATGATGCTTCCACCAGTATTAATTTCTTTGCCGTTTAAAATTTTGTTATTTGTCTTAATTGATGGCTGGCTGCTGACAGTAGGAATGCTGCTTGAAAGCGTCAGGGGGGCTGTTTGAATTCGAGCGCTACCGTTGCGCGCGGATCATGAATAGCCACAGGTGATTTTATGGATACATCTACAGTTCTGGATCTGGGACGTGAGGGATTACTGATCATGCTGGAAGTCAGCGGGCCGGTGATGTTGACTGCGGTTGTGGTGGGATTAGTCATCAGCATTGCGCAGGCTGTGACTCAGGTTCAGGATCAGACGATCAGTTTTGTACCTAAAATTATCATGATGGTATTGGCAATATTATATACATTACCCTGGATTACCTCGTTGATGGTGGAGTACAGCACAAATCTGATTACTGAAATTCCATCGCGTATTTGATTCTTATTCAAACTGATAAAACTGGGAGGGGCCGGAATCTGGTGGATGCATTACTTGACCAATATCTGCTGAATCCTCTTTTGCAAATTGCTCCCGGTCAGGTTTTGCAATGGGCGATGCTGCAGTTTTATGCATTCACTCTTGTGGTAGTTCGTATTAGTGGTTTAATGATTATTGGCCCGATTTTTGGACAACCGATCTTTCCCGCAAATATTCGTATTCTGTTAGTTCTCTGTCTTTCAATACTGATTACGCCGACATTACATGATCAGGTGACGGCTGGTTTTTATGAGTTAGATTCAGATCAGAATCAGCGACTCAGCAAAGATGAAGTTCCCAGTCATTTACAAGATCGTTTTGATGCTTTAGTTATCAGTTCCGGACGACAGGGAACACAAGAATTAAATGTCAATGACTACAAATTTGTCGCAAGTATGCCAGCTTCATTATTAGATTATGCCTGGTCAATCCTGGGAGAACTGACTTTAGGTTTTTCACTGGGACTGGGAGTCTACATCATTTTGCTGAGTCTGCAGATGGCCGGGCAAATGATTGACCAACAGGCGGGGATGGCATTGGGTGAAGTGTTCAATCCCGGCTTTGATATGAATGCTTCACTCAGTGGTCAGTATCTCTATTTTATTGGGATTTCGGTTTTTCTGGTTTTGGAGCCTGTTAACGGGCATCTTCTGTTACTTTCCTCTTTGATTGATACCTTCCAGGTTTTTCCGGTGGGAGAAGGAATTGTTTCTACAAACACACTGGATATGCTTCAGACGTTGATGCATCAGTCCCTGGTACTTTCTGTAAAGGTGGCAGCCCCCCTCCTGGCAATCAGTGCTTTAATATCATTGGCGATGGGGTATCTGGGACACACGGTTCCACAAATTAATGTGTTGGTGATTGGTTTTCCAATTCGTGCCATGGTTAGTCTGGCAGTTCTGATATTCACTTTGTCGGGAGCTGCTGACGTTGTGATTGAATCAGTTCCGGTGGCGATAGATCAATTAAGCCGCAGCACAGTGATGTAAACCAGATTGAGTTATTACCATTATGGCAGAAAATGATTCCGGCGAAAAAACCGAGCTACCAACAGATCACCGTCGCAACGAAGCGCGGGAAAAGGGTAACATTGCGAAAAGTACTGACTTGAATGCCGCCGGTATGATGTTGGCTACTGCGGCAGCTCTCTATTTTTTCGCGATCACAATCAGCAGCAATATGAAGGATCTGATGGAAGTTACGCTGACGACTCCCGTCTGGCTGCGTATGGAACCAGTATTATTAATTGAACGTTGTGAGTCGGTTGTTAAGCTTTTTCTACAAGGCACTGTATTGACCATGCTGATGCTGTTTATCTCTGCTGTTTTTTTGAATGTTGTTCAGGTTGGTTTCAATATTTCAACTGACGTACTTCAAATCAAATGGGAGCGACTCAATCCTGTTGAAGGAGCCAAGCGGATTCTCTCAATTCGTGGTTTGGTGAAACTGGGAGTCAGTCTCGGCAAAATCTGTCTGCTGGTATTAATAGCAACCTGCTTCTGCTATGTGATGTTTCCCCGATTCTTGAGTTTGATGGGAGCTCCTCCAGAAATTATCTTGCGTGATATTTTTAATTCGACTGTTGAATTGGGAATTTTACTGGCTTTGGCATTGATCGTATTAGGTGGATTGGATTTTGTGTTTCAAAAATGGAAGCATGAAAAAGATCTGATGATGAGTAAACAAGAGCTCCGTGAAGAGATGAAATCAATGGAAGGAGATCCCTTGATTCGTCAGCGACGTCGTGAGGCGCATCGAAAGCTGGCAATGTCTCAGGAACTTTCTAAAGTCGCAACCGCAGATGTCGTAGTGACCAATCCAACGCATATCTCTATCGCCATTAAATATGATCCGGAATCCATGCCGGCTCCCATTGTTGTAGCAAAAGGAGCAGGAGAGATCGCGTTTCAGATTCGGAAGATTGCGAACGAAAATGGAATCCCGATTATCGAGCGTAAAGCCTTGGCACGGCAGATGTACCGGGATGTCAAAGCCGGACATGAGATTCCCTTTGAGCTTTATGAAGTATTTGTGGAAATTATGGCTTATGTTTATAGCCTCACTGGTAAAACGATGCCGAATCCCAATTAAAGCTCTTGGAAAATCTGCTCAGCCGGATCATTCAGGTCTCTTTCTGTCAGCACGTTGCCGCGCCGGGTATTGTTTCAATCGATTTTCATTAATTTCAAGAACAAAATCACGTTTTTCTCATCGTGTTCTCTGGTGTTTGATACAATATTCCAACAATATATTAAGCACCAAAACCAGACGGTAGAATCTACAACTCTATGAATTGTTTAAGGAAAATCAATGCGTTGGGAACATCCAGTTCAGTTCGCATCGCAAAGTGATGTTGGATTTCGACGGAGGAATAACGAAGATTCCATTTCCGTCAGGATTTGTAAAGATCAAAGCAGCTGGCGAGAACATGGTCATTTTTTTCTCGTTGCCGATGGGATGGGTGGTCATGCTGTAGGTGAACTGGCGAGTAAGATGGCTTCCGAGACAGTGCCACACACTTTCTTTAAGAATAAGCCTGGGCCTGTTGGTAAGTCCTTAAAGTCAGCGATAGAAGTCGCTAATCAGGCGATCAATGAACGGGGAATGGCGAATCGTGAATTCATGCGAATGGGAACAACGTGCAGCTCTCTGTGTCTCTGTTCAGAAGGCGCTGTCATAGGCCATGTCGGAGACAGCCGTGTTTACCGTGTCCGGAAAAACCGTATAGATCAACTCACCTTCGACCACAGTTTACAGTGGGAGCTCATTCGACAGGGACGAATGAAACCAGAGGAAGTTTATCTAAATGAACCTCGCAATGTCATCACTCGATCATTAGGTCCAGAGCCCGTCGTTAAGGTAGATATTGAAGGGCCTTATCCGGTTGAGGAAGGTGACAGTTATGTTTTGTGCAGCGATGGTTTGACCAGCCATCTGAAAGATGAAGAAATCGGGATGATTGCCCGGTATCTGGAGCCAGGTGATGCCTGCCGGCTCATGATCAATCTGGCAAACTTACGAGGAGGTTCAGATAATATTTCCGTGATTGTTGTTCGAGTCGGTGAACTTCCTGGTGGCGAACTTTCACATGAAAGCAATCCGGAACCGGAACCAAGTCTGGAATTGAAGGGCCATAATGAATGGTGGTGGTTAGCCGGAGTTTGGGGAGCATCACTCATGGTTGCTATTGGAATCCTCATGTGGCTATTAACAAAGTTTGACAGAGGAGAGTTTCTGGCGCTGGGAGGTATGTCGGCGTTAGTGATTTTACTGGTGCGGAAAGTGTTTTCGCAACGAGAATCTGAAAGACATGAAGAATATCTAGACCAGAGCAAAACAGTGGACTGGAAACCTTATCGTTCAGAGCGATTGAAATTTAATACCAGTTTTCTGCAATATCTGACAACAATGGAGTCTGAGTTACAGCGGGCTGCCATGGAAGAAGAGTGGACGATCGAGTGGTCTGCACATAATAAAATTTACTATGAAGCCAAGGATGGGCTGGAAAAGAAAAAGTATCTGGATGCGTTCCGCGATTTTTCCCGCGCAATCGATATTTTGATGACGGGTTTACATTCGTATCGAAAAGAAATGGTGCATCAGGCGCGTTGGAAAAAAGGGCCTCCGTCAGCCTCTGGAGGTGAGAATAAAAAGTCCTGAGTCTGTAAAATTCTGTGATTCAAGTCCGCTTTTTTGTTCTCCGACTGAGTTTGCTATTTTAACATTGGACTCCTGAGACAATTCCGATATGATCTGGGCCTGAATTCAGGGGACTCTGAAAGACTTGTGACACGGAGGTCAGTGTGTTTTTTACGCAAACCATTCGACGAAAATTGGGATTTGGGCTGGGAATTATCTTCTGTATGCTGATTCTTCTGGCTTACGGGGCGGTCTCCGGTTTATTGTCCTATCACAATACGGTCGATGACTTTAAATACTCTCTGGACAGCCTGCCTGACCGCGATCGACTGATCGTATCTGTCGTCTGCGCTGAATGAACCCCTGCAGAAGATTCGTCATTCCCGTCCCGCTGCCAGTGCCCATTATCAGCAGAAATTTAAAGAACAGCTGCAGGAAGTGAAAGATAACGAAATTCCAGGCTTTCTGCAGAAGGTCGATCGCTTGCCGGATCCTTCCCTGTCGACGTGGCGCGGATTTGTTAACTCCCAGTTCAGTCAACACAGTGCTGTTATGAAACGCCTGGACCACCTCTCCCTGATGGCGGAGCAACTGGAAGATCCCAAGCAGAGGCTGAAGGTTGCTGAGCAGATGATCCTGGAAGTGGCCCATCTGGAAAGCCTGATTCTGGAAGTCAAAGAAGTCCCTTCCAGCATGAAATCGGTGATTGAGCGGGCATCGCGGGTCTATCGTTCCCGCTATAACCTGGTCTGGGTCACATGCCTGATCGTATTTATTACCTTCGGCTGTCTGATCTGGTATGGCTACAAAACCGTCCTGGCTCCCATCCAGGAACTGCACTCCGGAGCTCGCATTGTGGCCCAGGGGCATTTTGACCATCATTTCGAAATCAAATCGCGCGATGAAATGGCTGAACTGGCCGAAGCCTTCAATAAGATGACGCAGCGATTCAAGGAAAAACGGGATGAATTGAATCACAAAGTGGATGAGCGCAGCAGGCAACTGGTGCGGTCTGAACGACTGGCGGGAATCGGTGTGCTGGCTGCCGGGGTGGCCCACGAGATCAATAATCCGCTCTCTGCGATTTCCATGGCTTCCGAGTCCCTGCAGGGCCGGATGGGAGACTTGAAACCACACTGCCCGGAGGATGATCTGGATGTTGTAGAGCAGTATCTGGGGCTGATTCAACGCGAAGCAATGCGCTGTCGGGACATTACTTCCAAACTGCTCGACTTCTCTCGCGGTCAGAATTCGGTTCGCAGCGAAAATGATCTGGTGGCCGTCATCGAAGAGGTTTGCTCGATGGTCAGCCTGATCAAGCGTCTCAAAGGACGGAATATCCAGTTTTCCCCGCCGGGAGCCTGTTGGGCCGAGTTTAATCCGGCCGAGATCAAACAGGTTGTGCTCAATATCATGACCAACGCCCTGGAATCCATGGAGGTAGGGGGCAGTCTGGAGATCCAGGTTCGTGAGCATGTCGATTCTGTGACGCTCATTTTCAAAGACGACGGCTGTGGTATGTCGCCAGAAGTCATGGATAGTCTGTTCGATCCCTTCTTTACTCAGCGGGCCGATGGAACCGGTACCGGACTGGGCATGTCGATCACGCATCGGATCGTGAAGGACCACGGTGGTGAGATCGAAGTCGAAAGTGCAGGGCCGGGTCAAAGGGAGTACAATTTTTGTGGAACTCCCTAAAAAAGCCAAGATGCAAAGTAATGCAGCATAATGATTTAATGGTATTTTCTGTAGAACCGTTTTTCTGGAATTCTCCGATTGCCACAATTTTTAAAATCTGATATCACTCGTGCCTCCCCATGAATGATTCATATATAGTCAACGATACAGGAGAAAATGGATGTTCTCTGTACAGCATATTGCTTTAATAATCTCCCCTCCCTGTTCCAAACCGATTATGCAGAGAAAGTTCCTGGATGGTGCCCCGGTTCCGGGTTTACCATATTGAATTTAAATACTGGAGAAAATGATGAGTTCTCTTGATGCGAACAATATTTCTTCAGACCCTTCACTTTTCCTTCCTGAATACCATTCGGTTCAAAATTTGTTAAATGGCTTTCTCGTTGACAGGACGTCAATGCAGGAAGAAGGAGCACAACTTGAGTAATTCGGTCAATAAATTACGAGTCTTATTTGTCGATGACGAAGCGGCAATTCGCGAAGTCATGCGAATCGAACTTCCACGGATGGGACATGACGTCACCATTTGTGAGGATGGTCAGTCAGCATTAACTGCATTGGATAAAATTACATTTGATGCAGCCATTGTCGACTTACGGATGCCTGGCTTGAGTGGCTGGGATGTGGTCGATCATATTAATAAGGTCTCTCCGGAGACGGAAGTGATCATCAGTACCGGTCATGGGAGTATCGACGAAGCTATTCAGGCGATCCGCCGTGGCGCGTACGACTTCCTGCCAAAGCCATGTAAGTTGATTGATATTGCGACCGTACTGCAGAAAGTGGCTGATAAACGCTCCCTGCAGAACAAGAATTATGCCCTTGAGTCACGTCTGAAAAGTGCGGAAGGCCCTTGCCAGATTGTGGGTGAAACTCCTCCGATGTTGCGAGTGAAAAAGCTGATCGAAAAAATCGCACCTACCGATTCTACCGCGTTGATCCTGGGTGAAACCGGGACCGGTAAGGAACTGGTGGCGCGCCGTGTTCACGATTTGAGTGCCCGTGCATCAATGCCGTTTGTGCCTGTGAACTGTGGTGCCCTGCCAGAAAACCTGGTGGAGAGCGAACTGTTTGGTCATCGAAAAGGAGCATTTACTGGTGCAGATACTCCTCGCAAAGGTTTGATCGAAATTGCCAATGGTGGGACACTCTTTTTAGACGAACTGGGTGAACTCGACAAAACCATGCAGGTCAAACTACTTCGATTTCTTGAGTCAGGTGAAGTCCGTCGTGTTGGTGACAGCGAAACGTTTCATGTTGATGTTCGAATTGTGTGCGCAACCAACCGGGATCTATCTGAAATGGTAGAGGAAGGTACTTTTCGTGAAGACCTTTATTTTCGAGTCAACACTTTTGAGATTCGTCTGCCTGCATTGCGCGATCGTAAAGGGGACATTCCTGAAATTTCCCGTGTTTTGTTGAAGCGGCATCTCAAAAAAGATTCGATCCCTGCTGATATCCTTGCCTCAGAAACAATCGAGCTGCTTCAGGCTTATGATTGGAAAGGTAATGTTCGTGAACTAGCCAATGCATTAGAGCATGCTGTTATTCTCTGGGATGGTTCTCAAATTATGCCTGCAGACTTACCGTCTAATCTGACCAGAACTTCCTCAATTCCGATTTCAGACTCCTCCTCGATAAGCTGGAATGCGGGTGCTGAGGTGAAAACATTACGTGATATTGAAATGGATGTGATTTATCATGTTCTCGACAAACATGATGGTGATAAACCCAAGTGTGCAGCGGAGCTGGGAATTGCCTTGAAGACGCTTTATAACAAACTAAACCAGTATCAAACCCGTGCTGCCGGCTGATAATCAAATTGATTAATGGTCGATAAGAATATCTGCACAAAAAAACGCTCTGGCAAAATACCAGAGCGTTTTAAAATATTACTGCTACCGAGCTGCTGGCTTCAAGTGAATTTTTATGACACTTGAAGCTATTTGATTCTGAGATGTCTGTTGCAGACGCCCCACTTTCGTGAGGGACTTCTCAGTATTTTCGAATCACGCCGGTAACGACGCCAAGAATATCGACATTTTTGGAATAGATTGGTTGCATACTTGAATTTGCCGGTTCAAGGCGAATCCGGTCACCTTCAGAATAGTAACGTTTCAGCGTGGCTTCCTGACCATCGACGAGTGCAACAACAATATCACCTTCTTTGCAGACATTTTGTTTGTGGACAATGACGTAATCACCATCGGCGATTTGATCTTCGATCATTGAAACACCTTTGACTTTCAGGCAGAATTGATCATCTGGATCAAACAGTGATCCGAAATCAATATGTTCATCGTCCTGTACAGCCAGGACAGGGCTGCCTGCCGCAATTTGTCCTGCCAGTGGAAGGCGTGTGCGTTTCTGTGAATGATCGCAGAGTTGTATGGCACGTGACATGTGTGATTCACGGGTGATAAGCCCTTTCTTTTCGAGGGCTTTCAGGTGACACATCACACCATTGGGAGAGCGGATGCCAAAATTAGCACCGATTTCACGCACGGTGGGGCCGTAGCCACGATTAATAATTTTGTCTTTTAAGAAGTCATAAATTTCTTGTTGTCGTTGTGTAAGGTTTGCTTTGGTGCCTGCCATAACAAAGTACCTCGTTTCAAAAAAAGGTGAAAAACTTACATTCCTGGAACAAGCAGGAATTAATAAACACATTACTCAAAAAAGTTGGGATAATGAAAATGGTATACAGTCTCAGAAAAAAAGTTTTTTTAAATAAGAAAAGCAAGTCTGACGCTTTAGTATAGTATACTGTCGTCTACAGGGCAAGTATGGTAATCAAAAAAACATCAGTTTGACATGGGTTCTTCGGATTCGATTAAGTGCTTAGTTCAATTTAATAATCTTAAACTTTTTATATTACTATACTTAGGGTTAGTTGATGATCTGAAGAAAACGGAAATGTTTTCTAAATATTTGTCGAAATGTTCATTCAGGGTTTCTATCAGTCTATAGGTAAGCAGACCCATATGAAAAGCGACTTCTTACTAATTGTTTTGAGTTCTTGTGAGAGTCTGCACTCATGAGACATGTTTATGTCTGAAAGCATGCTCTCACTAATAAGTTGTATAGTGAATCCTGAATCTTAATAGAGAAAATTTGGAAATAATGGATTTTTTCCTCAAATAGAAAAAACAGACCAAATAATGTCTGAGTCGAATCGACTTCAGGGATAAATAATATTCCGAAAACACGCATGAAGTTCAAGTAGAGTCAGGCATGATTTGTGGTCAAACAAACAGATATTTTTGAGAATCGACAAAACGGATTTACAATAATCGAACTTTTAGTCGCTTTAGTGATTATTGGATTACTGGTAGCGCTCCTGGTTCCTGCTGTGCAAATGGTGTGTGAAGCAGCCCGAAAGATGCAGTGTGCAAATCATCGAAAATAAACTCTGGGAAATTGAGACTCATCAGAACAGGGAAGCGATTGAAATATTTTGTATCGGAAGGGACAACGGCGCAATTTCGTGAATAGCGTGAAGTGGAACCGGGAACTGCAGATGTAGACTTGCTTCGATTAGGAGTACAGCAAAGCGATATCAGGACTCTCGTTCAAGTAGTCTGGAAAGATATGACTATCAAAGCAGAAGCTTTTCCAAATCAGCCTGAGGACAAGGCTCAAGGAGAGCAGTATCATGTACCGCGCTGTAATTCAGCTCCCCAGCCAGAGCGGATTCCTCTTTACTGGAGTTTTATTGCAGGTATGGCGTTGATTCTTGTGCTGGGAACTGTGGTCTGGATGAAGAAACGAGGATGATCACGCAGGGGCAGCATCTAAAACGTGGCGGTTTTGTTTGTCGGGATCGATTCATATCTTTCTGAAAAATCTCTGATCATACGATTTGAGAATCCCTCAGGACATCGTCGAGTCGATTTCAACTTTCCAAAATTATGCCGCTAGACTGGAACCCCTGTTGGCATTTTGGTTAGACTGGGTAAATGTTTATAAGCTGATGTTCCGGCTTGGATTTCTATTATGACAGGCTTAGAAGAAAGCGGGTAAGTTGATGTTACAGAATAATCGTGATTTCTCAATTGATCGCAGGACTGCACTGCAAAATATAGGTTTGACAGTATTGTCTGCCGGTGTTTTCAATTCCACTTCCGGGATTTCAGATTTATTTGCTGCCGATCAAGATTCAGGATTCAGTGACAGTCGACTGGATGAATTAAAAGATCTGAAAGGCTATTTCCCGTTTGAACCGAGTGAATCACCTGAAGCCTGGGAAAAACGGGCTGAGTATGTCAAACGTCAAATTAAAGTTGCTGCTGGAGTCTGGCCGGAACCAGAAAATACAAAAATTAAGGCAACCCTGCATGGCAAAGTCGACCGTGATGATTACACAGTAGAAAGTGTATTCTTTGAAAGTTCCCCCGGTTTGTTTGTAACCGGAAGTTTATATCGCCCTAAAGGGAAACAGGGCCCCTTTCCCATGATATTGTCCCCACATGGCCATTTTGCAGAGGGACGTTTTTATGATAGAGGTGAAAAAAAGGTTAAAGAAGATATTCTGGCCGGGGCTGAAAAATATGAAGTCGGTGGACGATATCCACTTCAGGCCCGGTGTGTTCAATTAGCTCGAATGGGATGTATGGTCTTTCACTATGACATGCTGGGTTACGCAGACGGAATTAGTTTGAGCTATGAATTAATTCACCGTTTTGCGAAGCAGCGACCTGAAATGTCGAGTGAGAAAAACTGGGGGCTGTTCAGTGCACAATCGGAATTACGATTGATCAACGCACTGGGATTACAGACGCTCAATTCGATTCGTGCTCTCGACTGGGTCACTTCTTTAGCTGAAGTGGATGACAAACGTATTGGAATTACCGGTGCCAGTGGTGGCGGGACACAGACATTTATTCTCTCTGCAATTGATGATCGGATTACAGCTGCGTTTCCTGCTGTAATGGTTTCGACTGCGATGCAAGGGGGCTGTACTTGTGAAAATGCGACTTATCTACGTGTGAACACAGGCAACATTGAATTTGCTGCGCTTATGGCACCGCGTCCGATTGGTATGTCTGCTGCTGATGACTGGACAAAAGAAATCGAAACGAAAGGTCTTCCCGAGTTAAAACAGCATTTCAAAATGATGGGAGTTCCGGATAACGTCATCGGTAAATATTATCCTTTCCCACATAATTATAATTATGTCAGCCGCGCTATGATGTATGAGTTTTTCAATCAGCATTTTAAGCTGGGCTTCAAATCTCCGATCATCGAACCTGATTTTGTTCCACTGACACGAGAAGAACTGGCTGTCTGGAATAAGAAATATCCGGCGCCTCCCAGTAATGAAAAATCTGAAATCAAAATTCTACATACGTTGGCCAAAAATAACGCCGCACAGATCAAACACTTAACTCCGAAAGATCAAACCAGCCTTGCCAGATACCGCAAAATTGTGGGAGGAGCAATCGAAGTGATGGTCGGGCGCCCGTTACCGGAAGTGCATGATCTGGAACAGAAAAACATTTTAAAGGAGGAGAAAAAGGGATACCAGCAATATACTTCCCTGATCAAAAACAAACGCTTTGGTGAAGCGACTCCGACTCTGTTTTTGCTTCCCCAGCAATGGAATCAGAAAGTCGTGATTTGGTTGCACGACGAGGGGAAATCTGGTCTGTTGCAAAAGAATGGTGCACCTGTTGCTCCCGTTCAACGGCTGATTGATTCAGGGACTGCGGTAGCCGGAATCGATGTTCTCTATCAGGGAGATTTTCAGCAATTGCAACCAGCACCTGCAGAGCTGCCTGTTGTAAAGAATCCACGCGAATTTGCCGGTTATACTTTGGGGTATAACCATCCTGTATTTGCCAAACAGGTTCATGATATCTTAAATGTGCTCTCTTTTACCAAACATCATAAAAGCAAGCCTCAGTCAATTTCTTTAGTTGGCTTTGGTTTCTCCGGTGTTCGTGCTGCAGCTGCTTGTGCACATTCACCCGAATTGATCAGCCAGTTGGCTGTTGGGACAGATGGGTTTCGTTTTGCAGAGATTACGAATATCCGTGACCTCAGGTTATGGCCCGGTGCAGTAAAATATGGTGACGTCAACGGCTTGCTGTCTTTGTGCCAGCCAGCAGCACTCTGGATTGCCGGCAAATCGGCGACAGTTCCCGATATTGTGAAAGCGACCTATAAGTCAGCAGGTATGCTCGATCAAGTTGCCGTGAAAACAGAGGCATCAAACAATGCCGATTCTGCTGTGAGTTGGTTACTTAAAGGTTGAATTCCCTGTCAACACATTTTTTAGAATTGACGATGTAATTCAATGTGCATTTTGTGCGCAATGATATGTCGGATGATAGGGGATTAGGGAGATGTTCGGTTTTCTCCTGAAGACGGTTTAGAGTAAAACGTGTGTTAACTCAGTAACGGTTTCACAACATCACCATGCACATCAGTAAGACGGTAGTAGCGGCCTTGGAATTTGTGGGTCAGTTTTTTGTGATCGATTCCGAGGCAGTGCAGAATTGTGGCATTCAAATCGTGAACGGGCAGGGGGTTTTCTGTGATATTGTAACTGAAATCGTCGGTCTGGCCGTAAGTGATTCCCGGTTTCATCCCACCGCCGGCAGTCCAGATAGAGAAACAACGCGGGTGATGGTCGCGCCCGTAGTTTGTGGCAGTCATCGTACCCTGACAATAAACGGTTCGACCAAATTCACCCGCCCATACAACCAGTGTATCATCCAACATGCCGCGCTGTTCTAAATCAAGTACGAGAGCCGCGGTTGCCTGATCAGTTTCTTCTGCGAGTTGTTTGATTTTGGTTGGTAAGTTCAGGTGATGGTCCCAACCACGATGATATAACTGGATAAAACGGACTCCTCGCTCCGCCAGACGCCTTGCCAGGAGGCAGTTGGCTGCGTAGGTACCTGGTTGTTTAGCACTCTCGCCGTATAAATCAAATGTTGTCGCTGATTCTTTTGAGAGATCGGACAGTTCGGGAACCGATGTCTGCATGCGAAATGCGAGTTCGTATTGTGCAATCCGCGTTGCGATTTCAGGGTCTCCTTTTTGTTCCAGCGAGAGCCGATTAAGTTCACTTAAATCATCGAGCATTTCGCGGCGGGCTTGTTTGTCAACTCCCGGAGGATTGGAAAGATAGAGCACAGGATCGCTCGATCGGCGAAATTTTACGCCTTGATGTTTTGTAGGCAAAAAGCCACTTCCCCATAAGCGGTCGTATAATGGTTGACCACCTGATCCGGAAGTTAAAGCGACAAACGTTGGCAGATCCTGATTTTCGCTGCCCAGTCCATAGGAGATCCAGGAGCCCATGCTGGGGCGGCCGGCTTGAATGCTGCCTGTCTGCAAAAAAGTGATTGCGGGGTCATGGTTAATTGCTTCAGTGAAAATCGATTTGACAACACAAATCTGATCTGCAATTTTAGCCGTATGCGGCAAGAGTTCACTCATCCAGGTGCCGCTTTTGCCATGTTGTGCAAACCGGAATTTGGAGGCGGCAATCGGAAAGCTTTTCTGTCCGGATGTCATGCCCGTTAATCGCTGTCCACGACGAATGGAATCGGGTAGTTCGGTTTTATGGTGTTTTTTGAGATCTGGTTTGTAATCAAACAGATCTAGCTGTGAGGGTGCGCCCGACTGGCTCAAGTAAATCACACGCCTGGCACGGGCAGGAAAGTGGAGACCCTTGGTATTGGTTTTTTGCTGCTGGTCTGCGACTCCTGATTCCTGCATCAGGGTTGCCAATGCTGCCAGACCCACTCCGGCTGTATTCTTTCGTAGAAAGGAACGCCGGTTTGCAAGCATCTGTAAGCTGTTAATTGAAGGTTGCATACATTATTCCCTGTTGATGGATTCATCCAGGTTAAGAAGCAGACTGGCAATAACAGTATATGCCGCATGCTCTGGAATATTATATTTTTGATTTGATCGCGAGTCGCCAACGGATAATAACTTTTTTGCTGCATTCGGGTCATTCTGGAACCGCTTCAAATAACGATCAAAGCCTTTCAATAAAATTGCCATTTCCATTTTATGTGGATCACGAGCTAAAATAACACGCATTGCAAACTGAATCCGCTCTGCTGGATTTTGTAACTGTTGACTTAGCATACGTTCTGCCAGTTTTCTTGCCGCTTCTACATATGTGACGTCGTTCAGTAATGCCAGTGCCTGTAATGGTGTATTCGTGCGTGATCGTTTCACAATACAGGTTTCGCGCGAGGGAGCATCAAAGGTTGCCATTGCCGTTGGAGGCACCGTTCGTTTCCAGTACGTATACATACTACGTCGAAACAGTTCCTCTCCTGTTCCAGGTTGATATTCCTGGCTGGCAATTTCTTTCCAGACTCCCGCAGGTTGATACGGTTTGACTGAAGGTCCACCAATTTTTGTCTGCAATAATCCTGCACTGAATAATGCCTGATCGCGAATGGCTTCTGCTGGTAATCTCAGACGACTGGCACGGGCCAGAAGAAAGTTTTCAGGATCAGATTGTTTTAGTCTGGCAGAGAGTAGAGAAGACTGGCGATACGTGGCTGACATGACGATGAGCTTCTGTAGTTGTTTGACGTTCCAACCGGATCGAATGAATTCAGTAGCCAGCCAATCGAGCAATTCAGGATGCGTGGGCCAATCTCCTTGTGAACCAAAATCTTCAGTTGTTTTTACCAGCCCGTTTCCAAAATACATTTGCCAATACCGGTTCACAATCACGCGGGCCGTTAACGGATTGGAAGGATCAACAAGCCAGCGGGCAAGTCCCAGTCGATTTCGGGGAAGATTACGAGGAAATTTACCCAAACTGGCAGGGATTGCGGCGGTGACTTTTTCGCCTGGTTTATCATATTCTCCGCGCATCAGAACAAAGGTTGGTTTTTGTTGTTTACGTTCCTGCATCACCATACTGGTTGGGAAACTACGATAAAGTGACTCCCGTTTTTCTTTGAGGGTACTCAAGTTTGACGCAGCAGCACGATATTTTTCAGGAGCGATATAAGCTGAAAAGTAGCGTGAGACTTTCATTCGCTGAGGAGCAGAGCGATCGGCATTTGGGATTTTGAGAATTTGGCTGACCGTTTCAGTGACAGGTAACATTTTTACCTGATCGTCTGGCAGGTTAGTACGATAGATTTTCAGATCATCAATCAAGCCATGGAAATAGTCCTGTGTATGATATGCCCCCAGTTGCAGTGGTGCAGGAAAAGAAAAACCTCCGGTGAGCATGTCTAACTTGACTTCGAGATTTTTCTGTTCTCCGTTAATATAGAGTTTGAAATCTTTTGCTCTTGAATTTCCTGCGTAGGTGAGGGTGATATGGGACCAGCTGTTTAATACCATGTTTTGTGTTGTCTGTATTCGAATGGCGTCATCCAGCCAGCGTGCACCCATGAAAATATTGAGTTTACCCTCCTTCAGGAAAATGCGAAAACCACTATCATCCTGGGCGGGAGACAGCGCTGCCAGAATTGTGCCTTTGTTATGAGAAGGCTTTACCCAGAATGCAATCGAAAAAGGGTTTTTATCGCTGAGTGTCGGCTTCTTATCGGTTTTAAATGCCTGCTGCCCCTTCAGCAAAAGTGCCTGATTAGTAATTCCGTCAACAAATTCCGGTTTTGCTGATATTTTTCTGTCTGGTCGTCTGGTGCATCGAAAGCGGCGTACTTTTTTGGCATAGAAATCGGGGGGCTGATCCCCGATAGCCTGCATCTTCAGGTTCCCATCCAGGCCAATATGATATGCCAGTTGTTTTTCAGGATACTTCAACAGTTTTTCTGCGGGGGAAATTCGTTGTTCCCACGCTGATTGAAGTTGCTTCAGTTCGTTTTTTCCATTTTGTAAAGTTGATGTATGTTGTTGAATTTGACTTTCCAGTTCCGCAAGTTGCATCTGCTGGTTTTTAGTAGGTGCTTTAATAAAGGGGGCAGCGTTCCCGTATTTAATCACCCGACCACGTTCCGGGATATTATTGAAAAAAGCAATCAGCTGATAAAACTCTTTTTGTGAGACGGGGTCGTATTTATGTTCATGGCAACGGGCACAGCCAAGTGTGAGTCCAAGCCAAACCGTGCCTGTCGTCTCTACCCGGTCGACAGCATATTCCAGCAGATATTCATCAAAAATAATTCCCCCTTCAGAATTAGCACGATGATTCCGGTTAAATCCGGTTGCGATACGCTGATTGAGTGTCGGGTCAGGCAGTAGATCTCCGGCAAGTTGTTCCACGGTAAATTGATCAAACGGCATGTTGCTGTTAAAAGCTTCAATCACCCATTCACGCCAGCGCCACATATGCCTTTCACCATCGGTCTGATAGCCGCTGGTATCGGCATAACGGGCCGCATCAAGCCATTCCATCGCCATCCGTTCGCCATAGTGGGGTGAATTTAATAATCGATCGACAACTTTTTCATAAGCATTCGGCGAATTGTCCTTAAAAAATAGATCTTGTTCAGCCAACGTGGGAGGCAGTCCGGTTAAGTCGAGGCTCAATCGACGAATGAGTGTCGATTTCTGTGCTTCACTTGATGGAGAAAGTTTCTGTTGCTCCAGCCGTGCGAGTACAAACGCATCGATTGGGTTGCGTACCCCGTTTGTCTGTTTGACCCGCGGGACATTTGATTGACGTGGCGGAATAAATGCCCAATGTTTCTGCCAACGCGCACCAGAGTTGATCCATTGCTTGATGGTCTCGATTTGAGCCGGAGTAATATGCTTGCCGGACTTAGCTGGTGGCATCTTCAAGTCAGGGTCGGTTGCGATTAATCGTGCGAGCAATTCACTCTCAGCTGCTTTCCCCGGGATGATGACTGCCGATTCAGAATTACTGCTCAGCAGTCCTTCTTTCAGGTCGAGTCGGAGGTCTGCTTTTCGTTGTTCTTTATCTGGGCCGTGGCACTGAAAACAGAGGTCAGACAATATTGGCCGCACATCGCGGTTAAAATCAATATCCGCACCCAATAGTGGCCTTGCTTCTGAAGAAAGAGCCAACAGCAGACCAGACAAACAAACAACGCTTCGCGATAACAGTCTCATCAAAGTTGTCCCTGAACAGAAACTTTTTATCGAGTTTGAATCTGAAAACAATACAGATTCAAGAAGCCTCATAATAACATGTCTCAGAGCCAGTTTCCACTAATGGACTATAATCGGATCGATCTGTACTTGAACCGGAGTGATTGACAATGTCTGAAATACGGAATAGACTCAAATTCAGTCTGACATCCTTTTGAATTGCGTGTCTATCCTCTCTCGAGTCTGAGTCATGTCGCTTCTGGTACGTATGGTTCTGTTACTGGTTCTGATTTTTTCGGTTCCCGGTCTTTTTTTCGTGTGGTTCATTCCTCTGGAAGTATTCCAGAGCTGGATGATTGATCGTGCAGACTCAGACCCGTTTTCACAGTACGCTGCTCAAGAGCAAGCCACCGCGCTTGTGGTCTTTTTGCGGGTTATGTTTTCTCTCAGCTCTGTTTTAACGATTATCAGTTTTTATTACTGCACTGGGATGGTTCGATTTTTGAGCAATTGCTGGCAAGCAGTTTCCGAACAAACCACGATCATGTGTGAGGGGAAAAACAGTACGAGGCGAACGATCCTGTTTCGGATATTGTTAGTCGCGTGGTTTTGTATTGCACTGGTTCATTTTTCTGGTGGCATCGGGCGAAGAATTGAGGACTGGCCCTGGTACCATTTTTATTCCGGTCCAGAAATTCTGCCAAATATCAGTAGTTCAAATCGGGATGTTATTCGTTTTCTTGAGGAAGTAACGGATGATAATGCACGTATCCTGATATTGAGTGATCAGAAATTGTTCTTCCTTTCCTATTATCTGTTACCAAGGCAATTATTTCACCCGATTCATCCTGAAAGTGAATTTGTGATTCCGAAAGAACATCAGAAACGTCAATTGGCTGCCTATCGACTATCTGATCTTGATGCAGATTACATATCCCGAATCTCGCCCGACTATATTCTTGAGTACTATGAAGGATCGGAATATCTTGAAGAAGAAAGAGTTTTGGAAGATCAGCGTTGGTTGCAATTTTTGCAGAGCAAATACGGAAATCACTACCAACCCGGTTATAACGTAAGACTCCATAAAATCAGTCCTGGTCCATTGAATACGTCTCTTCTGAAACCGGAACAGGTGGTAGTGCCTTGACTGATGCAATATTAATTTTACTGGCCGTTGCTGGCGTATGGGGAATTGGGCTGGCTGTAGCTGACAGTCTTCTTCACCGGTTTTCCAGTTCTTTGCGAGTGAGTTCTAACCTGGCAGAGTTCCTTGGTCTGGGGATTGTGTTTGGCTTTGGTGGAACTGCGCTATTTTATCTGCTGTGGGGCATTTTGGGTTTACCCTATACGCCTTTACTGGCCTGCAGCTGGATGGGAGCAGGAATTCTTACAGGTGCAGGAACCCTGTTCGTTCGGTATCGTTCGACACAGCAGAACGAAATCCGGGTTGGAGTGTCTCGAGTCGAGCTTGATTTCAGGCGTCTTTGTACAGGAGTCCTGTTGTTTCTGGCTGCGACTACCTTGATTCAAACATTGATTACGCCACAACGGTTCTGGGACGAAAGGGCAATTTTTGGACTGAAAGCGATTGTCCTTTTTCAGCAGGGGACTATTCAAAGTGATTTATTACTAAACCCTGACTTTGTGCAGTACCATCCCAAATACCCTTTGCTGATTCCGCTGAACGAAGCCCATATCTATTTGCTACTGGGTGAAGTGAATGATCGTTGGTCGAAAGCGATGTTTCCCTGCTTATATATTGGAATGGTTCTCACCTTTCTCGGCGTGTTATTACGAGTTTCGGTCGCAAAAGTGCGTGCGTGGTTGTTTACGATAATGTTAGCGACAGTTCCGGTAATGGTGCCTTGGGAGTATGGTTTTCTTTCAGGACAGGCGGATGGTCCTGTAGCCTGCTTTCATCTGGTGGCGCTGCTTTATCTCTGGAGTTTTCTGCATGCAATAAGTCATCCCAATGTAGACCAGTCGGTAACGGGGCGTTTTCTGGTAATTGCAGGTCTGGGAGCAGGTTTAACCATGTTTACCAAAGATGAAGGGATTGCATTTTTTCTGGTTGATCTGATTGCGCTTTCGATTGTGATGGTCCTTTACTTTCGCAGTCGGTTCATTACGTCAGCAATTTCCATATTGAAATTTGGTGTTACAGTGATGCTGGTAGTCACACCCTGGCTTTATCATCGAAGCCAACTTCCTTCGACAACGGAAATGACCTATTTCAGCAGAATGCAAATCACGACGATCGCTGAAGGAATGACGGCGTTTTTCTGGGCAATACGACATCTCTTTCAACGGATGTTTCTGGAAGCCGGGGAATGGGGATTGCAGTGGTGGCTACTGGTGATCTCTTTGATCGCATTTCCCGCAAGAGCAATCAAACCAAATCAACTGTTTCTGTTACTTAATATTCTGGGTGTGTTGTCGGCGTTGATACTTGCAGGAATGATTGCTCCTACACCGGTGCAAGAACATCTTGGAGGCTCCAGTCATCGATTTTTATTGCAAATTTCCGGTGCTGCCATTCTATTTATCGCTGGTCAGTGGGTGTGTGAGGAAGATTAAGTCTTTCAGGAATCTGCTCGCCAGGCGGTCTATCAATTGCGACTTCAGTTACTTTCCTGTAAGTTCCCGGAAACGATATTCAGGTAAAGTATAATTTCAGTCTGGAGTCGGACAGATTATGAATCGAAGTTCTCGCGGTACCATAAATAAAGCTGACGAAAGGGCGGAGTAAAATCTTCTGCGGATTTCTGCAGCATCTCGTCAATGGCTTTTAATTCAAAGAAATCTCCTCGCTCAATTTCTTTCGGATCAAATGTGAAGGGGCCATCGGAGTAAGTACGAAACAAGACTGTATGTTCATACGCGTTTTGATCGTTACCTGGGAATTTTTTCAAACGCTCAAGCGGTGTATCGATTCCGATTTCTTCCCACATTTCCCGTTGTGCAGACTCTTCATAGTCTTCGCCCGCGCTTAAATGTCCCGAAGCCGAGGAAGTATAGCACCGGGGATACTCATCTTTTTGCGCAGAGCGAAACTGAAGTAGAAGCTTACCAGTTGAGTTAAAGACAAATACGTTTGCAGCTCGATGCAACAATTTTTGTGCATGTACAACGGAGCGTGGTAACTGTCTTAATACTTGATCATGCTCATCGACGACGTCAAATTGTTCTTCAGGAGTCATCACGATTGATTCACCTGGTCTTGAAATGGTCAGCGTCTGGTCGGGAATGAAAACCTGTTACGCCGATGCAATCCTGATTTGAACGACACTGAGTCGCTATCATCGATTTCACAAAAATGCATGAGAGGCAGTTGATTTCAGGAAGTTAAATTGAATTTTCGGAGAAATAACTCTCTTCGAAGCTTTCCTGATTTTCGTCGTCATAATAACTGACCACGTAATTAGCCATTCCTATAGTGACAACATCCCCGGGATAGAGCGGAGCTTCATTGACGGTATTCGAATTGACAATCGTCCCATTTGTTGACTCAAGGTCACGGACGCGAATGACATTATTGTAATAGGTTAATTCACACTGTTGACGACTTAACATCGGATCAAGAATCCGTAAATCACAACTGTTGCTCCTGCCCAATACAACGGGCATTTCATCTACACCAATTTCAATATCTGGTAAATCGGGGTGATCACTGATTAGATGAATTTTCATGAAAAACCTTTTTACTCTATGGCAGATCGTGAATCAGTGGATGATTCTGAAGTAATCTGCTGATTGGGCAGGCCAAATTGGGGGTAGGACCAGGTGAGGGTGATTAACAAATTTATTACATACATAAATACTTATGCGTAATTCTACAAGCAAGGCATTCCGCATGCAATGGGAAATGAGAAAAAGATGGCAAAATCTGAATTTCCCTCAAAATTCGGGAAATCTGTGATTTCCGAATGAGTGTAGAATCTGGGAGTCAAAGCAAATTTCTTTCGAGCCATCTGTCATTTCCACGAATAGGAGACCATATGTAAGTTCCATGATGATAAACTGTTAGTAGATCCTACTCAATTCTTAAAGTCACCCGGTTTTCAGCGGAAGAAAGGTTGATTTCTACGATGAGCAATATTGTTGGTTCATTTCTTCTGGTCCAGGACTGTTTTGCGCAGAAAGTCCACTGGCTGGCTCACTGGAACTACGAGCTGCAAGAATTCATGTTGATTGGGGCACGGAAAAGACCATTTGAAACGTTTCAACATCGTTTGATTTGTGAGATCGAACAAACGTTTTCACTTGTTCCCTTTAATGACTTTGTCCTTTCTCAGGACGCATTCGCTCATCTGGCTTTCAGCGAACAGCATTCATCTTTGCAAGCACCTGAACATTGTGTAATTGAATTGTTTGAGTTTCAGTTACTTGAGAATTCGGGACGCAAGATCCTCGAGAATGACTTGCGAAACCGCTGGATCACTGAGCAGGAAATCGAAGCAGGATATTGTGAGGACGGATTTCCTGTTTCCGGCCTGTTTCGATCGCTGTTTCAAAAGGCAAACCTTGCTAATCGCCTCGCTTGAATCATTTCGGGATTCACTAAAAAATGAAGCAAAACGGCCTTTCTGCTTTTAAAAACGTTTGAATAGAATTGACTCTTGTGGGACTTGATTCTAGCATTTTAGTTCCAGATTCATTTACAATAGTCAATTGAGGGACCGTTACGTTCTCGCAAGATGCGATCTGAAGCAGCCTCGTTTTATTAATTCGGGATCGGGTAGAATTACCTGTTGCCCAAACTTTGGAGAGATCTATGAGAAACCTCAAAATTACAACAATACTGGCGGGGATTTTGGCGATCACCCTGTCGAGTACCTTTGCCGGTGAAACCAAGAAGAAACCTGTGCCACCTGTTTTGAATCACACTCTGAAATCCCTCGAAGGAGAAGATGTCGATCTCAGTAAGTATCAGAATAAAGTATTGTTGATTGTGAATACCGCCAGTAAATGTGGCGCGACTCCTCAATATAAAGATCTGCAGGCTCTACACAATAAGTACAAGGACCAGGGATTAGTCGTATTGGGATTTCCCTGCAATCAATTTGGTGCCCAGGAGCCTGGGACAGCGTTACAGATTTCTGAGTTCTGTACGAAAAATTATGGTGTCACTTTTGACATGTTCAGCAAAGTAGATGTCAATGGTGACGACGCTACAGCCCTCTATAAATATCTGACATCAAAAAAGACTAATCCTAAAACAGCAGGTCCGGTCAAATGGAATTTTGAAAAATTTCTGATCAACCGCGACGGAGAGATAGCCGCTCGATTCCGAACACGCGTCAATCCTCAGTCTAAGGAAGTTACCAGGGCTGTAGAAGCAGAATTAAAGAAGAAATAATCATTTCTTCTCAAACTTAAGGGATACATCTGAATGAGATGTATCCCTTTTTTTATGAAATCGATCACATGAACTATGATTTTCTCTGCCCGCAACAAATCCATTTTGGCTGGGGGCGGTTCAGTGAGGTGGGGCAATTCGCAAACTGTCTCGGTACACGGGGCTTGATCATATCCGGTTCGCGCTCGCTGGAAGCACACGGTGTGATAGATGAATTAATGCGATTACTGTCACGCGTAAATATCAACAGTGAATTGATTCGAACGATTTCCAATGAACCACAAGTCTCCGATGTGGATCAGGTAACGAATTTATTGCGACAAACGGGAGTCAGGGCAGGGGATTTTCTGATTGGAATTGGTGGAGGTTCTGGTCTTGATCTGACTAAAGCCTGTGCTGCGATGGTGACGAACCGGGAAAGTGACACGGTATTGGATTACCTGGAGGGAGTCGGGTCTGGATTGGTGCTTACACAATCACCACTTCCCATGCTGGCGATTCCAACAACGTCGGGTACTGGCAGTGAAGTGACAAAAAATGCTGTCATCTCCAATCATTCACCAGCATTCAAAAAAAGTCTGCGCTCGGATCAGATGATCCCCAATCTGGTTCTTTGTGATCCCGAATTATCCTGTTCCGTTCCTCCGGACATCACGGCCCAAACCGGGATGGACGCGATCACGCAATTACTGGAGAGTTACATTTCGAGCCGATCCCGACCAATTCCACAAGCACTTTGTCTTCAGGGGCTCAAACTGGCTTTGCCCGTACTTTCCGAAGTGGTTGAAAACGGGAGCTTTCGGAGCGGTCGCGAAAATATGTCTCATGCCGCTTTGCTGTCTGGAGTCGCTTTAGCTAATTCCGGTTTGGGAATGGCCCATGGCGTTGCGCCGGCATTGGGGATTCACTGCGATATTCCACATGGACTTGCCTGTGCAGTGATGTTGCCTGCAACACTCAAAGCGAATTTCTCTGTCTGTCAAAAAGAATACGCGGAAATAACTCGATTCATCGCACCAGATCTTTCACTGACCGAACCAGAGGCGGCTCACTATCTGATCGACCAGATACAATCATTAAACGATCGCATTAGAATTCCTCGAAAACTTTCGAATCTGGGTGTGACACGTTCACAGATTCCCAAGCTGGTTGCCAGTTCTCGAGGTAACAGCATGAATGGGAATCCGAGAGAAATATCTGACGCAGAACTGGAACAAATTTTTGAGGATCTGCTGTCGTGATCACTGCTTTTCAGTAAGCCTGGATCTTAAATGACTTCAGTTGTACTTTATTAAGAGTATGTCGATCACTGTTGAGCTCATTTCAATCCTTTTTGTCTTCCGTTAGAATATTATGATGTTGATTTGATTCACCGGAAAAGACGGGCCTGGAATACGCTTTTTCCAACAAGAACTTCATTCTTGCTTTGAGTTCAAATTCATTCCAGCAGACAAGGCAAATATAGAATGATTATTGCAGCCGGCCTGAGCCCGGCCTGGCAGCAGATTTTGGAGCTGGATTCCCTGAGAACAGGGAAAGTGAACCGCTGTCTGACTTCGCATGGGTGTGCCTCGGGAAAAGTAATTAACGTTGGGGTTGCATTACAGCATTTGGAAGTTCCCGGCGAAACAGTATTCCCGGCAGGAGGCTTTATCCGCAGTTTGATTGAAACGGAACTGAATCAACTCAATGTTGCAAGCCATATTTTGGAACAAAAGCAGCCGACTCGTGTTTGTACAACGATCCTGGATCAATCTTCCGGGGAGACAACAGAACTGGTCGAAAATGCGGCATCGCTCTCCGAGGCGGAACTGGACGAATTTATTACTGCGTATCGTTCTCGCACTCAGACAGCAAGCGTTGTTGTACTAACCGGATCACTTCCAGGTGGAACTCCCAGCAGTTTTTATCGCGATTTAATCGCAGCAACAAATTGTCCCGTAATTCTGGATGCGCGTGGTCCAGAACTGGAAGAAGCACTAACTCAACGCCCTTTTCTTGTGAAGCCTAACAGCGAGGAGCTGGAGCGAACACTTTCGCGGTCTCTTTCTAAAACCGAAGATCTAATTGAAGGGATGCAGGAGATTAATCGCAAAGGTGCAACCTGGACTGTTATCTCACAAGGGAAAGAGGCTCTGTGGGCAACATCGGTCGATCAGGTTTATCGATTCACTCCTCCCTCAGTCACAGCCATAAATCCTATTGGTTGTGGTGATAGTCTTGCTGCGGGAATTGCCTGTGGGATTCATAATGGCTGGACAGTTCCTGAATCGATTCGATGGGGAATGGGTGCTGCTGCCGATAATCTGGCACAGTTACTGCCGGCACGACTTTCTGCCGCGCGGGTCAAAGCATTTTCCAGACAGGTTGAATGGGAGCAAGTTGTTTAATGATTGAGATGCCTGTTCAGAATAACTGTCTGTTGGAAGCAAAGCAGATAGGACGGCAAACGGCAGCAGGGCAGTGGCTTATCAGGCGGATGTCGCTGGGCGTGCATCCGGGGGATCGGATTGCCATTGTCGGACCCACCGGGTCGGGGAAGTCACTTTTTTTACGTTCGCTCGCCATTCTGGATCAGACTCAGGAAGGAGAAATTCGATTTCGTGGGGCGACTATCAAAGACAGGCAGGTTCCCGACTTTCGAAGTCAGGTTGTGTATCTTCAACAGCGACCGGTTTTGATCGAAGGGACTGTGGAAACCAATCTTAAATTTGCGTTGAACTTTCACGCAAACCAGCAGAAACCCCAGGATATTTCCGTGGTTTTGAATTTACTAAACGTTTTTGAAAGGCCGGAAGAATTTCTCCATCGAGACTCCAGTCTTCTCTCAGGTGGTGAAGGGCAAATTGTTGCTTTGTTACGGGCATTAGTCTTATCGCCACAAGTTTTGTTACTGGATGAACCAACGTCAGCTCTCGATCAACAGACAGCAAAACAGTTTGAAGAGATCATTCTCACATGGATGAAAACTTCCCCATTGACTCCTGCTTTTGTCTGGATCACGCATGACCAGAATCAATCGCGGCGCATCGCTAATCAAATCATGGAATTTCCTGCAGGGGAAGTTTTTCCTTGTTCTTCTACTCATTGACAGTCTGTAAGAATGCCGCGAGTCAAATTTCATGAATGTGACTGGAAACAAACAGATTTTCAAGTATGCTATACACATTCTATTTTCTGTCATCTGTTCTAAGGAGGCAACTGATGCCGATTCAGCTTCAACACCATGAGGACCAGAATTACCTGGAGCTTCAAATGACGGGTAAACTGGTCAAAGAAGACTATCACGAATTTGTGCCGGTAATCGAAACTGTGATTCAACAGCATGGGCCACTGCATATTCTACTGGAATTGCATGATTTTCATGGGTGGTCAATGGGTGCGTTGTGGGAAGATCTGAAGTTTGACCTCAAGCATTTTAAAGATATAGAACGCCTGGCAATTGTGGGGGAAAATCGATGGCAGGAAGGCATGGCTAAATTCTGCAAGCCATTTACCTCCGCCACGATTCAGTATTTCGAAACATCTGAAGCCGATGAAGCGAAATCCTGGATCGTCGAAAACTCGTAAGACGTTTTGAATTCAGTTTATTGAATCGGATCAGGTTGAATCTTTCTGATCCTTCGAATCAGCATTTCTGTAGTCCATTCCTGATCTGCAGGTATGGAAACAGCAGCAGCCTGTTCTACTTCGGTTAAGTCTTCAACCTCTTCCAGTTGATGTGCGAGTACATTTGTCGTTGCGTCTGAGGGATCGTTGTTGGATATTTGTCTCTTAATGATGCGCGCTTCGAGAATATTGCGGTCAGCTGTGAATTTTAACAGCAGGAAGGGGATCTCTAGTCTCTCGGCTAGTTCTTGAAACAAGGTTCGCTGCCATTTTTTTAAAGTCGTTGCATCAACGATCACATTCCAGCCAGCAGTCAGGATCAACCTGGTAAGGTCAGCCAGTCTCGAATAAGTTAATTCCGTTGTGGACTGTGAGTATAATTCCGCATCTGAAAGCCGACATTCTGTCTGAATACGCTTACGTTCAACATCGGAGCGAACGCGTATGGCCGGCATTCCATCCAGGACTAGACTGCTTCCATAGGATTTCCCAGATCCAGAAACGCCATGTGTTAACATCAGTAGCGGTTCCGTCTCGGCGACATAGTTTTTTGCAAGCTCTAAATACGACTGGAATTCATCAGAAATCGGATCGGCTTTCTTTTTCGAATCCTGTTGCTGGCTCAACCGCAGGGCAGTGACTTTAGTACGTACCATTGCTCGATACGATAAATAAAACCGTAATAACGGGATGCCTGCATAATCTCCAGTGAGTTCCAGATAACGATTCAAGAAGCGCATGGCATAATCGGCGCGACCACGGTCTTCCAGATCCATGATTACAAACGCGACCTCACTCATCACATCAATCCAGCGCAGTTCTGCATTAAATTCCAGACAATCAAAAATAGTCACTCCTTTTTCACTTAAGATCATGTTGCCCAGATGCATGTCGCCATGGCAATTGCGAATAAATCCTTGCTCTTTTCGCTGCACGAGAATCTGTCGATGCTCTTTATACCAAAGTTCGTTCTCAGTTCGAATTCGCCTGGCCATCTGCAGAACTCTGGCATTCGTCGGAAATAATTCTGCCAGCTGGCGAAAATTATCTTCCACCGGAGCCCATATGTTTTCTGGCGTTCCTGATTGAGAATTATCCTCGGCTACTTCAATTGATGTATGAAATTCCGCGACTTCCTGAGCGAGTGAATCAATATGTTCTGCTGATAAATTTCCTTGCTCAATCGCATGGCTGAGGAGTTTTTCCTGTGGAAACTGAACCATTTGAATCGCATAATCGAAGACCTCTCCTGTTCCATCGAATTGAGGGTTTGTCACAGTTCCCGTGATTGGGATAACCTTCAAATAGAGTTCCGGTGCCAGCCTGCGATTCAGGCGTAGTTCTTCATGGCAGTATTTCTCGCGAAGTGCCAACGTCGAAAAATTGACAAACCCCAGGTTGACATGCTTCTTGAGCTTATAGGCATAGGGGCCTGTCAACAATACCCAGGAAATGTGTGTTTCCAGTACCTGGAATTCGTCGACAGAATGATCAAAAAGTAATTTATTCTGTAGCGATTCGATCAACATCCTGGATCTTTCAGCTCTTTTTTAGCGTTTGTATGAATCATTATTATAACAGGATTGATGAAAGGGTCGGTACATTGTCTGTGACAGATCTTTCAGGTACTACCTGGAATTGACACGATTTTGATTTAATAAAGGACTGGCTTCTCTTAAAACAGGGAACTATTTATGATTCAAATGTCAGCGTAATTATACCGTTCCGCTTCTTGAAATCCAAAACAGGCAACTCCCATGTATGATTTAACTCCCCTGAACATAGCAATGGCTGCAATGCTGGTTTTGATCAACGGTATTATTTCCGTTTGGCTTAAGTTAGACATGGAAAAACGATTGTTTTTGGCTTCCGTTCGTACGATTGTCCAATTATTGTTGATTGGTCTTGTATTGGAATGGATTTTTGAACTTTCGTGGTGGCCTGTTATCGGCTTGTTAATGTTTACGATGACTCTGATCGCGAGTATTACCGCCGTTCAACGTTCGCAGCGTCGATTTCCTGGAATCTGGTTAAATAGTACAGTTGCTGTCTTTACCAGTTCCTGGCTGGTAAGTGGTTTTGCGTTAACTGTGATTATCCCTCCCCAAAACTGGTCAGAAAGTCCAGCCCAGTACCTGATTCCACTGATGGGTATGATTTTGGGAAATACACTCAACGGCATTTCTCTTGGGCTAGATCGACTCAGTGAGGAACTGGTGATGCGCAGGACCGAAGTTGAACTGAAACTTACTTTGGGAGCCACTCGAAGTGAAGCGGCAAGAGAGGCATTACAAAATGCAATTCGTTCTGGAATGACTCCGATTATTAATTCGATGATGGTGGTCGGACTGGTTTCACTCCCCGGATTAATGACTGGCCAGATTCTGGCTGGCGCGAGCCCGCTGGATTCAGTGAAATATCAGATCGTCATGATGTTTCTAATCGCTTCGGGAACGGCCCTGGGCACAGTTATTTCTGTTTTACTGGGGTATCGGTGCCTGTTTAATTCAAAACACCAGTTTTTGTTTGAAGAGATCAGACGTGTCAGATAGAGAAAAACGTGTAGCGAGAAAAAAACGAACGGCCTTTTATTTTAAAAGGTGAGTTTCTCGAAAAGCTTTCTGAGAACAGTTTCTGGATAGAGTGTAAATGAAATCTCGCGGCTTTGAATGACAGTGTTGGCTTTCATCTGTTGTCGGATTGTTGTCAAGTCATCATTAACTTTCTCGCGCAACTCTGAGGTCAACAAAGCGAGTTCCGCGTCGATTTGCCTCAATTCTCGAAACCGCTGTCGATTTATGCGTCTACGTTCTGCCTGATCAACAGGTGTCTTTAATTCTACAACATTCTGCTGCTCTCGAATCAAGGTCTGTTTCCGTTGCAACAGCGGAGCCGCTTCTGTCAGTTGCTCGTCACTTAAGTGACGATCTGAATTAAAGTCGAGGTCTCGTAACACGCGTCTGAGACATGTTTCATCACAATGCTGAACGTCATAAGGTTGACTAAATGGCAGAAATTTTGTGGCGGACAGTGTCAGGTAGCGTGGTGGAGTTAAATGAAAGAATCGAGTGAAAATCCGATCGGTCATTTCGTCATATTTGGCCCCACCTATGCCGTGAACAAACAGATCACCCAGAAATAAGCGAGCAAACAGCGTGGTTGTTAATGCCCGCGTGCGTAAGCGGATTCCCTGTTCTGGTAGTTTTTTGAGAACTTCAATCGCAGCAGACAAATCACAATTTTCCTGCATCGGAAGTTTAGTAATGATATTTTTCCCATCGGAAAGTAAGATACTCTGGTGATCTCGTTTAACGAATAATTGATGTCGACGTATTTCTCCTGTGCGCCAGATCCAGAACGGAGATTCAATCCAACCTTCTTGCTCAGACAATTCCGGGACAGGATGAGTTTTGCTTCTTACGCGATTTACTTTACGGTATTCGGCGAGCACTTGATTATGGGTTGAACGAAACTGTTCCGCAAATTTAAAGAGATAGCTGGCAAACCATAAAAACGGACTGGTCTGGCAAAGACGACTGATGGGAAGTTCCAGGTTATTTATCCCCCAGCGTTGCTCCTGGGCGTGTCGGGCTGCTGTCAGGCAATCAGCCAGTCGGTCTGACACGTTCATGTGAGAGATTGCCGCAGGCCAAATCTTCTGTAGCAACGAAGATGAAAGCTCTGGCCATTGTTGGAGAGCCTGATCGGTTCTGTTTGCAAATGAACGGAACAGTTCCCTGTTTTGAATTGTTGTTTCTTCCCACGGTTTTTGTTCGGTCAATTCATCAAAGAAAATCTCAGAAAAATAAGGGACAGACCGCGTGCCTTGAGGGACTTTGATGGCTGTCGAACTGACGAGATCATTATCAACAATCAGATTCAGACTCAGCCCTTCCGTTTTTCGTGCCACTTTACCAATCAGCAAGTTTTTGACCCAAACACCTGGATGGTATAATTCAGGTTGATGACCGGTAATCAATAAAAGTCGATCGTTAAAATCGTCCGGCAGATCAACCGCATTTCCTGTTAATTCGGAAGTATATCGTGCCGCTTCCTGCAGGACCGCGCGCCGCGCCCATTCTCTGAGGCCGGAGATGATCTTGCCGCTTCTGTCCCGGGAACAGGCATCAAACATGCGACGGTTTTCTTCCGCATCACTGATGATTTGACTCAAATCAGGTCGCGCAAAAATGGCATCATCATACCGGGGGACCCGTAATTTCTGCTTTTCCCACAACGGTTCCGGGAATGAATCTGTACCGGAATCAAATCGGGGATCGGGATTCTTACAGGGAAAAGGAGTCACTGAAGACATTTCAATGCTTTAATGGTGTGCTGAATTCAATTTCATTTTCGGTCAAACGCAGCTCGCTACCAGAAGTAAACGGCGTATCGAGCAACCTAGTTTGACCAATCTATAACCTGTTGTCGAGTCTGTTTAAATTGAAATCAAACGGATTTCGTCGTGTATCCTGTTCTCATTTCGATTATCAAGGTCCTTCATATTCACTTATTGAATGAATCAGTACGATCGTTACAACCCTCAGGTGTACAACACCCTAAGCCGGATGCCTGCATTTCTCGATCGAGAACTTCCTCATAATATGCTTTACGTTTCATGGCATCATCCAGAGAGCCCCCGAAGCTACGTTCCTCTTCCAGATAAACGAGAGGAACCGGAAATTCCTGGATCTTCATTGAATGGGCGGCTGCCTGAACCCACAGTTGAAGTGGCATCGCATATCCCAAATCAGTGACATTGAATTTTGAAAGACTTTCAACATGATATGCTTTCAAACCACAAAACGCGTCGGTGATTTGAAACCCTAACTCTTCATTGATTCGCTGTGTTACTGCTACGTTAATCTGTCGACGATCTTCAGGAGGAAGACTATCGCCAGAGAAATTTTTCAAATATCGGCTTCCAGAAAGTATATCAAGAGGTTCAGTATTAAAGCTGTCGCGCATTTGCTGAACCAGCTCAGGAAGTAATGTGGGCTCGTGCTGGCCATCGCAGTCGATGGTCACTAAGACATCATATTCGTTGTGGTGAGCGATGGCGTAATCAAATGCACTTTTGAGTGCAGCCCCGTATCCACGATTTTGTGGATGAGAAAGAATACGTATTCCCGTTAATTCACTGAGAATATCCGGAGTGCGATCAGAAGAGCCATCATCAATTACAAGGATATCTTCCGCATATTTGCTGACTTCTGACAATACTTCGACAACGTGGCTTTCTTCATTGAATACTGGTAAAGCAATGAGCGATTTCCTGCTCATAATCAGATCCTTTGAAATTTGGAGTCTTCTATCATGTTTTTCAGGACAGTTCCATTGTAGGACGGGTGATCGCAGGGTCAACTATGGGAGCCGAGACAGATTGCTATCGGAACAATACAAAAACTTAGAACTCGGTTGGTTGTAGGAATGGTTTTATCTTCTACAATAGCCTTAAATGATGTATTTGCACAGAAATGGTTTCGTGCTCCTTAAACTGAGTTCGACACACCTCGCAATATACGTAAAGTCAGTAGAATTTACGCCCCATTACATGGAATCACAAAGGAGTTAACCGAATGTCTTATTCGCTTCCAGACTTACCCTACGCTTATGATGCACTTGAACCACATATCGATGCTAAAACAATGGAAATTCACCATACCAAGCATCATCAGGCCTATATTTCCAAAGCGAACGCTGCCCTTGAAGGGCACAGTGATCTTGCAGCCAAAAGCATTGAAGACCTGGTCTCAGATCTTAGTGCAGTTCCTGAAGCGATCCGTGGCGCTATCAGAAATAATGGTGGCGGACATGCCAATCATAGTCTGTTCTGGACGGTGATGTCACCCAACGGCGGGGGAGCACCCAGCGGTGAGCTTGCTGCTGCTATCGATTCTACATTTGGTAGCTTAGACGCTTTTAAAGAACAGTTTTCAAATGCCGCTGCTACTCGATTTGGGAGTGGTTGGGCCTGGCTGTCTGTCGATGGTGGTAATCTGGTTGTGGAGAGTAGCCCTAATCAGGATACACCACTTTCTGAAGGTCGAACCCCGATTTTGGGACTGGACGTTTGGGAACATGCTTATTACCTCAATTACCAGAATAAACGTCCCGACTATATCTCTGCATTCTTCAATGTCGTTAACTGGGATGAAGTTGCTAAATGCAGCTGCTAAAGGCTAATAAGAAGCCTTTTTTGAGGATTTTTTAATTGATTTGAGGCCTGTGTCAGATCAAGATAGAACTATCTGACTTGTCCGAATTCTTCAATTATGACTTTTACATCGACAATCAACCCCTAAATTGCCGATGAAACGAAAGCGGCCTTCATTTTTTGAAGGCCGCTTTTCATATTGGGGGAATTGAGTCATGTCCAATCTCAGCAGAAACTTAGCCATCTTTTTGAGTCTGTTTTTTCTTCAGGTTGGCTGCCAGACGATTCCGGATTACCATCAGCCGGCTGGATTCAGCAGCACGTATCACCAGAGAATTTACCCGGAAACGGCGATTGCCTCTCGTTCTGATGCTGATTCACAAGGGAATAAAACGGATCCGGGAGTCTTTTATCCTACCGATGTCAAAGTGAAACAGCCCAAATACCATGCACCTCTGGCAGAAATCAAGGGACGCATCACGGATGAAGAGCTGCAAAATACTCAGCGCCGTCTGCAACTGGACAGTCTGAGAAGAGCCGATGATTATATCAATCGAGAGCCGATTTATTACCAGAACTTCCCAGCGCCGGCAGCCTGGTAGCTTAAGGCGATGTCAGCGAGTCAGCTTAATTGTAAAGATTACATATTTTAAAAAACTGAAATTCAGCACTCGATACTGCTTTTGACAGAATTTTTAATAGGAGTTATCTTCCCTGCCTGCTTTGATGGAGATCAGATTACGATGCCATCTTCATAGAATCATGTGATAATGGGAAGGACCCCAAAAGTGGTGAATGGTCAAAATATCGTTGTCTTTGAAGGATTAAACGAAACTGCGGATGTTCTAAAAGCAGTATTGGAACCACAGGGGTGTCGCGTCAACCGAATGTGTCAAACGCACTCAGAAGACTCTCTGGATACACAAAAAGAAGTCCCCAGTATCATTGTTGTTCGAGACAATGATTCAAGCGATTCTACGACAAAGCAACTTGGCTGGAATCAGGTACCGAAAGTCGTCATTGGTTCAGTGTATAGCCCACAGAAATCAGGATCTGAACAATCAACCCGTTTTCTGGTACAGCCCTTTCACTATGCCGAGTTGATTGACTCGATTGAAAGTCTCTTGAAGCAGAGCAGTTCAACACATTGAATCGAAAATCTCTTGCTACATCTCAGTCTGAATCGAATCTAGGATTTGAACAGGGCACCTCGTTGGGATATGATTCTTATTAGAGACAGGATGACTCAATATCACAAAAAGTGGTGAGAATTCTGTTTCGATGTGATTGAAGTTCAGAGGTGGGATGTTTGTGACGTATTAAATCAATACGTCTATTCTTTCTGCTGAACGATCAGTGGCCGGCAAGACAGAATCGTGTTCCAGGCTCAGTCATTGACTGAGAAAAATAAACCATGAAAATGATGACAGGGGAAGACGCGACCAATGCAACGCTACTGGTGATCCAGGGCGTCGATTTGGGAACTCGATTTAAGCTTGGTACTGGATCTGCTGGAATAGGGCGGGGTGTTCGAAACGAAATACGTATCCTGGATACAGAAGCCTCCAGGCAGCATGCTCTGATCACATTCAAAAATGGTTCTTATTTTATTACCGATCAGAAGAGTTCAAATGGAACTCTCGTAAACGGAACTCAAATTCAATCGACCAGACTGAGCAATGGAGATCATATTCAGATCGGGCGCAGTTTGCTGCTCTATTCAAGTCAACTGCCTGACGATGACTCGCGCTACATGGCGGAGAATGTTGATTTGATCAGCAATGAAGATTCCCACCACTCCAGTATCACACATGAAGTCAATCACCGTTTTGATTCTGTGATTTTGGAAACTGCTGATGTTTCGGGAGTGGTACCACAGCAAGAAATTCAGAATGATCTTCAAGCACTTTATCGTGTTGCTGAAGCTTCTGTCAGTCCTACAATTTCTCAGGAAGAGCTGCTAAAACGAATTCTGGATCTCACGATCAACACGGTAAGTGCCGACCGCGGTTGTATGCTCATTACCGATCCACAAACGGGCGAAATCCTGCCTCAAATCTATAGCAGTCGGGAAGAGAAGAAGACCGGTACACGGATGCCGGTCTCACACAGTATTGTTGATTACGTGCTCAATAAAAAGCAGGGAGTTCGTACATCAGATGCGCAGCGAGATCAGCGTTTTGACGGCGGAGAAAGTATTCTCCAGGCTGGTATTCGGGAAGCAATGTGCGTTCCAATGCAGGGACGTTATGAATTGATGGGAGTGATTTATGTCGATACAACGACTGCACATTCCGATATTCTTCTCAAAAATGGTACTATTGAAAATTTTAGTGAAGAGCACCTCAGGCTACTGGTGGCAATTGGTCGTCAGTCAGCGCTGGCGATTGAAAATTATCGATTTCAGAATGCCATGTTAAAGGCAGAACGTTTTGCTGCGATGGGACAAACCATTGCCACTTTGAGCCATCATATCAAAAATATTCTTCAGGGCGTTCGTGGTGGCAGTTATCTGATTGACATGGGGTTGAATAAATCGGAAGAGGATCTGGTTCGTAAAGGCTGGAACATTGTTGAGAAAAATCAGAACAAGATCTATCACCTGGTGATGGACATGCTGACCTTCAGTACCGAGCGAAAACCGGCATTGGAGCCCGGGAATGTCAACACACCGGTGAAAGATATTTACGAATTGATGCAAGCCCGTGCTGAAGAGTGTGGTGTAGAGCTGAAATGTGATCTGGCAAGCGAATTGCCTGAATCGGTCTTTGACCATGAAGGGATTCATCGCGCCGTTTTAAACATCGTGCTCAACGCCATCGATGCCGTCGAAGGCTCCGAACAGGGGATTGTTCTGTTGGAGACGACGTATCTCAATAATTCCGATCAAATTCTGGTGATGATCTCTGACAATGGAGCTGGAATACCGGAAGAACAAATCAAAAAGATTTTTAATCTGTTTGAATCAACAAAAGGGGCAAGAGGTACCGGTATCGGACTGGCAGTCAGTCAGAAGATCATCAGAGAGCATGGTGGAGAAATCAGTATCGAAAGTGAGCCAGATGCTGGATCACGTTTTACACTCTCGATTCCCCGTCTGGATGAAGACCATCCGCTGCCATCCGGTTCATGAACGGGGAGACGATTCATTTAAAAAGCGCGTTTGATACGCCCCGACTTATCGGGACCGGGACTCCCTTTCTGAATCTTTTCCCATTCAGAAAGATTGACTCCGATCGGCTGTTTTAATTCTGACCAGTTGGCTGCCTTGCAGGTAGGCAGCAATCGAAAATGAGTCGGCTTGATTTTAACTAATGGTGGTAATTTCTGTTCCTGAAGAATGATTCCTCCGCGGAGTGCCAAGGTATGCTGGTTCGCTTCCGTTCCGAACATCTCTTCCATTCCCTTTAAAAATCCATTGCTGTTACCTGTTTGAGAAGCCGATCCTTTTTCAGCCAGTAAATTTAACTTCTCTACCATAAAACCGTTTGAATTACCCCACCACTTCACATTTTTATTATCTCGTAATTTCTGTGGCATAGAGAAAAGAGAAACGGTCTGTAGATTGGATCGCATCGCCGGAGTTGATGGCGCTGGTATAAACAGAGATTCATCTGCAAAAATCTGTACGCTGGTCTTCCCTGTTTTTGTCTTATCATCATTCTCTTGAAATGTAAAAAATGATTCCCGGGAGACCAGTGTGTTCTGGTGCAATGTCACTTTAATTGATGAAGGTTCTGAATTCTGATTCTCGAATGCAAAGAGATTTGATTGACTTAACAGCAGGCTGTTCTGAATATCAATATTCAGTTTGGAAGCATGTGATTCAAATATTGTTCCCGAAGTGGCCAGATAGGAAGAATCAATCAGGACTTGATTCATCTTTCCAGAGCCGGCATAAGCAACGGACTGAAAACGTTTGTTATTGATCAGCATGGCATTGATTTCACATCGCTTTAATGCCACCAGAGAATTCTGGGAATGCAGAAAATGCCTGGGAATGACTCCTTTTCTCTCAGCGGGAATCCGAAAGTGGCCTCCTGTAAGTTCCAGTGTTGAATTATTCAGTGTTATAAACGAGGGGATTGCAGGTGACTTTAAATTACGTGGACGTTTTTTGACAGCAGCTGAGGAGAGCTTGAGCTGAATTATGAACGGATTCGTATCTGTTTTTTTCTGAAATTGCAGACGCACCTGTTTGTTCTGGATCAGAATCGGCATCGTGTAACAAATTCCCTGGCCACTCACAATGACATTTGTTGGCCCTGATATTGCCGCGCTGTTGAGAAACTCAGCCAGATCTCTCTTCGTCATGTCAAAAGTAACAGTTTTTGCTTTTGCAAATATATCCTTAATTTGTTTCGCAATCTGAGGTTTCTCAAGCGTGGCATTAACACGATCCAGCTGACCTGGAGAAATGCTGTTTAAGGCTGCAGGATCACAGCCCGCGATAACGCCTCCTTCTGAAATTGCGTAAACCGCTTTTTGTCTGGAAAAATCAAGTAGGGGTTTTATTAACGCCGGTGCCCGTAATTCATTCAATTCTGAAGGGATCTGGGGATTGAATGCATGTGCCGCTACTATGATACCCCAGCTTTGTTGCCAGGTTCGATGGGAATCAATCTGGAAGGTGTTTTGGGACGTATCAGATTCGGATGCACTTACGTAATGTGGCCATCCCCATAACAAAGAACTTTCCAATTGAAAATTCAGTCCTTTGAAGCGGCTCTTGCTTTCTTTACGTAATTGGTCCAGGGGCCAGTTGATCAAGGAAAGCATGGATGAATTTTTTTGATCTGGATTACCAATCAGAACGGAATTAACAACAATGATTTCGGTTTGAGGAGGAAGAGTTGACTTTGATTCTGACTGTCCGGCCTGTTTTTTTTCTTTCTTTTCAGTGGGCCCATTCATCTCAATGATTGACCGGTCAGAGAGCAGGGTGCTGGAAAAGATTCGAGCAGAGAAGGGGATACGGCGTTCTTCCAGAAGTGATGAGTTTTTTTTGATTAACCCCAGACCGGTAGCTTCCAGACACGGTGCCCCGTTTGAGGAAATATAACAATTTGAGATCAACACATCCGCATAAGCCTGATTGACTCGGACTGATTCCAGATTTTCACCAGTAATTACGGAGTTTTCTAACAGAATACGTGACTCCCCTTGAGGGCGTGCCGTAGTTGTTCTTGGATCACCTGTGGAATTAATCAGTCGAATGTTTGTTTGATTTTTCCCTGTTAATGAGAACGAGCTGTTTTGAAAAGTAAGATCAGATTGATCGATACTGAAGATATTACAGGTTCCCGAGCCAGGCAGTTGAGAAGCATCAAATAGAAAATGAATTCCTTTAAAACGGATCTCTCCGGCTGAAATAGTAAAAAGATCCGTTTCTAACTGTTGTGGTTTAGAGCCTTTCGCTTGAATCACGACAACTGGATTCTGTTGAGAGTCTGCCATGATAATCAGGTGTGGGATATTTTGAATGCGATGCGGATTTAGTAGAAACGGTCCCTGTCCCAGCAGACGAATTACAGCTCCCTTTGAAGGCACCGCTTTGATTGCTTCATCGAGACTGCGAAAAATACCATCTTTCGTCTTATTTCTGACGACTTTGAAAACAGGTAAATCGGGATAGGGGTTGACATCTTTTGAGTCAGTGAGCGGTAAGAACCCCGGGCCCCATTGCGGCAGAAGTCTTTGCTCTTGTCCTCTTACAGTGATGTTTTTCGATGTTGTGTTTGATAGATTTTTCGGTTCTGTTGATGATTTCTCCCGTTGAGTCTCGCTATCAGTCAGTTCAACTGTTTGTGGTGAATTCCCTGTTTCCTCAGGGGGCTGCGATTCACCCTCGATCGGACTCTGGTTCTCGAAGAGTTGCTGATTCTGCTCTTCAGTTGCAAATGGGTTATTTCCTGATCCGGGTTGGTTTTGATCAGATGAATTGAACGATTTCATTCCCAGCAAAATCAGGAGAATTAACAGGATGACCCCCCCGATTAACATGGCAATCCGCTTATAGTCGACGGAAATTTGCTTTTCTGAAGAGGAAGCATGCTGCGTTTTTTTTCGGGAAGATTTCTGTGGCAGGTCTGGTTCCGTAGTTCCTTTCTGCGATCTTTTTTTAGTCTCGGAAACCGGCTTCCTCTTTTTTTTCCGTTTGTCAGAAGTTCCTCTTTTTCTGGAATCAGCCGTCTGGCGTGTTTTCATAGCGGAATCTGAGATGACGGAACCTTCTTCGGGCTCAGGTTCTTCACGACGTGTTTTCGATTGCTTTCCTCTTTTTTTGGAGACTGGTTCAGGCTCAATGGATCGTCTCACGGGTTTTTTACGCTGTCTGTTCTCAGGCTCCTCAGATTCTGCTGAGGTCTCTAATCCATCTGCCAGTTTCTGTAAATCGAAACTGGTGCTGATGTGGTCGACTGAATCATCTTCATTTTCATCTGTGGTGCTGCTATAATCCGGCATGAACTGATTGATGAGAAAATCGCTACTATCTGCAGCCTGTTTCAGATTCGATTCGGGTGTTTCCTGTTCGCTGTCCGATTCATCATTGGCTAATGCTTCCAGCACGTTGTTGTCAACATTAGATCGTTTCAGATTCGAATTCTTCAAATCTTCCAGTAGATTACCCGGCGTCTGATATCGGTCTTTTTGCAACTTGGCCATCATGCGTTGCATGATCGCTACCATTCCTTCAGGTACACGATCATTTAATTCACGTGGGTCAGGTGGTGGTTTGGAAGCATGTGCTGCCAGCTTATTTGTCAGGCTGCCTTCAGAAAAAGGAGCACGGCCAGTCAGCATATGATACCAGGTGCAGCCGAGAGAATAGAGATCGCTTCGGATATCAGCAGCCTTGCTGTCTCGGGCTTGTTCGGGAGCCATATAGTCGACTGTACCTACTGTGGTACCCGCACGGGTAATATTCGTTTCCGTATTATCGTCTATGGATCGAGCGAGACCCAGGTCTGTTAATTTCACGACACCATCATGTCGAATCAGAATGTTGGCTGGTTTGATGTCTCTGTGGACGATACCCTGTTCATAGGCATGTGCTAATGCCCGGGTTACCTGTGTGATGATTTCAAGCGATCTTGGAACAGCGATTCGCTTTTTTTTGGAGATCAGTTCATGCAAGTCGATTCCATCGATATATTCCAGTGCAATATAAAGATATCCATCTTCCTCTCCCGCATCATATACCGAGACGATATTTTCATGGCGCAAGTGTGCGGCTGCTTGTCCTTCTGCTTTAAAACGTTTGACAAGTACGGGATTTTCTGCTTTATCGCGGGGCAGCACTTTTAAAGCAGCCAGGCGGTTAAGTCTGGTGTCGTGCGCCAGAAAAACGGCTCCCATTCCTCCGGCGCCTATTTGTTTTTGAATCTGGTATTTACCCAGTGATTCTAACTTCGGGATGCGCGCAGGCTGACGTTTTTTCCTTTCTGGAGTGCCTTTATTCTGCTTGGCCATAAGCCTACCCCGGACCGTCTGAATCGACAAACTCAAAAAGCATGATCACTGTGCGCTGCTTATTTGATAAATCAAGAATTGATCTAATGTCAGAAGATACATGAAGATGGAAGACCTTATATCATAAGCATTTGTAAGGGGAGAGTCAAAATAGACTCTCCTACTTTTCCATATTTCTGAGACATGAAATTGGGACAGACTGTCTGACCTGCCTGCAAATTGGAATCATCATGTAGAGTTGCACTTTAAATTGTATCAGTCCAGTCCAGGCACTGTACAAGGCCGGATTTCATGCCGCAAACACACCATTTTCCGAATGGGTCACAGGCAACTTCAACAGGATCCTCTGGAATGACTCCCCCCCAAAGAAGTTTTCCTTCCTGATTTAACCAGTATAATTCCTGTTCAACAGTCGCTGCAACGATCCTTTTTGCAGAAAAATCTGAAGCAATCACTTTCGGAGTTCCTTCAAAAACGAACGTGCCCGCAGATTCTCCTTCGTGATCAAAAATTAAAATTCCGTAGTTGAATCCGGCAAGTAAGGTCCACTGGCCATCACCGGCGACTGACATTCCGCCACAGTTCGACCAGTGTTTCTCGCTCCAGACACAATTTCCCTCCAGATCATGGCAACAGATCAATCCATTTTCTGCTGCTCCCATCAAGAGCGGTGCCGTCGCTTGAAACTGCAAATAACTAAGCGGACGAATGGTTTCAAAGCTGGCGACTTTTTTCTTTTGGGAATCAATGATTATGGTTTTACCGCTTGCGATACTGACTGCGACATAGTTTCCATAAGGATCCATCGTGATCGCCAGACACTCTACGGAAAAGGAGATTGCCCACAAAACGTTTAAATCGCGATCGAAGCAGCAGATATTATTATCAGAGTAAATCGCAGCTCCCAGCTTCCCACGATCACTCCAGTGCACCAGTTGCACATCCTTGATTCCACGATTGAGATGTAGAAACTGACCTTGCCGATCCAATAAATAAAGGCCGCCTGAAATATCGGCGGCCAGAATTTCCCCGGTTTCGCGTGCCAGATCCAGAGCAAGTAAAGGAGCCTCTGTCGAAAAAGACCATCTTAAATCGGGTGTAGGGCCTTTTCCTTGTCTGAGCCAGTTGGCACGTTCATCTTTCATGGTGTTACAGCATACTGCCTTTGTAGGATTTGCAGGCCACGTTTGATATCAGAGTCTGCTGCCAGCTTTTGCTCGCGTGACGCACCGTACATGGCTGTCTGCAGTTCATCTTTCTCAACCGTGATTTTTGGTTTGATGCCAATCTTACCATAAGTATTTCCCTGAGGCGAATAGAATTTCGCGGTGGTTAACCGTAATCCAGTTGAACCTCGAATGGGGAAGATACTCTGCACAGACCACTTACCGTAGGTTTTCCTGCCAATTACTGTAGCGCGACGGTGGTCGGTGAGGGCTCCAGCCACAATTTCACTGGCACTGGCACTATTACCATCGACCAATAAAACCAGCGGGATTTTCCACGTACCAGGGCGGTGTGCTGTATAGCTCCAGTTCTGATCAGTAACCCTTCCACGTGTGGAAACCAATGTTCCTTCTTCCAGGAAACGATCAAGTACTTCAACTGCAGCGGATAGTAATCCCCCCGGATTTCCGCGCACATCCCAGATAAGGGATCGCATACCTTGCCCGTGCAATTTTTTTAATGCGGCATCCAGTTCCGAAGCGGATGTTTTCTGAAAACCGGTCATCTTGATGTACCCGATGCCGTTTTCTCGATCAAGCATTTTCACAATGGGGAAGCTTCTTACCTGAACTGCTTTTCTTGTCACTTTGGCAATGCGTGTGGCGCCGCCATCAGGGCTTTCCAGTTCCAGCACGACCTGACTTCCTGACGAACCTCGTAATAAGTTTGCGGCCTTGTCTGTAGTCATGTTTCGGCAATCGATCTGATCAATGCTGACAATATGATCCCCAGACAAGACGCCTCCACTTTCTGCAGGGCTGTCAGGCAGAACATTGATTAACAACATTCCTTCGCCAATCTCTGCTTTCATTTCAATGCCAATACCGACAAATTCACCTTCAATGTTGTCATAAAGGTCACCCAGTCGTTCGGGCGTAAGAAAGCTGCTGTAATCATCGAGTGCATTGCAACCACCAAACATGTATTCAGCAATGACGGCAGTGTCTCGCAGTCCCAGATTTTGATAGGTCAGGTCACAAACTTCATTGATCAGTTGATGTGCCCCATGATGGCTGGATATCTGCTTGTTCCAGTACTGTTCTCGCAAGGTACGACGGACTTTCCGAATTTTATCTGATGGAACTCCCTGCAAATGTGCTTTGGTAAATTCATCATTTGCCTGTGCCAGATAAAGGCTCTCTGTTCCGTGTGCTACATAAGAGGTCGTGCTCAGCGGATCAACAAAATGTGACTGAATCTTGGATAAGATTTCGTCGAATAGAATAAAAGCTTCACGGCGCGATTGAGACAGCAGGACTTTAGAAAAACTGTCATCCATGTAACGCCGGTCAATTCCAAAGTGAATTTTTGCACGACGCAGACCGTATTTAATATTGTCGTTTTGAGGCCATTCTTTCAAAGCCTCTTCATAATGCTCGATTGCCTTAATCCATTGTCGGTTTCGCTCAAACTCCTCACCTTTTGCAATCGACTGGGTTTGCGTGACTGGAATGACAATGGGTAACTCGCCAGGATCTGCATAGGCAACCGTTGAAACCAATGCTAACGAACATCCCAATATCTGTACACATAACGTTTTTGGATTTAAACTCTTCAGAAGCTGCGTCTTTGTAGATGAAAACATATTTCCCCCTCTATACCAGCGATTCATTCCGTTTCTGATGGCCGCCACAAGCAGGGCACATCAAAAGCAAACTGAAATTTGTGCGCTGGTTCACGCTGCACAAAAATGTACAACGTCTATTTAAACAATTATCTTGCCGATATGTTTAACATAAGCCACAAAAAACGATGGTCAAACAATCGTTTTCATGAAGATGCAGCATGATCTGGATAATCGATCTATTTTTAAATCTTGCTTTGAAAATAGAGATGTCGAGATCAGATGAGAGAAGACGTTTTTCTCGTAACTCCTTAATTCAACTGGTACAAAGGTGGCTGTCACTTTTGTCTGCTTTTACTCATCCGCGTTATTGGTATAACCGGATCTCAGGAGACTTACTTCAAGAAAAAAAGAACGGATTTGCAGAAAAGATTCAACTCGTCAGTCAGACATTCAATCAGACTATCAATGTTCCTGTCCCCAGAGAATGGCCAGCTGCAGTAGGACATTGACTGCCTGCTGCATTTCTTCCAGAGTTGTCCACTCCAACGGAGAATGGGGGTTATGTTGACCACTGGAGAGGTTTGGTGTCGGCAACCCTTTTTCTGTCAGTAAGGAGCCGTCTGTACCACCACGAATGATATCCAGGTTTGGTTCCAGACCGGCAGCACGTGTGGCTTCAATCGCTTTTTCCAATGCGCGAGGTTCTTTCTGTAAACCATCACGCATATTTCGGTACTGTTTATGAATGGTAATTGTGATTTCTGCTTTGGGATGCTGTGTTCGCAGGGGATCCGCCAGCGTTTCCAACAGCTGGGCGTATTCGTCCAGTTTTTCCGTTTCAAAATCTCGTAAGATTAAGCGTGCTGAGGCTTCAGAAACACTGCCTTCAAGATGATAGGGGTGGATAAAACCATCACGGCCGTCTGTTGTTTCAGGGCTGAGTGTTTCTGTTGGTAATTGAGAAATCAGATCAGATAAGATCCGAATCGCGTTGACCATGACTCCTTTCCCGACAGAAGGGTGCGTGTTCACACCGCGGACAACGATGACCGCCTGATCGGCTGAAAACGTTTCTGAGTCAATCCGCCCACTCCCGTCGCTGTCCAGTGTGTAGGCACAGCAGACACCGAATGTCTCCAGGTCCAGTTTTTCAATTCCACGGCCGATCTCTTCGTCACACGTAAAACAGAGTCGAATGGGACCGTGTTGTATCGTTCGGTCAGCCATTAAATGTGCGGCAGCCGTCATCATCACTGCCACGCCCGATTTATCATCTGCTCCCAGAAGCGTCGTTCCGTCAGTAGTAATTACGGTTTTGCCCTGCATTTGTTTAAGACGTGGTTCCTCGCTCACTCGCAAGATACGACTTGGATCGCCGGGGAGTACCAGATCTTTTCCGCCATAGTTTTCGTGAACAATCGGTTTCACATCTGTTACTGAAAATTCGGGAGATGTATCAACATGCGCGACCCACCCAATAGCCGGTACAGCACCATCAATGGTGCCTGGAATTGTTGCCATCACGATACCATATTCGTTGATCGTTACATCTTCGAGGTTCATTTGCCGACACTCATCAAAGAGCATTCGACTTAAAACCAGTTGTTTTTCCGTACTGGGAAAAGTAGGGCTCGTTTCATCCGATTGGGTATCGATTTGAACATAACGCAAAAAACGATCGAGTAATGTATTCATATGCTGCAAGTTCTCATTTCGGATTTCAAATTAAAGCGTCATTACCAGTCATTTAATGTCCGGTTCCAAATTGTTTCAAGTTAAAAGTGACAAATTCAATTTTCTGAGATCCGTCCCGCTCATAGAGCAGACCGATTTTACCGTCAGCTAAAACAGCCAGACTGGAATAAGCAGAAGGATCTGGCGTTACTAATCGGGATACAGACCATGTCTTGCCGTCATCTTCACTCAGGCGGACTGTCATCTTTTCCCGTTTTTTACTGGCTGGATTACTGAAAAGAATCTGTCCCGGTTTCCCACCATTTTGGAAAACCGGACACGTATCAGACTGGCCTGGCAGACGGGCTCGATTAATGCCTGATCCAGAGTCACATCAGACCAGGTTTCGCCTCCATCTTCAGAGAACGCGATCGCCCGTCGATTCTTGCCATGATAGCTGCGCATATTCATCAGAAGACGACCATCAGTTAACTCAACGACAGCACACTCATTCGTTTTTTCACCAATTGCCTGGCTGAGCTGCCAGGTCTTACCATGATCGTCTGAATAGATGGCATGCGACCGCCTTACAATTTTTCCGTCCAGTGTGACATTATGATCGCAGGGAATTACCAGCCGTCCTTTGTGTTTGCCGTATGTCAATTGAATCCCGTTACCCGGGCCAGTGGCATACCAGGTCCACTCCGGCTTTTTTGTAGAATTGGTTATCTCATAAGGTGTCTTCCAGGTGACACCATCATCATCTGAATAACTCATATAGACACGACGTGTATCGAGTCCTGTTTTATCTTTGATTTGCTTCTGATGATCCTTCCCGTGGTTCCAGGTCAAAGGCAGCCAGATACGCCCTGTGGACTGGTCAATGACAGGGCAGGGGTTGCCACACGTATTCTCGCCATCATTCCACAGAACGGACAATTGAGACCACGTTTTTCCCTGATCTGTGCTGCGTTTGAGAACCAGATCGATATTTCCACTGTCACTCAGACTGTTTTTCCGTCCTTCCGCAAAGGCAAGCAGTGTTCCCTTCGGTGATACGATTAAAGCTGGAATTCGGAACGAGTGATAACCGCTTTCGCCGCTCTGAAATACAATCGTCCTGGTGACTGTTTTCAGAGCAGGGGATTTTGCTTCCTGTGCGAAGGCTTCCGGCAGTCCGTTATTCAGGAACAATACACAAGGTATCAGAATCCAAGGCAACAATTTTGTCATTTTTAAGACACTCCCCAAGACAATTCCAGGCTGTTGATCTATGGAATGTGAGTATAACGCCACGAGAATTGAGTCACAATCAACCAAATTCAGCTGCATTTTGTGTAGAGGGTAGCGGTTGACTTGCGATCAACAAAGAATTTGTTAAGCTTTCGAGTTCTCATCGGCTTTTTTGCTGATAAAGTGAGACATCTAAGGAAGTTAGCACCGGAGAAAGACTTTTCTCTCAAGCCAACTTTCTGTAGGATAGGGATCTATTACAGGGATCTATTACGTAGTGTATCCCACGCAATTCTGGCGGTGTAGCTCAGTCGGTTAGAGCAGCGGAATCATAATCCGCGTGTCGGGGGTTCGAATCCCTCCACCGCTACTCGTGTCATAAGAAGACACATGCAGACAATTGACGCTTAAATCCTTTGTCATTGAAGGATTGAGGCGTTTTTTCTTATTCTGCCTGGTACTTGTTGAAATATGGCACAAAATCGCTTGCTTCGAGTTTGTACGATTCCATGCGTTACTTTCTCTTTGATACGTCCAAAAGAAGAATGACGTCGAGTGGACCTTTTCCGCCGAACTGATATTTGCTGGCGCCGGATTCAGACAGTACAGCGAGTTGATCACCCAGCATTGCGAGTCCCTCGGACATCGGAGGAAAGTCGATTTCCCCAAGATAATTCTCGCCATCAAGAAACCAGAGGGGAACGGAAATACCGTTTTCGATAATGACGTTTGAATGAGGAGCGTTCCCGATTGGGTTGCGGTAAACAACAATCTTACTGCGATTTCTTCGTCCATAGGAAACGCTGAGGAAGATTCGATCGTCGTAAACGCACATGCCTTGCACACGTTGTCGGATCGACAAAATACACTTTGGCGTACCGAATGGATCAGCGGTATCGTAGCCGCAGACCCATGCGTATTTTTGGACGCCTTTCCGGTCCCTGATGTGATGCGAAGCCTCTGTTGGGTAATCTTTCCCGTACGCAAAATCACCAACAAAGAGCATCCGGTTTGTGGCGGTGCAGAATGCCGCCGTTGTTTCGCATTTTTTTCTGTTGACAGCTGACAGACTCTTTGGGGGATTGGGAGCTAGAATCGGTTTAAGTTGATACTGCAAGAGGTATCCATCAGAGGCAACGAACAGAGAGTTCTTCACCACTGCGATTCCGCCAGCATGCCCGCGATGTAACTTGCCGGAAACTTCTTTGAGCGTTGTCTGGGAAACTATTTTTCCGGTGGAACTGTTCAAGACTGTTAAGCAGGATGGCGCGTTTTCAAAATAATGCGAGATGATAATTCTCTGCGGATCGTTCACACAGGCGATGCCTTGAGGAACCGCATGTTGTTTGAGACCCGGAATCACAGGACCTGGAGTAAACTTAACCGAAGGCAGTTTGAGTTGGCCTGTCTTTCGAGGTACCGACTGCGTGAGGAGAGGCTGCTGACTATATACGTTTTGTGGAATCACGCTGCTCAGCAAAGCGAAGGCAGCTATCAAAATGATTCCGTTGACATTGACTTCAGCATGAGCTGTGGGCACGACAACACGCATTATTCCAGTTTCTCATAAAAGGTACTTCAATCAAAGCGGAGTGAAAACAAATCGGCGTTCTTGATAGTAAAACGGAGTTGAACGACGCCTTGGCTTAAGTTGGGGTTCTGTTGCCAGCTGACCGGGGCATCGATGGCATCGCCACTTAATGGTTTCGATATTCCGACGACTTTTCCTGATTCGTCAAGAGCTTCGACTTTGAGGGAGCCGCCTGTGCGAACAAGGTAGTTGAGGAGTAGTTTCTGTCCTTTGTATCGTAATAGTTTTGTCGTTACCTGTCCGCCATCACTGCCTCCGCGTAAGGCAACAAATCCATCGACACGATAGACAAATCGACGTACTCTGCCTGGTGTTGGTTCGTAGTAGTTCTCAGTGCCGTAAACTGAGATTTCGTTTGGCTTGCCGGGTAGTTGCAACATGCCCCAGGTCATGTAGTTGCTGCGGTTATGATTTCGATCTTTCGGAGCCGTGCGTGGAATCACAGCGTCTGCATGGCGATGAAACGTAATCCCATCTCGGCTGGTCATCAAAATGGGTTCGACCTGTTGGCTCTTTGTTTCAAATCGTGTGGGAAAACCAATAAAAAGGTGGGGGGCTCGGGAATATTTCTGAATCGCATTGGTGTAAAGATGCTCGCTTGGCGTTCCTTTGGTGTACTTTAAATCGGCTTCGTTTTCCCAGTGTATGAAATCCTTTGAAGTCGCTGTTCGAATGGCACGCACACCATTCGAAAAAATCCGCCAATAGGCGCGATATTCTTTACGATCTGCGTCCCAGAAAGCGAGGTTCTGTGAATCAAAGGCACCACGTGTAATGACTGGTTTCTTTTGCATTAACTTCCAATGCTTGCAGTCTGGCGATTGAAATGCCAGCAAACCACCTCTGGTTCTGTCAAGCGCTTTATAACGCGCTTCGGCTGGTGCTTTGGGGTTGTCGTCACGGAAGGCTGTGAAGCAGTGCGCGCCGGGGCCTTTCCAGACGATGTTGTTTGCTTTAGAGCCATCCCATTCAAACGCACCAATTTTTGGTTTGTTCCAGTGAATACCGTCTTTACTTTCCGCGTAGCAGGCCAACTCTTTATGAGTCATTTTTTTCTTTGTGTCATGATTCCAGCCGCGATAGATCATGCGATACATGTCGCCATCCTGGAAAATAGAATAATAACCAGAAGTGTTTCCTTCCCAGGGCTCGTCTGTCACAAACACGACTTCTTTAGGTTCGGGTTTGATTAGTTCCTGTTGAATATCACCACTTATTTTTCCGATGAGATGGTCATCAACGAATAGTTCTAACCGGTTGCCAACATCAATTGGCTCGCGCATGAGGTGACGTTGTTACCATGCCGATGACTACCAGAAATGTCGAGGCGAGAGTTATCAAACGCTGCATAAAAAGAGTCATGTGAATTTCCTTCTGAGATGTAAAGTACATTTTTTTACGAATTGATTTTACTTAGTCTGGAGCATCCATCAATTTAGTTTCTACGAATTCAATTTGGATGGCCATGCATTATGGCGGAAATATTTGATTTTGAGTCACAAATTCAATTGATCAAAATGACTGAATCGAGTTCTGGTGATCCGTATTATTCAAATCTAATTTCATTTAAAACACGTAGTGCATCTCAAATTAACTATCCTGAACTGTTGCAGGTGCTAGTTACGCTCAAAGATCAATGAAATGAAGCCTCACAAAGTGTGAAGGGCAACAGGGCGTGGGTCAGTTACTGGACATAAGGTGGGTTGTGTCGGCTGCTATGATGGTCGGAAGAAGTTCGATTTTACGGGATAAACGGAAATATTCTGTCGATTGTTGCGATTCACAAGTCCCTGCGATAGCATGGAAAATAGTAGGTATAAGAAGTTTACACTGCCTGGTTCTGGTGATATATTTGCCTGATATTACCTGTTTTAATGAGTTTTTTGACTCAATTTCGATCACAAATGACCTGCTTTGGTCATTCTGATTCTGTTCACCTGGAGTTTGCTGCAACATGAGATTCTGTACGCGCTTGACGTTTTTAATTCTCCTTTCGGTATCTGTTGGACTGATTTCTGGTTGCGAAAAAAGCGCTGAAGAGGCCAATCTCTCTTTCGGTTCATCGCAGGTAGAATCAGGTGCAGAACTATTGAAGAAGGTGGAACAGGCGATTGCCATTGCGCAGCAGCGCTATCTGGAGTCTGAAAAGCACTCGCCGTGGGAGATTTACCATGGCATGCTGGCATTTCGAAAAGAGTATCAGCTCAAGAAACAAGGCAAATCTGTGAATGCACTTGAGTGGATTTCATCGGGGGTCTTCTATGACAAAGAACCCTGGTTTCAGAAAACTGAGTTTGGAGGGCGGGCACATCGCTATACGAAATCCAATGCATTCGAAGGACACAAAAATCAGACGTTGGCAATTTTAGCCATGGCAGATGTTCCACTGGATCATGAGTTTCAAACGCCGGATGGACCGATCACTGTGGCAGATATTGTTCGCGATGCACAAATGGAAATCAAAGAGAATGAGGAAGTGACCTGGTCATTGTGGGGGCTCGTGCATTACCTGGGGCCCGATGCCATCTGGTTGAATAAAGATGGTGAAGAGTGGCGTATCGAAGATTTGGTCTTTATGCAGAACGAGACGCTCTCAAATGATTCTGCCTGCGGAGGCACTCACGCTCTGTTTTCTCTATCTTATGCAAGAAACACATATCAGAATTCCGGGCAACGATTACGCGGGTACTGGTTGGAAGCAGACCAGAAGATACAGCGTTATATTGAAGAAGCGAAAGCATTGCAAAATACGGATGGTTCGTTTTCTTACGAATATTTCTTTCAAAAAAGTGCGAGCCGGAATTTTGAAGAGCGATTGGAAACAACGGGGCATACACTGGAATTTCTGATGATGGCTTTGCCTGAAAAACGTCTGAATGAGGAGTGGGTTCGCAAAGCCGTCTCTCTGCTGGCAAATGATATCATCGAGAATCAAGATGAATCCATAGATTATTCGGCGCTATACCATGCGGTCGATGGTCTGGTTATCTATCGCAACCGGATGTCTCCCGATCATCAGGCACAGCTTGGAAGCAATCAATTCAAAGCCGATCCCAAATCGGGTAATAGTGCGACTCGGACTGATGTCAAGGTGCTCAAGCCGACACAACAGACCAAACCGGATGTCACGTTACCCCCGCCGGCACCGTAAGCACTTTACCTGATGTATTGCATTAAAGATGTCTAATGCGGTCTGCTTTTTTAAGCATCAGTTGTCGTTGTTTCAATAGTCTCCGGCTCATCTGGTTTCTGGGTACCTGCAAGGTTAATCAGGAAGAATCCAGTGAGTAAAAAGTCGACGCCTAACAAGGTTCCGACAGCCCAGGTGCCTGAGAGTGGCCATTCACTCCCAATCAGTCCGCCGAGTAGCAGAGAAATAATTCCGCTGAACAGAACGCTGTTTCGCCCACTGTCTGCCGGTATGGCCATGGCCATCACTATTTTCCAGGTCCCTTCGAAGATAAAAAATATTGCCATTACCAGAGTCAGTAATTTGAGACCATATAATGGATGGCTCAGGGCGCTGATTCCTCCGAGAATCATTAAAGCTCCTAAAAGTATATGCTGTGTTTTACCTGGGGCATCGCTGATACTTATTCCTTGAACTACATAGAGAACGCCTCCCAGCAGCAACGAAAACCCTATCACAAATACAACGGCAGCACCCGCAATAAATGGTGTGATCAAACAGATAGCTCCAGCGACACAAAGAATGATTCCTGTCAGCTTGAAGTCTTTGATGGAGGGCAGGGGAGTTTCATTCATTTTTCGAACTCGTTTCTGGAACAGATTTGAACAGGGATGTGGACTCAACTTGTCGCGATTCAGTAATACGTTTTTCTCTCGAGGATGCTGGTATTAGTTTATCATGCAATCGTTTGTTTGCCAGTATGAGATCGAAAAAACAAGAATTCCAATAATCTGACTGACACACTGTTGCAAATGGCCCTGAAAATAATTCCCGATATGGTTTTATGTGTACTTACTTTTGTTTGATTTGATTCAGTTTCAGCCAGTACTCGAAGAACTGGTATATTTTCTCGTTGGATTTGGGGTTGGGAGAGTGTTTTTCGCGATTGGTCATCATGACTCTGTTTTCATAACCTAAAAACCGGTTGACGGCGATCGTGTGGTTCAATGGCCGCCATCGTTTCGGCTGATCTTCAGATCCGCCCGAAACCAGAAACGGGCGAGGTGCCATCAAGGCATGTAGCTCGTGCAGATCATATCCTTCTTTGATCAGTCGTTTGTAGAGCCCTGTCCGCGGGTTTTCTTTTGTTGGTAATCCTCTTTTGCGAAAGTCAGGTCCGGCATATCCCAAATACCATGGTTCCCAATAATTCACACTGGGCCTTTTTTCGTCGAAGACAATTCCACCATCAGACCAGGCGGCACATGCGAATTTGTCGTACAGGCAGGAAGCAAACATAGCCCATTTACCGCCGTAGGAATGCCCGATAATCCCGATTCTTTCCGGGTCAACTTCTTTACGATTAGCCAGTACATGAAAGGCATTCGCAGCTCCATAGGCTAATGCAGACAAAGGCTGGATTTTTGCATTCTTTCGATTGGGATAATAGAGAGAGTAGTCGTGGCCGACGGAAAACGTAACAAACCCACGTTTGGCCAGTTGATAGGCAAAGTCACGGTTCTCTCCCTTCAAGCCAACACCGGTTTCTGGTTCATAAAAGACAACGAGTGCCGCCGGTGTGCTCCGATTTGGTTTTGCAGTATCCGGTATGAGAAGGTAGCCGGTATTAGGATGCCCCGGTGCAATATCAAATTGAACCGTATATTGTGTGAAGTTGTCACGGTGCACCTTTTTCAGATATTTTACCTGGGGGTTTTCGTTGACGGGAGGCCATTCGCCCATCATCGAATGCCAGGTCTTCATGATTTCCTGCCGCCGTTGTTGCCAATCTTCAGACGATTTTACGGGACGGCCATCATAGAACTTCAAAGGGCTTCGATAGTTTCCCATGTCTCCTTTGAATTCTTTCGACGGTTTAAAGTGAGGCCCGATTTCTTTCCAGAGCTTTTCGGTTTTCTCTGTTGATTCGGCGTCCACTTTTTCGCCTGCGACAGCGAATTGAACTGATAAGACAAAAAAGAATAAACAGAGAATTCTACATGAAACCAGATACTTCATACGTTCGATCTCCAGCCAGGGTTTAGATCAGTAATGGGATTGCTGATCCCATTTCAGAGAACTTATTTTAATCGGTTGATTCACAAAAAGGAACTGCTTAGAGCAAGTGAGATCTCATGAATACAACCGGACTTCTGATATCTATGTCGTCTGTTCGTACTATTCTCAAAAAATGACACGTTGATACCACGGAGTCTGGATATGAAACGGTGGTGATTTTCTTTGGTGTTGCCTGGTTCCACCTTTGAAGCTCTCTGTTATCAATGTGAACATGCAAACGCAGAATCTCCGGGAAAATGAGCGTATTCCAGTCTTAATCCCGCTATTGACTCAAAATTTCAAAATTTGATAGTATCTCGTCTGGAACAGGATTTTTTCTCAGGAAATTCAAACCTCAACACGCCCGTTCTAGCCTGACATAATATCTTGATCACCAACAATCGATCAAATTAACCAGCTTAATTGTAAGCTAAAGACAGGGCTGTCGATTATAATGAATTATGAAACAATCAAATGCTGGTTTGCTTCCCGCCAACGAGTATGGGAACGAACGGCGATTGGATTGGGAATCATTATTTCCGTCATCCAGTTTTTGAGAATCTGGAAAAAACCTCCCGGAGATTTTCCACTGCATTGGAAATCAGGTGAGTTAATTGCGACGGGTGAGTTTCTCTATAAGGGTGGTCACAATTATCCTTATCCCCCATTTTGGGGTTATGTGCATTCGGTGCTGGCCGACATTCCCATGCATACTGCGTATCTTCTGATATACCCTCTTTTTTTCTTTTCATTGGGGCTTCTGATCTGGTCACTGAATCGACTCAGTGAAAAACCACTTCCACTCCATCGAAATGTTCTGTTCTGGATGACTGTCATTGCCATTGTACTTTCGAGTCGTTACCTCGTGCGAGATATGCTGGAATGTGGTGCCAACCTTGCGTTAGTTGCACTTTCCTGGTTCAGCATTTATTTGTGGCGCGAAAAGCGAGAACTGCTTGGAAGTCTCTTTCTCGGTTTTGCGATGGCGCTGAAATGTACGCCTTCACTCTTCTGGGCTTATTTCATTTGGAAGCGAGAATGGAAAATGGCTGCGTTTACATTTGCAGCTGCTGTTTTTTTTACTCTTTCTCCCATGTTCAAACTTGGTTACACCGAATTTGATGTCGCTTTCCGGCAATGGGGTGGCACAGTCTTAAAAGGTCTCCAGCAAACAGATCCGTCTCGAGGAATTTCGGGAGAGGTACCTTTATCTAACATGTCGTTAAAACCGACTCTGGCCAGATATGTGTAATGCATTTACCACCCGAACATAACGCGCGGATCGATTCGCCCCCTGTATGTTGATTTTCTGAATCTCCCTCCGCAAATTGCGGGACGCACTGTCAAATTCACGATGTTATTTCTGCTGGGACTGGTTGCCTGGTGGTTTCGTGGGCGGATCAAGGACCGGAACGATGAACGTATTCTATGGGAATGTAGTGCAATTTCCGTACTGATCCTGCTTTACTCACCCGTGACCTGGGGGCAGCATTGTGTGGGGATATTTCCCGCAATCTACTTGTTAATTCGGTCTTCGATGAGTAAAAACCACTTTACAAAACCATTGAAGATTGGGATTGGCCTGTTTGCGTTTCTCATAATAGGATTAAATCGTACTTTCATTGGCAAACACTTCACAGAGCTGATTGATACCTATCATTTCCCGACCCTGACGTTTGCGGGCATCGTTGTATTTGTAATGATACGGCATCGACAAGTCAGTCAGGCAGCAAACCAGATGATTCCATTTGATGAAGACGAAAGTTTTCAGGATCCTGGAAACCTTGCGAGCGATCAGCGTGCTGCTTAGTCTTCATATTGGGTCATGTCAGACACAAAACAGATCTTGTTTTGATGAATCTCGAACTGCCCAAATAAATAGCCCCGGGGTTCGACTCTATTCTTAGCCTGAATAGTAATGCACACGAAGGGAAGTGTCATTCCGTATTCAATCATGAAATAAAAACGGGTGTTGGATACCTTTCCCGCTTTATTCCGGTATAATCAGGATCTGCACATTTCAGCGGGTTACGTTCTGGGTATTTGACTGTTTTTTTAACCACCGATAAAAGGCCTTATATTATGCTGCGCCTCTTGTTTTCCTTGATGTTAGCAATTATTTTTGTGACTTCGACTGCAACCGCAGCAGATAAAAAAGGGACACCCAAACCGACTTATGCTGACGTTGCCTACGGTCCGCATCAGATGACGAAGTTGGATTTCTGGGAAGCGAAAGGTAAAGGGCCGCGTCCACTTTTGGTCTATATTCATGGCGGAGGCTGGATTGGTGGTGATAAAAGTCGTGTTGGAAATGTTAAGGCATTTCTCGATAAAGGAATCTCTTATGCCTCGGTCAATTACCGTTTGACAGGCGAAGCGCCATTACCTGCTCCCGTACATGATGCCGCTCGCGCGATTCAGTTTCTGCGATCCAAAGCCGGAGAGTGGAATATCAATAAGCAGAAAATTGCTTTGACTGGTGGCAGTGCAGGGGCCTGTACTTCGATGTGGCTGTTATTACATGAAGATCTGGCTGACCCTGAATCAAAGGATCCTGTTTTGCGTGAATCTACGCGGGTTACGGCAGCAGCTGTTTCTGCAGGACAGACATCGATTGACCCCAAAGTTATTGAACCCTGGTTAGGACCCAATGTGCTGAAGCACGCCATGATTCATAAAGCGGTTGGAGGTAAGAGCATGAAAGAGGTAATGCAGAATTATGCGAAACACGAAGCGCTCTATAAAGAATTTTCGCCTTATAACCACCTGACAGCCGATGATCCACCACTGTTAATGACTTATAACAACAACATGAAGTTGCCTTCAGAAAGTGCCGGGCATGGTATTCATCACCCCGTGTATGGCGTTAAGATGAAAGAAAAGGCGGACAAGGCAGGCACGGAATGCCACCTGTTGATTCCCGGGGTCTCTACATCGAAGCAATACAAAAACGCGAATGCTTTTTTGTTGGACAAGCTTCTGAGTCAAGATTCATAAGTCGATGCATTTTATCGAAATCCAATATTGAATGTATCAGTGCACACACCAAAATCTGAGAGCACAGAGTTTTAAATGACCTGACGCGAAACTCTGTATTCTGTTTGCCTGTCTTCACGATGCAAATGTTTGAACGGCAGCTACTTATTCTTGAAATGGAATCTGATGAAACGACGACGTTTTTTAGAACAGTGTGGTATTTTCGGCTCTGGTATTCTCAGCCCTGTTTTACTGCATGCTTTGCACTCACAGAAGTGCTACGCTGCCGTACATTCCGAACTCAAAGCCGATGTAGTAATCACAGGTGGTGGTCTGGGAGGTTGTGCTGCTGCATTAGCTGCCTGCCGAAATGGTGCCCGTGTGATTTTGACTGAACCAACTGACTGGATCGGCGGCCAGATTTCTCAACAAGCTGTGCCCCCGGATGAGCATCAGTGGATTGAATCGTTTGGCCGCACAAAATCGTATGCCCAGTTACGTACGCAGATACGCAATTACTACAGGCAACATTACCCCTTAACCAGTAAAGCCCGACAGATCGAAAATCTGAATCCGGGCAACGGTTCCGTCTCACGCATCTGTCACGAACCGAAAGTCGGTCTGGCAGTGTTGCAGTCGATGTTAGCTCCCGAAATCAGTCGTGGTCGGTTGACGTTGCTTTTGAATACGACACCCATTAGTGCCAGTTATTCTGGAGACCACATCGAAGCGGTTACCTGTCAGACTTCGTGTGCGAACAAAGCAGTCGTATTGCATGGCAAATATTTTGTTGACGCCAGCGAAGAAGGGGACTTGCTGCCTCTGACGGGAACAGAGTACGTTTTAGGCGCCGAATCACAAAGGGAGACCCAGGAACCGCATGCACCTGAGCAGGCCAGTCCCGCGAACATCCAGTCGTTCACGCATTGTTTTGCCATCGATCATCTGGAAGGGGAAGATCATACCATTGATCGGCCTGCAACGTATGATTTCTGGAAGAGTCATGTTCCGCCTTTAAATCCAGTCTGGTCAGGCAAAATTCTTTCGTTTGATTATTCTTACCCGCGAACACTGAAACCAAAGCGACTGTCGTTTGCTCCCTGTGGAAAAGATACTGCGCCGCCGCGCACCAAATCCCTTAACCTCTGGCGATATCGCAGGATGATCGATCGCGATAACTTTGTTCCCGGCACTTATGCCAGTGACATTACCGTTGTTAATTGGCCACAAAATGATTATATGCTGGGGAATATAACGGACGTGACTCCAGCTGAGCGCGAGAAGCACTTGAATGCTGCAAAGCAACTCAGTCTGTCATTACTCTATTGGCTGCAGACCGATGCGCCGCGGTCTGATGGAAAACAAGGCTGGAAAGGGCTGCGCCTGCGAAAAGACATTGTGGGTACGGAAGATGGACTGGCCAAGTACCCCTACATTCGCGAATCCCGTCGAATTCGGGCTGAACTGACTATCAAAGAGCAGGATCTGACTTATACAGAACGGCTCAAAGCGATGGGCAAAGACCACAAACCGCTTCTTGCAAAACCATTTCAGGATTCGGTAGGTATCGGGTATTATCACCTGGATCTTCATCCCAGTTCTGGTGGTGATAATTATATTGATATGGGCAGTGTCCCATTTCAAATCCCGTTAGGCGCGATGATTCCGCAACGGGTTGAAAACTTGATTCCCGCTTGCAAAAATATTGGAACGACACATATTTCGAATGGTTGTTACCGTCTACATCCGGTGGAATGGTCCATTGGTGAAGCAGCTGGTGCTTTATGTGCTCAGGCAATTTTCAAGCATAAGACACCACGGATGATTCGAAACAACGCCAGGCAGCTTCAGGATTTCCAGAAGTCTTTGACCAGGCAGGGAATAGAACTGGAATGGTCAAAACTAAGCTAGTCTGTTTCCAGGTTGAAAGCAGTGTTTCCCCAATCATTTGGATCGAGCCTCATCGCATAGAATCTGCTATGGTTAACAGGTATGCGATCAATAAATGAACCGGATCTTTTTGCGCTGGTGATTCGTATATTTGAATTGAGTTCAATTTCGTATTAAGGGCGCTAAATGTTTTTGCAAAAACCAGCGATCAAGCAGAACTTTGCGAGTGAACCATTGGGAAGACATCAGGTGCCTGCCGATGAACTGTCGAATGACTGCTGGCACAACACTGGTTGTTGGTGTGTCTGAGCAAGGACCAAAACGATCAATGAGTTGTTCCTGGTAGGAAATAAGTCGATCTTTTGTATAAACGTGGTGGCTCTTTCGAATCACATCAGCGGCGATGAGCCCTGATTCAACTGCGGGTCGGATCCCTTCGCCACTTTGTGGTGCAGCCAGGCCAGCGGCATCTCCAATCAGTACCACCCCATCGTCAATCATGGTGCGCTTTTGTAAGCCATATAAACGATAGGCGTGCCCTTTAAATTTGCCGAGAATTTCTGCTGGTACGCGAGCCTGATGATCAAGGAATTGAGTAAACTCATCTCGTGCTGCCGAGAGTTGTTTTTCACTTTCGCGCCCCAGGCCAACATTCAAATATCCGTCTTTCAAAAAACACCAGCCATAGCCTTTCAGATCGCGGCAGAAGTAGAGCTCCGGCGCATCCGGTTGTACGAGGCAAAGGTTTCTTTGTTTCTGGCTGAGTGGGAATTCTGCTTCCTGTGCCAAAACGACCGATTTTTCAGAGTGGTTTTTTCGGTTTAACCAGCGGGCTACCGGACAGAAATGACCACCCGCGCCGATTACCATTTTTGCGTGCAGGCATTGGTTGACGATCCACCCGTTGCTGGATCGTTCGATCGATTTAAAGGACTCTCCCAATCTGGTTCGGGCTCCAGAGCGTTTGAGCAAATAATGATCGAATTCACAACGGCGAATGCCATAGCTGACAATTCCCGGATATTCCGTCTGAATCGTTGTTCCACCAATTGTTCCCGTTCGAAAACGGGTGATTGGCTGGAGAATGTGGTCTCGCGCGTAATTTTGCAGGTCAACATTCAGCAAATCAGCAACGGCCGGAGTGATCCAGCCCGCACAGACTTTGTCTCTCGGAAAGAGCGCTTTATCAAGGATGAGAACGTCCAGCCCGGAATCGCGCAGACCCCAGGCACACGAGGATCCTCCCGGTCCTCCACCGACAATCAGAACATCACACGCCTCATCTGCCACAGTGGTTATATCCTCTCATCGATTACGAGCGTTCATTCTGATATAAGCCGGCGCGCGTCCAGGGAATGTCATTATTAATGCCATTTGTGAAAACAACCTGGAATAACTGAAGTGACCCTGATCGAAATGCAGCTACAGATGCTGACAGATAGAGCCGCCAGGCACGAATGAAATTTTCGTCAAACATTTCGTTGACACGGTCAATCTGCTGTTCATATCTTTGCAGCCAATGCTCTAACGTGAGGGCATAATGCAGGCGAATATTTTCTACATCGAGAACGGAAAATTTCTGAGGCTCAAAAATTTGCAGCATTTCACTCAAACTGGGTACATGTGCACCGGGAAAGATTCGTTTTGTTGTCCAGCTGTCTAACACACGTGGTGAGTTACAGCCGATAGAATGAATTAATCCGCGTCCATGAATATTTTGACAACGGGCAATCACTTCTCCCAGTTTTTCATAATTTTTCAAGCCGACATGCTCCAGCATACCGACAGAAACGAATGAGTCGTAGTTGCCAGTGATATTCCGCCAGTCATCTTCAACAAACTCGACTTGCTCACTTAAGCCTTCTGCTTTTGCCCGTTGACGCGCAAAAGTAATTTGTTCTCGTGAGATGTTAAAGGCTTTCACTTTTGCACCATAATACTTTGCCATATGCAAAGCGAGTGCTCCCCAGCCGCAACCTGCTTCCACTACAGTGTCACCCGGTTTCAATCCCACCTTACGACAGACATGGTGCATTTTTGCTATCTGAGCAGCTTCGAGCGAAATGTCTGGTTCAGAAAAGTAGGCACACGTATAAGCCAGCTGTTTATCGAGCCAGAGTTGATAGAATTCATTTCCGATATCGTAGTGGTGATGGATGTTATTACGGGCAGCGTCGATCGTATTTCTTTTTAACCAGTTAAAGCAGCTACGAATTCGATCACGATAAAACTGCTTTGCATTAATTGAATTCGTACTTCGATTCATCGCTTCATTAAATGAAATCAGATCGCCTTCGACCTCGATCGTTCCCTGGGAATATCCATCTCCAAAATAGAGACTGGGATCAAACATTAGTTTATATAACGTGTTACGATTATGAATCAACACACGAACTGAAGGAGAGGTCAGGGCAGTTGATATTACCGAGTTGTCCCACAAAACCACTTCGATATCCGGGTTACCTGCTTTCTGCAGCATGGTGCGCATCAGCCATTTTTCAATAGCCGTTGCTTTACCATGCGTACGTTGTTGCGTCAGTGGCTGTGCAGGATCCGAATGCAAGGTGTTTGTTTCAAAATCGGTATTCCGTGCTGGCTGAGACTGCTTCCGAGTTGAGTCTGACTTTGTTGGATTCACTTTGGACCTCCCGAATTGCGACGACCAAAACTGGCTGGGTTGAATCAATGATACTCCGTTTTACTCAATCTTTGACGTTCTCCTGAAATCGTTCTTCAAAATCTTATTTTCTCAATCACGTTTCAAAATTCAAATCTTTTTTGTCATTCTCCAGACGTATCTTGAAATTTTCCGAGCAAGATCAATTCACTGTTTTTCCTGGAAAACTCTGTTATCAATCACTTCATGGCACATTTGGGGAGTTTCCGCCTTTCAGCAGAATTAACGAATGAATGTGCCTGATTTGTGTTTTGATCAGTATTGAATTGGTCATTGTTGCTCGTTTTTTTTCTCATTTGCCAGGTTGACATTGTTAATTTGGGCTTGGAATGCCACTTAGCGAAATGTTACAATCAAACAGATCAATGATTTTTTATCATTGGTTTCACCCCCAATTACTCACCAGCCGATAACGACACTAAACTCCGTCCACTCCTTGAGAAAGCAATATTTATGCTGTCTATTTTGGGACCAGAAACCAGACTCTGCGATCGTGTTTCACGACGAGAAATTTTGAAAGTCGGCGCACTCGGTTTAGGTGGTTTAAGTCTACCCCAATTACTTCATGCAGAGTCTGCTTCAGGAAAGAGTAAACGTCAAAAAGCGGTCATTATGATTTATATGTGTGGTGCCCCTTCGCATCAGGACATGTATGACTTGAAAATGGACGCCCCTTCAGAAATTCGAGGCGAATTTCGACCGGTCAATACTCAAGTTCCGGGTTTCCAGATTTGTGAACACCTCCCACGACTGGGAACAATCGCTGACAAAATTATTCCTCTGCGTTCTGTTCATGGTTCGCCGAACGGTGCACATGATTCCTTCATCTGTTACACCGGTCGTACAACCCGTAATCAGCCAGCTGGCGGATGGCCTGCCATCGGTTCCGTTGTTTCCAAATTAAAAGGTCCCGCTAATCCCGCTGTGCCACCATTTGTCGGGTTGTCGCCTAATACAGGACATCCTCCCTATGGATCTCCCGGGCTTCCAGGCTTTCTAGGAGTGAGTCACGCGGCATTTCGTCCTTCTGGCCCTGCGCGAAAGAATATGGTCCTGAATGGCATAGACGCATCGAGGTTACACGACCGAAAGCAACTGTTAGCTTCATTTGACCAGTTCAAGCGGGAAGCAGACACCAGTGGATCCATGGGGGGAATGGATGACATGAATCAGCAAGTCTTCAGCATCCTGACATCCAATCGTCTTGTGAATGCTCTGGATCTCTCTCAGGAGGATCCAGCAATCAGGGCACGTTATGGGAAAGGGGATCCAAAAAACTTTGGTGACGGCGCGCCGCGGAACCTGGAACATTTTCTGATGGCCCGTCGTTTAGTTGAAGCGGGTGCAAGAATTGTGACTTTGAATTTTGGTCGCTGGGATTTTCACAGTAACAATTTTGGTGGATTGAAAAATACTCACTTACCACAATTTGATCAGGGATTGGCCACACTGATTGAAGATCTCCACGAGCGCGGGCTGGACGAGGATGTTGCCGTCGTTGCCTGGGGAGAATTCGGGCGCACACCTAAAATCAATAAAGATGCCGGCCGTGATCACTGGCCCGCCGTTGGTGGCGCACTACTGGCCGGTGGTGGATTCAAAACCGGCCAAGTGATTGGCAGTACTGATCGACTGGGAGGTCAGATCGCAGATCGTCCCATTCATTTTGGTGAAGTATTTGCGACACTCTATCAACATTTGGGACTTGATTATAACGCCGCATCCATTCAGGATCTGTCAGGTCGTCCCCATTATCTGGTTGATAGTCACTTGCCGATGCCTGAAGTCATTTGATTTCTTTTTCATCTCGGAAAATTCCATCCTTTAGCTTTTCCCTGTGACCCGCTACGATGTGTATCAGCCCTTTGGGCAGTTTTTGGACGACACATACTCAGCAGGGAATGAAGATGACCAAAACAGGGATGGATAACGCTCTACTGGATATATTACATGAGTATTGGGGGTATTCAGAATTTCGTCCGCTCCAGCAGGAAGCGATGACAGCAGTTCTGGAAGGCCGTGATTCGCTGGTTGTACTTCCTACAGGTGGTGGCAAGTCACTTTGTTATCAGGCTCCTGCTCTGTGTGTCGAGGGAATGGCAGTTGTCGTCAGCCCGCTGATTTCGTTGATGAAAGATCAGGTGGATGCACTGCGTGTGTGTGGTATTTCCGCTGCCTATCTTAATAGTTCGCTGGAGCAGGAAGAATCGAGACAGGTTTTAAGAGAAGTACGTGCAGGCAAAATCAAACTCCTTTATGTTGCTCCCGAACGATTAATGCTGGAAGGCACGTTAAGCATGTTAACGGAAGTCAAGCTGGCATTTATCGTCATTGATGAAGCCCATTGCGTAAGTATGTGGGGGCACGATTTTCGACCCCATTATCGTGAACTGCAGGAATTAAAAAATATCTTTCCGCAATGTGGCGTCCACGCTTATACAGCCACTGCCACCGATCAGGTTCGAACTGATATTGCTTTACAACTGACGTTGAAAGAGCCTGACCTTCTGATCGGTTCATTCGACCGTCCCAATTTGACATATTCGGTGGCGCGACGAGCCGACCGTTTCTCACAGGTATGTGAAGTACTGGAGCGTCACCCGGATGAATCGGGAATTATCTATTGTATTTCCCGCGCGGATGTCGAATCCCTCAGTGAATCACTCAATAGCGCTGGCTATGAATCCCGACCCTATCATGCAGGACTGTCAGATGAGGAACGTGCTGCCAATCAGGAAGCGTTTATTCAGGATCGTGTGGATGTGATCGTTGCTACGATTGCATTTGGCATGGGTATAGACAAACCGAATGTGCGTTATGTAATTCACGCTGGCTTACCGAAATCACTCGAAAATTATCAACAGGAAAGTGGTCGGGCAGGTCGGGATGGTCTGGAAGCGGAATGTGTATTACTTTATTCCGAGCAGGACGCCATGATCTGGAAACTGATATTGGAGGATCAGCCTGACGAATCGAAGGTGACTGCATTGCAGTCACTACAAGCCATGCAGGACTACTGCCATTCATTTGGCTGTCGTCATCGATATTTAATGCAGCACTTTGGGCAGGACCTGGAGCAGGATTGCGAAACAGGCTGTGATCTGTGTCGCGGCGATTTCCAAAAGGTGGATAATTCTCTCGAGATAGGTCAGAAAATATTGTCTTCCATTTTTCGACAAGATCAGAATTTTGGGGCCACTTACACAGCTGCTGTCCTGAAAGGTTCCAAAGACAAAAAAGTACTTGCGAACAATCATGATCAACTTAGTACTTATGGTCTCCTAAAAAAAGAAAGTCTTTCGACAATTCGTAACTGGTTAAGTCAACTGATTTCCCAAAAGTTCATCACGAAAACGGCCGAGTATCAACAGTTGCGAATTACAGACTCGGGTTGGAAATTATTGCGTGGGGAAGCAACCTTGCAATTAATGCGTACTGCGACAGAAGCCAGGTCAGAAAAACCGGGACGAACAAAAAATCAAGCAGTAGATGCGAACTGGGAAGGCGTTGATAAAGGTCTCTTTGAACAACTGCGACAATTACGGAAACACATTGCCAGTGAAAAGGGAGTGCAGCCTTATATGGTCTTTGGCGATACAACATTGCGAGAGCTGGCTCGAAACAAACCGAAAACGCTTGCGGAATTTCTGGAAATATGGGGCGTCGGTCAGAAAAAATGTGATGACTTTGGTCAGGTGTTTTTGGACTGCATCGCCGATCAATAAGCTGCGATGCGCTCTCAACTATTTTCGACTCAATTTTCGCTGCAAGGCTCATTCTTGCCTCTTATGATGAAGAATTGCGCCCGCCCGTTGATCACCATTCAGTTCGCATTTCTTGCAGCGCTTTGAGATAATGGGTTGTAAGTTATTATGTGTAATTGGCTTATGTCATGTGTGACTGGTCGTTTCAGTAAATTTCAAAAATAATACTCTTAAACCTTGTGAATAAAGTAATCTGTTCTTACCATGACATTTAATGAGATTGAGATTCAGTCTCATTAAATGTCAGCCAGCAAAAGGTGGTCATTTCTCCATTTGTAGCCAGCCAGACGTATCGGTAAATGAATTGAGCATGGAGCTCATTCAATTTTCTACACCCTGGTCAATATCTACAAAAAGGAGAAATGATGTCTTCACGCCCTGGTACAAAACGTGGATTCACGCTGATTGAGTTGCTCGTTGTTATCGCGATTATTGCGATACTGATAGCATTACTGCTTCCCGCGGTCCAGCAGGCCCGCGAAACTGCCCGCCGCACTTCCTGTAAGAACAAGATGAAGCAAATCGGCTTGGCGATGCACAACTACCATGATGTGCATACATCACTTCCCATGGGAGGAAATGATCAGCTTTACAGTCCCTTTGTTGCGATTCTGCCTTATCTGGATCAGGCCAATTTACAAAACCTGTATGACTTTGATCTGTATTACACAGATCCGGCAAATCTGGATGCACTTAACCGGACGATTTCAGTTTACCTCTGTCCTACGATGGTATTACCTCGCGCAGTACCGTACTTACCATGTGCAGAAAAAGGGGGACCAACCAGTTACGGTGCTTCAGTGGGAATTCATGATGGTAGTTCTGGTGATCCGGATGGAATGTTTCCAGGGCGTAACTACAACACAGCCGATCCCACACGCTTTCGTGATGTGAGCGATGGATTATCCAATACGATCATGTGTGGTGAATTCAATTACCAGCTTGAAGACTATTTGTGGTCCAGTCATTTTTCCTCATGTCCTTCTGACCCTTCAGTACAAGGTCAACCTCGATGGGGCAGTCATCGCTGGGGAGGAAGTTATCCGGGAGTTGCTCTGGGAGATACGAGTGGTGATTTCAATGTCAACCTGAATGCGAATCGATCTACCTGGAGGAGTGACCATGTCGGCGGTGCCCACTTCCTGTTAAGTGATGGTGCGGTTCGCTTTGTTGGAGACAGCATTGATGCGGGAACCCTTGACGCTCTTGCTACTAAATCTGGTGGCGAAGTGATTGGTGAATTTTGATTGTTGTTTTTGAACAAACTTTATTTTAACTGATCAGCAGAAGTCTGCGCCTAAGTTCAAGTTCATTCAGCTTAAATGTGGAAGTTGTTTTGTCTGATTCAGAACTGGAGATATGAAATGTATTACAAAAATTGTTTAGCTGACAGGATGTGTTGCCGTATTAAAGGATGTCAAAATTTGATTTCAACAAGCCTGCTGCTGACTTTATGCTTACTGAATCTGAATGGCTGTTCCAGAGAAAAAGATGATCCACGGGGAGAGCGAGTTAGCGTGAACGGGATTGTTTATTCGAATGGAGAGCCGCTGCCAAGTGCCCGAATTCTGTTCATATCAGATACGCCTGGGGGAAAGGTAAAATCGGCGGGCATCGTGCGATTGGGAATTTATCAGATTCCTGAAACAGGAGGCCCTGTCATCGGCAAAGCCCGTGTTGAAATCTATCCGACGCTTCCTGAAATGGAGGAATTTGCCGCGAGGCAAAAAAACAAAGGGAAGCGGTCAAAGTTTCCGCATGAGATCAAGATTCCTGCCGCCTATAACAAGCGGTCCGAATTGACTGCGATGGTGACCAATGACGGCGAAAATTCATTCGATTTTCAATTAAAAACCTATTGAAACCTTAAGATGTATTTCGCTTATCCGAAACAATCTCACAAATAATGTAAATTCCCTTCAACCTTAAAGTAAGAGTATACTCATGAAACTATTTCAATCTGTTACCACAATGGCCTGCCTGTTAGCTGTCTTCGTTACTAACCAGGCACAGGCACATTTTCTCTGGCTCTTGCCTCAAGCAGAAGGCAAGAACAATGCGGCTAAAGTACAACTTTATTTTGGAGGGACCGCTGAGCCTGATGATCCGGATTTGTTGAAACGACTCACAAATATCAAAGTCTGGGAAAAAGACTCCCAGGGAAAACTGCAAACGTATTCCCTGACAGAAGGTGATGATTCACTCTTCGTCACTCCCAGGTCGAAAGGGGCAGGGGAGGCAGCCTACGGTCTGAATCATACATATGGCGTGATCACCCGTGGTGAAAGTCAATTCCTGCTGAAATACTACGCCAAAGCATTTCCACAAAAGAGTCAGGGGATCTGGAACAAAATTTCCTGCTCAAAGGAACTGCCTCTGGAAATTGTCCCGATTTTAAAGGGAGAAGAAGTCACACTTCAAGTAAACTGGAATGGAAAACCATTGCCGGATGCTGAACTCACAATGACTGGTCCCCAAACCGGTAGTGAGTCAGTGACTGTGATGACGAATGCGCAAGGCCAGGTTCAGACCAAACTCACTGATGGTATCTACTCCATCAGAGCAAAATATACCGAAAAGAAGCAAGGCGAACATGACGGCGACAAATACGATAGTGTCAGACACTATTCTACATTGACTCTGCCATTTGTCTCGCTGACTAAAAATAGTAAAACGACTACCAAAGCTTCAGTTCCTACGGCGACTGATAGTAAATTCCCTCAACTTCCCGATGCAGTTTCAAGCTTTGGAGCAGCCGTCAGTGGCGATTATCTCTATGTTTACAGTGGGCATATTGGTCGCGCTCATCAACATAGTGCAGAAAATCTTTCGCAGAAATTCCAACGCTTGAACCTCAAGCAACCGCATGCATGGGAATCTCTGCCATTGAAAACGCCTCTGCAGGGTTTAGCAATGGCACCGCATGGCGCGAATGTTTATCGCGTGGGAGGTCTCTCAGTGACCAACAAGAAAAAAGAGGAGTCTCAGATGGAGTCTCTCTCTACAGTCGAATGTTACTCGCCTGAGAAGAAAGTCTGGGAGGCATTTGAGCCAATGCCAACAGGTCGTTCTTCACACGATTCTGTCTTTATGGGAGATGACTTGTATGTCGTGGGTGGTTGGACAATGCGGAAAGGCATGGATTCGGTCTGGCAGGACGAAATGCTTGTTCTGGATGCTTCTCACGATAAGTCAGAGTGGAAATCAATCAAACAACCATTTCAGAGACGCGCACTCTCTGCGGCTGCCTGTCAGGGAAAGATTTATGCCATGGGGGGCATCGACGCTGATGGGGATATCAGCCATGAAGTCGATATTTACTCACCCGAATCAGGCAAATGGACAAAAGGACCCGAATTACCCGGTAGTGTGATGAACGGTTTCGGAACTTCAGCCTGGAGCATTGATGGAAAGCTCTATGTCAGTGGTATGGATGGGGAAGTTTATGAACTCAATCAGAAAAATCAGAGTTGGGTCAAATCAGGTTCCCTTGCGACCCCGCGATTTTTTCATCGATTATTGCCTGATGGCAACGGAGGCCTGATTGCCATTGGTGGTGCATCTCGAAAAGGACATCTGAAATCGATAGAGGAAGTGAAACTGAACTAGTGCGAATTTCCGCTTGAAGAGACAAGGGTTCTGTTCAGGAGACGCCCCATTTCCGAGAGCTCTTGTCTCTGTTTGTTTTGTGATCGAATATGAACGCGCTGCAGGCATTCGATTTGGATAAGTCAGGAGTGCTCTATTCATTACACCTTATTTGAATATAATGCGTTCTGCTCGTTTTTGATTTGGCGACTTGCTTCGCCTGTTCAATTCAGGGAGATTTACATATGCCAAATTTTGTTCTCGCTCCGTTTAGGGCTGGGAGTGTTTTATTTGGTTTGATGTTTCTGTTGTTGATATCTCCATTGAGTGCCCGAAAAAAGAGGCACCTCCAAGAGAACAGATCGGTGAGGTTTTCGGCAAGCCCGTTTATCGCGATGAGATATCTACTGGGACAAACGTTAAACTTCACGAAAAATTACAGGGGCTCTTTTATATTCCGGTAGTTGAAAAATATTCCAAGAAAAATAAGCCCAGGTTTGAGTTAACAAAACAAGAGATTGCCAGTGCAACAGCGTACTTTTTGAAAGACGACGAAGATGTCATGGCAGAGGTCATGGCAGAGGAGTCTCGTTATCATAAACAGATTAAAGAAATTGATAGCCAGATTAATCACCCCGGAATAGCCGCAGACGAAAAGCGATGTCTTGAGCAAAAGCGACTGAAAATTCAGCTGGAGTACAAACAGGATTCTCTCATGTTATTTCTTCTCAGTTTAGCTGAGATGGAAAATTTTGAACGGCATCTATACAAGAATTATGGTGGTGGTCGAGTTCGATACACGCTGATGGGATCAGAGGCCTTTGATGCGACACATCAATGGCTTGAAGACCGAGAGAAAAAAGGTGAATTCAAGATCATTGATCCTGAGTTGCGAACCGCTTTCTATCATCATTGGACTGATGCGGTTAAACAAGATGGTATTTCGAATGATAAAGAAGTTATCAGAGAGTGGCTTCTTAAACCCGACTGGGCGCCAAAAGCAGCAACGAAAAAGTAAAAAGTAGCAGGAGATCATGTTGTATTTTCAATACTGAATTTCACACACTACCAACATTCAGCAGGAGACGTCCCGTCATGAGTTTTGTCGCAATCTCAAAGGTGAAATATCCGGAATCACTGAAAGCAGAAATTCACAGTGTTGGATTGAAGATGGTTCCGATTGCCAGACAGCAGCCCGGTTTCATTTCCATTGGCTTTCACCAGTCACTTGAATCCAATGAAACAATGATGTATTGGGAATGGGAATCCCAATCTGATCATGAAGCGTGTATGGCAAGTGCTGCCTGGGTAAGTATCATGGAAGAATCAAAGGACGCATTTCAAACTGAAGGTACCGAATTTTCAATCGAAACTTATGAACGTCTGGCATAAGAAGTCGGGGAAAAGTCTTGAGTGAATATCCAGCATAGAGGCACTCCAGATACATGCAATTCGATTACCGGAGAGAATGAATGGAAATTGTTCATTTCGATGAAAAACAAGTGACAGGTATTTGCATTCGTACTAATAATGCGAACGAAATGCAGTCGGAAACTTCTAAGCTTGATGGTTTATGGCAATCATTTCATGAAAAAGTATTCGATAGTTTGAAAAGTGATGCCACTGTTTACAGCGTTTATTTCGACTACGAGTCAGATGCAACGGGAGACTATTCGGTTCTGGTTGGCTCAGACCAGATTGATGAGCTGTCGGTGAATGGTGCTGGCAAGGTATCCATTCAGAGTGGTAATTATCTGGAGTTTCCAGCGAAGGGCGATATGCCTCAGGTCGTCATTGAGACCTGGTCAAAAATCTGGGAATACTTTTCAGATGAGGGTTCAGAACATCAGCGTGCATTTACGACTGACTTTGAGCTTTATAAAGGTCCCGATGAAATTGAAATCTATATTGCCATTCAATAATCATCTGGATGTGAATTGAAAAAGTTACCAGGTTTTATTTGTTTCATTACTTTGCAAGAGGAAATACAACAGCAAAATGTCACAAGAGAGACAGCTTACTGACTTGAAAAATATAGGGCCGAAAATCGCCAGACGTTTGAATGAAATTGGTGTCTATTCTGAAGATGAGTTGCGGGAAGTGGGTTCAGTCGAAGCACACAGAAGGCTTAAGGAAAAGTACCCCCAAGAGACTCTGCCTGTATGCTACTACCTGTACTCATTTGAAGGAGCACTCTGCAATCAGCATTGGAACAATCTCGATGATAAACGGAAGCAACAGCTTAAAGAGAAAATCTAGTTTGTCATTTCACTTAAACGGATACAGCTGAGGTCAAACAGAAATCCAGATTGCTAAACTTAATTGTCTGATGGCTGTGAGCCAATGCAGACTAACTGTTCCTGACGATTGCCACCCGTCTGTTTTCCGATTCGAAGAAAAAGTTGTCCTTTGGTAGCAGCCGGGCTGGCGTAGCAGTCATTACCGATTCGATTGACGGCGACTTCTTTGTAGCTGTCTGCGTTTGCTTCAAATATAAATGTTTCTCCGGATAAATTGGAGATATAGATTCGTCCGTTACAGAGGATCGGCGAGGCACTAAAGGAACCACGCAAGCGGTTTTTCCAGAGGACATTACCTGACTCAACCGACCAGCAGTAGGCGATGCCGTCATCAGTGATGCCGTAGAGCTGCTCTCCGTCGACCAGCATTGATGGCTCATATATTTTAGTCTTATCGGACCAGAGTAATTTACCTTCGGGTGAAAGACAAACGGTCTCTCGTCTGGGGTATCCACCACTGGCAAAAATTCGATCATCTGTCGTGACGATCGTTCCGCAGGTGGCTTCGGCCAGGCAGGGAGTGTTCCAGTTTTCCTGTCCTGAACTCGGGTCGTAGCTGGATACCTGATCACAGCCACTGATCAGCAGCTGATCGCGACCTCCCACGTGCGCTACGATGGGGCTGGAATACGTGCTGACAGCAGGGCGTGAGATGCGCCAGGCGATGTTGCCTGTTTTCCGGTCCAGAGCGGCAATGTATCCACCACCCTGATTATCCGCGGCAATAATCACAAATGATTTGTAGAGCAGGGGGGAGGGAGCATACCCAAATTTGGAATTGAATGCGCCCAGTTCCTGTTGCCAAAGCTGTTTGCCGTTTAAGTCGAGTGCTGTCGCGATAATCTTTTTCGAATTGAGAAAGACCACAAAAATCTGTTCGCCATCACAGAGAACGGTTCCGTTTGCGTTCGTCCCTTTATTATGCAGTTCACCTCGTGCTGGAAATCCGCCGGTATGAATTGTTTCTGTCCAGCGTTCGGTTCCATCAGCGCGGTTGAACGCGATGACAGACTGTTCCTGTTTTGCGTCATCGGCTGTTGCCAGTATCACCAGATCGTTCAGGATTACGGGGGAGCTATGGCCGCGACCTGGAATATCCGTTCTCCAGATTACATTTGTCGTTTCATCCCATTTTGTTGGTAAATCCTGGTCAGGAGCGTGGCCATTTTGTTGCGGTCCACGCCAGCCCGGCCAGTCGCTGCTGAGATCAGGGGCAGCAGAGTCATCGAAGGTGACACCACTGGTTTGAACCGAGATCTCTTCCACGGGTGTCGTTTTCGTACAGCCGACAAGTAACAGTATTCCGATCAATATTAATCGACTGGGAACGAAAACCATGTTTACTCCTCCGTGAAGTTGCGTTAGCAGAACCGTTGGTGTCGGGAAAATGAAATATTATCTGAAACAAATCTGTTCTGTATTTCAGACAGAACAGATTGTATTTCAGAATTCATTTTTCCGTGATTTATAATTGTTTCAGAAAAATATCACGAAAACGAATTTCGCCACCATGTGTTTGTAACTGGATAGGCCCGGTTTCGTAGATGGGAGAATCTTTTTCATAGTAGTTGTCCATTTTTTTGTTATCTACTACGAGCTTGCCGTTCATATAGACGGTGACTTTTTCACCTTTCATAATGATGCGAAGATGATTCCATTCACCAAATGGTTTGTCGGCATGCACGAGAGGGTATTTCCCTTCGCCTTTGTTGTTGTACAGACCACCTGATCCCAGGTTTGCCTTGCGGTCCCACTTGCCGCCTTCTTTAGTAGTATCCCAGATTTGTACTTGAGGCACACCGCGAAGATAGATACCACTATCTGCTTTGGCAACAGTTTTGTAATCCAGAAGTAATTCAAAGTCACCATAGTCTTTTGCGGTTGTCAGGTAGACGCCATGACCGTCATTGACCAACTCTCCCTTGTCGACAGACCAGTGTTTGAGAACATCTTCCCAGTTCTTTTTCAGCAGTGCTTCGCGTTCTGCAGCAGGCATCTTCTTGACAGCGAGAGGACTTTTCCCTTTGACCGAATGAAAGTTCATGCCAATCCAGCCTGACAGATCTTTCCCGTTAAACAGAGCCACAAATCCTTTGGGCGGGATATTGCGTGCTTTTGAATCTTTTTGCACACCTGCGGTTAATGAGGACGCACTCAGGAGCGTCAGTGTCAAAATGGAAAAGAGAATTTTTCTGAAAGTAAAAATCGAGTTCATTAATCATTCCTCTGGTTGTCAGTTATGTTAAATGGTTCTGGAGTTGGTATCTAAGTGTGTTTTGTTTACTGTAATTTGGCCAGATTCAAAATTCAATGTGTTTGCCAAAAACTAGCCTGAAATTCCTGATTTAACACAACGTACGTGAACGTTCCTTCCAGAACGAATTGTCGGGTGCTCTCAAACAGTTTGAACGAGAAATGACGATCAAAGCTCAGTATAACAGCCCGGGCCTGTGTCCAGATTGACTGAAGCGTCTCCAGGGCCCTTTGAGACATCGATCATCGAATGGAAGACACCAAAGTAAAATGTGACACGATCTGGAATCATCTGCTGATGACAGCCAGGTTTATTGCGAGCATGGCCGCTCGACGTATTAGTCGTCTGACAAGAGCTTTTGAACGATTCCGAGGTTACATGACGCATCTGTCGGATCAAGTTTTACGCGATGGACGATGAAAGAGGTATTATTGCTTAAAGATCGTTGTCGTGAGTCATTTGAAAAGAATCCAGCAATTTGTGGAATCAAATCTGAAATCGGGATGTCATGCGTCATGATCTCAACGCCAGACGTGGAATTCGAGCTGAGTAGAACTTTTCCTTTGCTGTCCGTAATGTAGATCTGACCCAGGCGGTCGTCCAGTCCGTCGAGAATGTTTTGAATCTGGTTTACCAAATCCGCTTCGATAGCGACGATACCAAAAATATCACCGGAAACATCATCGTATACGGGAATCGCAGCAGTGATCGTTTGGTGTTGTGTCCTGCGTTGATCTTCTGATAGATGTTGATCGATTGAAAGTTTGACGTCCCCTGGCTCCAGAGTCATGGTCGTTTCCAATAGTGGTGACTGTTCCAGTGTCGCCAAACGACTTTGTGGTACGCGTCGAATGTAGCCTTGATTTGACATGTGCCGCTCAACTCGCACAATTTCTTGTGGTTTATCGGGACCTGCTGCAATGTATGTGACAGAAAGGTAGTCAGGGTTGGCCCGCATTAAGCCTTCATAGATCGTTTCTAATCTACCTCGCCAGATGTCTTCTCCTTCTCCATTTTCAGCATTAGCAGCGCCGGATCGGGCTTCGATAATACCCTGGATCGGCGGTAAGCTTGACATAAAGAGGGCATCCCCGCTGAGGACCTTTCCTGCATTGACCAGCTGGACTTCAATTTCCCTTTCGTCAGATCGCATCGACTCAAATCGTGATTGCTGAGCAGCGATATGATTTTGTCGTGTTGAGATCGTCAGAGTAGTAATGGCTACAATCGTTACGATAATAGCTGCTATAATCAGTTGGGATAGTCGTTGGTGGTGTTGAATCCAGCGGCCCGTTCGTTGTGAGAGACTTTCGTTGTAAGCAGTTACGGGTTCTCCTGCCATCCAGCGTTGAATGTCATCGGCGAGCGCTGTCGTGGATGCATAACGCGCATAGCGTTTCCTGGCCATTGCTTTGGCACAAATGGCATCAAGTATCGGGTTCACATTTTCGTTGACAGTATGAGGTCGAGGCGAAGGTCCACTGGCGATCACAGTGATTAATTGTCGAATTGTGGAGCTGCCTGTCGCTTCCCGACATTCTTCATGTGGTGCCTGACCTGTAAGGATGGCAAACAGAATTGCTCCGAGTCCAAAGATATCTGTAGACTCATCCACTTCGTCAAGACGACCTGCCGCCTGTTCGGGTGCCATATAGAGAGGAGAGCCTAAGACCTGTCCGGCTAGTGTCTGCTGACTGTCAGCGACATCAGAGAAAGCGATATCAGCAATACTGTCGCCAAGCATGCCATCGTCAAGCACTTTTGCCAGACCCCAGTCAATAACAATGACCTGGCCAAAATTATCAATGGCAACATTTTCTGGTTTCAGGTCGCGGTGGATGACTTTGCGTGAATGCGCATGTCCTATCGCCTGGCAGACGGTGACAAACGCCGACAATAAGTTGCGTAGCAACATGGGTTCGTCTTCGCCATCATTACGGCGCTCATGGTATTCGCTAATTGAGTCTTGTAGAGTTTGCTTGCCGAGAAATCGCATGACATAAAATGCCTGTCCGCTGGCAGTGTCTTCTCCCAGTTGATAGATGGGAACGATGGCGGGGTGTTCCAGTCGGCCAGTGATTTCGGCTTCGCGACGGAATCGATCCAGGGCTGCCTTGTTGGCTACTTTTGAATTTCTGATTTCCTTGAGCGCAACATAGCGTTGTAATTTGACATCGCGGGCCAACCAGACTGTTCCCAGTCCGCCCTGTCCCAGTTTTCGAATGAGCTGGTAGCGTGATTGCTGTTCACGGATCTCATTACTCTGGATACCGGAAATGGCAACACTGACTCCTAAAAGTTTGGCAACACGTCCGGATTCATCCAAACACGATAACGCTGCTTTTGTTAAGGAACTGGTGCTGAGTCCTGCCTGTTCGAATTCTGGTGCATTGTCCCATAGGTCCTGAAGTCGACATAAAGAACGCTCTTCAATCTCATTTCGTGTGCTTTCTGATATCAGGCCTTTTTTAAGCAACTGGTCGGCTAAAGCAGTGTTGCCATACAATGTCCACGTAGTTAAAGCTGAGGCCAGTTGCCGCTCGCTGATAGCCCCTGATTCCAGAACTTCGACAGCAAATGCGATATCACGGTCTTCTTTGGAATATTCAATTTCTTCTGAGATTTGTGTGGCAGCTAACTCATTGCCTCGAGAATTGTCTGGGTCGAATGTCGAGTCTGACAATGTATTACCTCCACTGAATCGGGCTGATGGCGTTTGACTCAAGTCGTTGGTGACTTTCTAGAAAACGAGTCTACTTTACCACTACTATAGGCCCAATGGTAGAGGCAGCATTTGGTTACTCTATACAAATGCGTGTAAGTCGCACCTGATGTTGAGAAATCATTGCGTTTCTGAGGGTTTTGACGAAGAAATCAGATGCTTTGGGAGCCTGAATAAAGCAGAAAAAAAAGGCTCTCCCGAAAAAGTGTCGTCAAATCGGATATCTACACCAGATTGAGAGAAATAGAGGGAGGCAAAAGACTTTGGTCTGATGTGGATTAATTCAAGACAAAACAAAACCGGCTCTGATGACGCTGAAAGGGAGTCTCATCAAGTCTCTCAGGATTTCCTGCCAGAAAACTGCCCCAGTTGGCAGATGCGTCTCCCCAGTGTCCAGTTCGCACTTTTCTGAGTGCTTTGTCTCTTGGATCTCGCAACACTTTTCCCTGAAATTTGAGGATCGGGCTGCTTAGACTCATTGCGTCTCCTGTTTCGGCAAATCGGAAGGAGAGCGTGTTCGCGATTCCCAGGTTGGAAGCTTTGATCGGGAATGAATAATCTTTGAGAGATTTTGGTGAGAGCTGACCGACGACCTGACCATTGAATAGTACTTCTACCTTACCAGTGGGGGCCTTGCGGTTTTTTGCGTTTGCATTTGCCTTACCAACAGAAAAAGTAAGCAAGGCATCATCCTGAAAAGTCGTTGGGCTTGTGCCATTGGCTATGACGAACTTTCGAGAACGGACTTCACTTGTGGCAGTACTTCTTACTTTGAAGTCGAGTTCTCCCTCCGGGAGAGAAGTCGAGTCAATATTCGCTGCAAAGAGTGTACGATAGAAGGGTTGTCCGGTCTGGTGCATTGGTTTCCAGTCAGTGCCATTCAATGAGAATTCCAGAGTTTCATTGGGTTGAGGCTGTACCAGATGTGCTTCTAATTTGATGGGGCCCGTCCAGGCGGCGCCCATGCGATGCGATACAATGGCGATTCGTTGTCCCAGTCCTTTGTAAAAATAATCCATCTGCTCACCCTTGACGTGATAAATGAGGTAGCCTTGCGGGGACAGATCCGGGCAAAGTTGCTGGGCTTTGGGATTCCACCAGCAGCCGGCTAAAGCACCGCCCGTTCGATAAGGAACGGGTCGTGTTTTGTTGGCAACAACATGATCATCTCCGACAAGTTGAAGTCGCACATCATTCTGTTGCGCCATTTCGAGAAAACCGGGGCAGTGCTTTTCCAGATCCGCTTCGGATGTGGTGACAACGAATGTTCCCTGAGAGCGTTGGGCCATATCCTGTTTCATCCATTTAGTATGAACAGGCTGAACTTGAAGAGTCGGATATTCCAGTTTTCGACCTTTTACCAGATTCTGTACCTGGCCGAGATGATATCCATAATCCACGGACATAAAATGGATTTTGCCATATTCAAATGAAAAGAAATGCGGTCCGAGGAACTCCCAGTATAAGGGCTTGGCACAGCGATGATCTCCGCGTGGAAATTCCTTAAGCCGATAGGATGAATCTGTATGATCTCCAGCAACGTTGTAGTAAGGCATGGTTAAATGATTCATGATGCCTACATAATTACGAAAACTGGTATGTCCGGAGGCAGGAGAACTCGAGAGCGATTTACTCAGATTCAGAAGATCGCCGCTATTGACGATGAAACGGGGTTTCGGCGTGAGGGTATTGACTTCTTGAACAAATTGACTCAGACCTGCGATTGATCTGGGACTCTTGGAGACGTGTGTGTCGGTGACATGGACAAAAAGATATTCGTTCTCGTCATCTGCTGCGGGTTTGAGTTCAAAATCAACCTTGGAAGCGAGGGGCTTATACCAATCCCCCTGGATATCAAGCCCCGAAGGGCGTGTGATATTAATAAAGACGGCGTCTTTATACGGTGTGATTTTGTAGATACCTTTCGCATCCGTTTTGACGACCGAATAGCCATCCGTGACGGAAACCCCTTTCACTCCGGTCGGCGTTGCACTCGAATGTAATGTCACTCTGCCTGTGATCAGCTTGGGTATGGGCGCTCCGTAGTCGGGTTTCGGTGTTTTCTTAATGAGTAGCGGTAGTGTTTTTGTTTGCTTGCCTGCCGGTTTCGGTTTTTCAGCGGACTCTGACATTGCTGTGTTCAGCAACAAGGCAATGAGAAAACCGCTTACAACAAAACGAAGCCGCAGGGACAGACGCATTTTTCACTCCTGAGATATTTCTGAATGAGATTGTCCAGAATCGTCTGGACAGAGCATTATATCAGCCGACAGGCTGGGGGACTACTGCTCAGAATTCACCGATGACCTCACCACCATCGAATGTTCCCAAAGCAGTGTATGTGTCGTTGTTCATATTTTCGGAGAGAAATCGAACACGTCCATCAGCAAACACAAAGTGACATCCGCCAACATGAACGCTGCTGAAGACGTCATCTACATCAGCGCCGTTAATGGGATACGTTGCATTTGCCTGAGACATGATATCCCTGGAATTAGCACTTTTTCCAACCCAAATCGATCCATTGTGATCCTTCGTGTCTGATTCACCACTGAGAAAGGTGTTACTTGTTCCGTCTGTAAAGTCTCGCATTCTGCGTGCACTGGTGGGATAGGTAATAACGGAACGAACTATTTTATAGTTTGATTTTCCATATGAGCCAATTTTTGTATTAACTCCCTCCATCGGATCAGAGGGACAAATAAAGGCAGGAAGCACTACCTTAGCATAAGCAGTAGCACCTGTCGTCATGGCAGCAATAGTAGTCCAGTCAACGTCCATCGCGCCCGATCCGCTAATATTATTGTAAAGTGGTGCCTGATCCAGGAATGGTAAGAGAAACGTGCTCCAGCCCAGATCATTGTTTTGAAAAACAGCACCTGCGGGATAATTATCAACATACGATGGAGGAAATGTGCGATGGGTATCGTGGTAATTATGTAATGCCAGGCCAATTTGTTTCATATTATTTTTGCAAGAGCTACGTCGTGCTGCTTCACGCGCCTGTTGTACTGCTGGAAGCAGTAATGCAATGAGAATCGCAATGATGGCAATGACCACCAGCAATTCAATCAGTGTAAACCCTTTTCGATTTTTTATAAAACTTTTCATCATTTTTCCTCTTTAACAAATTGAAAATATAATTACCGTTGATTCAGAAATACATTTCATTGACAGAAAATGAACTCTCTATAATTTGGTTTGTCTTCTTCTAATCGGTCGTTTAGTTTTCTTCTGTGGCAACAATCACCCGCATCGCATTCATACTTCCATGATTATTCTCCCTTGATAAAATCCAATTGAGAAAAAGAGATGATTTATCGCGCAAAATCTTAATTTCGTCTTCAGCAACTCGGATATTGCGTTTCTCATAATAGACATCGGGATTACCTAGAGAGGGATCCGTTTGAAGGAGCAAAGAGTCTGTTTGCAGAATGCCCAAAACCTGGCTCTTAAAGTGAAGTTCACCCTGCGTGGTAAACATTGTTTTTTGATCAGAATATTCAGGATGTCCAGGATGGTGAGCATCATGATGGATGTAGTACACATCCACTTTTGTTCCCTTTTTGATCACACTTTCTTTGAATTGATCTTTGCTGTTTTGCATGGGAACATAACAGTGGATATCTTCTGGTAAGTTGAAGTTTTGCTGTTCTAAGAAAACATAAATGTGCTCATTGCTGGTAAATTCACCTTTTCCTAAGCTGGCAGGCATTTGGGGCAGAAGTTTTAAGTCTCCAGTAAGCTGACGAATACGAGACTCTTGCATGAGGCACGCAGCGAAAAGGAGAACGCTGTCTGTATTACTGAAGACAATTTCTTTGCCAGGTGATCGTTTCACTGATTGTCCTGCAATCAGTCGTTGAGGCGAACCTTGAGCGATACCCTTTTTCAAGCTGAAGCCGTTGACTGCTCCTTGAAATACGTGAGTTTCGGTCGTTCCCTCCTCATTCACATCGACACCAAATCGGGTTCCTAAATCAACAATCTTGAGAGTGGGTGTCTGCACTTCAAAGCCGATTGCATCGTGAGAAACCTTTGCGGTCATCGTTCCCCGCACAAGCCGCATTGCATTGGAATTGATTAATTGGAAAGTTGTCGGGCCAGCAATAACAACGTCGACACCCGAATTCATCTGCAGCTGGAGCAGACCCTGGTTCAGAAAATATTGCCGACCTGTTTGTAATCGATCATTTACGACGCATAGAGTATCCTGAGTTCTTAAATCGCCATCTGAGAGGACATTAACGATTGCAGCATTTTCAGACAGGTTGAAGACGGAGACAATTAAAGGCGCTACCCAGTGAAACATTCCAAATAAGGTAGTCAGCGAAATAGTAAATAACAGCGATCCCGTCAGGAACGACTTTGAAAAAAATGAACGCGATTTCGAAGCGGGAGCCTCATTAACCAAGTTCCTATACCATTGCTGAGTTCGTTGTAATTCTATCCATTCACGAATCACCGTTTCTTCACTTGAGATCTCAATCATCAGTCGAGCAAGGTCTTCTTCGCTGCACAGGCGAAGTTCGAGTATTTTTAATTCATCGTCATCAAGTTCTGCAGCAAGATAGGCTTCGAGCAGGTCTCTGTCTTCCGGGTGAATCATTGACTTACCTCCGAAGCAAGTTGCCTGGCAACACAGTCTCGAAGCACAGTTTTGATTCTTTTCAGTTGAGAATAGATTGAATGGACACTTTTACCAAATTGTGAGGCAATGCCGGCAACGCCTTCTTCTGAATCATCATAACGCAACATGATTAACTCCCGACTTTTGGGAGGGAGTTTATCGAGACACTTCATCATGGCATCGCGGAAATTCATGCGAGGCTGGTTTTGTTCCACCTCATTGACAGCATCTGCTAGTGCGGCAACCACGTGCGGATTGAAAGGTGTTTCTTTTTTCTTCTTTTTTAAGTATGCCAGCACTTGATGAAAGGCTATTTCCCGTGCCCAGGGGAAAAAAGCATTCTTCTCCTTCAGTTGCTCAAACGATTCAATTGCAATTACACAAACATCGTGCAGGATGTCTTCGGCGTCCGTATGATCTTTCACACAGGAAAAGATGTAGCTGTAGAGCGCGGTCCGGTGTTGCATTACCAGCCTGGTCTCATCAGATCGATCTTTTGTAAAACCTAAAGACATATGTTTACCTTGCGTGAAAGTGCGAATCGATTGCAGTAACTAAGAGAAAGAAACGCTCTGGTTTAGGCAGAAAATATCATGCAGATTGTTAAAAAATGAAAAATAATTATGAAAAGACAGATTTCTGAATTCCTTATCTCTGTCGTTCTCAAAGGTATATGCAGGTAGTTTTGTAAAAAAAAGAAAGATTCTCTGTAGGGAAAGCGACTTAGAATACGTTAAGGAAGCTGTAGCCAAATGTGGCTGTTTTGGAGGTTAATTATTGTGGTATATCTCTCCACAGCTGAGTCAGTGAATCGGTGAAAACAGTCTTCAGAATAAATCGCATTACCGCGGCGATTTCAAATTTCACAAAATGAAACGAAGTTTCGGGCCTTTCGTTGACTCAGAAACTGCTGCCGTGGACAGAACTGGCGTGTGAGGTATTTTAATGCTTCAGGGGCAACAGCATATCATGAACTCAGAAAATCAAAAGCGATGAGCGTATCTGATCCAATTTTACAGAGAACGAAGCCGCTTGAGTTAATCGCGAGCCAGTTTATGGATGAACATCGACGATGGTTAAATCCTTCCGTTGATGATTATGCAGTGGCCTATCCGGAACATGCCGACGAAATTCGAGAAAGCTTTCCTGTTCTGGTTGCGCTAGAACAGTGGAAAGGAAATCGAGAAATTTCCAGTTTGAAGATCAAAATTCCAGAGAATCTCAGCATCAGCAAATTGGGAGATTGTCACATCATTCGAGAAATACGACGTAACCGAACTTCAATTTTGTATGAAGCGATGCAGGGGGTTCAGAATCATCGTGTTGCAATGAAGTTATTACCATGGAAGTCAGGAATGCCTCCACGTTGGCGTGAACAGTATGAGCGGGAAACGCGTCTTATTCAACGGTTGCGGCATCAACATATCGTTCCCCTCTACACAACAGGAGAAGACCAGGGGTATTGTTATACAGTGATGCAGCTCGTTGCCGGAGTGGGGCTGGATAAAATTATCACGAGTCTTAAAGAAAACAGCGAAGTCAATCTGAAAAAAATCGTTCAGGAAAATGTTGAATGGCAACTGAGTTGCAGTCATAAGAAATCTGCTGCACATCCGAAAATTGTGAACAACAGGGATTGTCAATTATCGCGGAACGCGTGGCATCTGTTTGCCGGTATTGGATTACAAATCGCGAAAGCACTGCAATATTCCCATAAGCAGGGGACGTTACATAATGATATCAAACCGGAAAATATATTAATCGACAGGACAGGGCACAGCTGGTTGACTGACTTCAGTCTGGTTCAGTTTGCAGAGGGGACGATAAAGCAGCAAAGTACCGAGTCATTGTATTATAAGGCCCCTGAGCGTTTTCAAGAAAAAAATACAGAGCAGAGTGATCTCTATTCTCTGGGAATGGTATTGTATGAATTAACAACACTCACATGCGGATTTCAAACACATGACAGGAATCTGCTGATTGAAAACATCACTCAGACCGGTCCAGTGAGACCTCGAGAGTTGAACCCCCACATTCCTGCCGCATTTGAAACCATTATTTTGAATTGCATAGCCAGGTCAACCACAGATCGTTATCAAACGGCCAGCGAACTCAGATTGGATCTTGTGCGATTTATTAAAGGTACGGGGGTTAAGAATCGCGCAAAACAGTCTGGCGGATCAAGTCGAAGATGGTTTGGACTTTTAAAGAAAGTTCCAATGCGGTGTGAAGGCTGACAGATTCTCCTTCATCAAAAGTCAGCCCCGATTTTATGTGGCGGTGGATGGTGTCTTTTTTCATCCAGTTCCAGCGGAACTAACGTTGCCTTATAGATATCATATTTATCCCACATCGTTCTACTTTTTTCGACTTCTCCTAAATCTTCGTAAATAATGGCAAGTTCTCTACTTGTATTTAATAAAGCGCTATTAATACGAGGTGAATTTGATTGTGTTTTTAATTCTGATTCGAGTATTTTAATCGCCTGTTCAAGAAGTTCTGCAGCCTCGATATCATTTCCTTTTCGATCAATCGATACCGCCAGCGCAATTTGGAATTTAGCCAGCCAGACCTGATTTTCAGAGGAATCAGGGAATTGCAATGCCAGTTCCTTTTGTAATCTTAATGCCGTCCGCCGCGAAATTTCTGCTGAATCATCGATGTGGTGTATTTTCGAGCGTGCGAGGTTGTGCTTAGGAATTACCTCCAGTGCGTGAGCTAATTTATTATGTGAATGTGTGAGAGAGATTTTGTATTCCGGAATCGTAGGATGATCAGATACAAGCCGAGTTGCATGTTGAATTGCTTTTTGAAGTTGTGAAACGATTAACCCGTCGATTGAATTCTTAGGGATATTTTTGATATCAATATTTTCATAAGACTGCACTATTGCGTGACGGTAGTCTGCATCATTGGGAAATTCCTTTACGAGACTTTCCAGAATCTGAAATACGCGTTCCTGTTTTTCATTATCTGCTGCAGATCGTGGCAGGTGATCAGAGATTTGTTCTTGTAAACAGAGTGCAGTCAAGAAACGATATTCCGGTTCTGGATGGTCTGCGTTTGTTAATTTGTCCAGGATTTTGATCGCTTTTTCCAGTTGGATCTCATTGTCTGCTCGTTTATCAAATTCAGTTAACTCTTTACCTTGCGCGTTGAAACTTTTTTTCTTCAGGTTATAAGATTGCTCTGGTCGCATTTTATGAGCCTGGAGGAAGTAGGTATGTGCGAGTTCAAATTGGAGAGCAGGCTGATTCTCATTTTGTGCGAGAGCAGAGAGTAACAGCTGCTGCGCTTTATTATATGAGTTATTTGCATCTTTCCTCTGACCCAGATATCGATAAATTCGACCAATATCGTTGTAGAGTGTGGCAATGGTGAGGACGTCAAATTGATCCGGATTTTGTTGATATAAACGGAGTGATTTTTGATAGGCTTCCAATGCGGATTGATAGTCTCCCAGTTGCTGGTGAATTTCGCCTACCTTGTGTAGCGCATTTGCTGTTCTCAGGTGAAACTCGCGTTGATCTCCGGTAGAGTCAGCCAGCTTCTCATAGAATTGAACCATTTCTGCTAATAGCGTTGCTGATTCTCGAGACAATACGGGTTGCGATCGATCTGGGTTCGAATTGGCGCTGCCTGATGAGTGAACCCGGTTTGGGACAAAACGGTTGAAAACACGGTCGAGTGCGTTTGTTGCCAGCTGCGAAGATAACTCGGCCCGTTTTCTTTGTTGGCGTTCGCGTTCGAATCCGACTGCCATGGATATTCCCAGCAACATGAACAACACGAGAGCAAGTCCCGATAACATCGCCACTGCCGGGTTTCTACGTCCCCAGCGCCAAAGATGTTCAAACGGGGTAATGCGTTTTGCGCGAATGGGGCGATTTTCAAGAAATCGGTTCAGGTCATCAGCAAGGTCACGTGCATGCAGATAACGGTGTTTGGTGTCGGGGGCAATCGCTTTAAGTACGATCGTTTCCAGGTCACGTGAAATTTCAGGGTTGATGCGACGTAAGGGAACGATAGAGCCACGAGTAATTTGTTCTATCATCTGGTGTCGACTTGTTCGCTCAATCGCGGCATGTTTTGTTAATATTTCGTAGAGCGTAATTCCCAGACCGTAGATATCACTTTGTGATGAGGTCTCACTACGGAACATTTCGGGAGCCATATAGCCGAGTGTGCCTACCATATCACTTGTTTTACTGAGATCATTCTGCTCTGCAGCACGTGCAAGGCCGAAATCAGTGATACACAGCAGGCCGTCCCGGTCTAAAAGTAAATTTCCGGGTTTAATGTCTCGATGTAAAATTCCACGATCATGTGCATATTGCAAGGCGTTTGCAACTTGAATTCCCAGGGCAGCAATATCTTGCGGGGTGCTGACATATTTTTCAAAGTCGGCCAGGCCATTATCAGTCGTTGTGTTTCTTGTTTGCGCATCAGAACCGGAATCAGAAAGATTAATGTACGAGGTTTTATCTTCCGTCTGGGAAAAAGCTTTGCTTGCCTGAGTCGGTTGAGATAAAGAAGTGTTGGCAGCAGTCACCACAAGTTTCTGTGTCAGTTCATCGAGACCAATGCCTTCGATGAGCTGCATAACGTAATAGTGAAAGCCGTTATTCTCGCCGACACCAAACACAGGTACGATATTGGTATGGTGCAGTGAAGCAGTCAGTTCGGCTTCGCGGCGAAAACGTTTTAAATGTTTTTCTTCGAGGAGTGAATGGCGCGGCAGGAGCTTGAGTGCGACGCGCCGGTTCAGTGATTCCTGAATCGCTTCATAGACAACACCCATGCCTCCCCGTCCAATTTCCCGGATGATTTTGAAGTCACCCAGTTGTTGTGGTGTTTTGCCTCCCAGGGAGACTTTCCCATCAGAATGGGCAGCGTCTTTTCCACCTTCCAGAGCTGCGATAGCGGGAAACAGCTCCTTGATTTCATTTTGCAATTCAGGGTATTGTCCGGTATACTCAGAAATCTCAGGCAGTTCTCCCGAACGAAGTCGCGCAATATATTCTTCGACTATTTTTTCTAAATCAGGAGACTCTGTTGGAGTCAGATTCTTAAGGCCATGTTGTGATTGGGGGGAGGGCATAATCTGCTGTCCTGTCGGTTTCTTTTTCTTTCTGAAACGAGACTTGATACACTGCTGGATACTTACTCTATAATACCGGGAATTCGTACCAGAACGGAGCGCAATCTGGTCAATGCGCGAAAATAACGCATGCTTGTCGCTTTCGGTTCGATTTCGAGTACTTCAGCAGCTTCCAGGTTCGTCAATTCTTCAAAATGTCTCAGAACTAAGATTTCTCGATCTAAGTCATTCAGCGTTTCAAGGGCACGATGCAATTGAACTGATAACTCTTCCTTGAGAGCCGCCTGACTGGGAGATGTTAAGTTACCCAGCAAAACATCCGCGATTTGAAACGAAGTGGACGCCGAAAAAACTCTGTGTCTGGCCTTTGCTTCGCGTCGGACGTCGCGTTTTTGTGCTCCCAGATGCCGTCGATGAACGTCGATCAGTGTTTGGCCGACAATTGTACGAAGCCAGACAAAAAATGAAGTGGCAGGGTCATTGAGATAATGTTCAATACGAGTCGCTGCATCGAGGTACGCTTCTTGTAGAATATCATCCGCATCAACACGTCCCAGCAAGCGGTGATCCATGCGAAATGAGACGATTCGCCAGAGCCGATCTCGATACTGGCTGTATGACTCTGCAAGAACGCCTTCCGGATCCCGTTTCAGGCGGTTGAGAAATTCTTCATGGTCCTGGCTTTCATCAAACAACAAACATTTCTCCCGAAGGATGTTAGTGAATTACCTGATACTATTCTACCCGATTGATTATGTCGGGGACAAGACGTGTCTCAGAGGCTCAGTTACATGGATTGTAATGGTATTCTGGCATAAGTCTGAACCGACGGCTGTCGAGGGAGCTGATAGAATATTCTACGTACAGTTTAAAGATTATGACGGAGGTGTTTTAGAATTTTGCGAGAAATTCGATACGGGCTCCCTGGCCTACTCCTCGAGATTCCTGTTTGGAGACGAAACTTTCGAGAATCATGATCCAGTGTTGTCCCATTGCTTTTTGATAGCGCATGCCACCGGCAATGGCACCATCATTGATTCCATTCGTATCTTTGCGGCCACCAAGTTCAAAGATAAGCTGTTGACGAGTCTTATCATAAAAGAGTTGATACCCAATACTTCCGCCGGCAACATCGCTTGCCTGGTTACTCAGGGGGGCACCAAAACGTCCCAGACCCGAGGCTGAAAATAGAATACCAACCTGACCTAACGGGCCGCCCGCCAGTGTACCACGTGCAGGAGAAGTAAACTGGTCGATTGCCCAGAACGTGTTGAAGTAGACCAGGTCATTTGAATGATGTGGTGTTAACGAAATCTGACTAAACAGCAATTCTCCCTGACCGGAAGCAGCCGTTTCGCCTTCGTGTGGGAATGAGCCTAATACATGGAACGATGTGTTATAGGTGTTATGGAAGCCGTGCAGGCGTTGAATACTACTCAATCCAAAAGCAGTCATACTTCCCCATTGGCTGTCAGAATGAACGGTGGCAACATCTGCGTTGACGGTGTTCCACGCAAAATCGGTCTCAGTAAAAAGACCATACATTCTTGCGTCAGGGTCTCGGACGTTGTTATTACGATTGATATCGCTTTCAACATACACACCTGTTGCGCGCAGATTTAAAATTCCTGCACCATTGACGGTGTTGCGTGTAACAGTGATGGCGTCGACCATATCTTCATTGATTAACAATCCCTGTTGAAATGACATTGGCTGTCGACCGATTGAAAAACCGATGTCATATCTGTGTACATCATAGGGGTCCAGATTTGGGAAGATCTCGCCAAAGTCTCCTTCAAAGAAGAGTGTCTGGATATCGGCATTCAAGCCATCGAGCCATTGCCCATCGCGAAAGTCGTAGCTTGTAAAAAGTCGTGAAGCAGTTAACTCTTTATCAAGTGACCGGAGGCCGACTAGAATTCGTTCTGTTCCCGATAGATTCAGCTGACCAAAAAGGTCAAGTCGGTTTGCCCACTCTGAAACGTTGGTTCCGTTACGATTATCAAAATAATTGATTCCCGTGCGGTAGGTACCAAAGACCCAGAAGGCAGGTCTCCAGACGGCACCTGTGGGAATGACGATTCCTTGTTCTAAAAACCCAATGTCCAGAAATTTTTCGTTGGTTTCAATCAGCAAATTGGGACGATCCGGAATTGGCTGTAAGCCGATGGGGTATTCGTCGACTGGCGTTTCAGGGCTGTAATGTTCTGCACAGAGAAGTTTCTCGCCCCAATGTGCCAACGGTCCGGCGGGGAGTGTGAGTATTTCCATAAACGATTCACCAACCTTCCAGGGGAGTGTTGATGAATCCGATTCAACATAAGGGTTGTATTCCACACGTTCTGCGAACGGATTGTAGTCATAATCGCTCGGTTGTTCGATACCCTCGTATTCCGCATAAGGATTGAGAATCACTCTGCCTGGTTCTTCATAGAGTTCCTGCGCCTGCACGAACCCTGTAGACAATGGCTGCAAATACAGCAAAAGTAGAAACAGGAATGGGAGTTGCTTGAATCTAATCATCGTTAATCAGTTTACGGAATACAGATTGTGTGTAGTTTTTCATAAAGCACCAGATGCCCGTCAACGACTCCATCCGCAACCTGACGGGCGGACATTCCATAGTCAAAACCGACGTCTTCAATATCGTGTATTAAATTGACAGGCACCATTCCCGAGATCAGTTGGATGCGAATCGTATAGTTTCCAGGTCCGCTCAACTGTTTGCCTGACAGATGATAATGTGCCCAGCGTTTTCCCAGTGCTTCGATATTTTGCTTCTGTTTTCGTGCGCCAATGGGACGTCCCAGAACGGTGAAGGGGCGTGTTGCCGGTCGAAAGTAGGGAAGTGGATCCAGTGAATAGGGGACATTCAAAACCTGTTCGCGTTCACCTCCACGAATGTTGCGAGTAATGAATCTTGACTGCAGAGAAAATAATTGCCGGTCGAGAGGCAGCTCACCATTGTGGACGTATAGCGAGTGCGAATCTCTAATATCCCCGTTCGGATCGAGATCACCAGATTGAAATACGAGCCTGCCTTGTTGATCCCAAACCATTGTCCTTAAAAAGACAACACGTTCCGCATCGAAACCGGTAGGAACTCCTTGTCGTGGTGTGATATTGGAGACAGGCACTGCAAACTTTAACTGGTTGCAGTTTGCTTTTTTAACCTGTATCTCACCCAGATGGTAACCTGCCTGTAACAATTGCAGTCTTTGTGTAGTAGCCTCTGCGAGCAGGTCGTATTGATCGTTTAAAATATGTCGTGCTTTAATGCGTTTGATCTGATCATTCCAGGGGGCTGGAAAATAAGTGTCCGCGGTTACCTGTTTTTCAAATTCAGGCTTTCCCCAGCCATCGGCATCACCGAATTGCAGCCACTCTCGCATCGTGGCAAGCCCCTCTTCATCATTCGGATCCGCATATTCTTCACGAACAGCTGCCGGGTTGTGTGGGAAAATACCGCGATGGATAATTGGATAATCGGGACCAACCATCATATGATTTGAGTGCTTGCGTACGGGAGTCTTTTTATTTCCTAATACTGCAGCGGGTGAAAATGTATAACCCATTGCTTCTCCGGGAACTGCTCCCATGTGGCAGTCTTGACAGTTTTGTTTACATTTTTTTGCGGAAGGGGAATGCTTGAATTCACTGAAAGCGTCTTCTAACCGGAAGCCATTCGGTGCGAAGACATCATGGCAACTACCGCAGAATCCGGGAGTAATTAATTGAAAAAACTGATACGCTTTTGCGTGAATTTCACGACCTCTGATTGATGGATCTGCGTTTGTTTTCAGAACCCCGTATTGATCCGGATGAGCTAACACATCAGCTAATCCCTGGTCTCCCAGTGGTCCATAGACTACCTGATTGATATCACCACTCACCAGCGCCTGTCGTCCAGCTCCTTTGCCCCATGCCTGATTGATGCGGTGGCAGGTGACACAGGTCACGCCTTCACGTGAAGCTGGCGCACGGTCCAGGTTACTCATATTAATGGGTTCGGATAATGCCATTCCAACTGGAGTATGGCATCGGATGCAGAAATCTCCCAATGTTCCGTTATTGAGTTTGATCAATTTGTTTGACATTGCATTGAATACGGGACTCAGCTGAGCATAAGCATGTGGCGAGACAGACCATTCGCGATAATGTTGCGGGTGGCACTTGCCACACTTAGCTGCTGAGGGGAAAGGATCATCGATATAACAATCTGCATGTGCCCGATCAATGGCATATTGAATGACCTCTTCGTATGTGTTTGCCGATTCCGGTTCTGGTGCCGAATCCGATTGGGAGAGCCTCACATAGCCTTTGTTTTCCGCCTGGACATCCTGGAAGAATATGTTGGGCAGTATCAATGCAAAGAGCACTGTTACAAACGCCAGGCTGTGCCAGGTATTCAATCGTTTTTTTTCAGGCGAGGGGTCCATCCCTGTCCTCCAGATCGACAATGCGTAGTTTGCGCAATATAAGCGTATTGTGTCTGTTGCAGTCAGCTGCTGGTATAACCGGTTTAATAGTAATATTAATACTAATCGGAAAATTATGACTTACGAATGAGCCATTCCAGATATTGAAAGCAAATATAAGTGAAGTGTCAAAGCGAAGAGAAGTGTAGAAGTATTGAGTTGGGTTGCATTTAGCAGCAGGTGATATTCATGAATTGAATCTCCTTCGGAATCGTATCTTAGAGTCAATTCACAGAATCCGAGGTCGGTGTTCTTTGAGGATACAGGCACAAATCAATCGTCATCGTTCCTGGTTTGTGAGAAATTTACTTTGTAAGCGAAGTGTTGTGAATTTTGGTTTTGATTTCATGATTGACTGTTTTGTGATCTATTTCCCCATCGAAATGACCCCATCCCAGTCGGAAGGCGCTTGATAATTATTTTTGGCAATTTGGAGGAGCAGGAAATCTTTCGCGCGATCTTTAGTAGGAAGATGTCCGAGCAGGTCTAGCGCCTTTTCCCAGTCACCAGCAATAAATGCCTCAACGGCTGCTTCAAAGTCCGTGATGTTTTGATTGGAAATCGTGCTTTTTCCTTCTGAATCCAGTAATTCATAAACTGATAACGGGTTTTGAAATCCTGCTGGTCTAAAAACCCCAATATGTCGGCATCGTGCTTCCGACTCCGGAAGCAGGTTACGAACATCGCAGGCTGTTGGTTCATCAATTAAAATGGGGACACCAATCTGCTTGGTCATGCTTTCCAGTCGACATGCCAGGTTGACGACGGGGCCAAAGACACCTACTTTTGCCTGTTCTTTTGTTCCAATTTTTCCAGCAATCGCTGTTCCACGTGTGATTCCAATTCCCACCTGAAATCCGCTGAGTTCATTTTGTTGAGTGCTGTTAGAAATTTTAAACATTCGTTGGATACGTAAAGCGGCACGGCAGGCGGGAAGTGCTCCTTTTGTGAGAGGTAGCGGCCAGCCCCAGAATCCGAGTGCGCTGTCTCCCTGAAAATCTGCGATTACTCCATTTTGACCACTGATACTCTGGGTCATCACGCCCAGTGCATTTTTTAGTCGATCTAAAAACAAGTGAAGATTATTACCAGCCTGTTCTGTCATACGTGAGAAGCCACGCAGGTCACAAAATAGTACTGTCGTGTCGTTTTCGGTTGGTTCAAGAGTATGTTTCGCGTTTTCTTCGGAAACAATTTTTATAATTGCAGGCGAGAAGAACTGTTGAATCCCGGAAAACCGGTCTTCCAGTTCACGCACTCTGCGAATCGCAGACAACATTTGAGCCAGCAATTCGACAAGATGTAAATCGTCTTGCAGGTCTTCGGTTGTTAAAAAGGACTTGGAAGGTGATTCTTCCCCAAATCGACCGCAAATGTAAAGGCACCATTTGTTGTTTCCATCAGTTTTTACCGGTGTGCAGAATGCCCAACGACCATTGGCCATTGGTTCTCCTTTCCTGCTTTTCTCGACTTCAATTACCGTTTCACCCTGATATAACACATCACGAACCAATGTTCTCACGATAGAAACGCGTCGAAAACCAGGGACCGGTTGTTCCCAATGGGCGACACTCCATTTTTTGTTGCCTTCGCTTTCGATCAGTGCAACGACGTCTGCATGATTCATGACGTCTTTAAGAATCTGGGTAGCACTTTTAATTAATTCATCTTCATTTTTTGACAACCATAAAGAAGGAACTGATTTGGAAACTTTTTCAATTCTGTAATCAGTCGTCCGTAAACTGAATTCGGTTAAAATGCCGGAATCGGTATCAAGATCATCCAGGATCTCCAGAATTCCGGAATGAGGCTCGTTATCTACAGAGTGAAATTGTGTTGTACCAATCTGAAATTTTTCTCCGACTGCGATTACCAGTTCGCTGTGATATCGATCATCGAATACAATTTGATTCCGAACGCTGGGAAAACAACGGATTTTGATTTCATTATCATTCCGCTGGAACTCTGCATGAACCCGTGAAATGGTTGAGTCCCATGGGACGGAACAGTCATTTTCAGCGCTGCGTCCAATCAAAAATACCTCTTCTTCGGGAATATTCCATTCCAGTTTTTCACCCGGTTTTGATCCAGTCGCAATCAGTTGTACCATGTTTTGATCCTGTTAAGCTTTCGACTTTCCGAAGTCGTCCCTGATAGTATTGACATTGAGGGTTTCAGCATGTTTGAATGTCTTTAATCAAGAACACTTATATACAAAACGTGCTTTCTGGCGAATGGAAACCAAACTTTCTAAAAAACAGCAGAAATTCTTTAAAATAGTCAGGAGATAGAGTAGTATCCCGAATTCTTGTAACGTTATTAAGATTAAGCAATTATCAAAGACCCCTGGGCCTTTGCGTCATCCCTTGCAGTGAATTCTCACCGGAATATGACTATTACAATTCGGATAATTGCAACATTGCCTTTGATAGCAGAGAATACGGTCGAGAAATAAGCGAACATAAAAAGTACAAGTGATTTTACAGTAGCCGTATCCTTCATGTTTTCCTCAGCAATCCTGAGAGTCGTATCAGAAATCGTTAAACGTCTCAGTCATCTCTGATTCATCAACAAGATATCATCAATGTCAGATTCATCCATTTCACGACCGCGTCGTTGGGATAAACCCTTCTCACTCGAAGTAGGCAGTCAGGGTGAAATGACGGATACACAAGTTGACAGGCTCCTGGAAACCCCTCCCTTTTCGCAGATTGATGCTGATGGATTTAAACGATCATTGCCTTTACGGGAAATATTGAAGAATGATGCCCGAATCGTTGGATTTGACGAAGGCGATATTATTGTCCGCCGCGGTGACTGGGGAAATTCTGCTTTTTTTATACTTTCTGGAACAGTTGATGTTGAGTTGGAGCGGGAGCAGACATCGTTACCCGATGAAATACTGGGACGGCGCGTCAGTAAGGTTAAAACGTTGTTTGAATCCATAGCTCAGCTCTGGAGAAATAATAAAGAAACTGAGGTAAGAGAGAGAGCTTCTGTTGCTGGTAAACCCAACCTCAATACACGAATTTCACATGGTGAAACAAGGATCTTCCTGCAGGAAGTTTCAATGGTCCTTGATAAGTTCCGAACCGCGAGGCTGGAAGCAGGCCATTGGTTTGGTGAACTGGCCGCGCTGGGGCGTACGAGCCGCGTTGCTACTGTCTTTTCAGAAGGTGTGTCAGATCTTCTCGAAATACGATGGCAGGGAATCAGGGATATATTGCGGTATGATCAAAATGGAAGTCTGAAACAGTACATTGAAGATGTTTTTCGCGAACGTGCTTTAGCGGCTTTTTTACGAACCGATCCTCTTTTTCAGGATTGTCAACCCGAGTTACTACAGCGTATTGTTGATCAAGTCGAATTTCAGACATATGGAAACTACGATTCTGCCAAACCGTTCAAGGAAATAGTGGAGGAGAATCAGAATAGTACTGATGCAGGTGAACCGGTCATCATTCGAGAGGGAGATATTCCGGATGGTATCGTGATGATTCGCTGTGGTCTGGCTCGGATCAGCCAGAAACATTACAACGGTCGTCGAACCACCGGGTATTTGTCACCCGGCCAGATCTTTGGGTTATATGAAATTCGAGCAGGCGTCAGTGCTTCAGATCGGATAGCTCATCGTTCACAATTGAGCGCCATTGGTCATTTAAATGCCGTACTCGTTCCGAATTCACTTGTTGAAGAACTTCTTCGTGATCAATCACCATCCGAAAAAAAACAATTACGGGAAAATGGCAAGGGGGTGCGATCAGGGGGAAGCCAGTCGGTCAAATTAAATGATGATGTACTGCTTAGTCAGCTTGTTGATCACCATTATGTTCAAGGGACATCCCTGATGGTGATTAATCTGGATCGCTGTACGCGGTGTGATGACTGTGTACGTGCCTGTGCCACCGCTCATGACAATAACCCCCGTTTTGTTCGTCATGGTCCTATACTTAATCAATATATGATACCGAATTCCTGTCTGCATTGCATTGATCCGATATGTATGATCGAATGTCCGACAGGCGCTATTCAGCGTGATCTCGCACAAGGCGACATTGTAATAAATGAGCAAACCTGTATTGGGTGTGCCCAGTGTGCCAATAATTGTCCTTTCGATGCGATCCGTATGGTTGACATCCGCGATACTAAAGGAGAAATCATAGTTGATTCCAAAACTCAGGCCCCACTCACACAGGCTACGAAATGCGATCTTTGCATTGAACAGAGGGGAGGCCCTGCCTGTGAGCGTGCCTGTCCACACGAGGCACTTTTTCGTGTGGATATGCAAGATGCTGCGAGGGTAGAAGAGGTTTTCACGCCATGAGGGAACTTCTGTATCAGCAACGAAAGTCGCTTGCTGCGTTTGTGATTCTTTCGGTCATCATTCTTGCAAGCTACTATCTGTATTCGATAACGCTCTCTAAAACTTCGTTTGCCAGCGGAGTCATTTTGTTACTGTGCATATTTTTTCTGGCAAGTTATCAGTTTCGAAAAAATTTATCGGTACTCTCTATTGGAAGCACATCAGCCTGGCTTCATTTTCACATCTTTATTGGATTGCTGTCGTTTTTGCTGTTTGTGCTGCATATAAAAATGCGTATGCCCGATGGGTTATTTGAGATGCTGCTTTCTCTTGTCTACATGACGGTGTTTTTGAGTGGGGTTGTCGGCTGGATTTTATCGCGTAGTGTGCCGCATCGATTATTATCGCGTGGTGAAGAAGTCATTTTTGAACGTATACCAGTTCATCGACGCAAAATACTTGACAAGGTTGAAGCATTAGTCCTTGACTGTTCTGAGACAGGTCAGGGGAATGCGATTCCCGACTTTTATAAGAAGCACTTACAGAGTTTTTTTGAGGGACCCTGTAATGTGATGCGCCATATACTTCATTCAGAGCGTCATCGTCACAGATTACTACAGAAAACTACGGCGATAAAACCATTTCTTAATGAGCGAGAGCTTCTTGCAATGGATCAAATTGTCGAACAAATTCAGATTAAAGACGATCTTGATTATCAATATGCATTACAGGCGGCATTGAAATTATGGCTGTTTGTGCATGTGCCATTAACATACTCTCTCATTATTATTGCGTTGTTTCATACGGTTGCTGTCTGTGCATTTGCGAGTACCAGTTAATGAGTGAGCCGTTACAATCTTTTGACTGGAAGAACAGTAACTATGATCGCCCGACAAATAGTTGGGTTTGCGGTCGTATGTGTGAGGAAGGTACGCCTTGTCGGTTAGGGCCGAGTAGTGAAGGGGGGTGCCAGTTAGAGAGTCAATGTCAACCTGAGGAGAAGGGGGGGCAATATAAATGCTCTCGTTCAGCGATTAACGGTGGTAAGTGTAAAGAGGGGCCTTCAGCAGAGGGGGCATGTTGTCAGCCCGATTTAAGTTGTCAGCCACGTCGTCAGCTTTTGGCGAAACGTCGAATTCTGGGGATATTGGCAGCGGTCATTTCCTGCCTTTTCTGTTTGATTGTTTTCAGCAGTTCCTCACCGCCGACACTGCTGTCTCCCGGCAAATTATCAACGGTGCATGCCAAAATTGAATTGAACTGCAGCGAATGCCATACGGTTGCAGATGGAGATTTTGCGAGCTGGGTTCATGCCAGTTTCGATAGTGAAACCGCATTGAAGGACTCTGCTCTCTGTTTGAAATGCCACTCAGAACTGGGGCAGGATGCGCTCTTTCATCATGGGATTTCGCCCGGCCGACTGACTGAGTTAACAGAAAATATCCAGCAACAGGCTGACCAGACGGGAACTCCGCCGCTTGCATTACAGCTTGCGTCTCTTACAGGACATGTTGCTGTCGAGAGTAAACTTGCCTGTTCCACCTGTCATCGGGAACATCATGGGAGAGAAGCCAGTCTCACGCAATTAACGGACTTGCAGTGTCAGGCGTGTCACGTTAAACAATTTACGAGTTTCCAGGATGGCCATCCCCCATTGGGCGATTATCCTTACAAACGCCGCTCGCGCATCTATTTTGATCATGCCGCGCATCTCAATCGCTATTTTGTAAAAGATGAATTTCGTCGCACGATGCCCCATGGCAGAAAGCCGGAATCATGCGATTCGTGTCACACTCCTGATGCAACGGGTCGCGTAATGCTGACAGGTAGTTTTGAAAAAACTTGTGCCAGTTGTCATGAGTCACAAATAAAAGACATCGAATTTCCAGGAGTCCCTTTTTTTTCATTACCAGTGATTGCGTCTTCTGTGATGAAATCCCAGGGTGAGTGGCCTCGTACTCAAGGGGTCTACAAAACGGCCAGTCTTCCCCAGATGATGGAGTTATTACTTGAAAACGATCCAGACTATCAAAGCGGAATCAGAGCGCTTGGTGATATTGATTTTCGTAAACTGAGTGAAATCCAGCCGAATCAAAAAACGGCGGTAATCAATATTGCATGGTCAATTAAAAAACTGCTGTATGATGTTTCGACTTTGGGTGAATCTGCACTGAAACAGCGTCTGGGAAACCGAAATTCGGCGTATCTGCAGCTTACTCCCTCGATCGTTCCAACTTTATCTCAGGCTCAGCAGATCTGGTTTCCGAATCTGTCGACCGAAATGAAGTATTATGAATTACGAAAGCCAGTCCCCAATTTGGATCAGCAGAATGTGAACTTGAAAAATCATGTGCATCTGACTCATGACAGCAGCGGCTGGTATATATCGGAGTCTGATTTCAGTATTCGCTACCGGCCCACCGGTCATGCTGATCCACTTGTCAAAGGCTGGCTTGATAATACGGTTCAAAGCGAAACGCATTTTTTTAACAGCAATACGATGTGGCATCTTCTTTCAAATCCCTCTGCTTCAGGAACAGAAGAGACAGAGGGGGCGCTCTCTTCAGGCCGCTGTTTGCTGTGTCATTCGGTTGAGCGAAACCCTGAGAATGGCCTCTCATTTATTAATTGGCATCCATTCATACAACAATCAGAAGAGCAATTTACTCACTTCTCTCATGCGCCTCATTTATTGACAGGTCAACAGGAAAAATGTGCAGGCTGTCATACAATTGATCATTTGAGGAACGATCACACTGCAATCCTGCAGCCGGAATATTTTGTTCGTGATACTTCTCGTATGTTCTGGCAAGTCAATTTTAACAGTCAGCAGTCCTGCACTAGTGGGTTTCAGCCGATCAAGCGACAAACCTGTGTCACGTGTCATAACAAATCAACGGCCACCCAAAGTTGCCTGCAATGTCACAAGTACCATTCCCACCGAAAGACAAGGAATCAATCGGCGATTGATCGTTAGAATTTCTGACGCTCTCTGTACCTCAAGAGAGTTACTTCTTCACATAATCTGGAACAAACACTATCTAATCCAAGTTGCCTGGTGTACATTGGTCATTGTGGCCAATTTACTAACATACCATTTGAAGAATTGAGGAGATTCTGATGTTGTCTGTGTTTCAAGTACGATCGATGCTGGGAGGAATTCTCATTCTGTTGACACTCAGTTCGAGTAATGCTGCCGACTCGGCGGGTCTGAAATATAAATGGGAGAAAGGGCAGCAATTTGCGTACCGCATTAAAATTGATATTAAATTAGAGAACTATTCAGAAATCCTGACTGGTGTCGAACAATATTCAGTAATCGATTCCAACGCAGATGGTTTTTCACTGCGATGTACCGGAAGATTAAATTCCCGCACAAAAAGTACATCAAAACAAGTTCGAATTCATCCGATGCGGTTGCATCGACATCACTCTCCTTTTGCCGGCCTGACGCACAGTATGTCGGGCGTGTTCGAGCAGCATGTTATCAATGTGAATCGCTATGGGGAAATCATTACTGTAAAGGGCTCTTCGTTACTGCCATATCTTATTGGAAATTTGTCAGAAATTAATTTGATTCCGTTATCACCTGAAGGCAATACTTCGTGGAATGAAAGTGAAAAAAAGAGCATCTCAATTATCTCAAATGATCGCTTTCCACAGACATTGGGAAGTTCCAATGTCGAAAAAACAATGGGTGCAAAAGAGACGACTGATTATAAAATTACAGGGCAAACAGCTGACGAAGTAACACTTGAATCCAGGCACTCCTATCGAACGATTGCAGTGGTTGATGGTAACCCCGAGGTAGAATTGTCGGGAACCGGGAAGATTCTGTTTGATAAAAAACAGGGTTGCGTCAAATCGCTTACCTTGAACTACAAACTGTTTCGTCGTTCAGAATCAACCGTGCATAAATTTCCAATAACGATTACTTCAATTCAGTTGACTGAATCCGAGTTGAAGAAAATGAAAGCAGAACAGGAAGAATTACAGAAGAAGCATGCAGCATTAAAGAAAAAACGTGAAGAGGCCAGCAAGTTTGAAATTCCAGAAAATATTGAAGCCGATCTCAAAAATATTCTCTCCGATTTAGCGACGGATAATGTATTTAAACGTAAATCAGCATTAAAACGACTCAGTCTGGCTAAACCGAAAAAAGCGAATCCAGAGATATCCAGTATCTTGATCAAGATTATGAAAAGTGGTGACCTTTCAGTCGCCTCTGATGCATCGAAAGCACTGGTAGTCTGGTCAACGAAAGCAGACATTCCAGCGTTAATCGAGTTACTGCCTCAGGTGAATTTTCTGGGCTCTGAAGCGGTTATGGAATCGATTTTAGTACACAAAACTCCGGAAGGGATTCAGGCTGTTGCATTGTTACTGAAAGAGCCCGGTAAATCTCAGAATGCATCAAAAAAACTGATCTCGTATGGCAGTGGTGCAGAAGATGCCGTCTTAGCTCAGCTTGATCCATCCAACTTTTCTACCTTAGTTCACGTTCTACGTGTTCTCAAAGAGATTGGAACGGAAAAAAGTCTCAAAAAAATTGATGAAATTTCAAAAAGTACAGACAATCGGAGCTTTCAGTTTCATTCAGCATCAACCGTGAAAGCAATTGAGGCACGTGTCAAAAAATAATCCACATCGAGTTATATTAGCGTACCTGTCGAGGAGTTTTGGGGAACGCCTCTTTTTGAGCTTGCTCGTTTGAGATACGAATAATGACGGGCTCTTCTTCCTGAGTAATTTCGTCCATTGAACGGAACGGATTGATTTCCAGAGCATCATTTTCGGTTTTCGGTTCTGAGGCAAATGGATTTATAGTCTGTTGTTTCGTCTGTTTTTGCATTGATGATTGTGTAACCCTGTTTTTTTTATTTCTCAATGGTTCAGACTGATTTAACGACATTTTTTTGTTCGTACGTGCTGTCTGCTTCATGCTGACAAGTTGTGTTGTCTGTTTTTTGGGTTGTGTTTCTGGTGCAGCTTTACTGTCAGCCAGTCCTTCAGCAGATTTCTGTTTTCTTCTGGCGACTAACTCGTTTTTCATCGCGGCCAGTTCCGCTGCGGCGAGGCCTGCTTTTTCGAGGTTCGGATCAGCGTCTAATGCCAGGTCGTATTCTTTTAAGGCCAGATCGCCTTCGCCTCTTTGCGTGTGGATATAGGCCAGATTAGCATGGGCTTCTGCAGCTGGCATAATGTGACGGAATTGATTAAAACTTTCTTTGAATCGTCCCTGGTGTCCTACTGCTAACGCGAGATTGTTTATGATGCGGCTATTATTCGCATCGTTCTGTAAGGCCGTTGAAAATAATTTTTCTGCAGCCTGGTATTGTCCCCGTTGATACAATGCAAAACCAAAATCGTTGAGCAGGACTGAATTGTTTGGTTCAAGCTGTCTGCCTTGTGTGAAATAACGAGTGGCAGCGATATGGTCACCTGATTTGGTACACACGATTCCTAACCGATGGCATGTTTTGGCGCTTGTTGGATTCTTTTTCAGATATTTTTCATACTGTTCACGAGCAGCCAACCATTCATTTTTACTCTCAAAAGTTCGAGCAGCAATAATGATATCAGTCCCTTTGTTTTGACCCGGTAAAGCCGATTTGACTTTGGTTACCTGGTTTTCAAAATGAGAGCAACCTTGACAAGTGATTGTGATAAGAAGAATCACAGTTGAACAAGACAATCCTTTGTTGTTCATAATTCTGTCCCTGGTAATGTATTGGCTGGTAATATTAAGAGTGTTAATTTTGTGTTATGTAACAAGTTACTGCTTGAATGTGAGTGGAAGGTAGTGTAAGCTCACTCTGTTTGAGAAAGATGTGGTCAGACTGTGTATTGTATTCCTGCAATTTTATTCACTAAAAAGTGGACGGATTCTATTGAATCCGTCCACTGATTAAATTTTCTCAGCAAAACCTTCTGAACTTAGAAGATTCCACCACCGGCGCCGCCAAATCCGCCGCCGAATCCACCGAATCCACCGCCGTTGTTGTTTCCACTGTTTCGGAAACCTTTACTGTAGGCCCGATAGGCTTCGAAGCCTTCAAAGCCAGGAGTAAAGGCTGGAGAAACAACAACTCGTTCATCAGCGTCCTGAACGTTCATTGCCGTCAGCATCTTAACGATTACATTTCGACGGTGCATATCCAAATCATCGTTACCATGAATTGGGTACTTATACTCCGAAGACTGTTTAACGGTCATTGAGCTTGGCTGAATGACAACAGGAAACGGAGTTGAAACCATGCGGGCTGCAATCTGTTTAATGTGATCTTCTCCAGCAGGATTCAGTTTAGCCGTTGATCCGACAAATTCACTTTCCGGAATGACAAAGTCAGATGCTTCGCCATTTTCTTCTTGTTTTTGCCAGATATCATCACTGATAGTTCCTAATGGAGCTACAGAATCATAAGGGGCTTCAACTTGCAGGTCTTTATGATGATGGTAGTAATTGCATCCACTCACCATCATTGCTGCTAATGCAATAGCAGGCAAAGCCGTAATTTTGGGTCGTATAGTCATCGCTTACTTCCTTGTATTTTCTCTCACATCATGAAGATGATTGTGATTGGAATAATATCAGTTATATTTGTCAAAGAAATAATAACTTATGTGTTATTAGTCGGAGAATCCGTAGTCACCGTTGATGTAATATTTGTCACATTTACTCTGACGAATATAATCTTTTTGTTGTTGATGAATACGTTTTTTCTGCATGTACCAGACAGTGCTTCTGTGGTGCACATCGGGCTTACCTTCAATGTTATTCAAAAAGAAGAAGTCCCAGTCATCTGGTTCAGTAACTTCCATACCAGGAAGAACAGTAGGAGCATCTTCTGCTTCCATTGGGTGAACCAGTTCCGGACTGACCAGAATCATCAGTTCGGTTTCGTCACGTGAGACCCCTTTGTTTGAGAACAATGGTCCCACAAGAGGAATGTCACCAATGAATGGTACTCTATTCAAATCTCCTCTTTGTTGTTCTTGAATCAGACCAGCGATGGCAAAAACTTGCCCCTCTCGCATATCAACTGTTGTGCTGGCTGACTGAACGTCTAACCCAAGGATTCCCTGGACAGAGAGTGCTGGATTAACAGTACTGAAGGTTGGTGTAACCTGTAAGCGAATTCGGTCTTTGTCCAGCACAGTCGGCAGGAATGAAAGTTGAGTACCAAAGCCTTTGAATGTTGTAGTTGCTGCTTGAGCACCTCCGACACCAACAACTGTTGGGACAGCAAATTCACCCCCTGAGATAAAGTTGGCTGCACGACCACTGATTGTGACCAAATTTGGTTCAGCAAGAATTTTCGCATATCCATTTTGAGCAAGAGCTGAAATGAACAAGTCCACATCGCTACTGGTTAGTGATGCAGTTACCAGTCCTGTACCACCGCCTGCTAATGACGATGCCGTTCCGGTAAAGATCTGACTCCAGCCAAAGTCACCAGATCTGACAAACAAGTTTGTACTTGCAGTACGTGCTGCAGATCGATCAAGTTGTGCGATCCGAACTTTCAGCATGACTTGCTTTTCACCTGGAACATTCAGCATGTCAATGACAGTGGCTTCAGGTAATACAGCCCCTTCAGGGAAGGGATCAGCAGCCTGGCCCGATGCAAACAGTGCTCCACCACCGCCACCGTTTCCAAGATCACCTGATCCAGAACGAGCACGAATGATTGTGATGATTTCCGTTGCTTCCTGTTCGTCACGAGCTTGACCGCGAACAATCAGTTTATCAGCAAACGGAATCAGTTGGATTTTACTATTTGGGAAGAATTCATTGATCATCTTCTGGAATTCGCCGTATTCCAGTCGACGCAAATCTTCAATCGAATTATCACCTTCGACTTTGACCTGTACACTGAGGATCTGAGGATCGGCTTCCTGGCCTAACCAGAGAGTCATTGTTGTCGTACCGGTATCTTTACCGATGACTTCAACTTCCTGTGCACCAAAGGCAACAACTTCAATTTTTGAAGGATCTGCAATTGCGACTCTGAAGACATCCATTTTCATTTTCAGAATTTTGGAGTGTCTTTGTTGGACACTGAGTTCAACTTCAGATTCGTAAATTCGATCAACGAGTTGATGAACTTTTTCTTTCGTTTTAGTACTCACTATGGGCACATTTTTCTTCGCTGATCCAGTAGCAAGCTTCTTTGCTTTCACTTTTCCTGGAACAGGAGGAGCTGGTGGAACCTGTGCAACAAGTGGTGTCGCACTGATAGCAACACTACAAGTGAATGCCAGCATTGTGCGTCTTTTCCATGAGGCATTTATAGACATTCTTGTCTCCCAATCCTTTGGACATCAATAAGTTTAGTTAATGATTAGTTCTTATGTTTGTTACTCACATTAAATCACGCTTAATGGAGTTCAGTTAACTACAGCTTTATGCCTATTTAGGATCAACAGAGTGATCTTAAATATATTGGGAGTTCAATCGAAAATCACCGGTTTCAATAAGTTGCCCTTTGCATGCTATCAAATTCAGTGTGCGTTCATACAATTCCCAAAGTATCAGTCTTATCGGATAATCATTCAGGGGAGGTTAATCTTTTTTTACCAGTGCTTACCAGAATCACCCATTTTTTAGATTTTACTGATTTCTATGATATTCTGCTTTACCTTTCATCAGCTCTAAGTCGAAAATAAGAATGGTGAGAGAAAAAGCTTTGAGTTCAAAGTGTGTCAATCATTATTCACCAGTTTGCATAACCAAATAAGTTGTAAAACAACATATAAAAGATATAAGGGTAATCTCATGAATGCTAGTTTTGCATTACTCATAGGTTTGAGTGTTTGGCAGTCTGTCGGTGAAGTCATTACAGCTGACACAGTAAGTGCTCCTGCTACGATCGCTTTAGCGTCGTGTGAATGTAGCTATCCAGCTGCTCATAATTGTATGTCAGGAGATAATTGCAATACTTGCCAGGCTGGATGTGGCAAGAGTCATGGCCTCCTCAGCAGGTGGGGCAATTGGTGGGGCAATAACGATTGCAATACTTGCAAGTTTAAGAAACGTGGTTGGTTGAATGAGAAAACAACAGGAGATATGTATCCTCATTATCCATACACTCCCGCTTATCATGGATACTACTACTTTCGACCGTACAACTATACGAATATTTTGCGTCAAAAAGGTGAAGTTGTAGCGTTAGGTGGAGATCCAAGAGCTCCCTATTCTCATAAAATGTTTATCCCAATCTACGCTCAGATTGACTTGACTGCTTATGAAGAATCTCCTGCTAATGGCGAGAATCTTCCTGTATTAGAGCCAATTCATTCTCCGCTTCCCAGCTTGGAATCCATTTTGAAGAGCAAATAAAGATCGACTATCAAAATATTTGCTGAATGATGAAACCGAAATTTAAAAGATCTGTGCAATTCTGTGCAGATCTTTTTTTACGTTCTAAGTTGAATTACTGCTGAAATAGATCTCATTCAAACATGAGACAAACAGTTGAGGGAAGGTTGTGCAGGAATCAGATAGCGATTTCCGTTCTGCTGAATGGAAATTATGTGACAGGGAATGGAAGACATCAACAGCACTGATCTGGGTGGTCTGTCTATTCTTGACGTGTACGGTGACGATAGCAGATCCCGACCTTTGGGGGCATACTCTGTATGGTCTGCGGGCGATAGAACAACATGTTCTTGTGGAATATACCGATCCGTTTTGTTATACCGAGCCTGATGCAATCTGGGTGAATCATGAGTGGTTTTCCGAGTTGTCTTTTGGTTGGCTGTGGAGCACGTTTGGAAATATCGGGCTCTGGTTGTGGCGTAATTTCTGGATGCTGGTCATATTTGTTTCAGCCTGGTTTGCATTAAGAACAGGCAAAGCGAGTCTTGCGTGTGCTGTCTTTCTGCTGGTATATTCTGCATTTTGCCTTTCGCAGTTCGTGGTTTTTGTTCGTCCACAACTTGTTACCTTTGGTTGTTTTGCTTTGACGTTGGTGATGTTAAGGTATTATCTTGATCATCCGCAGTCGAAATCGATCTGGTATCTGCCAGTTGTGATGCTGTTTTGGGCAAATTCGCATGGTGGGTTCCTGGCCGGAGTTGGAATGCAGGGAGTCGTCTTGCTCTGGATGGGCAAGGGAGTATATCAATCACAATATTTGCGTCAGGATTTCATCAGGTTGGGGATGGCTGTCGGGCTTGGCTGGGCTGTGACGTTCATTAATCCTTATGGACCTGGTTTGCATCAGATGTTATGGGATCATCTCGTTACAAAGCAAATCGTAAGTGAATGGCAGCCACTCTGGGATGCAAAACAGGCCTTGTTGTATTATATTCCGTTTTTGTTGATTGCAATCGCCTTTTTGGGTTCACGAAAGTGGGAATGGATTGATTTGATTTTAATCGCCGTTGTCTCTTATCAGGCGATCAGTCATATCAGACATGTTGCATTACTGGCGATAGCGGTTCTCATTTTATTACCACGTCCTGTGACTGATGCTATCAGGAACATATTTCCATTCATTAACCAGCAATGGTCAGGACACGATCGCACAAGGTTACGCTATATATTGGTTATTGTAACAATGCTGGCTGTCCTCGGCTTAAGCCTGCATACGGTGATTAAATTATGGGACGAGTCTGTTCCTCCCTGGCAGATTGGAGTCGAAACCCGGAGTCGCGCACCAGGGATGCCTGTCGCAGCAATTCAAGTCATGGATGACGAAAGCCTTACTGGTAATATCCTGACTGACTATGGATGGGCACAGTATGTAATCTGGCAGACATTTCCAGAATCGCGGATTGCTTTTGACGGCCGATATCGAACTGTTTATTCGGCACAAATGGAACAGGAGTTTGTAGAGTTTCAAAAACTGACTGAGAACTCCCGGGGACCAACTCCCTTGCTTGATCATTATCCAACCGAAATTCTGTTGTTACCTTCGTCGCAAAAAGTTCAGGGATATTTGAAGCAGCGAACAGACTGGGCCCAGATTTACGCAGATGAGCAGGCAACACTCTGGGTAAAAAAAATCGCTCGATTTCAGGCAGTAATCGAGCGATCGCAGCAGAAACAGATTATGAATCCAGATCTATCACGGTGGTGTCTTTTTCCTGCAGATCCAAAACCGGTTGGTAAATAATCAGGGATTATTTCGTACGACACAATATCGTGATTATTGAGTGATAAACGATGAATGGTCGTTGTCATTTGTATCAATTGTACTTTGGGGATTTAGCAATTCCTGAATATGACCCGCTTTCTGAACTGGATCAATGTGTAGTCATATCTCCCTGCAAATGACTGCGTGTCTGGAAAATTGACTCGATATGCTTAAACGTTTGTTATCTAATAATGACAGTAAATTCATTGTGAAAAATAATAAGCTAATAGGCGCGGCGCGTTGTTGCTGGTTACAATAATTATGCTTTGATTCAGCCCTGGCTTCAATTTGATCCAGATGAGAATCTCGCTTTGTCTCGTAGCAATCGTATTGGATATCCAGAAAAAGGGTTGGGTCATGAAGAGCATTCATCAAGATTATTTTCAAGTATTTCCTGTTTCATTTATCAGTGCCGTTTTTAAAAACCGGAGTAAGCAACTGTTAATGGTTGCAACCTGTTTTCTGGTTTGTGTTCTATCTTCTGTTCCAGCCCGGGCACAATTTGAAGATTTGCTGAAACGAATTCCTTCCAGTGCCAATGCGATTGTGGTGATCGATGTCGCTGGTGTGCATAACAGCGCACTCGCTCGAAAAGAAGGTTGGGCAAAGAAACATGAAGCAGCCTACGTGGAACGGCCCATCATTTTACCACCGGAAGCAGATAAGATTATTATTGCTTCTCAACTTAACACTGCGAATGATTTAGGACAAAGCTGGGAACTGGCTGTGATGAATATGAAAGAGCCAATTGCAATGCGGTCTATCGCACGTGCAGAAGGTGGTTATGTTGATACGGTTAACGGTTTGAATGCCGCGTGGACTCCCAGTAATGCGTACTTTGTCAGAATGAGTACTTCGGTCATGGGGGTGATGTATCCTGCCAATCGACAGGCTGTTTCTCGCTGGGCCGACTTTGGGCGAATCAATACGAGTCCTGTTGTCTCATCCTATTTAAAGCAAGCTACTAAAATTGTACGACGTGGTGGTCCACAAATCGCGATGGCTATAGACCTCAAAGACATTACACAGCCGCATAATCTGGAAGAAGGTCTCAAGAAATCAAAATCTCTTAATGGAAACGAAAAAAAAACCAGGGAGATTTTTGAACTCATTAGCGGAATTCAAGGTGCTACATTTTCCGTTAAGTTGGGTAGCAAAGCTGAGGGCGAAATGAAGATCGATTTCAGTTCAGAGACTGCTGGTTTTGGAACTTTTGCCAAGCCTTTGGTTCTGTCTGCACTTGATAAATTTGGGGTCTATCTGGATGATCTGGAAAAATGGAAATACGAGTTGAAAGGAAAATCAATTATTCTTAAGGGCTCTCTTTCAAACGACGGCATGCGTCGTGTGTTTAGTATTCTGGAAATTCCTACGACAAAATTCAGCGAACTGAAAGACGAAGACGTCAGCCCGGGTAGTCCGGAGCAGGTTGCCAAGGTTTCTCTGGCATATTTCAAATCAGTCACTGTCCTGATTGATGATTTACGCAAATACCTCAAAACGAATCGTGACAATCATATTGTTTACATGGAACGCTATGCACGAAAAATAGATCGACTGCCGATCTTGAACGTTGATGAAGATTTGCTTAATTATGGTTCACAAGTCGCTGAAACTCTGCGGAGCATTGCCCTCGCGAAAAGAGGAGCCGGAGCGCGTACGGGGGTTCGAAATTCCCAGGTTAACGGAATGCGCAACTATACTTATTCTAATAATAATTACAATTACAGCTATGGTTCACGTTCGACGGCAAATACGAAGATTCAGAACCGTACTGAAGAACAGGCGAAAGCAACTGGTGTGCGTTTCACGAGTTGGAAAGAGATCGAGGATGCAACAGCGGCGATCCGCAGGGAAATGACCAAACGATATCAGGTGGAATTCTAAAATTCTTCAAGACGTATGAACGTGCCGTCAATCTTGTTCCGGATTCAATTGGTCTATTGAATCCGGAAAATTCCTGTTTTCTTCAGTCAGGAAAATAGATGGTTTGTCGCAGAATTAGCGACAGGAGCGTGTTTGCGCGTTATTAGCTGAATTCGATGTCGAATTTGGTCCCCTGGGTTTTTCCGAATCTAATTGAAACAGGATCTCGCCTTCTTCGATATCGATCACAGTCAAGAATTGACTTCCAACCTGAATTGTATCACCAATGGAAAGTTCCATTTCCCTGGTTTGGGTTACCAGATCTGCCACGTATGAGCCTTTCATAGATAAACAGCGGTAAATTTCTTTAGAGTCGGTTTAGATTGGGTCGAACAATGTAAGTAATTGTGTTCAATGACCGAAAAGTACATTAAGGGGGGAGAGAGTAACAAGAGTTCGCATTTATGGCAATTGAAACCTTTTACGTAGACAGATCTCAAAACAGGCTACCGTTTACCATTAGGATGGATGTCAAAAATGCAGAAATTATCGTTGCTTTTGCCTGCTTTCGTAGTTTAGGATAGATAGAGCGTCCCCCCTGTATCTACTTCTATCTCATTTGCTGATATCGCTTTTCATCAATTATGTTATTGCAGAAGACTCAATCAACGGTGACACTTTTACCACTCGAATTCACCTCTTTATTGAAGCGGGCTCGATGGGGCGGGGAACGTCTGGGTACACAATTAGGAAAGATGATCGGACTTGAGGGAGATTACGGGGAGAGCTGGGAGCTATCAGATCATCCCACAGCACAAACCCGGATCGCCAGTGGAGAATATGAAAATCGGACACTGTCAGAGCTCATTCAGCTCAATCCCGCTGCGATCTATGGTGAGGGAAAATACAATGCAACATTTCCGCTGTTAATCAAATTTCTTGATGCAACAGATCGTCTTTCTTTGCAGGTTCACCCGGACGAAACTTACCAGAAGAACAATAGAGCAATTGAAGCGGGAAAATCAGAAGCCTGGGTGATCCTTGACGCAGCGAAGGGCAGCCACATTTATGCAGGCTTAAAATCAGGCGTTAATGAAATACAGCTCAGACGGCATCTGGAACAGGGGACTGTTGAAGAATGCCTGCATCATTTTCCGGTACAGAAGGGTGATTGTATTTTCATTCCAGCAGGAACGCTGCATGCCATTGGTGAGGGAGTACTATTAGCAGAGATTCAGCAAACCAGCGATACCACATTTCGATTGTTTGACTGGGATCGCCTGGATCAATCGGGCAACCCGCGTCCATTACATATCGCTCAGGCTTTAAAATGTATCAACTTTGAAAGAGGGCCAGTCGATTTGCTCCAACCTCGGAAACGAACCGAGGGAGTCCATCAGGTCGAGCAACTTCTGGACTCCCCCTGTTTTTCAATCAACCGTCATTGTTCTCAACATTCAATTCGGTTGCCGGCTTTCAATCGGGCACAAGTATTGATTGTTCTGGAAGGCGATGGTCAGTTAAGCTGCGGGACAGAGTCGTATGAATTATTTCAGGGCAAGACCATTTTGATACCGGCTACTGCACCAGAGGCTCAGATTCATGCGAATGGCGAAATTACATTTCTCGAAGTGATTCCTGCTTAATTTGTTTTAAAAACAGATCAGACGCGCTGGTATCTTTTGTATCCTTCCACTTCGAAATCATGCAGGGTCTCCTGTAGCTGAGTTCTGATTTCCTGCAATCGCTGACTGTCTTCAATTTTTTTTCTGTCGAACTCATCAATCACATAAAATACATCCACGACCTGGTCAAGGTGTGTTGAGATTTTTGCCATCACAACTGAGAGTCCCATGCGACTGATGGCGCGCGAGACAATATATAACAGACCGATTCGGTCGTGTGCTATCACATCGATAATTGTGCAGCGTTTGGATGATTGATTATCAATCTCTACGCGACCCAGGTCGAATTCACCACTCAGGATCGTTGAATCCTGAAAACGCTGATTATTCAGAAACATGGTTTTGGCATCGGTTTCGCCTAGAATTGCTTTACTGATTTCGATTTCAATTTTTTTAATTCGGCTGCGCGGGACTTCCCGGGAATAATCGTTATCAATGACACGAAAGCTGTCGATGAGGCCACCGGAAGCACTCGTTGTAATCTGGGCAGAGATGATGTCCATTCGTTTGGCAGTAAAGACACTGACCATTCTGTGGAAACAGGATTGCGAGTACCTGGCCTGAGAAATTACATGATAATTAACGGTTCTGGTGTCCGATTCAAAGTTGCCTTCCACGACAATTTCATCGGGGGGAAGATTTCGCAGAATTTTGATGTCGGCTGTAATCCGTTCCGGTGGAGTCACAAGTAGATAATGTGGTGAAAACGAATTGAACAATTCGGAAAACCATTTTTCAGTAGATTCCTCGTGGTCGAGAATTTGAGGGAGATCGAGGTGACCTCGAACTCTCTGATTGACGCGGGCCAATCTCTGGTCGCGGTTGTAGCGTGAGTGTTTCCCTCCGAGAAGCAGCATCGTGCGTTCGTACAGATCTGCTAACAGTTCGGACTTCCAGTCGGTAAAGACACCGGGTCCAACGGCTGTAATATCTGCGGCTGTCAACACATAAAGCATGCGTAGCTTTTCCGGACTGCCAACTTTTTGGCTGAATGCAAATAAAATATCAGGATCAGAGATATCACGACGAAAGGCCAGATGAGCCATTGTTAAATGTTCGAATACCAGAAAGACCAGCAAGTCTCTATCTTCATCTTTCAATCCCAGGCGACCTGCAGTCTCTGTTGCAATCATTGCACCTACCTTGCTGTGGTCTTCTCCGTAGCCTTTCCCGATATCGTGTAGCAGAATTGCCAGATTCAAAATGTTCTTTTTTTCAACATGTTTGTAGGAACTGCTCAGATTGGAATCATCATTGGCAAACGATTCAGAAGCTTCAATGGCACGAAAAGTGTGTTCGTCGACGGTATAACTATGGTACTGATTAAATTGCAATAAACAGTAAGCATGTTTCATGTAGGGAATCAGTAAATTCAAAACTCCCGTTTCAAACATGGTTCTGATCGAAGCACCCAGTTTATTACTTCGATCCAATATTGCATGAAAGAGGTCAATTGATCGATTAGAAAGAACGGGAGGCAACTTGAGAACAGACTCTCTGATTTCGTCCAGTAGATCTGGCGAGATCGAGATGCCGTACAGCGAAGCTGTGTCGAAGAGTTTGAGGATTTCGTCAAGGCTGCTGCAGACTTGTGACCGGTATCTGGGGGCTACATCCAGTTGATCGGGTTCAATTTTGAGAATCGAATCGGAACGATGCGTCATTAAAAAGTCATAGATGCGCGTCAGCACAGGTTTGGGGCGATGTGTTTTAACAAATCGTTCGGTAATTTCGGCGACAGCTTTACTGTGACGAAAATAGTCCTGCATTAAAATTTCAACAGGTCGTTGTCCGTTCGTGCCTTCGATTTGACGCTGCTCAGCCATCCAGAGCTGCGTGTCTTTGGAAAACAAGTCTTGTTGTCTTCCTGCTTCATAATGCAGTTGAATGCGTACTTTTAACAGGTAATCGCGGGCATTCTTGAGGGTGCGTACGTTACGGCCGTTGATGCGATCGTCCAGACGCAACATGTCGAGATTCGCCGTTCCATACCGAGCATAGCCTGTCCAGCGCAACAGGTGAATATCTCGCAGGCCTCCAGGCGAACGTTTGATATCCGGTTCCAGCTGCATGACAGCACCGCCATGCTGCTGACGTTCTTCCCAGCGAGCAGCGACACACTGTTCATAAAAGATTCGTCGACGAAATAAAATCACATGTCGATAGAAGCTGCCAGTCAACTGCTCTGCCAGGTGTTCATCTCCCCAGATCGAACGGGCCTCAATCATGGCCGTTGCAAATTCTGGTTCTGTACGCCATTTTGATCGAGTCTGAGACGGTCCTGACACTGTGCCCCAGTTTCAAGCCAACGTCCCAGCAGTTTCGAACAATGTTTCCCACGAATTCGGAAAATTGTGTTTCCACCTCACCACGATAGAGAAAGAGGATATCGACATCAGAGTAGGGCGCCATCAATCCACGACCCGAGCCACCGATAGCCATGATCGTACTATGCTGGCTGAGTAATTTTTGCTCTGAATCGGGAAGTTGCTGAAACTGATTTTGAATGATTTGCAGGATCAGCTGCTCGACCGATTCTGCAATTGCCGTTGCAATCTGCAGGCCACTGGCACCCGTTTGCAATAATTCCTGACCGCGTTCCCTGGCCTGTTCCAACTGTGTCCGGTAGACAACAAGTTGTTGTGTCGAGCAGGGGGGAGTTTGTGACATTCTCAATTCCAGGCTGAAGCATAAAGAAATAATAGGGCCCGGGGTGGATGTTCAAAATCAAACAGGGGAACAGCCAATTTATTAAACGGCTTCCGGCCCGGTCTCTCCTGTACGAATTCGTATCACTTCGTCCAGATTTGTGATAAAAATTTTCCCATCGCCAATTTGACCTGTCCGGGCAATTTCCGTGATTGTTTCAATGGTCTTCTGGACTAATTCATCTTGCACAACAATTTCCAGTTTCACTTTCGGCAGAAAATCTACGATGTACTCGTTACCTCGATAAGTTTCCTTATGACCACGTTGCCGACCAAAGCCACGTACTTCACTGACAGTCAATCCACTGATACCGATATCTGAAATTGCGTTTTTGACATCTTCAAATTTATAATGGCGTATGATGGCCTGGATTTTTTTCATCTGAGGACTACTTTCACAAACAATAAAACCAGTCAAATCTGAGACAAAATGTAAAGCAAAAGGGGCAGGGAAATCGCCCCTCGTTTTACCGTCGTATGATCAAGAGAGCGGTATCTCCAGCTTCACCCGTACGAATACGGATGATGTCTTCCACCGGCAAGAACAAAGATTTTACCATCACCGATCTGGCCGGTGCGGGCTGATTGTAAGAATTGTGTCAACAACGGTTTTGACCTGATCATCGGGGACAATCACTTCCATCTTGGCTTTTGGCAGAAAATCAACCGTGTATTCCGCACCACGATATTGTTCCTTATGTCCTTTTTGACGTCCAAAACCACGCACTTCAGAGACAGTCATTCCCTGAACACCAATTTCTGTCAGAGCATCTTTCACTTCTTCCAGTTTAAAATGTCTGATGACAGCTTCTACTTTTTTCATCGGAATCATACTCCCAGAAAAATGCCCGGTTTTCCTACAGCGATTTCAGAAACCCAAGCGACTATCACACTTACCTATTATATCGAAACCAGGGGAAAATCTCGATACCTCAATTTCATTTCCCTGAAAACTATGAAAATATTGAATGACGTTCAGGGCCTTCAGAAACCACGTTTCCTGAAACAGGTGATCAGAGCCAGAACGATGCTGGCTCTCGATTTCTGAATGACTTACAGGAAGATGTATCCTTCTTCACCATGTTCACTCAGGTCAAGACCTCGAATTTCTCCATCTTAACTTACTCGCAGTCCCATTGTGATATCGATCAGTTTCAGAATGATGATGGTACCGATCACAGAAATGGCAATCGCCGCACCGACACTCACTAATTGGTTGATAAATTGTGGTATGTTTCCTTCCAGCAGGCCGGCACCAATGTCTTGACTGACCTCTTTTCCGGTGATGGCCCGGGTGGCAAAGACTCCGGTCAGGATGGCCCCAACTGTTCCACCGACGCCATGAACTCCAAATGCATCGAGTGAATCATCGTATTTGAATTTTGATTTCAGACTGGTACATGCGAAGTAACAGGCGAACCCGGCTACGATACCGAGAATGATTCCGGAGAGTGGTGTGACCGTGCCACATGCAGGAGTAATACAGACCAGGCCGGCGACTGCTCCTGAACAGGCACCTAAAATACTGGGTTTTCCATTATAATACCATTCTGCAGCAGCCCAGGCCAAAACACCTCCTGCTGCCGCCAGATGAGTGGCAACAAACGCATTTACAGCTGCTGCATTGGCACCTCCTGCACTACCGGCATTGAATCCAAACCAGCCAACCCAGAGCATCGTGGCACCAATAAAGGTATAGGTCAGATTATGTGGAGGCATTGGTTCCTGACCGTATCCCAGGCGTTTTCCGAGAAGGATAGCACAAACGAGCGCGGAGAACCCGGAACTGATATGCACGACGGTTCCGCCGGCAAAGTCAAAGGCTGGGTAGAGGGCGTTATCGTTCCATTCACAGAGCCAGCCGGTATCGGACCAAACCCAGTGAGCGATGGGACAATACACAAACGTGCCCCAGAGAATCGAAAAGACCACCATCGAACTGAATTTCATCCGTTCGGCAAATGCCCCGCAGATAAGAGCGGGTGTTATGATGAAAAACATCATTTGAAATACCATGAAGAGCGATGTGGGGATAGCACCACCGTTAGCTGTTGGGATATTGACGGCTCCCTCAGTCCAGGTGGGGATAACCCCTTTCAGCATAATATGGTCAAAACCACCCATGAAGCCGCCCAGGATATCAGAGCCGAAGGCAAAGCTGTAACCCCACATAGCCCAGACGATAGACATGAGTCCCATCAGGAAAACACACTGCATCATGACGCCGAGGATGTTCTTTTTACGAACCAGGCCTCCATAAAACAGAGCCAGTCCCGGGGCCGTCATCATTAAGACTAATGCGGAGCAAATCATCAGCCAGGCCATGTCAGCCCCGTTTAATTCGACTGATGCCGCTAACTGGGCAGGCGCTTCCATTCCCGATGATTCTGGTGGGGGATTTGATGCTTCGTCTGCAAATACCTGTCCGACACTTAAAAAACTCAAACAACAAAACAGCAATGTACAGTACGTAAAATGATTGTAGACTCGCCTCATTTCAGGGGCCTTTCCTAACGCAAATCGGTTTTCAAAGCAATAAGCGAGCGCTTTGATTCTCTGAATTGGTCGGATGATCTGTTAGCGAAAAAATCGTTTTCAGATGACTTTTTTTGGCTCCAGTTTCATCTAATTTGATTTTTTTTCTCAACCACAATTGCGATTGGACCGACCAGACTTCACCATATCCTCGTCAAACACAATCTTACGATCAAATCAGTTACGCAGCAGTTTAACAAAGCTTGATCGTAAAATCACCCATGATGCAGCAGGTTTTATTCAGGTTTGTATAAGATATGATCCCCCTTTTTTACGAAATTTCCCTGCGTGAATTGCCTCCGGGGCTCAGTCCCTTGATTTTAATGGGAATTTTGTTTTTGGCGGGTGCCGTCACGGGTTGCTTCATCAATTCCTGGGTTCGCCGCATGTCCCTCAAGCCGGACATTCAGCCACTTTCCCGCTGCCAAAAGTGTGGCACACGCGTACCCTTTTGGAAGTTAATCCCCGTATTACACTGGATACCGATACAAAACCGTTGTGGAACTTGCGCGACTCCGCTTTCGCGGTCAGAACGTTTTCTGGAGCTGGCAACGGGGGGATTATTTGTGCTCTTTTATTATATGGTCGTACAGCAACGTTGTTTTGAGATCCCCTCTGTGGTTCCTCCAGTGGGTATGTTTGAGTGGAGGCTTGTTTATCATTATGTATTACTGATATTACTTGTCGCTGCAACCAGTATTGACTTTCGAGAATATTTAATACCAGATCAGATTACAATTTCAGGAATGATCATCGGCGTTTTAGGAGCAACCATCGCGGGACAGCTGCAGATCATTCATTTCTGGGTTGACTGGAATCAGGCTGTTCCAGGCCTGTCGGGCCCCTATATTCCGGACTGGATTAAAGCACACTCACATTGGCATGGCTTTGCATGGAGTCTGATGGGGTTGATCGTGGGGGGCGGACTCACCTGGGTTTTACGATTCGTCTCGTCTGTGTTACTCGGTCAGGAAGCATTGGGTTTTGGTGATGTGACGTTGATGGCCATGATCGGCAGTTTTATCGGGTGGCAACCCATTCTTTTAATCTTACCGCTGGCTCCGTTGTGTGGATTGTTGATTGGTTTTCTCAATCGCATGCTGACAGGAAAAACGTATCTCCCGTATGGTCCCTACCTGTGTGCTGCCACTTTGATTGTTTTGATGGGCTGGAAGTGGATCTGGCTGGCTGAGTGGCCGGCGACAGTCCCCGGCGCGTCTCCTGAATTTTCAATCCGCAAATTATATGGTGATGCAACCGGCCTGGCGATCGTCGCTGGGATCACATTGATAGCGTTAATCGGGATGTTGCTTTTACTGCGAATTTACCGGGCGATTCCTATCGAACGTCGTTAGAATCTCATTGCATCCACGGTCACGGGAATTTAAATCAAGTCGAGTTTTTTATGGCGGCGTTGTGTGGGTCGCGAGCATTCTTCGCAGATGCCATATACTTCGAGTCGATGTTCGTTCATGCGGAAGTTAATCTGTTCCGCGAGTTTTTCCAGAATTTCAGCGATGTCTGCATTCTGGAACTCGAACAGTTCACCACAGCTTTTGCAGATAAAATGATCGTGTTGAGGGTAACCGTAATCGTGTTCGTACACATCCCGATCGTTTGTCCGGGCGACTTTTCTCAGCAAGCCTGATTCTTCGAGCCAACCGAGAGTACGATAAACGGTTGAGCGGCTGACGCGTCGGCCGGTTTTTAATACCGACATTCGTTCTGCCAGTTGTTCTGCATCAAAGTGTTCATGAGATGAGAAGACTTCCGCAACGATGAGTTCGCGTTCCTGAGTCAGTCTCTTTCCTTTTGTAGCCAGGTACTCTCTGAATTTCTCAGTGGGAGAAACTGCGATTTCCAGGCTTTCTAAATTGAGCACCTTAATCTCTTTCTCAAAAATTGATTTCGAACACAACTACGATGTCAGCAAAAATCAGGCAGATTCATCGATCTGGTTGAGTAGGCGATTCAAAGCCGCATCGAGCTTTTCATCGGTTTCATAAGTTCCATCGTCGATCGCTGCCTTGATTTGTGCTAATCGCTCTGCGCGCATTTCAGATTCGTTCGTCATTTCATCCAGCATACGTCCTGCTGAGGAAATCTCCAGCTCATCCTTTGGTGAGGAGATCGGATTCGCAGCGGGCGCTTCTTTGTTGGTGGTGGCTTGAGTCGGTGCAATCGGTTTATTGATTGGCATCGAACCGGAAATCGAACTGGTGCCGTTAACATCCATGGCGGCATTCCCCCTGTCACTTAACCCAGAATCAGTCGGGGAAGAATTCTCCCGACCATTATTAACTTCATGGGACTCATGATATCGTAAGACGGGGGATCGATTCAACTGGTAGTCTGCAGTCATGGCCATTTCTTTCATTGAATTCACTGAATTCAAGTGATTTTGCTGCTTAATGTAGCAAAAGAACACCTGTTTTCAGAGTGTCATCAATATTGAATGTCGAATGGCTTCCTGCACATCCTCCAGCTCAATGGAATATAAAGCAAGATAGGAGTTTCCTGGTAAGGCATCTTCTGATACCTGTACAGCCTCATTTTGAGAGGGTTTGAACTTTAATTGCATCGACGGATTGCGACTCATCAGTTGAGTTTCCAAATGGAAATTCATCAACTTCAAGCAAGGACGCTTCTGCTTTTAACGATTATACGGATTTGAGCTGGAGGGAGTCCGTTCAACTCGCTTAAAACAAATAATAAGGTTTAAGTGCATTGCTTGTAATGAGTTAATAAAACAGGGCTGATTAGCCCCGGGCATACGGTCCTGTTGCAAATCCCTGGTAACGATCAAGGCCGGCATTCAGCACGTTTTGCACTGCCTCTGGAACTTGCGCGATTTTTTCTCGACTGACGCTGAGATGGGTACAGGGCGCGCAGGGTCGTGTTTCCCATTGCTCCTACGCCCACTCCTGTTTCATGCAAGGCGCGTGAAAGTTGCATGGCGTTTCCGAGTTCAGGATTCACATCAAAAAAGACCAGATTGGTTTCGGTTTCTTCCGGAGTAATCGAAATTCCTTCGATTTCGGCCAGTTGGTCAGCCAGAAAACGGGCGTTGTCATGGTCTTCTTGCAGGCGCTCGATATTATTTTCCAGTGCATACACACAAGCGGCAGCCATATAGCCCGCCTGTCTGAGGGCACCGCCGAAGATTTTACGAGAGCGTCGTGCATGGGCAATGTCTGCTTTGGATCCAGCCAGGATCGAACCCATGGGGCAGCCTAAGCCTTTTGAAAAACAGATAGAAATGGTATCGAGGGGGGCACAGACATCTTTGATAGAGTAACCAGCTGCGATTGTGGCATTGAATACGCGGGCTCCGTCCATGTGAGTTTTTAAACCATTTTCGTGTGCCCAGTCGCAGATTTCCGTGAGTTGATCCAGAGGGTAATAGTGACCACCGCCTGCATTTGTCGTGTTTTCCACACATAAGAGCCGGGTGCGGCAGAGGTGTTGATCGGGGGCACGAATTTTTCCTCTCAGAGTATCTATATCCAATAATCCTTTTTCTCCAGTCAGTGTGCGGCAACTGATGCCACTCAGAATTGCAGGAGCGCCTCCTTCAAAGATCGCGATGTGGCCGAGTTCGTGAATCAGTAATTCGTCTCCCGGAAGACAGTGTGCACGGAGTCCCATTTGGTTGGATTGTGTGCCTGAACATGCAAAGACAGCTGCTTCCATCCCCAGCATTTCACAAATCATCGATTCCAGGCGATTGACAGAGGGGTCTTCACCGTTCATGTCATCACCGATTTCTGCCGTCATTATCGCCTGCAGCATTTCGGGAGTCGGTTTTGTTTTCGTATCACTTCGAAGATCAATATAAGAATCGCTATGAGGATCCACTGTTTTTTTCCTTCAATTTGTTGTTAAAATATTACTGTTCGTATTTGTCAGGTTCGATTTGTCATGAATGCCATAGGGGTGTGACTGAGAGGGAGCTCAATTTTTTCGAGTGGTCGCGATTTGCAGGTCCTTCACCGACAGGAACTGATTCATGTTACCGGATCGAAAGCCTTGTAGATCCAGAGTTACATTACGAAAACCGAGCTGCAGAAATTTCCGGGTAAGTTGATCGATGGCTGTGGGTGTCGTCAGGGAATGAATTTGATTGAGGGGGACTTCGATCCGCGCCAATTCATTCGGTTCCAGTCGAACGCGGAGTTCGTTGAGTTGAAATTGCTGGCGTAGATATTGTTCCGCCTGATCGATTTTGTTTACACGTTCTTCCGTGACTTCCACTCCATAGGCAATGCGACTGGACAGGCAGGGGTGAGCTGGCTTATTCCAGATCGGAAGTTCCCAGTATTGCGCCAGGGCACGTACATCTTCTTTCGTTAAACCAGCTTCGATCAGGGGGCTACGGACCTCAAAGTCTGTAGCGGCCTGCATTCCCGGACGGTGATCTCCCCGGTCGTCGAGATTAGCACCATTTACGATAGTCGCTGTTTTCCAGATATCATCGGCAAACGAATTACGGATGAGCTGATACAACTCGGTTTTACAGAAAAAGCAGCGGTTCGATGCATTGGCCCGGTATTCCGTATTGGAAAATTCCGCAGTCGTGATCACACAATGTTCAATACCAATCAGTTCTGCCAGGTGGATTGCTTCTTCTTTTTCGCCGGATGCCAGGCTGGGGCTGGCAGCAGTGACAGCCAGCGCATGAACACCACGGGCCAGGAATGACGCTTTTGCTACCACAGTGCTGTCAACGCCCGCTGAAAACGCGACAATGATCTGATCCATTGTCGAGAGACTTTGCTGGAGACACGCTGATTTTTGTGATAATTCTACGGACAGAGACATAATCAAAGTGATGGTTTTACAAGAGGTTACTGTGATATCGTACTGATTTGGTTTAATTATAGACTATCTGAGGCTGGGTTGTCTCGGAACATCATGCGAAAAATATCTGGTTTCTTGTCAGGTTCTGCCAAAAAGAGGCGAATCCGAGTGGAAATGGGGAGGTTGAATTAACAGGAACAGTGGTGCACTCACAGAAGATCCGTGTTTCGTCGTATTCAGATCTTTTTTCTCATCCCGAGGCTGATTATACTGGAGTGGTACGAAAAATCATCTGACTGGATGAGGAGCCACTGAAAAACATACAGTCAGCGATGCGAAAAATATAAAAACCGGTTTGAGTTCTGAGTGTTTCTCAATCTGGAAATTGAACAATATTTTGGTCCCGCCGATGTTCAATTCTGATGTTCCAGAAGGGCAGGGGACGGTTTCAGTGCAGCAATCGATCGATTTCAAAACAACGAGGAATTTTATGTCTTACAGGTTTGTCAATCATTTACGGATCCTCTGTGCATTAATGTTGTGTTTTGCCGCGATGGTGTTGAATGCAGAAGCGGCCAAATTAACATCGGCGCAAAGAAAAGAGCTGTCATCAATCAAGAAGAACCTGGGTAAAACCTCTTTATTGATTCGAAAGAAAAAATATGAGGAAGCCACAAAAGCCATCGATGCTGAAGAAGAAAGATTGCTGAAGTTAGCCAAGGACGCAATGATTTCCGAAACGGATCCCATTCTGGTCAGTTCGAAAAAACTGATTAATTTACGGCGCGCTCTGATTGAAAAAGGGATGGGAGGCGGGACAAAGAAAACCAGTCAGGCGCTGAGTTTTGAAACACATATCGCACCGATCATCAATGACAAATGTGTAAACTGTCATAACGCCCAACGTGCCAGTGCTAATCTCAAACTGGATACTTATGCTGGCATGAAGCAGGGGGGGCGCTCGGGAGTTTTACTGGTTCCCGGCAATCCCAACAGCAGTTTGATAATCAGAAAGCTGGTTGCTCCCGACAATCAACGCATGCCCCGCAATGGGGAGGCTCTGAAACGCGATCAGATTCAATTAATTGCCCGTTGGATTGTGGATGGGGCGCGCTTTGATGGTGATAAAGAGACGGATCCGATTGGTGCCTCTCTCAAGAATAAAAAGAACCCCGTGACAGTGGTGAAAGCGACAGGGAATGAAAAGGTTTCCTTTATGGATGACATTGCTCCCTGGATGCTGAATTTCTGCTTACGATGTCATAGTGGTAATAATCCAGCGAGTGAATTTTCGATTGTGACATTTGAAGACATCCTTCGCGGGGGCGAGAGTGGTTCTGTGATTGTACCGGGTAAGCCTGATGACAGTCGTCTGTGGCATCTGGTTGGTTTGCAGGATCCGATCAAGATGCCTCAAGGTCAGGCTTTAATCAAGCGAAAACAGGCGCAAGATTTGAAAACCTGGATTGCAGAAGGGGCGAAATTTGATGGGAAGGACGCCAAAGCTGCACTGCGATCGATGGTACCGACTGATGATGAAAAACGGATGGCTGAACTGGCAACTCTCTCTCCCGAAAAGTTTGCCGATCTGAGACGCGAAAGTGCAGAATCCATTTGGAAGCGCGCTTTGACCAAAGAGAAAGCAGAAATATTAGAAACCGATGATTTTATATTTTACGGTAATGTCAGCGCGAGTCGATTAAAGCAGATCAGTAAGTGGGCAGAAACACAAGCGGATGAATTACGGAAGCTGTTTAATGAAAAGCAGAAGCCACTCTGGAAAGGTAAGCTGGCTGTTTTTGTATATAAAGACCGCTTTGGCTATTCGGAATTTAACCAGACGATTGAAGATCGTCGTGCTGATCGATCCGTATCGTGGCATTCCAAAGTGACACCACTTTATCTGGATGCCTATCTGGTGCTTGAGGATGTCGGGGACGAAGCTTCAGCTGATTCCCCTGATTTACAAACGAATGTGATTGCAGGACTGACAAATGCCGCGATTCAACGTGGAGCAGGGGACGTACCAATGTGGGTCACCAGTGGATTAGGATTACTGCTTGCTTCCAATGGTTCGACGAGCCAGACCTATTTTGAGTCGTTACGGACGAAGGCACTGGAAGCAGCTCCCAAAGTCACTCGTCCGGAAGAGCTGTTTGCTGAAGGGACATTTTCACCTTCTGAAACTTCCGCCATTGGAATGACGCTGGTCGAATTTCTGATTAAAAGTGGTGGTGTTCCCAAGATGGCGCAGTTGCTGAAAGAGTTAAAAAGTGGAACCGCGATTCCGGCAGCACTTACGAAAGTTTATGGATCTAACTTGCGTACATTAGCGGGCGCCTATGCACGAACATTACGTCCTGGTCGTGTCAATAAATAAAGTCGATCTGCATCAGTTAATTCTGAAAGGCAGGGAGTCTGAATTCTCAGGATAGAACTGATGGCATCCCTGTGATTCTATTGCCAGTCCGTTATAATCGATGCCCTTGAGTTTCAAGCGATTCTGAGTGATACCAGGGCACGTAATTCTTATGATGGATGTAAATATTGTTGGCGGAGGGGTCATTGGTCTTTCCATTGCTTATGAACTGGCCAGCCAGGGTTTGAGTGTTGCCGTCTTTGATCGACAACAGCTGGGAAAGGAAGCATCCTGGGCTGGGGCCGGCATGTTACCTCCTGCGGACTTGCATTCAGCGACGACACCTGAAATTCAACTGCGTGCCGCCAGCAAAATGATGTGGTCCGACTGGTCAAACCGTTTGAAAGAGGAATCAGGGGTCGATAACGGTTTCATCAACTGTGGTGGGATTCATGTTTCGATCGATGAAGATATGACAGGCTGGGCTGACTATGTTTCAAAGTGGCGTCGGTCAGGGGCAATTGTTGAAGAGTCGGGGCGTAGTTCATTGCGGGAGACAGCGCCTTTTTTGAGTGAGCAGGTGCAGGCTGCCTTTTATTTGCCCGAAATGAGTCAGGTTCGCAATCCCCGCCATTTAAAATCACTACTCCTGGTCTGTGCCTGTAAAGGCGTTGCCCTCAATTCGGGTACACCCATTATCGGTTTTGAACGCGAGGGTTCGAAAATTACGGGGGTTCGAACTCAAACAGAAATTAAGAGAGCAGGGCAGACAGTGATTGCAGGGGGTGCCTGGAGCCCCGAGATACTCTCGCAGTTAGGAATTCAGTGTGAGTTGGTTCCCGTTCAGGGGCAAATTGTATTATTGTCAGTAAATCGACTACCGTTTCGTCAGGTCATCGAATGTGGCAGTCGATATCTCGTCCCACGTAGTGATGGGAAAATTCTGATCGGTTCGACTGAAAGTTACGTTGGCTTTAACAAAGAAAATACGGCAGAAGGTGTTAGTGGTTTGATTACATTTGCACAATCGATAGTACCAGGATTGAAATCAGCGAAATTTGAGCAAGCCTGGGCAGGCTTGCGTCCCAAATCCATTGATGGTTTGCCATATCTGGGGTGGGTGGAAGGTTATGAAAATCTGCTGATGGCAGCCGGGCACTATCGTGATGGATTACAGCTCTCGCCGATTACAGCCAGATTGATGAGACAGTTGATTTGTGATCAGGATCCTGATCTCTCACTGGAACCCTTTTCCTGCGCTCGTGGAATCACAAAATAAACTGCGACTCAATATGAATCTACATCTGGAAGGAGAGGCAACTTGAGAGCCGTCGTGCAAAGAGTGTCCCGCGCGAGTGTGACTGTGAATGGTGAAATTACCGGTCAGATCGAGCAGGGGTTTTTAGTTTTACTGGGGGTCGAACAGAGCGACACTCAGGATGATGTGATTTATCTGGCTCAAAAAACAGTGGGGCTTCGAGTATTTGAAGATGACGCAGGCAAAATGAATCTGGCATTATCTGATGTTCAAGGTAAAATGCTTGTGGTGAGTCAATTCACGTTGCTGGGAGATTGTCGCAAGGGACGCCGCCCCAGTTTTGTCAACGCGGCGCGTCCGGAACAGGCTGATCTGCTGTATCAAAGTTATGTGGCGGAAATAAAAGGTCATGGGATTGAAGTCGCCACGGGTCGATTTCAGGAGCATATGGATGTGGAACTGGTCAATGATGGACCAATCACGTTATTGCTGGACAGCCAGAAACAGTTTTGAACCATTGAGTGAAAATTGTCTTTGAAGGCAGGGTTGCAATGAATCCGTTTCAAAAAGTTCTTGCACTCATTTGCAGTATACCTGCTGTGTTATTGATTTGTGGAGCTCCCGGGCCGCTGATGTTCTATCTTCGTGATTCGATTTCAGAAATTATTATCTGGGTGGGTGTCAGCGTCATTTTATTTGTAACTTTTATGGTCGGTTCAATATACTGTCTGTCCCGATTCGCTCTCTCGCTGTTCGAGCGTTATCTGAATACCTTGCCTCCCAATCTGAAAGACGAATAACCTGTGATCATCTGAAGTGATCGGGTTGTCTGTGTCAACGTCCTCTTGCTGGCTTGCAGCTTGAATACGGGGTCACTGAATTAGAGGCTAAAATATCAGGTAAAATTTGGCCTTTGCGCTGGCAGTGATTTTTACCTATAATCCCCTTCCCTTGAATTTTAAAAAATCGGGGGAGGATCAGCAGGGGAGGCTTGTCCGCCCGATTTATGATTATGGATGACCCGAGTTAGACAGGATGTCACAATGTGGTTTGATTTACTGATTGTTGGAATTTTACTTTACGCCATCTGGAAGGGTGCTTCAAAAGGAGTCGTCTGGCAGCTGGCAGCGATTGCTGCTCTTGTGCTTTGTTTTGCTTTTGCAGAATCGCTTTCATTGAAATTGGCTCCCATGATCAACGTCAAGGCACCGTTGAATCGCTGGATTGCGATGTTGGTGATCTATCTTGTTTTCTCATTCATTTCGTTTACCTTGGCGCGCAATTTGAAGACGGCCATTGATTCAATGAAATTCAACGAATTCGATCGCCATCTGGGGGCCATCTTAGGACTAGTCAAAGGCGTGCTGTTTTCATTGTTTCTGACGTTCTTTTTAATCACAATTTCTGATTCGGCCCGAGCGACCGTTTTGAGTTCGCATAGTGGATATGCGGCTGCGATCATTTTAAACGAATTGGCGCCTGTGATGCCGAAAGAGCTGCATGGGGTCCTGGATACTTATTTGGCGAAACTGGATCATCCTGGAGTGCCTGTGCATGACCACGAACATGAATGGGACGACGAAGAGGGGCATGGAGATCATCATGCAGATGAGAGTCCATTCCCACCCGGACCGAATAAGTTACCCAATCCGTTTTTTCGCGGCACGGAGGGAGACGGCTCGCAAATCAGGACTACAACGCTGGAACCATCACTGCAAGAGGTTCTGAATAACATTCCCGTATATCTGCAGGCAGAATTAAAGGACAAAGTCATTGAAGCCTTTAATTCGACCGCTCCCGAAGACCGGGCCGAATTTGCGAAACGGTTGACGTCCCGGATTCCTGGTGTCTTGCGAGGTGTCGCTGAGAACTGGAAAAATGGTCAACCACAGACTGACGTTCCACCAGAACCCCCCCTGTTCGATGTGAATGGAAATCGCCAGGAATCGGCAAAGGAACGGGCAGGGCTCTTACAGGGTATTGCCGCGATTTATTCGGACTATCCTGAAGCACAAAGTTCCCTGATTGAAGAGTTTGAGGAAAGCCTGTCTGGACTGCCGGATCAGGTTGTGATGGCCGTCTTGAAAGACTGGCAGGCTGACCTTACTTTGACTGGGGGAGACCCCCGATACCAAGACTGATGTTACCACACCTTTGGACGTGCGTGTTTTGCGTCAATTAGAACTGCAAAAGGTCTCTTTGAAATCGTTAAATGTAACGCTTCAGGATCGATTGAACGGAGTGCAACGCAGGTAGAATTATCAGAGTCTGAAACACAGCCATAATGGCTGAAACAAAGGCATTGAATAAGATCAAAAGGACGTTGAATTAAGTCTGTATCCTGTCATGTCTGACATTGCAGAGTGGAAACAAGGGAAATAGAAAACCCTGTAAAAACAGGCTTAAAATCAAGCCGAACTTAACATAACGGACATTATCGGACGTTCGTGGTGGGGTGCCGTTTAGAAGAATATGATCTCAGGGGCTGCTGACAGGCAGGTTGAATTGTTCGCTGGCAACCAGGGGTTTTACTCGGTTTCTGCAGTCTCGTTGAACATGCCGATCTTGCGGAACTTCTCGTAGCGGAGATCGACTAACTTCTCGGTCTCTGTTTCGATTAGCTGCTTCAGATTGGCTGATAAAGAAGCCTTCAAAGCAGTTGCCATTTGACGGTGGTCACGATGTGCTCCGCCCAGTGGTTCGGGGATCACTTCATCAATGATTCCCAGATCGAGCAGATTCTGGCTCGTGAACTTCAAAGCCTTGGCTGCTTCATTCGCATATTTGACATCCTTCCACAAGATGCCGGCACAGCCTTCAGGGGTGATGACGGAGTAATAAGCGTACTGCAGGACGGAAATGTGATCGCCGATTCCGATTCCCAGTGCGCCCCCTGAGCCTCCTTCACCAATGACAACACAGATGATGGGGGTTTTGAGCAGAGACATTTCTCTGAGGTTGATGGCGATGTTATAGGCTTGTCCGTGTTCTTCGGCTTTGATGCCTGGGTAAGCACCAGGTGTGTCAATCAGGCAGATGATTGGAATGCCAAACTTTTCCGCCATTTTCATTTTCGAGAGTGCTTTGCGATAACCTTCCGGATGAGCGCAACCGTAGTAACACTCTGTTCTCTCTTTTAAAGTACGGCCTTTTTGCTGACCGACAAACATCACTTTCTGTCCATCCAGTTTGGCCAGAGCCAGTCAGAATGGCTCTGTCATCACCGATGGCTTTGTCGCCATGCAGCTCAACGAATTCATCAAAGACCAGTTCCAGGTAATCCAGAGTCTGTGGTCGCTTCGGCATGACGGGCGACTTTCACGGTATCCCAGGCATCCAGGTTTTTAAAGACCTCACGTTTCATGCGTGTAATTTCCAGACGCATGTTACGGATGGCATCTTTCGTATTGGCAGTAGGATCGGGTTCCTGTTCGATTTTTTTGAGCTGTTCTTCCAGCTCGTACACAGGGCGTTCGAATGGAAGCTGATTTAAGACAGACATATGATGTTTGACCAGATATAAAAGGAAAGCGTATTTATGTAAGGATGCTAGGCATTTTGCAATAAGCAAGCAAATATTGCAAGATTTAATCAATTTAGATCACATCTGGCAACTCATCCATGAAAGGAAGCTCTTCATCATTTTTATTTTTTTGCTCATTTTCAGGATTGGCAGGCTCTGCTGGCTGCTGTTGAACCGGTTGCTGTTGAACCGGCGGTGGTGGCTGGTTTGTTTGTGGCTGGTTTGTTTGTGGCTGTGCAGCCGGTTGTTGTGCAGCCGGTTGTTGCTGCGGCGGTGGCTGCTGTACCGGGTGCTGCTGGGTGCGGCGGGTTGAGGTGGTTGCTGGTAGGTTGTTGCGGGTACTGCTGTGGTGGATATGGCTGCTGAGGGTATCCCTGCGGTGGTGGTATTGCCGCCGGGAGGCATGGGTTGCCCCTGGTACTGTGGTGGGTACATCATGGGCTGTGCTGGATATTGCGGCGGATAGCATGGGCTGTGGTGGATACATGGGTTGCTGGTATTGTGGCTGGTATCCACCGGGCATTGGTTGAGGTTGTTGAGGTTGCTGAGGTGGTTGTTGAGGTTTCTTCTGCGGAGGTGGTTCCGGCTTTGGTTTTGATTTCTTGTTTGCGTTCCGGTTGGCGATCAGTTCTTTGGCCAGTTCCGGATCGTCTTTCACCAGTTGTGACAGGCGGGCATCGGCACGGCTATCGAGCCGTTTTTCCTGCATCGATTCTTTTTCTTCTTTTTCTGCTTCTGCTTTTCCCTGAGCGACAACATCGGCAATTTCCGTTTTGAACATCTTCAGGTTTCTCAACGATGAAGTCACTTCATCCATCGAACGAAATCGGGCTTCCGGTTTCTTGGCCAGCATCTGGAGAACAAATTCATCAAATTCAGGAGTCACATTGGGATTCAAGCTGGAAGGCGGCAGTGGTTTTTCTGAGATATGTTTAATCAGGACCTCTTTGGGATTTTCGCCATGGAAAGGGGTTTTACCAGTCAGGATTTCAAAGATAGTAATACCCAGGCTATAAACATCTGCTTCTCGTCCGAGCGGCTGTTTCTTGATCGTTTCTGGTGCAATATAAGAACGTGTACCTTGAATCGTTTTTGGTTTTCCGAATAATTTTCCGATTCCTTTGGCAACAGGTACAGCAAGTCCGAAGTCGATCACTTTCACTTCGGAGCTTTTGCTGATCAGAATGTTTTCCGGTTTGATATCTTTATGAACCCAGCCTTTCTCGTGCATGTGTCCCAGCGCCAGTGCTGTTGATTCAATCAGCTTGCGGAGACGTGCCTGTACGCTGATTCGATCGGATGAAATCTGCGATCGCAGATTGGGTGCACGAAAATAATCCATTATCAGGTATATGTTCTTTTTTGTTTTGACGTATTTATGCAGAAAGATCAGATTCGGATGATCCAGAGAGGCGGCCACTTTTGCTTCCAGTTTCATCGTGGCGACTGATTCCGGTTTTTTCATTGATTCCGGAAGAAGTCGTTTCATGGCAAAACTGGTCGTTGCACCCTGATCTTTCACTTCCCAGATCTGTGTGGTGGTACCATCGGCGATCATATTGACCAATTGATACTCATCAATGACATTTTCATCTTCTTGTGTTTCTGTCACTGCTCAACCTCATTGTGTTTGAACGATCCGATGTGGTTGCATCAGAAATCATTGCCATTCAATACCACTATCTGCCTTAAAATCAGGCAGAATTACCATATTCGCAGATTACAGTGTAACGTGGTTGTCTATGAAACGAAACAATGGATTCTAAAAGCTGACCTTTTTTTTAGGTGCTTTTGACGGTGTGCGTCCTGAAGTGTTCTCTTTGGTTGATTGTGATTTACCAGCGGTCAGGCTGGGCTGCACTTGTGTTCCATCTGGTAATGGTTGTGATGAACTGACGATAATTTCATCATTTTTGTTGAAAGCAGCAGAAACAAAAAGCCTTTCCGGTCCGATCTGTCCCAGAATCTGAGGCGTTAAATCTCTGATCACATTTTCACGCACGACTTGAATTTTTCGTTTTCCTTCCGGGGTATTCGTGACCGAAACAGTTGGTATTTCTGCAATGGAATAGCGTGGAATCAAAGTGACACTCACTGCCTGCCCTGGTCGAAACTGGTCGTCTTTATTATTCAGTACAACGACTGCCGACGTAATGGACTTTGCCAGATCTCTGAGCTTTTCAAATTTTGGTGCTAATGGGAGAACCTGATCAAGGGTCGCAGAAGCTGACTTGTCTTCGACACTGATTTCGATAGTGCGCCTGTTTTTGCCTGATCGCGTTGCAGTGGTATTTCTACCTGTAGTTTTGACGTATCCCCCAGTTCCAGTAATGGCTCCCCTGCTCTGATGTAAGCACCTGGCTGGGTGAAGATTCGAAAAACTTCCCCTTGAAAAGGAGCGCGAACGATTGTCTGTTCCAGTCGAATCTTTGCGATTTTCAGTTCTGCTTCTGCTAATGCCTGTTTCGCTTTATAAATCTCAACGGATTTACCTGTTGCATTTTTCAGTTCCAGACTGGCCACGTTCAATGCCGCATCAGCACGACTGACCTCGGCTTCGCGAATGCTGGGGTCGAGGCGGATCAAGACTGCTTTCGATGTCGGTTTGTCTCCGGGTTTGATATCAACGGCACGAATAATTCCATCAATGGGAGCGGAAACTGTCAGCGCGTGAACCGGTTTCAGATTTAAAGGGACATAATAATCCCGCGGGTGTCTGAGGGTGATTGCTTCGCGCTGAATGGAAACGGTTTCAGGTGATTCATCACCTTTTTGTGCCGAGGCCGGTTTGAGTGCAAATGGTGCTGCCAGCAGAGTCAGCACTATTGTCGCAGGAAAAAAGTACTGAGAATGATTCGACAGGAATAAGTACCGTTTCTTGTCACACAGAGGCTTCAACATAATCACGCTTTCATCAACAAACAAACTCAGACAGGAGCAAACGTCACTCTGATTAGATTTTCGCTTACCAGCTCTGTGTTTTCAAGCAGCGTTTGCAGATCTTTCTTCGATTTCGAAGAAGATATGTCAAAGTCAGGATACAAGCTTTTCAAGACTTTTTATTGACAGAAGACCCAGCCTCGTAATTTGACACAGCATGCAGAAGTGCAATTTTTGGTGTCAATCCAGAGTTGCTGACACCAGTTACTCGACTTCTTTCTGCCACGAGAGGTGGCCTTTTCAATTCAAAAGTGATGGAAGGCGAATAGCGATCTGCCTGCACAATTCCCGTGACCAGTGAGGCGGGAGAGACTTTGGCCGGTGCACTTGGCTTTCATCAGATGGCAGGCAGAAAAGCATCAATGGCATATTCAGCGCAGTGAATCCCTGGGGCTCGTTCGCCGGTCAGGTGATGACGGATTGAATAAGGCGTTCCCAGCTTTTGATCCAGATAGCGTTCGTATTGTGCCGTCATCGTGGGATTAAAAGCGGCATGGGGTTGAAACACATGGATGGTTGCCGGGTCGTTGCGTATTCAGATAGTTTTTCAGTGTCAGGCAGCGGGCCCCTACTCCATTCATACTGTCGTAGACCGAGAGGTTCGCCATTTCGCATCACAATCATGGCGACATGGGTGTATGCGCTTTGGGTATAAATTCGAACGGCGAGGCAATCGCCTTTACTGAACAGCAGGGTTCCCGTTTGCACTCGAGAAGTAAGGGAATCGGCCAGCTGGTCGAAAGTAGAAAAATTAGAAGTCATCTGTGGTATTGCAGCCTCGACTGGCTGTTCATTCCTTTGGGTATCCTGTGGTGTCGCTGCGAGGACCGCAATTGACAGGAATAATGACATATCAGCCTCCTTCTGAAAAGAGCAATCTGTTTTCCGCCTGACCGCGCTGTTCCCGGTCCGTTTCAGGCTGTTTCAGTGCTATAAAACGATGTTTTCACATCCGTTCTTCGTTGTCAACGAGGATTTATTGGGAAAAAGATCAGAAAAATGGAATCTTTTAAAAAAGCCGGGAAACTGATCTGAGGTGATTTCTGCAGACTGAATGCACAATAGGTAAGTGGTTTCGCACAAAATCGTGAGTATGCGAAAGTATCGTGACAATCGCAGTCAGACTGCCTGAAAAGGTGGCGTCTTATTCCGGTTTTCTGGCGGTGAACATGAAAGTGATGGACTGCCCCATCAATGGCGACATCAGTGAACAAATCGAGCAGGCGGTGCGCATACCACTGATACTGCTTGGTGGAAAACTGCAGAAGTCCCCCCGGTTTCAAGGCCCGCAGGCACATCTGCAAAAAGGCCTCCCCCTGCTCTTCGCTGCTGAAATAAGATTTGTTGGTCAACAGGTAATCATAGCTTTCGGGCATGAATCCTTCGTCGAGCGCAGCCAGCTTGACGGAGACATTCGAAAGTTGGTTCTTCTCGATCCCCTGCTCTGTGCATTTGACTGCCCGGGCATTGCTGTCGATGGCATGAATCTGAGCCCGGACAACGTGTGGCTGCCACAAACGAGACAATCCCGGAACCACATTCCAGATTCAGAATTGGAGGATTCATCAGAGAGTTCCATCAGATTGATCAAGGCGCGGGCACTCTGGATTTGGACGACGATGACTGAAGACCCCGGGCAGCGTGTAGGCGTAAAGCAACTGCTCGCCTTCGCGCATGGCCGACTCATCCTGCAGGCTTTTTTTTTCCGGAAATGCTGCTGTTCGTCTTGCCCTGGTAGACGATGCCTGCATCAGAAACGATGCGCGTGACTTTAGTGAAAAGCGACTGCAGAAATTTATGATATTCATAATCTTTGGTACGCGTGGAGAAGCGATCGTCAGCGTACCCCCCGTCTGAAGCGAGCATGCTGCGGAGAGTGTCAGGTCGCACGTCATTCATCGGAAAACTGTTCTGAGAGAGGCAGCAGCACGGCTTCATAGTCACCTGCCGGAAATTCACTGTCGCAAGGATCGTATTCCAGGCTGCTAAAGGTGACTGTTCTTCCTGCAGGATGACGACATTTATGATTCAATCCGTTGTTCGATCGTTTTATCGAAGCTGAAGCAGTCGACCCGGTCTGCTGCGGTGACACGCTTCATCAGGGCCGTCGTGAGTGGATGCAGATTGGACTGGAAACAGAGCGTCTGCGTCGAACTCCAGTCTGAGGCAGGAAATCCAGCAGCAACTGTTCGGGCGGCTGGTGCCTGTTTTTTCAGGCGTTGTTTTTTTTCGATTTCGCGACATGATAGTTTCATTTTCAGAACTGTCAGCTGTTCATGGAGTTTAGTCCGATCTGCGGAGGGGTCGTCACGCTTACAGGACGCGGCAGATAAAACATTTTAAGTATTGGTTTTCGGGACAACTGGGCGAAACGGGGTGGTCGGCCGGCTGGCTGCGCTGTTCCAGAATCTGCATGTGTCGCCCGGTGTGCTGGGATACCGATGCCAGCATCTGTTGAAATTCGACCTGGCTGATCAGCCCGGAGCAGCTGCAGGTAATCAGGATGCCACCCGGTTTCAAAACATCAAATGCCAGCCGATTGAGACTGAAGTAACCTTTCAGTGCCTGCTTGACCCCACTGCGATGTCGGGCCATTTTGGGGGGATCGAGGATGACGGAATCGAACTGCTCCCCCTCTGCTTTAAACTGTTCGAGAACCGCATAAGCTTTGCCGGTCTGAAAGCGAATCCGATTGCCGATGCCATTCAGTTCGGCATTGGCGGTTGCCTGATCGATGGCCGATTGTGAAGAGTCGTAGGCCAGTACCGATTGTGCCTGTCCATGAATAATGGCGTTCAAGCGCAAAGCCTCCGGTGTAGCAGTGCATTTCCAGGAGCGATGATTTTTAAGATAGCGGGCGGCGGCCAGGCGGTTGTCGCGCTGATCCAGATAAAACCCGGTTTTCTGTCCGGTGACCATGCTCATACCGTAGCGGATGCCGTTCTCTTCAAGGAAGAAGTGCGGCGGCGGTGGCTTCGCCATCGAGCAGCTGATCAGAAATTTCCAGCCCTTCGGCTTCTCGCATCCCTTTTCCAGTGCGCAGCCAGATCCCTTTTGCAGGGGAAATCTCCTTTGAGGAAACCGAATGACCAGATCCTGTTTCTGCGAGAGTGCCAGGCTGGAAAACTGGACCAGAAACCAGGCACCATAACGGTCGATGGTGAGTCCCGAAAGCTGATCGGCTTCACTGAAAACCAGTCGGCAGCCCGAGGTTTCAAAGTTTTCCATAAGCCCGGACTTCTTCGCGGAGTGCACGGCCTGTTCCAGTCGACTGGTCCAGAGTTAGTCATCCAGGGCCTGTTCTGCGTCCCACGAGTAGAGTCGAACGCGAATGTTGCTGTTCGGGTTGAACAGGCCTCGCGCAATGAATTCGCCCCGCTCGGTCTGCAGCAGGACTTCCTCTCCTGGCTGGGGCTTGCCCTCGATGCGCGAGATGGCACCGGCAAAGACCCAGGGATGTCGACCAAAGAACGGAAGAGCGCGTCGCGGCTTGAGAATGACACGCGGTAACGGTGGTGTGTCGGTTTCCCCGTTCGTTTCCGAGACGGAGGGCGAAGAATCACTCATGAGAGTTTTCTAATCAAAAGATCGAACGAGATCGTCAGTGTCCTCAGAAAAGATCAGCGAGGCCCAGAGCCAGACGTCGCCGGGACTGGAGCGTATTTATGAGGATCAGTACAGAGCGAAACTCTTTCAGCGGAGTCCGGTTGCCTGGCACTCGAGGGGTTATGATTCACTGGAAGTGGAACTGGTTGTACCTTCCACTTCAGCCAGGTAGGCCAGCAGTCGATCGCGTTCATTGGTCAGGTGTCTTACGCGGAGCAGTGAACGGACGCGGGTCGTTAATTCGATTCGGTTGACGGGTTTGGTTAAAAAGTCATCGCAGCCGGCCTGAACCGATTTTTCGATGTCGCCCATTTCGTTCAACGCGGTGATCACGAGGATCGGGATGTCTTGGGTCTCTTCGCTCTGTTTGAGCTGGGCACAGACTTCATAACCGCTGAGCTTGGGCATCATGATGTCGAGCAGAATCAGGTCCGGTTCGATTTCAGCGACTTTTTCCAGCGTCTCTTTCCCATCGTAGGCCATGAACGTTTCATAGCCTTCATCCAGCAGGTAGGCATCGAGCAGTTCACAGTTCTGATGATTGTCATCTGCGATGAGTATTTTCGAATTCTTCAAAGAGATTTCAGACGACATGGTCTTTCTATAAGTCTAATGTGATGAAAGTTTCTGAATACCGGGTAGTCGAGTTAATCTCGAGATAGTGACTCTGATGGATGTAATTTATCTCATTTAGAGTTGAATCACAACAACTGCTAAACCGATTTTTCCAGGCAGTGCACCGTTTTTCCCGAGTCAGGAATCCGCTCAAGAACCGAGTCAGGCACAACGGCACTGACCACCGCAGCCGGATCGATTCACCTGTCGGATTCAGTATTCGATTTCTGCCGTTTGCAGCCACAACTCTGCTTGTTGCAGCCGCATTTCCCTTTGATGCGACTGGAGCATTAACCGGTGAGGCCACGATCAAACGTCGCAGCAGAACTTCGTTAATGCGGCCCCGGAAGCGGATTTTGCCATCGATTGCCACAACGGGGACACAGGTTCCGAACCTTTCAACCAGCCCGGGATCACTGTAGATATCCACCAATTCGATGCTGGCAGGTAGGCTGCGTAGTCTTCCAGGATTTCGACTGCTTCTTCGCAGAGCGGACAGTTTTCTTTGGTGTATACAGTAAGAGTTTCAAATCGCTGGCCTGGTTCTTCCGGCATCCAGTCTCTCTTTTTGAGGCAGTTGCGTTTTCGCTCGCTGTCTCTCATTTCCGTGCGGAAACCTGTTTCAGAATGGCAATTCCGCCCCCTGTCATACAGAGGGCCAGTAGTTTCCAGATCGAAGGGCTCTGATACCAGGATCGAGGCATGTTGAAACGGGAGCCATTCCGTGCCTGTTAGTGAGAGAGCAAGGATTCCTAAGCCTATAAATAACATTGAGTTACCTAGAAATGGAAGTCCGTGTGGAAGCTCTTCTTTGTGTGTCATTGTGCTCATGTACAAATTCCTGCCTGCATCGATCACTTATTTCACCAGTCAATCCCCGGTCGCTGATTGATACTTTATATAATCGAATATTGACCGCAAATATTATAGTCAATTGCCCGGCTTTTTGAATCTCTGACCGGTTTTATCAAAATATTCCCCCAGGAGAGAGGCTTCTCTACGTAAATTGAAATAGTGTTCAAAAAATACAATCCATGCCTGTAAGAAACCGGGAGAGGAGCCAAGTGGATTAGATCGCCCTTTTCGGGGATTCGGGAGAATCCTTAAACCAATACTGGTCAGTCATTAAAACGGATGCTAGAGTGTTACTATTACCTGGCTGAGTTGATAGATTCATCGAAGGACATGTTGAGCGAATTGGTAAAGAATGGCAGGCAAACAAACGGCCGAGGCGTTTTTAAACCTGGTTAAACAGAGCGGTCTGGTATCGGTCGATCAGCTGAAGAAGCTTCTTTCCGAATATCAGGAAAAAGGGGTTAAGCTGGGGGAACCTGCCGAGATCGCCGACGAAGCTGATTGGGCGGTCCCTGCTGACACGCTGGCAGGCCAACAAGTTGCTGCAGGGCAAGCATAAAGGTTTTTTCCTGGGAAAATACCGACTGCTGGACCTGGTCGGCAAAGGGGGCATGAGTTCGGTCTACCTGGCAGAACATGTGCTGATGCGGCGGCGTTGTGCGATTAAGGTGCTGCCTTCGAAACGGGTGAATGACGCCTCTTATCTCGCCCGCTTTCATCGCGAAGCCCAGGCGGTTGCCTCGCTGGATCATCTTAATATCGTCCGCGGCTTATGATGTCGATCATGAAAAAGAAAATGAAGCAGAAATTCATTTTCTGGTCATGGAGTATGTCGACGGACAGGATCTGCAGGATATCGTGAGTAAGAACGGTGTGCTGGATTTTCGTGATGCTGTGAATTATATCCGCCAGGCAGCCAATGGTCTGGCACATGCGCACGAAGCAGACATGGTGCATCGTGACGTCAAGCCGGGCAACCTGCTGGTTGATTCAAAAAGGGGTCGTCAAAATTCTGGACCTGGGACTGGCTCGTTTTTTCAATGAAGGTGAAGACAAATCTCTAACGATCGCCAATGATGAAAAAGTGTTAGGAACCGCTGACTATCTTGCTCCCGAACAGGCGATTGACAGTCACCTGGTCGATTCTCGTGCGGACATCTACAGCCTGGGCTGTACGTTGTACTTCCTGTTAACAGGGCACCCCCCTTCACCGAAGGCTCGCTGGCGCAGCGATTGATGGCGCATCAAACTAAAGAGCCGCCTGCGATTACAATTGACCGACCTGATACGCCCGAAGACCTGATCTTGATTATTAAGAAGATGATGGCAAAAGATCGTGACGATCGATATCAGACTATGACTGAAACGGCAGAAGCCCTTTATGAGTGGCTGCAGAATAATACAGACGATGAATGGCGGAAAAGCAATGTCAGTAGTGGCGTGGAGTCTGGTGTCGGGTTGAGTCAAAATGATTCGGGAGTGAAGACTGCACAAAAACAGAATCCGGAACTGGCTGCATTTCTTTCTAATTTGAAGGAAGAATCGGGTATCCATGAGGAAAGTGGTTCCGGTAATCTGAGTAAGAAAAAAAGCAGCCCCCGGCTGCAAAAAGGGGCAAAGCCGTCTTCTGCTGTTCGAGAATCCTCGGTTGTGAAAAAAGACAAAATCGGTACCGGGTCAACGCGCATTGCCAGCGAGGAGGGCAACACTCAAACACCAGAAAAGTCCTCAAGCCTCCCCATAGCAAAACACGCGGAAAAACCGGTCGCGAAACCAGTAGCGAAACCGGTCGCAAAACCGGTCAGGCGGACTCCTGAAAAGGCCATTCCTGTCGCTGAAACGTCGCCCGGTGACTCTGTTGTCATGGAAGCAGAGCCGGATGAAATTGAAGCCGAGGTGGTCGAAGAAGCAGCTCCTGCAGGTTCTTTTTTGAATGCGATTCCGGGAAGTGATCGCAAATGGTTTGTGCCTGCAATTGCAGGCGGAGGAATCGGGCTGTTGTTGATATTGGGTGTGATTCTGTTTTCTTTGATGGGTGATGGCAGTGATGTTCCCAAACCCGAAGATCAAAACGTTACAGTACCTGATGAGACGTCGAAGACGCCACCAGATCTGGAAACATTACCCACAGAAATTAAAGTTGGTCCTGAAGAGAATTACAAAACGATTTCCGCTGTACTGAAAGATATTCAAATTGTCTATGCCAAAAATTTCGAAGATATACCTTATATGATCAAGGTTGCCGCTGGTCAGGAATTGAATGATCGTATTCAGATTGATAATTCCAATTTGAATTTTCCGAAAGGAATGAAGATCATAGCCGACAGTGGGAAACCGGTTATCCTGGCACCCGAGGGGCCTGAACCTGTGATTCAGTTGCAGGGAATTGACAGTCTGACAATTGATGGGTTTCTCATCAAAGCACAAGGTAAAAAAGTAGCGGTTCAACTGTCTGATTTTCTGGTCAACACGCAACTGAAAAATTTGAAAATCAACGATTTTCAAGCGACGGGTATTCTGGGAAACAGTGTAACTGGACTGGAAGATACACCATTACGGCTGGAGAATATCAAGTTCAAAGCCGGAAGCCCTCAAGCGATGGGCCTGCATTTTTCTGGTGGGAGCAACAGCGGAATTGTGTTCTCCGGTCTGCAGTGTTTAAATGCGATGCAGGTGGGGCTTCAGTTTTCATCTTCTGTAAAAGCGACGCAAATCAAAAGCTGCATATTTTCTGAATCCAAAATCGGGATCAAATTTGAATCATTGGGTTATTCTTTCAGTAAAATGAAATTGACCAGCAACACTTTTTTTGCTGTGACTACGGGAATCGTGATAACGGCAATGCCCGGGCCAGACAGCGAAGCCATTCAAATTTCCCGTAATCTGTTTGCTGCCTTTGAAGGGGCGGAAGCGATAGTGGAACAGGAAAATGATCCCAAAGTCTGGGCGAAAATATTGACGGCACAAGATAATTATTCTTCGCGTACTGCACCGAGTCCCGTTCCGGCCAATGAATTGGATCTCTTTAAAAATAAGGGAAAACGTGGTGATGCGAATTTGAGCAATTTTGTTTCCACAACTCCCGGTGCCGAAAAATTTCTCTCCCCTGCCCCGGATAATCCTGCGCACAAAGTGTCTGGAACTCCTCCCTATGTGGGGGCTGTGGCACCGTAGTCGGTCAGCTGTAATTCAAACTCAAATCAGTTTGAGGTCTTCATAGATGGCTTCGTTGATTTCTTTGGCACGACGTTGATGTTTGGGTTCACCCGGTCTGCCATTCGCGACAACGGCGACGACCAGTTCTTTTTCCGGGTCAGCAAACGCAATCGATGACTGCGAACCGCCGTGTCCGAAGGCATCTGCTGAAGCGTATTTTCCGAATCCGTACGGAACGGTTCCTTCGCCGTACTGATTCGAATTGACGATGAAGCCAAGTCCGTAATCGACAATGTGCTGGAACGTTAAATCATATTCACCGATACGATGACGGGACGTCATTAATTCTACAGTTTGTGCATCAAACAGTGGCATGCCCTGATTGAGCAGGCATTCATAAAACAAGCCCAGTTCCCGAATGGGCCCGCGGGCATTTCCTCCGGGCGAAGGATTGACACATCGTGCGGCTTCGTGCCAGTTGGTAAGCTGCATTTCTCCTTTCTCACGTTGATAGACGTAAGCAATGTTGTCGTGAAAATGTTCAAAGACCTCAGCTGGCATTCCGATCCAGCTCTGGTTCATTCCCAATGGTTCCAGAATCAGTTTTCGCATCAGTTTCGGATAGGATTCTCTGGTGATTCGTTGTAGAACTTCTCCCAGAATAAACCAGCTGGAAGAGACGTGGTAACCTGCACTTTTACCGATTTGCCAGTTTTCTTCAAGAGGGGCGGAGCAGATATGTTGTATCGTCTCATCCCAACTGGATTCAGGCCATCCTGTTTCAATCAGTCGAAAACCGGCAGTATGGTTCAGGATATGCAGCAGTGTAACTGGTTCTTTGCCTCGCGTTCCAAATTCAGGGATATAACGAGTAACAGGATCATCGAAATTGAGTTTTCCCTCGGCTTCTAATCGGGCGAATGCCATTGCCGTCAATGGTTTGCCAGCCGAAAGCCAGAGATTGATCGTTTCATTGGTCATGGAGACGCCCGGGCGCGCCTCTCCGATACCGGTGTCTGCTATGATTTCTCCCTGCATCGAGACATAGATCTGAACACCGGTATGTAATTTTTTGTCGATGCCTTCCATGACACTCTGGTAAGTCAACGGCAGGCGATGTTCAACGGTCGACACGGGTTGCTCTCTTTCAAAAAACAGTAAGCCGAATTCAAGCTGTTTCAGATCGTCTTAAGCGGAAATGGAACAGCTGTGATATCATTATTTTGTTGTCGCACCTGGCAGGTACTTGTTTCAAATAATAAATCGAGGAAACACTCGTCTTTGATTCCTGAATGAAAATCGATTTGGTATCATCGATTGAAGATTTTAAGGAAATCATAGAGTTATTGGCAACAAACGCAAGTTGCAAAGTTATCGGGAATCCACAACCAGCTGAAGCGAGAACATCATGAAGATTACCGCGATCAAAACGTATCCTGTTCGAATTCCTCTCAAGCCGGAACGTCGGATGATATCGGCACTGGGGAAACACGATGTCTCCAATATCTGGTGTTACGAGTCGAGACCGATGCCGGTATCGAGGGGGCCGGTGAAGCAACGGTCATCTCGCGCTGGAGCGGGGAGACAGTCTGGGGCGCGCAGGCGATTGTCGATCGTATTTTTACTCCGTTATTGCTCGGTCATGATCCCAGTGACATTGATGGCGTCAATCTGATTATGGATAAGATTGCGCAGGGAAACTGGTTCGCCAAGTCGGCGATTGAGATGGCCTGCTGGGATATCAAAGGGAAAGAAGCGGGTAAGCCCGTCTATGAACTACTGGGAGGTGCGGTGCCCGCAGCCGTTCCATTAAATGCCGTTTTTCGATGGGGGCGTATTCGCTGGAACGAGCCGAACGCCGAACAAAGGAACTGGTGGCAGCTGGCTTCAGTACGATTAAAGTCAAAGTGGGAACCAACCCGGATGAAGATGTGGCCCGCGTCAAACTGGTGCGCGAAACAATGGGACCGGATCTGGAACTGACCATTGATGCGAACGCGGGCTGGGATGCAGCGACCGCGATCGCCGCCATGGAACGTATGGGCGACTATAAAGTGGCTTTATTTGAACAGCCTACACCGCGGGGTGATTTTGCCGCACTGGCTGAAGTGAGACGGGCAATTGCAGCCCGAAATCATGGCCGATGACATCTGTTTTGATCTGGCAGACGCGAAAGAATGTATTCGGAATAAGGCCTGTGATGTGATCAATGTTTATCCCGGTAAGAATGGCGGTATCAGCAGAACGGTTGAGATTGTGAAATACGCTGAACAGCATGGTATTCCCTGCAGCATTGGCTCCAATCTGGAACTGGATATCGCATCTGCTGCCATGTGTCATTCCGTGGTTGGCTGCCCGAATATGAATATTGAACAGTACCCGGGGGATATTCTTGGGCCTGAATACCATGAGATCGCATCGTCAAAAATCCGTTGCAGATCGAAGGACCCGTGATTACGATTCCCGATTCACCCGGTCTGGGAATCGAAGTCGACTGGGGCATTGTCGAAGCAATTGCGGTAGCTGACTGAGAATTTGTGTGTACAGTCTTCAACAGGAACGTACTACCTCTCAGAATACCTCTCAGGAATAATTGTGTCATTTCCCATTGCTTAAGTGTCAAAAGAATATTGGAATATGCAATGATGAATGAAAATTATGTCGCACTGATTACAGGATCTGCAACGGGCGTGGTCAGGCGTGCTTGTGCGCTGCGTCTGGCGGAAGAAGGCTTTGATATTGTCGTCAATTATTCTCGCAGTCAGGCCGAAGCCGAGGAAACCAAATCTCTGGTGGAAGCAGTGGGCGGCTAAAGTGAAACTCATTCAATGTGATGTGAGTGATGATGCAGCCGTCCAGTCGATGATGGGTGAAGTTGAATCAGAGTGGGGGCGACTGGATGTGCTCGTGAATAATGCGGGGACAACCGAATTCATTGAACATAAGAATCTGGATGCAGTGACTGAAGAGATCTGGGATCGTATTCTGGGTGTGAACTTGAAGGGGCCTTTCTTTTGTGTTCGGGCTGCTGCGCATCTGTTACGTGTGAGCGAACTGGGGGCAGTCGTGAATGTCAGTTCGACCGCAGGGATTGACGGACGCGGTTCGAGCATCGCTTATTGTGCGAGTAAAGGTGGCCTGAATACGATCACAAAGTCACTGGCGCGCGCATTGGGGCCCGAGATTCGTGTGAATTCAGTATGCCCCGGTCCGATTGACAGTCGCTGGCTGAAGCGAGGTCATGACCGATGAGCAACTGGCTGGAGAAACGTCCGGTTATCCGATCCCCCGCCCTTCTCTGCCCGATGATATTGCGGATACCGTGTTATATCTGGCGCTGGGAACGACATTGTCTACCGGTCAGATGCTGGTCGTCGATGGCGGCAGGACGATGTAATTGAAATTTTTATTCAATTCTTCAATAAGAAAATTATCAAATCCCATTCACTCAATTTGAAATGTGAAATCGAATAAATCGGATACAGCAAAAAATAAATAGAATTGTGAGCGGATAATTAACGTACGGTGCTAAAAAGCATTTGATACTCTATTTTCTGGAGATGTCTTTTTTTTATCTGTTTTTGTTGGAAGCGGAAAAGCCGTGTTATTAGAGTAGGTTTTGGTGAATCAACTGGTTACAGTTAATAATGGGTCTCAACAGAAATGGAGAGATTCGGACATAATCAGTACTTAAAGTGAGTAATTTTACTCAGCCTGCTAGACATCCTCTTCCATGATTTTCAGGAGACTTTAATGATGCGTTGTATGCAAAATCGGATCGGTTTACTTTTCCTGGTCACATGTAGTTTCAGTCTGCTGAATGGTGCAGTGGAAGCGGAAGACTGGCCACAATTTCGAGGGCCCAATTGTTCGGGGATTTCGACAGCAAAAAACGCATTGCCTGCAGAATTCAGCGATCAGAAAAATGTGATCTGGTCGGCCAAACTGGGCGACGGGATTGGTTGTCCGGTTGTTGCCGCGGGGCGTGTCTTTACTTCAGGCATGGTTGGTAAGGATAAAGTCGCGCTCTATGCCTTTGATGCCAAGACCGGGGAAAAACTCTGGGAGCGGGTCTGGAAGACCGGCACGTTGCTGGAAATTCATAAAACAAACAGTTTTGCTGCAACGACACCTGCCGCCGACGA
>CALOEF010000052.1:0-13526 GCA_942492165.1 uncultured Planctomycetaceae bacterium
CGCAGATCTTGTTTCAAGGAACGCTCAGGTGCCATTGAATTGAGGGGAATTTAGGTGTAAAGGCTGTCCGTTACCGCTTCAGTCACTCCTGATGTAACGCCCGTGCGTTATATAAACAGAACGACTATTGCTGCAAATACCTTCCGAAAACCGCCACAGGAGTCGATGATGATCCAACAAAGACCACAACTGACCGTTTCCGTGTTTGCCACTATGATCTTAATCGCAGCGGCTACACATGCAGATGAGCCGGAGCCTGTCCAAATGACTGAGCACCCGCTCACCGCAGAGCAGGCCCAGGCGGTGCAGAAGGCCTGGGCCGATCATCTTGGGGTCGATGCGGTCGTCAAGAACTCGATCGGGATGTCATTGTGTGTGATCCCTCCGGGAACATTTCCAATGGGCAGACAGGGGCAGAAGGGCAAAGAGGGACCTCACGAGGTGACGCACAGCCAGCCGTTTTTTATCGGACGGTATGAAGTGACTCAGGGCGAATGGGAACGAGTGATGGGTCCGATAAAGAGAGCACGCAAATCAGGCTCCGGCGATCGTTTTCCGGTCTATCAAATCAACCACGCCGAAGCGTCCGAATTCTGCCGGAAGCTCACGCAACTCGACCGCGAGGCTGGCAAGCTGCCGGAGGGCTACGAATACCGATTGCCGACGGACGCGGAATGGGGAATACGCCTGCCGCGCTGGAACGACGACGGCAACTTACTTCGGCGAAAACCTGAGCAGCAGGCAGGCGAATTTTGATGGAGGCGTTCCGCACAACGGGGCCGAGAAAGGTCCAAATCTCGGCCGAACGGCAGAGGTTGGCAGTTACCCTGCGAACGCCTGGGGCTTACACGACACGTACGGCAACCTGATCGAGTGGTGCCTCGATTGGTACCACAGAAGAGCGAAGGGCGGCGTTGATCCGGTGCACCTCCTGCCCGCACCAGAAGTCCGCATACCACAACGGGTCGTCAGAGGCGGACGTCATGGCAATCCGGCCCGATACTGTCTGTCGGCGAGTCGCTACTTCGAACCCCCGGAGAACCGCAGTAACTCGGTCGGGTTCCGTCCTGTCCTCACAAAACTGCATCTCGAGGGGCTCCATCAACTGACCGATGGCACCCATACCGATTTCAATCAAATCCGGACACGCGATGGGATGAACACACGGATCTGGAATAAGCGGAATTATAAGACTGGCGACGACTTCGTCATGGTGGGTAAAGTCAGCAGTCGTCCTGGAGAACCCTTCGCTATGACTCTGACTGACATGAGCCATCACACCTGGGCCTACACTTGCCTGACCGATGGCAGAATTCTTGTGCGGTCCAATCCTCCGAATCAAGAGCTGGGCTACTATCTGATGACACCTCACAAGGGCGGGACGCCAAAGTTCGAACGCATTCGATGCGACTTAGCAACGAAAGGAGTACTCAACCGAGTCAGCCTTTCACCGAGTGAAACCAGAGTTTGTTTCGAGTTTCAGACCGGATTCGAGAGTGGCGTGCCGGGCCGCACACTCTACGTGGCCGACTTTGACGCAAAGGAACCCGCGATCACTGGTGCCAAGCCTTTTGCCAACGAAGACGAAAAACCAATCTGGTGCGCCTTCCCACGCTGGTCGAAAGACGAATCCGCCATTGTCTATCAGGCAGGTGGGAAGCTCTACCTTTACAACCTGGCCAACAAGTCGACGACAAACGTGTCGACAAGTGACAGCGTTGACCGAGCGCCAAAGTAGGTTGCTTCTCATTTTCACAACGATGACGTTCTCCCACGCCGGTTTGCCCGCATGTCGTTTGGGGAACAGTAAAAGGGGCAAGGAGAAAAAAGAGGCGGTGTCATTCGACGCTGACACCTTTATTTATCCGCTAAGTATAACGGCTGTCCGTTACCGCTTCAGTCACTCCTGAGGACGAAAAAAGGTGTCAGGAACCTTCTAATTGATTTTCCCGACTAAAACACAGAGCAGACAGCATAAATCATTACAAAACCTGGTCTCGATAGCACTTTATAACCAAGAGGAAGGCCCAAAAACACAAAAAAATTCCTGTTACGAATAGCACTGCCGGTTGTAGCGTAAGGATTAACATTCATGAACGCCCTCAATACAATAGGGTGAATCGTGAGGCACATTTGATATCATAGATTGATGTCATAGACCAAAGCATCGGTTCTCATAAAGTCACGCACACAAATTGCGAAATCACTTAAGAAAGTGAATGTGCCCCATGATTCGTTTCCTCGCACTTTTGACCGCTTTATTATCAATTGCACCTGCAGAAAGCGCCGACTGGCCTCACTGGCGTGGGCCGTCACGGAATGACATCACTTCGGAGTCCTCTGGTTGGGATGGAACTTCGTGGCTCAAGGGAGAGTTATAGAGAGTCTCTGTCGGCGAAGGCAGTTCATCTCCTCTTGTCATCGGTGACCGCGTCTATCTCACAGGCTGGTCCAACAAGCGTGACACGATCATCTGTCTGGATGCCGGGAGCGGCAAGGAACAGTGGCGACAGTCATACAACTCGCCGCGGTATGGTCGATTCTCCATTGGTGATAAAAGTCTGTATTCAGGAGCATGTTCGACACCCGAGTACGATTCGGAGACCGGCATACTGTTCACACTTGGTGTTGACGGAGACCTGCACGCCTGGAACACGCGACAAAAAGGCCGGCGCGTCTGGTCATTGAATCTTTATGAGAAATACAAAGCACAACAACGGCCCGAAGTTGCTGTTCGCAAGAAGACACAACGAGATTACGGCTACATGAGTTCTCCGCTAGTCATCAACAATCAACTCATCGTGGAAGTTGGAGGCAAGACTGGTAACCTCGTCTCGTTCGACAAACGGACCGGTCGTGAGCTGTGGAAGTCGGAGAACCATGACGAAGCCGGACACACCGGCGGCCCCGTGCCGATCATTGTTCAGGGGGTTCCTTGTGTCGCCGTCCTGACATTACGGAATCTCGTTGTAACGAGAATCGACGGCTCGAAAGCGGGGCGAATCGTCGCCATCTATCCCTGGACCACAGATTTCGGCAATAACATCGCAACGCCAGCCGTTAGTGGAGATTCGGTAATTATTACCTCGGCCTACAACCATTTCAAAATGTGCCGACTGAAAGTGACGCGAAGTGGAGCAACAAAAGTCTGGGAAAACAAATTGGCATCGGGTGTCTGCAGTCCGCTCATTCACTCCGGTCATGTTTACTGGGCCTGGCGCGGAGTTCACTGCGTCGACTTTGAAACCGGAAAAGAACGGTGGTCAGGCGGAAAAGTCGGTTCGCAGGGCTCCTGCATACTGACTGGCGATGACCGTCTGATCGTCTACGCGAATAAGGGCGATCTGTCACTTGTCAAAACCGCAAAACGATCACCCCAAAAATATACACAACTTGCCAAGAAAAACATTCTCTCGAAAACCGATGCCTGGCCTCATGTCATTCTCGCAAACGGTCGACTCATTTGTCGTGACAGGAGCGGCAGTGTCCGCTGTATTGCCGTTATGCGAAATAATGCATCGAGGACAAATTAAAGAGAAATGAGCATAAAAGATGTCAGACATTTTTTTGTCTGTAAACATTTCGAATTGTGGACATAAGAAAACTTGTTTTGTATGTTAATTCTTTAAGTTAGAAATTAATTGCTGAAAGTACATTGCAGTATAAAATTCACCTCTGAATGAAATATACAAACCTGTAAGTCGAGGAATGAATCGAGGTCATTAATGAGTAATGAAACAATTTACTACACTATCAGTACAATTCCTCAAGTGCTCGCCGCCATCGTAGCCATTTTAGCAAGTCTAAGTTTTTTTCGACTTGCGGACTTAAAGAGTTACCTAATAGGTGATGGAAAGGCAAATCTAGCGAGGTGGGATGATGAAGGTTACGACAAGCTACTACAAGAAAATTCTGGTTACCAGAGAGAGAGGAAGCGGCTTAGAGATGCAACGGAAAGACGATGCGTTACTCAAATTAAAGAAACTTTGTTAAAGCTAAGCAACTTAGAAGAGAAAAGTAATCCTGAGAAGACAAAGGAGCCAGGTCACTATTGGATTTACCAAAGATTTCGGAAAACAGAAAGATTTATGAAATGTATGAAAGGCTTTACTTTTATTGTTGTGTTGATATCTTTCATCACAATTGCATTGTCTGTCTACGTCCTTCAACATACAGATAAAGTCAGGATAGAGAACGATGTGTGGATTACTTCATTGGCCGGTAAAACCATTATTCTTTTTCATATATCTTTATTCTTAGCATTGATTCTTGCGTATTTCTGTCTGTTCTCTCAGGCTGAACACGAGAAACCAACACCTCCATAGCAATACGTTCATTCAGCCATTCATTTATCATGCGTTATTTGAAGCGATCAAACAGCGGTTTATTGGAGGACTGGGTTACTATGAACGAACGCTTCCTTACAAAACGATGGTGTCAGAACGCTCGCGTTTTTCTGTTCCAAATTCTTTTAGGGGCTTTCGTGTTGTGTGTGCATACCAGCTGGATGTGCCGCTTAGTAGCAGAAGACACCAAGTCTTCAGCTGAATATTTTGGGATTCAAGTCGTCGATTCCCAGACTCAGCGTGGAGTCCCTCTTGTTCAATTAAAAACGGTAAATGGCCTGACGTACGTAACCGATGAGCGCAGGATGGGTTGCCTTAATGAACCAGGCTTGAAAAGGCATAGGGGTCAGACCCCTGTAATGACAGACATCACCATGTGTTCTCTTCCTTTTCGATCACGGTCGTTTCGATAAGCCACTTGGCCAGGATTCGCTCATCGCTTCAAGCTCTGGGCGATTTTCACCAGTTCCACGAACTCGGTGCGATAGCCGGCAACGTCGGGGCCCAGGCTCGTCGCGGCGATTTCGAGCACGCTGTCAAAGTTCGCGTCACCTCGGTGTTTCGAATCTCGTAGCAACATTCCGAACTGAGCCACGCAAACGGCGAACTGGAAATCGTCGGTTGCGTCGTCGAATGATTTCTCCTCTGCCATAACTGGAACCTCAAGCGGCTTGCTGATTTGCCCATCAGGAACTTTGTAGCGAAGCCGAACGGTGAGCAACTCGTCGGTCGCTGCTGCCTTGGTCAATTCGTTCGGCTTCTGGTATTTCGACGGATCGATGTCAGATCCCGGAACCAGGTGACCTGACGGAACAATTTCGTAGAGGGCCGTGACCGTATGCCCCGCGCCGATTTCACCCGCATCCTTGGTATCATCCTTGAAGTCCTCGGCTTGCAACATGCGGTTCTCGTAGCCGATAAGCCGATATCCAGCCACCACAGCTGGATTGAAGTCGATTTGAATCTTCACGTCCTTGGCAATTGTGATCAGCGTACCGGTCATTCCCTCAACCAGGACCTTGCGTGCCTCGTTAGCCGTGTCGATGTAGGCATAGTTTCCGTTTCCCTTGTCAGCCAGTTTTTCCATCGTCGAGTCTTTGTAATTCCCCATGCCAAAGCCAAGAACACTCAGGAATACGCCACTCTGGGCTTTCTCCTCGATGAGCCGAGTTAACTCGCTTTGATTGGTGGTTCCGACATTGAAATCACCATCGGTACAGAGGATGACCCGGTTGACTCCTCCTTGGATAAAGTTGTCAACTGCGACCGAGTAGGCCAGTTGAATACCTTCACCTCCGTTGGTTGATCCGCCAGCTGCAAGGTGATCAAGTGCCGAGAGGATGATCGGCTTGTTGTCGGCGCCGGTCGAGTCAAGCACAAGTCCGGACGCGCCGGCATAGACGACGATTGCAACGCGGTCGTTTTCGCCGAGCCTGTCGACGAGCATCTTCATGGCCGATTTGACTAGCGGCAGCTTGTTCGCATCGCGCATCGAACCCGACACGTCCAATAGGAATACCAAATTGCTCAACGGTCGCTGTTCCAATTGCACTTCTCGCCCTTTCAATCCGATGCGCGCCAACCGATGTTCGGTATTCCAGGGACAGCCGGCCATCTCCACATTGACAGAGAACGGCACCTCGCCCTCCGGCAGCGGGTACTTGTAGGTGAAATAGTTGATTAATTCTTCAATCCGTACGGCACCAGGGGGTGGAAGGTTCCGCTGGTTCAAGAACCGCCGGACGTTGGAATATGAGGCCGTATCGACATCGATTGAAAAAGTCGACAGCGGGTTTTGCTTTGCCGAGCGAAAGGGATTCTCAACGATCCGGTCGTAGGCTTCGGTGTTAAACTTCAGATTTGCCGCATCATCGGCGGCGAATTGCGATTCTGAATCGATGGAGTTCAGTACCGCAGTTGCACGAGCACTGTCAGATCGCGGCACAGACTCCTCGACTCCACAACCCGAATTAAGAGTCAATGCACAAATGAAAACGAAACGCAGAAACCAAGAAACATTCATGTCGTTCTCCTCACTCAAGACGCACAAAATCGGCGCACGCGGGAATTGTGTGGTCAGTAGGTGCCGCAACGTAGTGCGGCACTTACTCATTCTTTCATCCACTTATACTTGACCCGTTAATCAATGACTGAAAACGCTGGTTAGCAAGTGAATCGTCTACAGTAGGATACACGGCGCGTTTAAGATATTCCCTAAATTCATGAAATTCGCGAAATTGCTTTGAAAATTCCAGAAGATCCGTCAAAGTTTCAAAGGCTCATAAACCAAGAGGTGAGTGCCAATTCCGATAAAAGTCTGAGTCGTTGATCGAGACCATTGTGACATTCGGGACCGGGCTGTGCGTATCAACCAGGGCAAGCTACCGGCCCCGATTGCGTTCACAGTGAAAACATAAGAATCTCTCGATCCACATCCGCTGCCATGTCGGTCTTCCCTGACCAACTCCGTTGTGGATGCAGATTCATATCGTGTCAATTGATCATAGACAGAAATCCTGATAGATTGAGACAGAATCAAATCCCGTCTATCAAACGTGATCCGGCAAAGGCACCGCGACAACAACGATCACAGGGGAAGCATCACCGCCCGGTGATCCTGGTCGTTAGAAAGTCTTACAAAAATCACGCAAATGAATCCGAAAGTGATCTTACAAATGGCAGAGTCTTTCAATTATTTTGAAATTGTTCTCTGGAGTGTGTTCGGATTTGTAATGCTACTTAAGTCACGAGATTCAAATCCTGACCAAATACACATATTCTATATTTGCTCAATCGCATTCTTTATATTCGCAATGAGCGACTATATCGAAATCCAAACTGGAGCATGGTGGAATCCATGGTGGCTATTTGTAATGAAAGCCTCATGTGTAATCACTTTCCTATATTGTATTTTCAAATATTTTAAAACGAAATCAAAAGTGTAAATCCATTCGCTTTCTAAACAATCATTCCACTGGAACTGTCTCCGCTTCGCTCTGATAGTCCGGTGAATTCAAAGGTTTCTCCTGGGTTACTATGAATGAACGCTTCCTTATAAAACGATGGAGTCAGAACTCTCAAGTTTTTCTGTTCCAAATTCTTTTAGGGGCTTTCGTGTTGTGTGTGCATACCAGCTGGATATGCCGCTTAGTAGCAGAAGACACCAAGTCTTCAGCTGAATATTTTGGGATTCAAGTCGTCGATTCCCAGACTCAGCGTGGAGTCCCTCTTGTTCAATTAAAAACGGTAAATGGCCTGACGTACGTAACCGACAGCGCAGGATGGGTTGCCTTTAATGAACCAGGCTTGATGGATAGTAATGTCTATTTTCGCGTTTCCAGCCACGGCTATGAATATCCGGCAGATGGACTTGGCATCCGCGGTGTGCGGCTCAACACTCAACGCGGGGAAACGGTTCAACTCAAAATCACTCGAAAGAACCTGGCTGAGCGACTTTACAGAATCACGGGACAGGGAATTTATCGGGACAGCGTACTACTCGATAAATGTGTTCCCATTAAAAATCCAACAATCAATGCACAGGTTCTTGGTCAGGATACCGTTCAGGTTACGAAATACCGTCAGCGTCTCCACTGGTTCTGGGGAGACACCACTCAGCCTTCTTATCCACTCGGAAACTTCAAGACTTCGGGCGCAACATCCCTGTTTCCCCAAAACGGAGGACTTGACCCTGCGTTGGGAGTCAATCTCGACTACTTTGTGAATCACACGGGGTTCAGCCGCCCTATGGCGCCGATTGAGGGAGAGGGAGTTGTCTGGCTACACGGATTATTCGCGTTGCACCTGGATGGCACAGAAAAAATGTTTGCACATTATACGCGGCTCAAATCTCTCGGTAAGCAGCTGGAACACGGGTTAGTGATATACAACGACAAAAAGAAAACGTTTGAGAAACTTGTCCGGTTTGAAGACGATGCTCTGCTCTTTCCAAGAGGACAGTCTTTAGTAAATGAACATGGCATTGATGGGTATGTCTACTTCTGCAACCCTTTTCCTTCAATTCGAGTCAAAGCAGATCTGGCAAGCATCAAAGATCCTTCGCAATATGAAAGCTATACATGCTTGAAAAAGGGCACGACCTACCAACTGGAGCTACCGAAAATTACGCATGATAAAACAGGAAAACTGCTCGTTGATGCCAAGACTATCCATCATCGAATAGAAGCGGCGCCACCCGAGATCGACCGTAACAGTGATGGCAGTATCAGATGGGCGTGGAAACAAAACACGGGAGCGCTCGATGCTTCCATGCAACGGCAGTTAATTCGAAGCAAGCATCTGAAGCCGGAAGAAGCAAAATTGACTGTACTGGATCGGGACGGACAAACGACGATCCATCTTCATGCTGGAAGTGTTCATTGGAATGCGTATCGCCGCCGATGGATCATGATTGCTGCGCAATTGGGAGGTAAGTCGTCATTTCTCGGCGAAATTTGGTACGCGGAAGCGGAACATCTCGAGGGTCCCTGGGAGAATGCGCGTCATATCATCACTCATGACAAGTACTCGTTTTACAACCCCACCCAGCATCCGTTTTTTGATCAAGAAGGAGGACGCTTCATTTACCTCGAAGGAACCTATACGAGCACTTTTTCAGCAGCAAAAATACGTACTCCACGATATGACTACAACCAGATCATGTATCGCCTCGACCTGGCAAACCCACAACTGAAACTCCCAGCCGAAAACCAATGACGCTTACTTGTGATTATTGGATCGCAGTGAAAGCAGCCAATTCAACGTTAACTAAATCCGCCGCCCCCATCGCCCATGTAACCTCCCTCCGGAACATCCATGTTGGAATAATTACCGAACCGCATTGATTCCTTGATCCAGGTCAGATTTACAATGCCTGTCGGACCGCTACGGTGCTTGGCAACAATGACTTCTGCCAGACCGGGGTGATCTTCAGGGTCATAAGCATCCGGGCGATGCAAAAACATAATCAGGTCGGCGTCCTGTTCAATTGCGCCACTTTCACGCAAGTCGGCCAGTCGCGGCCTCTTGTCTTCGCGAAGCTCAACACCACGATTCAGCTGTGCCAAGGCAATAATCGGAATATTCAGTTCTTTACAAAGCCCTTTTAATCGGCGGGTAATCTGTGCAATCTGCTGTTCGCGGGGCGTTGCCTTATCTTCGGGTTCAATCAATTGCAGATAGTCAATGATAATCAGCCCCAGATTACTCAGTCGTTTCAGTCGACGACAGATCGCGCTGATTTCCTGTATGGTGCGCCCCGGTTTATCATCAATAAACAAAGGCAACTCACTCAGCTCTGAGGAAGCCTCCATCAAACGGTGCCGCTCGTCATCTTCCAGAACACCAGCTCGTAATGAGTGCCCGTTGACACCGGATCGAATACACAGAAAACGTTCTGCCAATTCAAGCTTGGATTGTTCCAGACTGAAAACAATAGTCGAAGCGCCACCATCATCTGCCGCCGATTCTGCAAAGTTACAGACAAGCGCTGTCTTTCCCATACTGGGTCTTGCTGCCAGAATGATCAATTCCGAAGGCTGGAATCCATTGAGCTGCGTATCCAGATCAACAAATCCCGAAGTTAAACCTGTCAGCATCCCGTCCATTTGTGAACGTTCATGAATTCGGTCAAAGGCCTCCATCAGGATGTCTTTGATCTCAAGTTTATCCCCTTCTCCCTGCTGTTCCAGGATGCTGAAGATACTCTGCTCTGCTTTATTTAAAACATCGAGTGTATCTCCTTGCGGCGCGTAACTTTCCCGAATAATTTCCGTACAGGAATGAATCAAGGTTCGTTGAACCGATTTATCTCTGACGATTTTGGCGTAATACTCGGCATGTGCGGCATGCGGAACGCTTTCCAGAATTTCGTGCAGATAAAGGGCACTGCCGGCATCAGCCAGTTCCCCTTTGGAGTCCAGTTCTTCCGCGACTGTCAGCGCATCGATTCCTCGAACGCCCGAATCGTGTAATCGTAAAACTGCGGCATAAATTCGTGCATTTTTTTCACTATAGAAGTGATTGGCTTTCACAATCTGAACCAGATCGTCAATTACGACATTGTCGAGCAGAACGCTACCCAAAACCCCTTTTTCGGCATCCAGATTCTGAGGAGGGACCTTTCCGAATAATTCCTCTACCGATTCCGGCTTCGGGCCGCGAAAATTCTTTTTTTCGGCAAATGACATGACCATCCCCTGGCTCTGTAGATGTTTTGAAGTGCGATTGGGAAGCAGGTCTCATGACCAATCGTAAAACAATCAGTAAAACCACTTCCTTGTTTGATCATATAAAACAAAAAGAGGCCCGGCAATATTCCGGACCTCTCTCTTATTCGGGAAAATCAGAGTGATAAAAAACTGCTTACCAGACTGAGATTATTTTTTTTCTGCGGCGGGAACAACCCAGACTTTGACTTCTGATTTGACCTTTTCATGCAATTGGAGTTTCACCGTATACATGCCCAGTTCCTTAAGCGGGCCTTCGAGACGAACACTCTCGGCGTCAACATCAAACCCGCCCTCAATCAGAGACTTACTGATATCAACAGCAACGATAGAACCATAAAGATGCCCGTCTTCGTTCGCATTGGCTTCCATGGTCACACTGTGCTTGCTCAGTTTTTCACCTAAAGCCTTCAAGGCTTTCAAACGGTCTTTTTCGAGTTCTCCCAGACGTTTCTGGTGTTGAACCACCATTCGTTCATTATGTTCTGTTGCAATTGTTGCCAGGCCATATGGCAACAAATAATTGCGGGCATAGCCCGGCTTGACCCGAACAATCTCACCCTGATCACCAAGTTTATCCACTTTTTCTGCCAGCAAAACATCGACAGACGTCTTAGAGCTTCCGATGACAGCGATACTACGTTGCTTGCGAACCATTATCAATCACTTCCGTAATTTATGTTTGATACTATCTTTTTGATAAAAACTATAACTTATTCTGGTTTTACAACAAACCAAATCTCATGTCACTCTTTTTAGAAAGGAACATCATCATCGGGCATTCCCCCCCCGCTGGGTGCATCATTATAAAACGAATCTGCAGCATTCATGCGGCACCTCCCTGCGAGGAACTGCCACAGAGCTGCAATACCCACCGCCTGACTGACCTCCACCTCCACCGCCACCTGACTCACCGCGTCCGCCGAGCATGGTCATGTTTTCGCCAACGACTTTCAGCTTGCTGCGTTTCTGACCTGATTCTTTGTCATCCCATTGATCTAACTGCAATCGACCTTCGATCAGAACCGAGCGTCCCTTGGTCAGGTATTCACTGGCAACCTCTGCAGTGCGTCCCCATAACGTGACATCAACGAAAGTAGTCTCTTCCTTGCGTGAATTGGAGTTCTTATCGAACCAGCTACGATTCACTGCCAGGCCTACTTCGGCAACGGCGCTTCCACCTGGTGTGTAACGCACCTGAGGATCACGTGTTAAATTACCTACCAGAATAACTTTGTTGAAACTGGCCATATGAAGGCCTCCCGAAAAGTGAAAAATCTGAATCAAATATGCAACTAAAATATGATCCGACTATTCGTCCACATCCTCAATGGCATCAAACTCTGGTGCTTCTATCTCAATGTCGCTTTTTTCATCGACGGCGACTTCCGCAGGTTCTGCCTCAGCAGAAGAAGCAGGATCGATCGCCGAAACCATGGCATTAAACAATGTCTGTGGTTGTTTGATGACCAACTGGCGAATCACAATATCACTCAAATGGCAGGCACGTGTCACAACATCCATACCACTTCCCGGCATCGTGAAATACACCAGATAGTGCAAAGCTTTCATGTGACCTTCAATTTCATAGGCCAGTTTTCCATCCTGCCAGGGACGGTGTGCCACAATTTCTGCACCCGCTTTTTCCAGAATTTCCATCAGGTGAGCAATCGTTCCTTCATGGTCGGCAGCAAACTTTCCACTGTCCAACAGAAACATGCCTTCATAATTAATCATAACCGCTTTTTTCTCTGCTACAGACACGAATTTTCTCCCGGAATAATTTGGCTCTCTTTACTGGCCAGACTGAAAATCAAATTTTTATTTTTGTATGAGCCGGTTCAAATTGAAACCGGAATATCATTCGCCAGGTGCATTGACCTGATTCATGGCAATTTCAAGACCATTTTGAATCCAGCATTCAATCCCATTCACGGCAGTTCGAACTGCCTGAGACTATGACTCTGCTTCTTCAGCCCGAAATCGACCCAACACATAATCCGCTGCCGCAAACCCGACTGGAGGCCGTCCTACTCCCATTCGCAAGCGTGGCACATCCTGAGTCCCCAATTTCTGGATAATGTCCTGTAATCCTTTTTGACCACCGGCCGAACCCGCTCCCCGCATCCGGAGCCGTCCAACAGGCAGATTTATATCATCACAAACGACCAACACGTCCACTGGCAGGCAGTTTGTAAAACTTCGTCACAGCGGCAACACTGCGACCGCTTAAATTCATACATGTCTGCGGAGCAACGAGTAACACCTTGTCACCCCCGAAGCGAAAACTCACCGACCATCGCCTCAAACTGGCTCTTAAACTCGGCAACACCGTGCCAGTCTGCCAGCTGAGACAAAACGTCAAACCCGATATTGTGACGTGTTCGCTCGTATTGTCTACCGGGATTCCCCAGTCCTACGACCACTTTCACAACACCACCCGTCAGGTTCTTTAACTCAATCTATTTCGCGGCGTCGTTGTTTCTTGAGATTATGCGCCGATCGACGCGAGCGATGGATCCGGTATGAATCTGATGGACATCCGCGCTCGCGACTGGGCCGATGCGGCGGTTCTGGCCTGTGGGGATGGGCTTGAGCAAAAGCTGGGTGAATGTCCCGTCGCACGCCTTTGTTGGCAACGCGCATTGCTATTTCGTCCAGAAATACGAATTTGTCGAAAACTGCCGAATCATCGCCTTCTCGGGGGACAATCCGCAGTCTGGCGGGTTTGCGTCTGGAGAGCTGGCGATTGCCATCAGCCTGGGACCAGCGACACCGTTTTTGCGGCGCTGGAACCTACCCATCCGCGTCCGAGGGACATATTTTTGCCAGCCCGGTCGACCCCGAAGTTAACAGGCGGCTTTCGCTCCAGCAGGCAACGGCTCCATGACGCGCGAGGACATTCGCGATCGTTGCGCCGCCGGTTCCCGGGAGGAATTCAATCAGGCTACTG
>CALOEF010000053.1:0-43787 GCA_942492165.1 uncultured Planctomycetaceae bacterium
TACAATTGGATTCGACATGATAAGAGGTGTCTTGTCTGACACCAGATGCGGGAACGCATTGCGATTGGCTCTAAGCCTGATCCTGGTACAGATAATAATCTTCGGAAACTGCATCAACGGAATCATTCCGCTGATTGATTCCGTTAGCGCGCAGGAACCACAGAAGCGTTCTATCGATCTGAATCAGTCAATCTTTGATGTCCGCGTCGAAGGCAACGAATCAATTCCTGCACTCGCCATTTTACAGAAAACAAAATTCAACGTGGTCGTCCCGCCACACGCGATCATGGTTCTTGAAGATGTTCCGCCTGCTGTTTGCCACGCGCTGGTTCTCCAGTGTGGTTCAACCCGTCTATCGTCAGACCGAACAGGGACTGGTACTGGTATATAAAGTCAAAGAACGTCCCATCGTGGAAAAGGTGGAATTCCGCGGCTATAAAAAAATCAAAATCAAACGCCTGCAGGCAACCACCGGTTTGAAAGTGGGTTCACCTTTCGATATCTCTGCCAACCAGGAATCCGTGCACCGTATCAAACAGCTCTACGTCGAACGTGGTTACCGGTTTGCCGAAGTCAAACTGCTGAAAGGGGTAGAGACACTGACCGCGAGGTCATCTTTGAAATCAATGAGGGCCCCAAAGTCATTGTTTCCGGTATCAAGTTCGGCGGCAATAAATTCGTCAGCGCTGGTGTACTTAAAACCAAACTGCAGACGAAAAAAGCATTTCTCGGCTTGGGATTTCTGGGCGGGAAATATGATCCTGCTACCGTTGAGGACGACCTAGATTTCTCTCAAACAGTACTACAACAGCTTCGGGTTCTTTGACGTCAAAATCGACGAGAAGGTCGGCCACAACAAAGATCACTCTCGTGTTCAGATCGAATATACCATCAACGAAGGCAAACGATATAAAATTCGTGACATTCTGATTAAAGGCAATCGCATCTTTTCGGAAGAACAGGTTCGCGGAGACATCAAGTTAGCCTCGGGAGAATATTTCAATAGCCGAACGCTTTCATCCGACGTCGAAAAACTGACATCGAAATATGGCGAACTGGGACATTTATTTGCCAGAGTGAATCCCGTTCCTCGCTTTTTAGAAGCACCTGGCGAAGTGGATCTCGTTTATCAGATTAACGAAGACAAACCCTATCGGATTCGTCGTATTACTCCTCACATTTCGGGTGATAACCCGCGTACCAAGAGTTCCGTTTTAACCAACCCGATGCTGGTTGCACCCGGTGACCTGGCAAATCAACGCCTGATTCAAAAGAGTAAAAGTCGTATTGCAGGCGGGCAGGTTTTCGATCGAACCGGCGAAAATGCACCACGCATCAATGTGACGAAAGTCGATCCGAAGAACGAGCTTGCTGCCCGTCGAAAGAATGATATTTTGCGAGGACAGAATCGTGATACAGATTCCGACCGCGTCATATCTCAATCGAAGCCAGATTCATACGCAGTCACAAAGAGAAACTCAAAAGCAGACACGCGTTAACGGTGTTTTTCGCGGGCAAAACTATGATAACGGAATTCCGGAACCGCTAAACCCCTTATTTGGAAACAGCCCCCTGGGCGATCCGATGGGTACCGACTTTCCACAACAGCAGCCAGGCTGGGTTGATTTAGACGTTTATGCTTCTGAAAGTCGCACAGGTCGCTTAATGTTCGGTGTCGGCGTTAACAGTGATGCCGGCGTCGTTGGTTCAATTGTGCTGCAGGAAGAAAATTTTGATATCCTCAGACCACCTCGCAGTTTTGAAGATATTATGGATGGTACTGCCTGGCGCGGCGGCGGTCAGCGTTTTCGAGCAGAAGCGATTCCCGGTGACCAGGTCAGTCGTTATCTGGTGAACTGGACCGATCCTTACTTTCTGGATACGAACTTCAGCCTGGGAGTCAGCGGATTTTACTTCACACGATTCTATGAAGACTGGGATGAAGAGCGTGTCGGTACACGTTTGACTTTGGGGCGTCAGTTGACTCAGGAATGGTCGATCAATGGTCAGTTCCGTCTGGAAAATGTCAATTTACGAAATCCAAGAACGCCGACTCCACCGATCGTCCAGCAGTCTGTGGGAAATAACTTATTGAACACGTTCCGATTAGGGGCGACACACGACACGCGGGATGCGGCCTTTTTGCCTTCCGAAGGACATATCTTCGAAGCCGCCGTCGAACAGGCTGTCGGAGATTTTGATTATACTCGCCTGGAAACAAACGCAAGTCAGTATTTCACACTTTATAAGCGGCCTGATGGAGGTGGACGTCATATTCTTTCACTGAGTGCCTCGCTGGGCTGGACCGATTCGGATACTCCGGTATTTGAAAGATACTATGCTGGTGGTTTCCAGACCTTCCGCGGATTTCGAATTCCGTGGTGTGACTCCCCGCGACAAATGGTAACTGCCGTCGGTGGTCGATGGAGCTTCCTGGGTAGTGCTCAGTACATGATGCCGATTACCGCTGATGAAATGATTCAGATGGTCTTCTTCAGTGATTTTGGTACGGTTGAAGAAAACGTATCTCTTGACCAGTTCCGTGTTGCCGTTGGTGCCGGTCTTCGTTTAACAGTTCCAGCAATGGGGCCAGTTCCGATCGCTTTGGACTTCTCTGTTCCACTGGCAAAGGAAACGTTTGACGAAACACAGGTCTTTAGCTTCTATGTCGGGTTTACCCGTTAGTCTCTCGTGATGCTCTCCCACCATTCTGTTCACGTCTGAAGATACCTGCTGTCAGCACAGAATTTTAATGGTGCCACCAGTTTCATCAGCATTTCTGCCGGGCTATGATAATGGTTTCCTGCATCGCATTTTGTTAATCAGAGAGCAGTTCAGATGATTTTGGAAGGTATCGTAACCAGCAGAGATCAACGAGGAGAATTAAATATTGCTCCGATGGGCCCCATGGTCAACATGGAGATGACACAGTTCGTTTTACGCCCTTTTCAAACGTCTCGCACTTTCAGCAATTTAAAAGAAACCCGCTATGGGGTTTTTCACGTTGTAGATAACGTATTATTATTGGCTAAAGCAGCTATCGGACAGCTGGATGAAATTCCGGAAACATTTCCGGCTGAGCAAATTCCAGGTGAGGTATTACAGTCAGCCTGTCGCTGGTATGAGTTCCAGATTGACAGTATAGATGAAACCAGCGAACGAACGGTGATGCAGGCTTCGGTGGTTCATCACGGACGAATTCGGGATTATTTTGGTCTGAACCGCGCCAGGCATGCGGTGCTGGAAGCTGCAATTCTGGCAACGCGCACACATATTATTAAGCAGAATGAATTACAGGACCAGTACCAGGCTTTAGCAGAGATTGTGCAAAAGACAGCTGGTCCGGACGAACAAAAGGCATTTGAATTACTGGAAGATTTTGTTTCCAGAGCGTATGCTCAAACTTGATTCGTAATTGATCGAGTTTTCAATCAAGAAATTTCAAAAGCAAATATCTGTCATGTCACGCGAAGTGATGATTACAACAGGAAGTCGCTTACACTGGGGATTACTGTCTGTTGCTCCTGTAGCAGGACGGGAATTCGGTGGTGTCGGTTTGATGGTTGATGAGCCACGCATGACGCTTTCCGCAAAACTCATTTCCGATAATCAAGATCATATTATTTGTGATGAAAAATACGAATCGAAAATCGCTGACTCGATCAAAGCGGCCTCTCTGCATGAAACTGGTAGCTCGCGTCAGCAATATTACGCTGTGGAACTTCATTCCGAGATTCCCTTGCATTGTGGTTTTGGATCGGGAACACAGCTTAGTCTGGCGGTGGCGCGTGCGATTTCGCTTTTAAACGAAGAACGTCAATACTCATCTGTTGAACTCGCACAGCGAGTCCAGCGAGGTGCCCGCTCAGCAATCGGTGTGCATGGTTTTGATTCTGGCGGATTTCTCGTCGAGGCAGGTAAGCGTCATTCAGAAGAAATCAGTCCCCTGATCGTACGTCATGATTTTCCTGAAGAGTGGAAAATCGTGTTGATCACGCCCCACGATCAATCTGGGATTTCCGGGAACATCGAGGTAGAAGCAATTCAGAAGTTAGGTTCGATGCCCGTTTCAATTACAGAAAAGCTCTGTCGTCTGGCACTGATGCAACTCATTCCCTCTGTCATGACACAAGATTTCAATGGTTTTCGTTCCGGTTTGACTGAATTTGGATATGCTGTGGGTGAGTTTTTCAAGCCTGTCCAGGGTGGGATCTTTGCGGACCCTCAAATGGTCGAATTAGAAAAACGACTGATTGCAGAGGGAATTCAGGGCACAGCTCAAACTTCCTGGGGACCGACTTTATCAGTCGTCTGTCGAAATTCTGAGGATGCTGAAAATGTTTCAAGTATAATAGTCAAAAATGGTTACGGAGAATTTTGTTCGATACGAATCGTCAATCCATTAAATCGTGGTGTCCGGATTGAGATCAAAGATGCGTCATAAATGATGAGCGTTCAAATTAGAAATTTTACAAACAACAGGAAATCTGACTAAGGGATTTCTACGGCTGGTGGCAAAGGCTGATATAATAGCAGCACCCCTGAACAGGACAGAAAAATCGGACACGAAGCGAGTAATATTTTCTATGAATGCGAAAAAAAATCACTCTGAAGTATCAAGGCGGGATTTTCTGCGTGTTGGTAGTTTGAGCTTTGCCGGTCTTTCGATGTCGGAGCGCGCTGCGCTATCAGCCACACAGCGAGATCGTTCGCAGAAGAACTGCATCTTGATCATGATGACGGGCGGTGCCAGCCAACTCGAAACTTTTGACCCCAAGCCTGAAGCGCCCGCAGAAATTCGGGGTCCGTTAAAAGCGATTTCCACTTCGACTCCTGGAATTTTCCTGAGTGAGGCTTTTCCGCAACTGGCACAGCGAACGGGGCAATTCTCTCTTGTGAGATCATTATACCATTCAGCTGCCCCCATTCATGAAACCGGATATCAACTGATCCATACGGGGCGATTATCCCAGGGGACTTTGAATTATCCCTGTTTTGGTTCTGTCATTTCGCGGCAGTGGGGACCTCGGGGTGATGCGCCTCCCTTCGTGATTTTGCCAAAACTCGTCGGTCAGTTGGGAGTGAATACATATCGCGGGCAACAGGCAACTTTTTTGGGTGAGGCCTATGCACCGGCAACAGCCGTTGTAGACTCAGCGACGACAGATGACTATGAAATTGAGATTACCGGAGAATCAAAGGCCATCCAGCAGCAGTATGGAAAACACCGGTTTGGCAGATTACTTCTGCAAGCGCGACAACTGGTCGAACGGGGCACGCGGTGTGTGATTGTCAACCTGTTTGACGATTTGCATGAGCAATTGACCTGGGACTGTCATGGCACGGCGCCGGGACCTCAGGAAAAGTTTACGAATACCGAGATTCACTGGGCCCTGCTTTTGATAAAGCGTTCTCAACATTGCTGGACGACCTCTCGACGAAGGGATTGTTTGAGGATACGCTGGTCGTCGCCACAGGAGAATTTGGTCGCACACCACAAATGAACGTTTCCGGCGGCCGTGATCACTGGCCTCATGTCTGGTCTGCACTCGTTGCCGGTGGTGAAACGCCAGGTGGGCAAGTGGTCGGCGCCAGCGATGCCCGTTCCAGTGCTCCCATTGAACGTCCTGTTCATATTTCCGAATTGACAGCAACAATTTACCATCATCTGGGGATCAACCCTGAAAGTAGTCTGGCGCTGTTAAATGAACGAGAATTGAAACTGGTCGAAGCCGCACCCATTCATGAACTGGTAGCAGGCTGATCCGCTTTCTGTATCTGATCCTGGGTTGTCCCTTTCAGGCGGACATCGCAATCTTGAGTGCCCGTTTTCATCGGCAATTATCTCTTCAATATCCTGCAGACTGCACTGAAAACAGTTGCTGATTTCCTGTGTCGAGAATCCCGCCTGATTGAGATAGATAATCATGCTTCTCTGCTCAGAAGTGACGGAAATCGTTCCAGAATTTTCATGAATCAGAATATCGGGACCCGGTTTGACGGGAGCCTCAGAAGAATTCTGCTGTGCTACTAAAGCCAGTTGCTGACGTAAGCGATTGATTTCCCGGTCTGCCTCGCGGAGTAATTCATCGAGAACATGTAGTCGATCATCGCTCCGGGATTCCACTTCTCTGCCATATTCATAGAGCTTGACTTCGAGCTGATTTAGTCGATTGAGTTGACTTTGTTCAATTTTGGAAAGCTCCTGTCGTGCTTCATTGAGCGGATCCCGATTTCGTACCCGGTGTTGAGTACGGAAATTTTTACGTAATATCCAGGCAACAGCAAGTATCAGTCCACCTGTGATAATAAGATTCGAATCGCTGAAATTGAACATGATTGGCCAGTCATCCTTATACTACCAGACAAAATCGGAACGGATTAATTTTCTCTGTATCTGGTGATCTTCCTGATCGCTATCGTATTTGATTCAGTGGTCGTGGTCGTGGTCGTGGTCGTGGTCGTGGTCGTGGTCGTGATCGTGATCGTGATCGTGATCGTGATCGTGATCGTGATCGTGATCGTGATCGTGATCGTGGTTCATATGGGGATCATTAATCACAGGTGTCTTTGAATGACTCTCGAACAGAAAAGCCGCTTCTGCGCGCGATAAACAGTTCGAAGTGATACCTGTTTCTCAGCAGCAAGCCTGGCACACGATTCGTATTCCGGTGTAAAAACTGACTGCTGATTTTGCGTCAAAGAAAGTTTTCCGGTGACTTCTCCCCATGCTGTTTTAACAAGATGTGGTTGGCGCGCACGAGTCGAGCGTTGCAGCAGATGACGACGAATGCCGAGTGTTTCTGTTTCTTGAAACAGGATCGATTCCAGTTTGTCTGCCGACTCCGGTTTGCAGATAATACTGAGCAGAGTGGCAGGTCGGTCTTTTTTCATTTGAATTGCAGAAGAAAAAACATCTAACGCACCAGCGTCCATCAGCTTTTGTTTGGTGTGTCCGATAATTTCCCCAGTCACATCATCAAGATTGGTCTCCAGCAAAGTCACGTTATCAGTCTGGCCTGTCGCAGCTGATTCACCTACAAAAATACGGAGGAGATTGGGCGCAGCTCTGCAAATGTCCTTGGTACCTGCTCCATATCCGATCTCTTCGATCGTCATTGGTGGGAGCATTGAAAATCGATCGACGAGCGTCGAGATGATTGCTGCGCCCGTGGGAGTGGTCAATTCTGCTTCAATGGGAATATCAACCAGTGGGATTCCTTTTAAAAGTTCCGCTGTTCCCGGCGCTGGAACAGTACAAATTCCGTGATCGATTTTAATCTGGCCAAAACCGGTGGGGATCGCACTGGAAATGATTTGCTCCACTCCCAAAAGATCAAAGCCAATGGCAACACCGACAATATCCACAATCGAATCGATGGCACCAACTTCATGAAAATGCACTTTGTCTATCGTAGAACCATGTACCCTGGCTTCTGCTGCAGCAATAGCCGAGAATAACGAGAGTGAAATATCGTACTGTTTTGGGGTAAGCTGGTCGGATTGTTTTAATATTTCAATGATATCGCTTAAGTGGCGATGCGCGTGTTGCTCAGGATGATCAATTTGAACAGCAGTAGCATGAAAGCCACCTTTCATCGTCGAAGAGAATGTCAATTTGACGCCAGGTAGTCCCAGTGAATTAATACCAGCACAGATTTGATCAGCGTCCACACCCGCATCGACAAGCGCCGCCAGAGTCATATCACCGCTAATTCCAGTCGAACAATCTAAATAAGCAATCCGCACAGCAATATCCAAAAGAGTTAAGTTTCTGAGGCCAGTTGTTTCGGGAGGTGGATTCTAAAGATAACCAGCGGGTTCTCCAAGATCAATCAGGCAAAACCCGGTATTGAATAAGCGAGATTGCTCGAATCTTCGCTGGCTCCCCACCAGATTTAGCGCTGGTAGATCGGCAGATACTGATATTCGACTGCGAGTGCCAGGACGGCAAGGGAAGTAGAATAAACCTTGCCAGCTTCTTTTTCGCTGCCCTTCGTTGCGAGCCAGCTCCCATCGTGCTTTTGCAGTTCCAGTAACTGAGGGATGATTGTCGATCGCGTTTTATTCCAGTATTCTCCCCCCATTTTGAACATCCCGACACTACAGTAATAAGCGCCGTAGTAGTAGTAAAACTCTTCGATTCTCAAGGGTTTTTGAAGGAGGTAATCACCTGCCTGCAGCGCATCGCGTGTATGGTGTTTACCACAGATTTCAAGCGCCAGGATACCCGTGCCGGTACGTGTTGCGCTGGGAGCACCGCCGGGCTGATAAGCAAAGCCAACATTATTACGACCGCGGCAATGACGGACATAAGCGACCGCTTTTTCAATGTGATCAGCGGAAATATCACAGCCAATATTTTTTGCTGCCCGCAATGCCAATAACTGCCAGCCTGTGACACTGAGGTCACTGTCTTTACTCGTTTGATTATATCGCCAGCCACCTGCGTTTCGCTTATCTTTTGGTACATTCTGGGCTGACACAATCAATTTGATAGCACGTTCCAAAACGGTTCGACATTTTTTTTCTCGTTCGCCTTTTAACATTCCAGTAACTTCTGCCAACATCAGCGTACTGATACCATGACTATACATCGGGCCGTGGCTTTTGCGATGCACAACCAGACCGTTGTCTGCCTGATGTGAAATAACCCAGTCAATTCCTTTGTTGATCTGATCACCATAAGGGCCCTCTTCGGGAACATAACCGGCGGCCAGAAATGACATGATGGCCAGTGATGTCGCAGCCGTTGATTCACCATAAGAATTAAAAGACCAGGCACCGGAAGGTTGCTGTGATTTTGACAAAAACTGGATCGCCCGCTGAATACTGGAATCGATCTGTTTTTTCTGTTGATCCAGTTCTTGAGACCAGCAGAGAGATTGTGCCGAAACTGAAAAAAACAGAAGAGTAAATGCAATAAGCAAGCGGGACATGGAATCTTTCCTGTCTTTAAGACGGAATCAAAATTTACTTGTTATCCGGTTTTGACTTTGCGATTGCTTCAAAATAATGTTTAATCAATCGCGCATATTCGGGATCAGTGGTGTTACTGGATCCCTGTAAAATTTCCGTATCCAGATTTCCGGGAAGTTCCCCCCAGTTTCGATGGGACATCGCTTGCAGCTTAACTTGAAGTTGGGAGAAGTCGACACTGCCTTTGGCGCCGCCGCCCTGGCTTTCGCCTTTTCCATTTCCCTGTGCCTCATTTTTTGAAGCTGATTGTGATGCCTGACCTTTACCGGGAGTCGAGCCCTGCTGTGCTTTTGATTTCAGTTCTGAAGCTGCCTGTGAAAGCGATTCAGCAGCGCGTTTGAGCGACTGAGCTGCTTGTCTCGACGCAGACGATTGCGAAGGCTTGCCGGACTCCGATTGTCCATTTTGACTTTTTGAATTTTGATCGCCTTGGGATTTTTGAGATTTCGAGTTGTTTGACGCTTCTGATTTTGCCTGTTTTTGATCCGTTTCAGAACCGGATGGTTTTTGATCAGTGGCTTGACTTGGATTTGATCTGGATTTCGAATCGCTGGGTTTGGTCTGTTGCTTGCGCGCCATTGTCGGGTCTTTGGGTTTAAACTCGGGAGTTTTCTCAAGTTGTTTTTGAGCATTCCGCAGCTGCATGGCTGCATCAGTCACTTGATCGCCGACTTTTTCAGGGACGGGAGAATTTTTCGATTTCTTTCGACTTGTTTTTTGTGCCTGTTGTGCTGCCGCCTGCAATGCTTTTGCTGCCTGATTTGCCTGTTGGGCCGCTTGTTTCAGATTCGCCTCTGAGATGCCTTCTACTGCTTTTTGCATTGCATCTCTGGCATTGGAAACTTTTTTTCGAGTTTGATCTGCTTGCTGCCCCTCTTTTTTTAATCCAATCGGGTCGGTCTCCAGTTTTTGTGAAGTTTCTTCCAGCTGATTGGTTAATGACTGTGTTTGCTGAGCCAGAGCGCGTTGTGAATTTTGAAGTGCCTGTTGCCGAGATGCTTCTGATGTGGAAGCCTGTTCCATTTTGCCGGCAAGCTCCTGCTGTTTGTCGGCAATTTTTTCGACTTCTTCCAGAAACGCATCTCGTTCTGTCTGTTCTTTATTTTGTGCCTGATGGGCTTTCATGATTTCCTGGGCTGTCTGCGAAGCACGATTCGCGGCCTGGCTGGCTTCGTGTAATCGACCTGCATTCACTTCCTGCTGTGCTTTGATGGATTCGCGAGCTAATTGTGTCGCTTTACGTGTGGGTTCCGATTCGGCGCCAAATTGCTGTGCCGTTTCCAGAACAAAATTGGTGGCAGCGGCAGCCAGTTCCTGTTGTCTTCTTTGTAAATCCTGAACAGACTCCGCTGGACTTATTTCGCCCGCAGAATTTTTACGATTCATATTATTTTCAGGAGGTGGAGACTGTTTTGCCGGACCTTGATCAGCGTCTCTCGGAGGTGGTGACTGAGGCTCCGTTTTAGCTGCAGGTGATGTCTGCTTTAGATTATTCGGTTCGGGATTTGCACCAGCTTGCGACGCAACTTGTTTGCCTGGTTCAGTGTTTGCTGGTTTGCCGGCGGACAACGGTGCCTGTTGTTGAATTGCATCGGCCAGCATTTTTTGTGGTTCTACAAGACGCGCAGTCTGATTCACGAGTGAATCAAGCTGTTTCAGCTGAAAATTGCGGGCAGCATCAACCAGCTCTGGTCTGCGTTCAATTAATTTGTCTAAGTCTTTGGAAAGACGAGACTGCCGATGTTTGAGTTCCGCTTGAAGATTTGCCAGATCCTGTAGCATTTCCGGTGTCAGATTTTGTGGGTTCTGATGCGCTTTTTCTGGTGATTCTGTTTTGGGTTGATTTTTTTCTGGAGTTGCCGGCTGTCCTTGTTTTTCGTCTGGGTTTGCCGGTGCTTGCTGCTGCGCTGATTCCACTTTGTCATTGAAAGCAAGCAGGTCATCTGCAAGATGGCTTGTATCATCGGCCAGTCGATTCAAATTTAGCAGATCATTTTCCAGATCAACCAGTTTATCGTACTGCGCTGCCAGTTGACTTAGTTTCTGTTCTGTGGCGGACATTGCTTTGGGAGTCGATTCCAGCGTCTGTTGTGCCTGTTCTTTCGTTTCTGCCTCGGCTGCTGATTTCAGTGTGTCATGGTTTTTGACAAAATCCTCACGTGCAATTTCCTGGGTCTGTCTGGCCAGTTTCTGATACAGGGGAAGTTGCAGAAACTCGTTGGCAAGTGTTTCCAGTCGCTGTGCAATTTTGCGCTCTTCGGTTGTCAGTTTCTGCAGCTCTTCTTTCTGAGCTTCTTCTAATGCTTTGTTTTCCGGTGCTTTGTTTTTCGGATCTTTTTTGGCTGGCTGCTTCAGTTCCGCAATTTTTTCTGCGACTGAATCATGATGTTTCTTGAAATCGTTCTCGATTTTTCTCAGTTCGTCTCGTAATTTCTGCTGGCGAGAGACAACTCCGGTTGAAAGTTGCTGATCGGCATTTTTGTCAACGCCGAAGACCCGTGGTGTTGACCATTACTCATTGGGGGCAGGTATTTCGCGGTTGTCGGCTGCACGAATGCGATAGGTGAAGATATCTGCCTGATTCGCCTTGATCTGCTTGAGGTCGATCTGGAATTCATGGTCGACCGATTTTGCACCCAGCAGATCAACTGGAACTTTAGTGATAACAGGCTTCTCATCCAGCTTCTGGATATGCAGTTCCAGCTCCCGAACTGAATAATCATCAGTGACTTTGACCGGAAGCGTTAATGTGTCATCGGGTTTCAAAAATTCTGGTTGGTTATAGAGAGTGAGTTCAATTTCCGGGGCGCGATCCGGAATGACTTTCACCAGATGTTCTGAAGATTTCGTTGACAGATTCCCTTGCGTGCCCTTGATATTAAAGTGGAACAGAAAACTGTTTTGATGAACTGGTAATTCGAGATGTGCCGATAACTGATCCTGGCTCAAAACAAAATCCATTTGTTCCAGAGGCGGGCGCTCTTTGGGATCTGAATTCGCTGCGTAATACTGAAATTGAAATGTCGCCTCAGAAACCGGTCGGTCAAATGACACGTCAAAAACAAGTTGACTCTGTTCGGGAACACGAATTTCACTCGGAAGGATTGCGAATTCCTGCTGCAGGGCTTGTGTGTATTCGGGAGCTGTAATCGTTAATCGTGTATCAGTAATCGAGGGCGGTTCGGCAATCTGAATTGTATAACGTTTTGTCTGAGAACTGTCAGAAGAAATCGTGTAATCAAATCCGGCCAGCAAATGTGAAAACTGCGTGACATATTGTCCGGCTGCCTGATCCAGATCCATGCGTCGCGAAAATTGTTCGCCTTGGGAATCTTTCCATTCAATCCAGACATCGTTGATCTCGTGTGGTTGACTGGTATGCCAGTGAGGAGTTGCCGTAATTTGCAGATCCTTACCACGAGCGACCATTTTGTCGCCTGGTTCCACTTCAAAGTAAAGAGAACTAACCGTGGCGAAGTTCCCCCAGGGAATGACAGTTCGTGAAAGCAAAAGCGAGTAAGCATCAGGCCAGAATAAAAGGGGCGTCAAAAATATCAGGATTGCGACACTCGCACTGATGACAAATCGCATGGTTCGATTTGAAGGAACTGAGTCAGTGATATTAAAAGTGTTGAGCGAAGCGATTGTTTCTTTAGCCAGCTGTTCCCGCATTAAAACAGAGCTGGTTTCATTATATGCTGTTGACAATTCCAGAACTGAAGTCAGTCTCTCATCAAGATTTGTTTGAGACTCTTCCACAATCGCTGCGAGCTCAACAGCAGTTCGTTTATGAAAAATATTGCGCAGTAATCCGAACCAGAGACTCACTGTTAAGATGATTGCTGAAAATGAGGTTAAGATAATCCGTGTTGCCGGGCTGAATGAAAAAAGCAAATCGAGGCTGATTTGCAGAGCCACCAGACAGATCGCTACGAGAACAATCAGACCTAATCCACGTAGTAGAGCCAATGATCGTATTTTGCGATCGAGGTGGCTTAACTGCTGTTCCAGTTCATTCACAAAATGATCTAATTTTCCATCCATAATTGATCTCTGTCAGAAGTGATTGCGCAATTTATGTTGTACGAATGGTTGGTTTCTGATTATCCCTCTTTCATTCAAAAACAGAAATGATGGGGCAGCCGGAATCACTGGTATTATAACAAGAACTGGCGTTAAATAGTGCTGAAAAAACAGTGAGAAGCCGAAAATCTTGTCAAGGTAAACCATTTAATTTACGAATGGCCCATTCTGCAGTGAGAATACCCATGATCAGAACCATAATCAGCCAATGATCCCAAAGCGAAAATTCGTCCTGATTCGTCGTTTCCTGACTCAATGAGGGCAATAATTCCAGCAGTTGATCGATTGTCCGGGGGGTCAGCAGCTGCCCGCCGCTTGATTCTGCGATTTTTGACAGTAATTGCGGATTGGAAGTCAAATTACCCAACTCGATGGTTTTGACTTCATGGACAAACAGCGGGATGGTGATCTTTTTTCCCTTCGCCACTTCAGTGGATGTAATGAGTTTGACTTCATATTCACCCGTCGGCAGGGCAGGTACCCTGGCTTCTTGCACGAGTGGCTGATCGTTCTGTCGATTGAGTTCAAACGAGGCGATGACTTTATCGGGATCCTTGGAATTATAAACAGCAACCGTTGATTTGACATCAGGAAATCGATCCATGTAAGACTGTGACCAGCGTGCAGTGGCTGTTGCGATTTCTCCTGCGTCGATGTCCGTTTTACTGAGACTGAATTTGACAAATTCATTTCCGGCACCGGCTTTGTTTCGTGACGCCCAGCGTGCCAGTTGTCCCCAGAATCGATGGTGGTAACGATCACCCACGCGAAACCGCCAGCGCCAGGTACTGTCAGTTCCGATCCAGATTATCTGACCAGAGCCGTAGTGACGATGAATAATGACACCATCTCGTGTGTCATCGAGTGGTGCATTAAAAGGAGAATCGCCATATGCGAGAACAGTGGTACCTGGTTTCTGATCTCCCTGTAAAAACCAGAGATGTCCCGGAAGCTGACTCCAGATTTCACGATTCATTTCCGGATTGACATCAAATTGAAACAGAGATTCCTCTTCTCCTTCGGGAGTCAAACTGAGGCGCATGCCTCTTTCGGCTGGAGGGACTTTGAAAGTACTCTGGTTAAAGTCGACCACCTTGATGTTTTCCAGGGGTAATAATTCTTTTAGAGTTTCCGATTGGTGGGACAGAGGAAAAAACTTTTTTCCTGCCTGAAGTACAAGAGTACCTCCCTGATCTGCGACAAATGTTTTAATCTGTTTCCAATGTTCCTCGTTCAGGTGATCGGGAGAAACATCCCCAACAATGATCAGGTCTTTTTCACCGAAGGGATGCGGCTTGCTTTCTTCGTCTGGTTCGACTGCATTGGGGGCATCTACCTGTGGTGCGTTCAGTTTTAATTGATTGGGATAAAAAGGCTTTGACATGAGACCCATAAAAGGCTGTTCAAACAGAACCTGTTCCAGGTCAACCCGTTTGTCACGTTCCAGAGCGTTGTGTAAGAATCGATACTCCCAGCGCGCCGTTTCTTCCAATAATAAAACATGTGATTTGTCATCAACAAAATTAATTGTGAATTTTTTTTCGTTGTTGTCTTCGCGCGTTTCTCCAGGCAGGATGTCTGTTTGCAGTGTAAATTCCTGTCTTCCCAGCTTGTCGGATTTCAGTTCAAATTCCAGTAAGTTGCTGACTCCCTCTGGCGTTATTTTTTTTACCATCAGCTCGCGATTATTTTGTTTTAAGACCACGCTTACTTCTTTACCTTCATATCCATTCGTGCCGATTCGTGCTTTCAGAATCGGGCGATCATCCTTAAATGCCGTTTGGGGAAAATCAAGGGCGGAAACGGAAATATCTTTCGGTTGATATTCTGAACCGACTACAACAGGATAAACGGGTAACTGCATCTGTCCGAGTTGTTCTGCCGTTGCGACAGGATCCAGTTGACTGTTATCGCGACCATCCGTCAGCAGAATGTAACTCGAAACTGGTGAAGAACTGTTTTCAGTACTCCCTGACGAGGCCTTGAGTGCCTGTGAAAGGTTGGACAATTCCATGTGAACCTGATCCGGAATTCGGATTTCTTCTGCTTCGATCGCTGATGTTTCTGTCGGTATCGCATCTCCTGCAAATAGCATGAGATCCACTCGTCCCCGTTCCTGTAATTTCTCAAGAATTGGATTCGCCGGGTTTAACAACAGTCTTTTTGCAACATCCTTGCGGGACATCTGATCGATATCCTCAAAAATCGCAGTCAGATTATTTTTACGACTCTCAGCTAACTGAGCCCGTTTTTCCGGATTAGCGGTTTCACTTTCATCTACCCATTCCGGTTCTGTATTCGTGGCATATGCGGCTTCCCAGCGATCAAGGCGGCTATCGATTTTTTCGTTGCCGATCATTTTCAGGGCACGCGCTAACTGTAGCTTTTCCAGATCAGTGGCATGCCGATCTTTGGTATTCATGCTGTCTGAGACATCAAGGGCAACCACAAGCCGCCCCGTCTTCTCTGTGTTGAACGACCATGTCAAAACCGGCTCCATGAATGTGAGCAGAATCAATACTAATGTGACAACACGTAAAATGATCAGCGTGTTTCCGACTGATCGCGAGACAAGGCGACGTTCGTAACGAAACAGCAGAACGATGATCACAATCGCCAACATGACCGCACAGACGCTTACGATCGTCCATGCGCTCAATTCAAAGCTGTTAAACTGGAAGTGCCTTTCGCTCATTTTGGTTGATATCTTACTAGAGTGTGTGATTCAATTAATCTAAACCATCGGGCAGGGAACTATGGCCGCCTTGAACGAGTCGTCGTGTGAGAAACAACTCTCCGATCATTAATAACAGAAATATCAGTAGCAGTACTCTCCAGAATTCCGTCTCCGAGACATCAGAAAACATGCCCTGTTTCAATTCATCCAGCGTATTAAAAAATGTGAGATTGCATTCTTCAGTCAGTTGGTTTTGTTCTTGTTCACTCAGAGGTGTCAAATCCGATTCACGGCGATCAAAATTGACTACAAACCGATCTTTCTTGAGTACCGCATCGTTTCCCTGTTTCGGATTCAATGAGTAAACCCCGGGTAGAGATGTGTTCTGACACTGAAATGTGGCGCCATTGACCGATGGATCAATCGTGCCCGTTGCAGGTTGGCTGTTCGGGTCGAGAAACTCGAACTGGTCGATTGTCGTTTCTGCGGGGACCGGTATTACGATGGGCTCATCCGTGTTGATGTTACGAAAAACGCGACCGGAGGAAAGTTCAAAAACGGCCTCATGCAGGAACGGGACATAATCTGGCTTGGCAGGTAAATTATTCCAGTCGGCATCAAGTGAAGATGTTAATAAGAGCACACGACCACGCTCATGATTCATAAACAGCATCAGCGGTTTGTTGTTATTGAGTTGTGCAATTTCGATTGGAATGGGGGTTGGTTTTGCAATGGTCTCCGAATTTTGATCGTCTAAAACGGGTACCTTTTCCTTCGAAAAGGAAACATCCCACCAGTGCTTATAGCGGGCAGAGATCAAGCCATTCGCATACTCTCCACGAAAACGCTTCAGCCAGGGAGTTTGTAAACTGTTTGATTCGATCTGGACCAGGTTACCCAGTTCAGCATTCACATTGGATTCGATCGCTTTGATTTCAACAGGGATTAATCCGTTGGAATGGAACAGTAATTTTTGATATTGATCGGGCTTGATCTGGTCTCCCAGAGCGATCAAAACTCCCCCGCCTTCATGATTTACAAAGTCAATCAGTTCGCCTGCCTGCACAGCGGTGAGGGTATCAACGTTTGCGAGAATCACGACGGCATGATTTTTTAAGATCTCCGCTGTCAACCGTGCTTTATCAATAACGGTTGTCTGAATCCAGGGGGTACGATTTGCGGGAGCCATCAATGCCAGATTGGCAAAAAAGACTTCACTGAGGGTTGAGTCAAAATTGGGGGTTCCATCAACAAGCAGAACGGGCAGGGCATTCGTAACGTGTAAAGCAGCTTCAGAGCGGTCATCTCCTGGAAGTTTATCTGGCTCCAGGACTACACTTATCACGTGCGTACCTTCTTCTGCAAATCGATGTTGAAACTCAATAGCCGCTTCTCCGTGATTTTCAATTTTCACGGATTGCGTTTTTTCATTCACGCGCTGGCCATCAATTTCAAAATAAACGGGACAGATCAAATTTGGTTCTGAACCATCGTAGCGAATCGAAGTCGAAATTTTCACGGGGAGATTTTTGACACAAACTTCACGTGACAGAGCCAGTTGGCCTACTCTGACATTCGTCTCCAATCCGGGAACTTTTTTCCCGGAAACATTTGTCGCCCACAAATTAATGGGGACAGCAGACTGCTGCAGTAAGTCATTCACTTGCTCCCAGAGGATCGAATCCTGCGCATTCCAGCCGATGGCCTGATGATCGGTCAGAATAATGATTTCTCTCTTTAAGTTGGATGTTTTACCAAGAGTCTGGATCGCTTTGGAAACGGAGTTTGCCAGATTGGATATTCCCGATGGGGCAGGCAGTTCGTTTAATTTTTCACGCACAACGCCAAACTGATGTGTTGGCGATTCCGTAACGAGACGTGGCTGGTTTCGGGCATCGATAATCGAAATCGTATCTCCCGGTCTCAATTCTTCCAGAAAATCGTGTATCCACTGGATTGCTGCAGAATGAGGTGTCGTATCTTGACCCTCCCAGCCCATGCTGTAGGAGCCATCAATCACAAACACGATATCGCGCGATTGTGTTGAAATAAATTTTGATAAAAAACCTCCCGAAACCCAGGGCCGCGCAAGAGCGAATGCAATCAAAGCAATGAGCAGCATTCGGATTGCCAGCAGCAACCAGCCTTCCAGACGGATTCTGCGTCGAGTGCGTCGTCCCAGTTCCAGAAACTGCATTGCACCCCACTGGATGATGTCGTACCGCTTTCGGCTCAGTAAATGTACCAGAATCGGTAATGCGATACCCAGCAGGCCGAGTAGCATCATCGGATTGAGGAAATCAAAGTTCATGACTGCCTGTGGAAAAAGTGGCTGGATAAATGAGGAATATTGGAATCGTTCCCAGAAGAAAACTTAACCAATTATATGTTGAAATCGTACTAAATGGTATTGCTTACGTAATTAACGCTTTTAAGTCTGACTTAATTTAGATTAGTGGTAAAAGCTATGGAAAATCCTGCAGACTGATTATGATGGACTATTACAGCCTATGTAAGCATGTTCGCTGTTTTTTATGATCGAATCAAAAAGAATGAGTATTAGGTTGATCTCATGCTATCAGGAAATACGAAAATGGCCCGGGTTTTGCTGGTATTGATTCCGAGCCTCTTGATCTTTTTATACAACATTCGTGCGCAAAATCTCCAGGCAGATGTGTTTACCTTTGTCGATGAGTCTGGAAAGACCGTGACGCTGGAAGCAAAATTATATGGTTCCGGGAAATCACGAGGGCAGATGTTGCACGCATTATTAACACCAGACGGGGCTATTCGACTGGTATCACAAGGGAAAATCAAAAAACGCGAACTTAAGGCAGGTCCCAAACCTCTGACAGTGAAAGAGATGTCTGAAGGCCTCAAAAAGAAATTTGGCGAGGAGAAGTTTCGTTTCCATCTACAGAGCCCGTTTCTGGTAGGCGTCGTTTTAGCAGCGCCTCTGGATGGTTCAGAACGGACGGAACGGCGTGTGAAAACATTTCTGCAGAAAGCAGGGCGTTTTATGAAAAACGTCGACGTGATCTTCGAAAACTATTCCAGGAAAATCGGGCTGAAACTGAGTGATTATGAATATCCGATGGCAATGCTCATTTTCGAGTCGGATGATGAATTTGAAACTTACGCCAGGGAAACAACATCATTGGGCGACGGAGTTTCCAATGTCCTGGCATACTATTCCGGTATTTCGAATAACCTGATTCTGAGGATGAGTGAATGTAGTTCATTTGAAACTCCCTTGCATGAAGCGATTCATTTACAGACGTCAAATCGAGGTGTTGTGAAACGACTTGCTCCCATCCCGGCGTGGTTTATGGAAGGTATCGCAACAGGCTTCGAAGGGAAAGGAGATCGAATCAATGTGAGTCCGGAACGAATCAATACGCATTATGCACTGCATTCCGGGATCGCAAAATTACTGAATTGGAGTGATGTCATTTCCCATGATCAGGTGTTTCGTGGGAGCGTTCTGTCTGGTGATGCCTATGTTCATGCCTGGGGCATTCATTGGATGCTTGTCACGCAACATCCGAAAGAATATTTAAAGTACGTTCAAATGCTTTCATCAAAAGAGCCTTTCGAAAAAATATCCGCCAAAGAACAATATGACCAATTTGTGAATATTCTCAAAGTACGTCCCGAGTCTCTTCAGCTCAAATTTAAAGTCGAGTTGATTGAAGCGATTCTGAAAAGAAAGCTGAAACTGCCTGAATTGGAAAACCAGACAGTGCATCTGGAGAAACACAAGCAGGAGATGGCCATTGCGAGAGTGACGGCTACTTCTTATGCTGCTGGGTCTTCACCACGTATTCAAGGTTGGATTCAAAACATTTCGCCATTTCGACCGATGACATTTCATGTTACAGTTCAAACCAATGCTGGTACTTATGCAGAGTGGTATTTACCCGAAGTGAAAATTCGTGAAAAAATCAAATTGAAACCAAAGTTGGCAACTCAATTAATGCGAGGCGGAGTGGGAGGGAAGTGGCGAAGTTATCACGTTGAGGTCGAATCAACTTATATCGATAGTGAAACAGCGAAGCGCTGGTCTGAAGGGAAATTGCCTGTACCTGAATTTTCGCTCAGATCACAATAAAATCTCTCTCAACAAAATCCCTCATAGACGATTATACATAAGGAAAATCAATGAAGCTATCACTTTCAGTGCGTATCGCTGAAGCTGCATGTAAGACCAGATTGAACATCCCCTTTTCAGAACTGGCTCTTATTGCAGCAGAATCGGGCTATTCAGCCTTGTGTATGCGTGCGAGTGTCGCGGGAGTTGACAGTACACCATCAGAATTAGAACAGGTTCGATCGATTGTTGATCAGGCGGGGCTGGTTATTTCGATGGTCACAGCGGATTTCAATATTCCACAGAATAACGATCAGGCTCCTGATGCTCTCAAAGAGATCGAACCGACTTTAAATGTGGCTGAGGTGTTGGGTAGTCGAATGATTCGAATCTGTTTGAAATCGCAGGCAGACATTCCACATGCGCAACGTGCCGCTGATCTCGCTGCAGAGCGGGGAATGCAGCTTGTGCATCAATTCCACCCAACCTGTCTGTTTGAAGAAGTCGAAAAATCAATTGCAGTTCTGAAACAAATTGATCGTCCCAATGTCGGCTTAATCTATGAACCAGCAAGCCTGCTCATGTGTGGCCAGGAGTATGGTGAAGCAACGCTCAGAAAAATCCATCCATGGCTCATGAATGCCTATGTTCAGAACCTGGTAATCACCGACGATGGACCTGATCATCTTGAAACCTGGTGTCTGGGAGATCGTCCGTTTCAACTCTTACCGTATTGGGACGAAAGTGGACGAGGCATTGATTTTCAGCAAGTGATTTCCAGTTTAAATGCCGTTGGCTATTCGGAGTATCTTACCATTCATCAGGCGGAGGGTATCGTGACAGCTGATGACGCAAGAAACTATGCTCTGCGCAGCAGACAATGGGTTGACTCTCTTGAGCAATGTTAGGTGCCTCTGAATCCATGAAAAAAGCGCTTGTGATCAGTTTTGAGCAATTACCTGCCTGTATGCTGGGATGTTATGGACATCAATGGATCGAGACTCCAAATTTCAACCGACTGGCTGCCTCTTCCGTTTTGTTTGATCAGCATTATGCGAATGATTTGTGCTCGGACCAGAACTCATTTCCGTGGTGGACCGGTCAATCAGTTCCCCATGTTTTTGAGACTCCATCAGACTGTGATATTTCTCTCATTTCCCATTTGAAAAAACGCGGTCTGAAAACGAATTTGCTGCTCGAATCAGATCGTCAAACCGGTCGTACTGCAGCGTTACGTGCTCAGGAACGATATTTGACACAATTCGATCAGGTGGAAACGACCACAGGACTGAACGGATTCAAAGTCGACGAAGCGCAAACTCCTGTTGCACAATTGATGAAAACCGCCATAGAACGACTGCCAGACTGGATGCAGAATGCGGAGGATCAGTTAATCTGGATCAGCTCAGAAGGGGTACCTGCGGTACCACTGGCTCCCGAATTTTTCTCCACTCTTTACCTGGATGAAGTTCTTGACGAGGGCGACATTGATGAAAACGTTGCTGACGAAACGGAACCCCCGGGAGAACTTGATGAGTTTACGGAACTTTCCAGTTCCGATGATGGAACAGATGACTGGCAGGAATTGATGGTCGCTGTTTCTGAATTATTTACCAGTCCAGAGGAATGGTCTGAACTCGATGATCAGGAAAGGCTCATGGCGCGGGCCGTCTATGCGGGTTATATCACACTCATCGATCATTGGTTCGGTCGATTACTGGATCAAATACTCAAGTATGCAGAAACTCAACCAGTGCTATTGATCGTCACCGCTGCCAGAGGAGGAAATGAACTTCTGGCCCCGGTCAGGCAGGTTGAAAATGGGGGCTTGCTTGAAGAAATCAGCCACGTGCCGTTGTTGATTTTTGATACTGAGAATCAACAGTCGGGAAGTAGACAGCAGTTTCTCTCACAACCGGCTGATATTCCCGTGACATTGTCGGGTTGGTTAAAAAAGCCGCTTGAGCATGTCTCCTGTTCCGGAACGAATTTATGCGAATTGCTGAATAGTAAGCAGCAGATTTCAGAAAAGATGATTTATGCAGCCAGTGACAAGGCAATGGCAATACGCACTTCCGAATTTTATTATCTGCAATTCAGAAAAGATCTGCAGACAACCGACTCCCAAAGCGAATCCACTCCGAATCAACAGTCAAAAACACAACTCTATCAGAAGCCAGTTGATCGCTGGGATGTTTACGATCTGCATCAGCAGTTACCTGAAGTTGATGAACAGTTCTCTTCACATCTTGAAGAAAGAAGAACCAACCGATGATGATTACAATTTATCATAATCCACGTTGTGGCAAGAGCCGAAAAACGCTGGCACTCATTGAAGAATCCGGGGTGCAACCTGAAGTAATCGAATATCTGAAAACACCACCAGCGCCGGAAGAATTAGATGCCATTCTGAAGAAATTAAACTTAGCCCCTCAAGAATTAATGCGCAAAGGCGAAGCCATTTACCGAGAGCTGAAAATATCAGAGCGCTCTCTCTCGCGTGAAGAAGCGATTGCTGTCATGCTGGAGCATCCGAAATTGATTGAGAGGCCTATTGTCGTCAAAGGAAAACAGGCTGTTCTCGGGCGGCCTCCCGAGAATGTCAACAAACTATTGTAAAATCATTCAGGACTGGCTGGCATTTGATATGGTGGGAACTGTATTTGACATATTTCGACCAACAAGCAGACCGATCGAGAATGTCAGCGCAGCAAATGTCAAAAGAATGATTACCCAGGTCCCTGTAGGTAATTCAAATTTTGCAGAGCGTTTCAACCGACTTTTCTTTTTCTCTGCGATCACATCAGATGCACGTTTCTGAGCAAGGCTCGCAAGACTTGATAATTCGTCTTGATGTTCTACTTCATTCTGATTTTTGTGGTCTGTTTCTACTACCTGTATTTCAGGAACCTGCGAGGTCTCTGGAAGTGGAGTCGGGTTGACCTCCCCAACCGCTTGTGGAACTGAGGCATTGTGAATTTGTTTTACAGGAATCGCCTTAAATGGGTCATTTGTCTCTGGTTCTTTGGTCTGCGGCGAGGAGCTGACAAGGCTTTGGTTTTGGACTTCGAGATTTTTTTCCGAACTCAGTTTTTTATCGACCGTGATATGAGGACCAATCGATGCCAGCTCATCCAGGGCATTAGCCAGGTTTTCGTCTTTCAGATCCAGTTTGGGTTGAGGTATGGGAGCAATCTCTCCGTCCAGACCGGGAACTCGTACTGATAAACCGCATGTCGGACAGTCTACGATTTCACTCGCTTTGGAACGAGAGATTCCCATGAGCTGATCACAATGCTGGCATCGAAATTTGATAGGCATGCGAAAGTTTCTTTTTGGTCGCGTTCATGAATGGTAATATACTTTGATGTGATATCTATAACGTCTGTGCAACTCCATTGACTACAATGATTTCACGCTAATCAAGAAAATGAGAGAAATACGATACATTTGTGAGTTGCAGTCGGTTTTGCATCTGCCAGATACGAACGTCGCCGATATAGGACACCATTTCATATGCTTTTTTACCTGTTATAATAATAGTCATTCAGTTGTACATAATAAATCCATGAACTGAAACAAATTCAAAATTTCTAATAGCTCTGAAATCTAAGACAAGAGGTTTTTTTGTGGATGTAGAGGAATTTTTGAAACGAGATGTCAGTCGCCGCCAGTTTTTGGATCGGAGTGCTCGCAATGCCGCAGGTATGGCTGCGGGAGTGGTGGGATTGTCTACGAATGCAACATCGGCAGAGACCTCACCCAATGAACGAGTTGTACTCGCGGGCATTGGTATCCGTGGACAGGGAAAATTTCTGGCATCCAGCATGGCAGAATTCCCGGATGTGCGGTTCAAAACGATATGCGATGTCGATGAAACCGTCGTGCCTGCGGCAATGAAATCGATCGAAAAAGTGCAGGGTGTCGTGCCACAGTTTGTTTCTGATTTTCGTAAAGTTCTGGACGACCCGGAAATCGATGGAGTTGTCATTGCCACCCCCGACCATTGGCATGCCTTGATGGCGGTCATGGCTTGTCAGGCCGGGAAAGATGTCTATGTCGAAAAGCCGGTTTCACACAACCTGATTGAAGGTACAAAAATTATTGAAGCAGCGAGAAAATATCAACGCGTTGTACAATCAGGAATTCACCAGCCGCAGTGGTTCGCATTTTCAATTAGCAGTTGATTTTGTTCGCAGCGGAAAACTGGGTGATGTCAAACTGGCAAAAGCCTGGATGATTCATCGGCGTAAACCGATCGGAAAAAAGAAAAACTCGTCTGTTCCACCAGGTGTGAATTATGACCTTTGGCTGGGGCCGGCCCCCAAACGTCCTTTTAACCCTAACCGTTTTCATTATAACTGGCATTGGTTCTGGGATTATGGAACCGGTGAGATGGGGAACTGGGGCGTACATATGCTTGATATTGCGCGCTGGGGTCTTGGCGTGGATCTGCCCGAGAAAATTTCTGCATCCGGTGGAAAATATTTCTTTGATGACGATCAGGAAACACCGGATACCCAGCTGGTTCAGTACCGCTACTCAGATAAAACAATTTTGTGGGAGCATCGTCTCTGGAGTGTGCACGGCATGGAAGGCCGCAATGCCGCCGCTGCTTTTTATGGCGATAAAGGAACTCTCGTTGTCGATCGAAGTGGTTGGAAAGTTTATGATCAGAAAGAAGCTGCTACTTCAGGTACCAGTGATCAAGCTGCGACACACCACCGAAATTTTATTGATTGTATCAAATCGAGAAGCACACCTGCGGCGGATATTGAGACAGGCCACATCTCAAGTGCATTGTGTCATTTGGGAAATATTGCCTGTCGAGTCGGGCAAGAAGTTCAGTTTAATACCGAGCAAAATCATTTTATTGGGAATGAACAGGCAAACGCATTACTGGGACGCGAGTATCGTCGCGATTGGGAACTGCCGCAGATTTAAGACTCAATCTGGATTTTTGAATGAGCATTCAAATGAAAAAAACTTCCGGACGAATTTGCTCGTCAGGAAGTTTTTTATTGATGGGTATGGTAACAAAAGCGTTTCTTATCTGTTGCCTGCATCGCGGAAGAGTTCTGTTGTTGAATTCAGACTATCGCTTCCACCTGAATGGAAGAAGTCAGAGAGTTCTACAATCGCGGGACCGAGCAGGAAGATATAAATTGCCGGCATCAGGCAGAGTACGGTCGGGAACAGCAGTTTGAATGTGGCCTTGTTGGCTTTCTCATCCGCCCGCTGCTGCAGACTTTCACGCATGTTATCACTGTATTCCTGGAGGGCCGAAGTCACATCCGTTCCCATCTGATCGGTCTGGATCAAGAGGGCCGCAAACGAGTGGACTTCCGGTACATCGATACGCTTGCTGAAGTTAGACAGCCGCCTGTGAGGAAGGTGCCGATAGAGGCCTGTTCGATTACGATTTTCAGTTCCTGAGCCAGGCCGCCGGATACACCTTCGCCAGTTCACCGATGATTTTCTTCAACGCGTGTGGTACGGTCATCCCCTGGGAAACACACATGTTAAGCATGTCCAGCATGTCGGGAATCCCCTGTTCAATTTCACTGCGACGGTCAGATGCCTGACCGCTGATGAACAGGAAGGGAACCGCCCAGGCCAGGATTGGTACCAGCAGTAAGCCCAGTAAAATCGGAATTTCGAATCGCTCGGGAGCGACAAGCAGCAGGATCCCAAAGAACAGCATGGTACCCAGAATGGCAACATAACGAATCGCAGAAAAGTTCTGCAGAGCATGTGGCTGATAGTAACCTGCGGCCTGCAGTTCTTTTTTTGTCTGGGCCCGTCGTCCTTCCGATTCCGGCATCATTTCCGACAAGGCGGGAGTCGCCGATCCGAAGACATAATCATCGGTGCCCATAGAGGGAACATCACCAGCTTCGACTGGCGGCAGACCCTCTTCCTGACCATCCTGATTCTCTGGGTTGTTTGAGGAAAACAGCTGTCGCTTTTCCCATGTGACAGGAGTTGAAGATAAAGCGGTGGTGGAAGGTTCTAAGCGCGCTTCTTCGGGCCTGACCTCCACTTCCTGTTTCTGATGCTCATTCACCTGGGGATTTCTTTTTCGAATGATGCGAAACAACATCCAAAAAATGATAAGACCACAAGCGATATAGAAAATCGTGATTGTTAATGGTGTAAACATAATATTGCCCTCGCCATTTTCTGGCAGGTCTGGTTATTTAATTTGATCAGGTACGTTGACTTGTTTTTAAAACTCGCAGAACCCAGATGGATCCAACCACTTGTAATGCAATAGCGGTAAATGTTGCTCCGCGACCCCATGATGAAGCCATCAATGTGGTTAAATAAGTCGGATCACGCAGGATAAAGAACCCAAGAATCAACGGCGGAAGTGAAATCATCAAAACAGCAGTGGCACGACTACCGGCAGTTGCTGTTCGCAGGCGTCCCAGAAACAGCATGCGGTCGCGAATCGTCCTTGCTAATCGTTCGAGTACCTTAACCAGGTCACCACCAGTTTCCTGATGCACAATCAATGCCATCGAGAGAATGTTCAAACTGGCAACACCAGTCTGTTCATACAGGCCATCCAAAGCCGATCTCATGGAAACACCCATTTGCAGTCGACGGGCAGATTCTTTGAGTACGTCTCCCAGTGGTGAAGCCGTTTTTTCTGAAACATCGATAAAACAGTGCGTTAAGCTTCGACCAGTTTTTGCAGAACGTGCCAACTCGTCAATCATATCGGAAAGTTGTTCGTTGATTTGTTTCTGACGTCGGCTGCGACGGAATATCAGGTAGACAATCGGTAGCATTGCTCCCAGCATAAATGCAATCGAGGTGGAGAGAAAGTTTTCCTGTAATATAAAGACCAATCCACCCAGCAGTAACGATGTCATCAAGCTGAAGATCAAAATCACACTGGGGTGTGCATTGATTCCAGATTGAATGATTAATTCATCAAAACCACCGTTTACCCGGTTACCGAGTTCTTTTGAATCAGTGTTTGAGTATTTATTTCGATCTCGGAGGATTTCCGAAAAATCATCGATTGATTTGGGGGTATTTATTGCGGCATCAGTTGCCATGGGTTTATCTCCTAATCGTCCTGCTTATCTGTCTGATTTTCGGTTAACTCTAATTCACGAGCATGGAAAAGTTCTTCGCTATCATTAAAGTTGGTTTGAGTTAACCAGTTCATGGCAACAGGTTTATGTCCAGTTGCATAAAAAGCACCATGCACTTTTCCGTCAGCATCGACATTTGTAATGCGATAGACAAACAGGTCTTCAACCATGTATTCGCCATTTTGGAAGCCAATTAATTCCGAGATACGCATGACTTTTCGCTCACCGTTTGGTAGTCGAGTAATATGTACCAGCAGGTGAACCGCCGATGCGATATATCGACGGGCAATTGAGTTCGGCAGATCAGCACCAGATAACGCGATCATCAATTCAAGACGGTCTAAAGCATCTCGGGTGTCATTCGCGTGAACGGTACTCATGGAACCATCGTGACCAGTATTCATCGCCTGCAACATTTCCAAAACTTCACCGCCGCGAGATTCCCCAACGATAATTCGGTCGGGTCGCATACGCAAACTGTTTTTCAAAAGCTCTCTCTGGTTGATTTCTCCTTGACCTTCAATATTGGAGGGTCGCGCTTCCATTGAAACAACGTCAGGTTGTTGAAGTTGAAGTTCCGATGTCTGTTCAATCGTAACAATTCGTTCATTGCCGGAAATATAACGGCTGAGATTGTTCAGCAGGGTTGTTTTACCAGCACCGGTACCACCACTAATCAGGATATTAAGTCGACCGTGGACGGCGATTTCCAGGAATTTTGCCATGTCAGGGGCTAAAGATCCCATCTTTACCATATCGTTAAACAATAAGGCCTGGGTTCGAAAACGACGAATGGAAAGGGTCGGGCCTTGTAACGCCAGAGGTGGTATCACGGCATTCAGACGAGAGCCATCCGGGAGTTTCGCATCAACCATCGGCGAAACTTCGTCAATGCGTCGCCCTGCGCGTCCGACCAGTCGATGAATCAACTGAATTAAATGCTCATCATCGGCGAAACGGATATCTGTCTGTTCCAGCCTACCATTGCGTTCAATAAAGACCTTATCAGCACCATTGACCAGTACATCACTGATTTCCGGGTCACTCATTAATGGTTCCAGAGGACCAAATCCGTAGATCTCGTCCATGATCTCACGTACCATGACATCACTGGTTTTCTGGTTCAGATCCAGGTCCTGTTGCAGGCAGAGATGTTCTGCCAGTCCACGCATCTTCTGGCGTAATTCTTATTCTGGCAGATAGCCTGCTTTGGAAAAATCGATCGCGTCAACCATCTGCCTGTGCAGTTGTGTTTTTAATCGCTGGAACGATTTTTTTGCTTCTGTTGAGGAATGGTCAACCGTTGTTTCGCTTTGTAATACCATTTTAATCTCCGCCCTTATTGGGTCAGAAAAAGCTTGTAAATATACTTGTTAGTACGTTGTTTATTGTCGTCTGCTGTCGTATCCGTTTTTTGAGCAGAATCAGTTTCTGTTTCAGGATTTGGCAATTCCGCCAGTATCGCGGCACGTGATGTAAGGACACCTGGTTGCAGAATGATTTCGCAGGCCTGGTTTTCAAGTCGTTTAATGGACATGATTCTGCAGGCAACCATGTTTGTACACTCAGCGACACCATTATAGGATCGCTGTGAGCTGTCGATCTTGTTGTACAAAAAGCAGATGCGGCACTCGCCGATCATTTTTTGAAAAGCATCCTGCTCGTCATCTTCAATGTTAGGACTGCATTTGATTGATATCGGATTGGAATCGAATACTAACTCACCATGAAAATTCTTCAGATCGTTTGCGGACAAGCCTGATAAAATTTGTCGGACAACCACATCTGACTTCAATTGTGAGCCAAAATCCAGAATCTGCAGATTTGCGTCGGTAATATTTTCCCGGCGTGGCTTGCCTGTAATTCGAATTTCAAGAATACCATCAGAACCTGGTGTCACCGTCTGAGAATCTGGATGGAACTGGATATTCATCTTTCCCTTTTTCTCTGATCAATCTGGAGTTCCCTGTGTTTCAGTATGCTTGCGTTCGAGGGATCATTTTTCAGAATGGCCAGAGGAAATGCCGGAATCGAAACGTTCTCAAAAGGACGAATTCCTATAACATGATTATCAATCGATGCTTCAATTTGAGCTCTGGTTGATCCCGGTTTGGTGTCTGTTAATTCAGACATGAATTCTGCGACCGGGTTATGAATTCGATTTGCATGGTGCGTTTTAATTTGAATACTCATCGGCGAATTTTCGGTCTGAATGAACCGGTTCAAACCAGTGTCAGCTGCCGGAATTGATCTGCCAAAAAATAAGTTATCACCTTTTATCAGTTCAACGCCCATTCTCTGACCGGCGACGGTATTGAGGATCAGCGCGGAATTGGCTTGTTTTACTGCTCGATCCATGAGAAGCTGGTAATCTGGTTTTTCCTTCAATAATTCATCGGATGCCAATTCCTGACCTGCTGCCAATACTGCTGTTTCGATACAGGTTGTAACTTCCAGTGACGCAGCATCTAACCAGAGCCGATTCACGATTAATGAAATCCCAAACAGTGCGACCAGCATCACACCCGCAGCCAGAGGTGTAATGACCCCTCGGCGCCCGCAGGTTTTCGCTCTTGTTATGTTGGAATTCTGGTAACGGTTCATGAGTCTCTATATCAATGATCATTCGAATTGAAGAGTAATAAAAACGGCAGTGGTATTGATGACCCGTTAGCGACCCACAGGACGATTCTGTCTTGAAGAACGTGCAAATCGTCTCTGCTGATTATTGGGAGCACCTTGTGGCATATTTCGCGCGGATGGACCTGAATCTCTTTGTCCGGCTCCACTTCTTCCGCCGCTGTTTCCATTGTTTCCAGGTGCCTGACCTGCAGGAGCGCTGATCGAACCATTGTCATAGTTATATCCCTGGCCACCACCCCAGTCCGGATTCAGATATCCACCGGAATTGAATCCACCTCTACCGCCACGATTGTAATTATTGTAGTCACCAACTCGTGCGCCATTCTTATCAAATCTGTTAACACTACGACTGGAACCATAGTAGCCTTCGACAACAAAAGGCTTAGGAGGGTCTTCCAGTTTTGGCTTTTCTGGTGTTTTCAATCCCAGAATTTCATAGAGGGTTGCTTTTTCTGCGCTACTGACGGCAACGCCTCCATTTCCTTTACCTTCCGGGGTATAACTCATGGTGATTTCACCTCGATCACGGGCAAGAATCATGATGTTAGCTTGTTCTGGAGTCAGTTCCAGTGTCACATTTGTTCCTCGTCTGGAACTACTGTTTTGAGTGTAGCTTCGATTGATGGCAACGACACGAACGCCATTAAATAAGGTCAGAGTCATCCCACCATTCAACCGTCTGTCGTTATTCATTCCTGTGGGAGTCATGTGGACATCAACGTATTCGCCTGGTTTAATCAGTCCATCGACAAGATCAACTGAAGATTCCAGAGGTACAGAGATCGCTCGCATTCCATCTGCAACCTCAATCGGAGGAGTTTCTCCTGAAGGGTAGAGCATGCCTGTTGAAATTGGTGTTGCAGCTGAAATCGGCTCTTTTACGATTCGTCCCACAATCACACGATTCGAAGTCATCATTTCCGGCTTCAAATCTTTGATGGCGATTGGCCCCAATCCCAGGTGATCTTCCGTCACCAGTGTCCCGGGCTCTAATTTACTGATAGCCATGGGAATGTTTCGTGTTGCAACCGGCGGAGCTTCTTCTTTTCCCGCCAACAATCTTTTTCCGATATATGCTGCAATCAGGATACCAAAGATGCCAAACATCAACAGCGTCACTTTAGCAGGGGTCAGGCTTTTCACCGGATCTGTCTCCCATAACTGAATGAATCAGGTGGTATACCTGACTAACAAATTTCCCTCCCGTTGAAATCGTCGGAGGGCTACACGATTATTTCCAATTTAAACCATGTGACTTCAAGTAAATTCGCTAAGAGAATTACTCTTTGATCATTCTGGTTTCTGAGTACAAATTATGTTCTTTTAAGTCATAACCAATGGGCCAGAGCAGATTAGGGGAAGCCAGCGTCATAGGAATGCTGACAGCAACTATGACGACGTCTCCTGAATTCTCTCCCATATCAGCACGAATGACTGCTCCTTGTCCCAATTGAGGGGGAAGTACTTTCAGTACTTCGTTCTCTACGTTTTCTTGAGTTACACCAGGCAGTGTTGCTAAACGAGCACCAATGCGGCTGGCTTCAACAACATCCGCACGTGCATAAAACAGGAGTGTGAATTCCAAAAGTGCGAACATGACAATCCCAAAGATTGGCAAAACCAACGCAAGCTCCATACTCAGGAAACCTGCCCGTTTTGTCTGCTTCGTTTTCGTTTTATGAATTCGTTTGAAATTCATTGCAAACTGCCTTCATCGATTTCTTATTACAATATTCGTTTCGTCTCTTCGTTATTGAAGAACGACAGATTTCACAATGATCCAGGTCGTGACACTCCAGGTTGCCAGCACAACAGGGATGGCAAAAGGCATCAAGCCTCTCTGTTTCTTCTGTTCCATGGTTTCTGCTTTTTGTTTTTTCTTGTTTTTGTGAAGCTTGCCGGTTCCCAGATATGCCGCTTTGGTCCTTTTCGTTCCACGTCGGATCACACTCCAGAACAGAATCACAAACGACCCGATCAGAACAAAAAGTGTACCGACAATCATGACGGCGAGTGTTGCTTTAAACCCTAACCAGACAGCTAAAGCTCCCATCATCTTGACGTCGCCGGCAGCACCACTCCCGACGATCCAGATCAGGAAAAATGCTCCAAAACCTGCAAGGAACCCCAGACCTCCCCACATCAAGCCTTCCCAGCCATTGAATACTGCCTGATAAATAATGCCCAAAACAAAAAAGGGAACGGTCAATTTGTTGTAGATTTTTTTCTCTTTATAGTCTGTGTATGCAGCAATGAGTGTGAAAATTCCGACACTGATTGCCATGACATAAAGTGAAGTCTGTGATAACGTAAAATCCATTGCTTTTTTTCAATCAGTATTAGTTATGTAATGTCTACCAGTTTGACTGGCAGCGGATTATGAAAAAACATTTAAACCTGATAGCAGGTGTTGAAAATATACATCATGTTTCCGACCCAATACTTTTAATCTGAAAAAAATCCACATCTTGACTGGTTTCTCTGTATTCAATAAGCAACATGGACCACGATAAGTGTTACCATCCATACAATCGAATCCATTCTCATAATCACAATCAGCGATACAACACGCAGGTCATTGAGCAGCAAGAAAAGCATCAAGCCAGAATCGAATTGAGAGAATGACGGAGCTTCTCGCTTATGATGACGTAACTGATTGTTATCATTCGTGTCTGAAAAAGTGAACAACACAAAAGTAAATGTCTTTGTTCGTTCTGCGAAGAGATGAAAGCTTTGTGAATTCGAGTTGCCTGAGGTTCACGCACAGGCACACAGATCATAGAATGGCCTTAATTGGATTATTTGTAATAATCCCGATAACCAGACAGATAGGGGGTAATTTTACTTCGTTAAGTTCTTCACACTGCGAATACCCATTTTTCACGTTTGGACATTGAGTTCCTAAGACGATTACACGGAAGGTAATAACTTGAATTCCACTGAATTGCTAAAGGCTGCAGAGACCGCCGCCCGTTTAGGAGCAAAATGCCTGCTGGACTGGATTGATGAGTTTCGTGTTTCTGAAAAAGGACGTGCTGATCTGGTAACCGACGCTGATTTTGCTTCCCAGACCGCTATTGTGAACCATATCATCGAACAGTTTCCAACTCATCATATGTTGGGGGAAGAGGGATTAACTCGTCAGGAGGGAGACTCTGACTATCGTTGGGTAATTGACCCCCTGGATGGTACATCAAATTATGTGCATGGCTTCCCTTACTATTGTGTTTCGATTGGCCTGGAATATCAGGGCGAGTTAATTTTGGGCGTAGTTTACGATCCCAATCGTGATGAGATGTTTTCTGCGTTTCAGGGGCAAGGTGCGAAACTGAACGGTGAAGCCATTTCACCTTCCCGAATTCCCTCTCTGGATCAGGCCATGCTTGTGGCCAGTTTACCAGTCGGAACTCTGGGACGAGATATCGCCGTTGATCGCTTTTTAAATGTATTCCCGCAGCCCAGACATTGCAACGTACCGGATCTGCCGCCTTGAACTTATGTTATGTTTCTATCGGTCGGATCGATGGTTACTGGTCCAGCAATCTGAAACCGTGGGATATGGCAGCGGGAGTCCTGATCTGCAGGGAAGCGGGTGGATTGGTGACGTCAATCGAAGATCTTTCGTATTCAATTGAAATACCTAGTTTATTAGCGACGAATGGGACAAATATTCATAATGAATTAAAAGACTTATTGACTAAGTCACTTTTTTAGTCCGCTTTAAGATTCGTTCTTTAATGTGCGTAAAATACGACGTATGATATATGATACTACTGGGGACCTTCTATCAATTCGTCTTGGAAATGTGTTCAAAAGTGTAGTATGTATTTGCAAGTCAAAAGAGGGAGAATTTCTGAGCCGCCGAAAGGTGGGGCATGAGGTCCAGGTGAGTTCTCGTTTCTGAAAAAACACTTCCTGCAGAGAGTTCTTGTTCCCGCGATTTGGGATCGATTAGCGACTATGTCATATTTTGCACGTTTAATATTTGTTTATCTGGGGTTGACCTTGCTGCTGTTCTACGGTGTGCCGGGATCATCTGGCACTCTTTGTGCGCAAAATCAGCCTGCACAAAAAGAAGATCTTAAAAAAGCAGGAGAGAAAAACAGGGCAGCAACAAAACTCCCTGAGTCATCCGACAACAGTCCGCAATCGGCCCAAAGCAGTTCCGACCAGAAAACACAGCAGCCTGGGGCAAAAAAATCGACTGCGACCGTGAAGAAACGGGAAGTCTTTTTCAAAGGCGCAGATGGCCAATATATTCCCTTGCCGAATTTGAATCTGGATCAGATACTTAATTATTTGAAACAGAAACAGGCGACCCAGCCAGACCACTCACCAGACTATGCGATATCTTCTGTTTCTCTTTCCGGTACGATCAAAGAAGACCGTGCGATTCTGGATGCGCGGATTATGGTATTGATCAACGAGGAAAATAAATGGATTCGAGTTCCATTAAAGCTCAATGATTCCATTTTCCTCAAAACCCGTTATACCGGCGAAGGCGAGTCGAGTCCTGGTGGATTTAATCGAACGGAAGGATATCTCTGGTGGTTTCGAGGTAAGGGAAAACATGAGATCAACCTCACATTGAGTATCCCCCTTAAGCAACAGTTACCTTCAAGACGGCTTCAACTATTAATTCCTCAGACTGCTGTCAGCAGTTTGCAGTTAAAAGTGCCATTGCCTCAATTAAGCCTTGAGATACCCGCCGGAGTTGCAGTTTCGAAAAAGACATTATCCGATAAATTGAGCTTGATCGAGATGTTCGGGCTGGGAAATCAACTTGATCTTTCATGGCAACCCATCCCTGATCAGAAGAAAGTCGAAACTGTCTTACAGGCAGAGACAAAAATTGCAATTGACTTCACTCCGGAATCCATTCTCCTGAATGCAACACAGTCAGTCAAAGCCTTAACGGGAAGTTTTCAAACAGTAGAAGTTAAGTTGCCGGCAGAATTTCGATTTCTGGATGTGAAGTGTGAGGGTTATCAAAGTCACAAAGCGTTAAAAGATAATCTATTTGAAGTTTCGTTGATTGAACCCACCATTGGTCCCATTGAGTTACAATGGACTTTGGAAACGGACTTTCCAGAAGAGCAGTGTCAATTTCTAATCAATGGTTTTGATGTGAAGCGAGCCAAGAGGCAAACGGGTCTGATTGACATTCAGGCATTGGATGGATATCGCATCTTTCGAACAGCAGAACCAAATCGCACTGTCTATCAAATTAAATCCAATCAGAAAGATTTAGACAGCTCATACCGCTTTTTGAAACAACCATTTGAGTTACCTCTGAATATTGAAAGAGTGAAACCATATTTTTCTGCCAGGCCCTTTTATCTCGTACAAATGTTTGGCAATCGGGCCGAAATGGATGCACGAGTTAAAATTGATGTATTTCAAGGTGCCTTGGACAAGGTTTCCTTAAACTGGCCTGACCGGGCCGAAGAAGGCTGGGAACTGGAACTCAAGCAGGAACCCTCCCTGACAGAGGCAATTGAGATTGATCAGAGCCAGCCTGGAAACATTACGATCAACCTGCTGAAAAGGTCTAAAGGCACATTCGAAATTACATTCCGTGCAAGACGTCCTGTAATCGCGGATCAGGAATCGTTCGATTTTTCTCTACCCGAGATTAAAGCGCCCAGTCTTTCACCAACTTTACTTGTGATTGCCAATGATATTGATGTAGTTACCAGTCTGACACCCTCACCCAAAACACAGATTCTCTCCACACCTCCCGTTAGGACGGAGGATCTGGTTCTGCCAGAAGAAGTCATGGCACTTCGCAGGAGTGAATTCCAGATCCAACCCGGGGCGAATGAGTTCGCTGCAATGGTTTCGATTCGTAATCAGGAAATAAAAGCCACAAGTTCAGCACAACTGGAGCTGAATGATTCCCAGGTACATGTCGAGCAGGAAATTCAATTTGATATTGAATTTGAACCTCTTTCTGAAGTGCGATTGTTAGTTCCTCTCGCGTTACGAAGTCGCGTTAATTTTTACCTGGACGAAGAACAAAACCCACTTGTGCCGACCTGGATTTCAGATAGTGCAGATCCCGTTCAGATTGCACGACTGTCATTGCGAAGTAAAAAAATAGGGCCTGTCAAAATTACTACTGTTTATTTATTGCCTCGTAATTCTCAGACAGAGTTGTTTGTCCCATTGATTCGCTGCGATACAGTTCCGTTTTCGGAGAGTCAGTTTGATCTCACGATGCAAAATGAAGAGGATCAGCAATACATCGAAGTTGAAAGCGTGGATGCTGTCTGGCAGCAACAGTTAGCGATGAATAATAGTGCGTTCTGGCGGGCCGTTGATCCAAAGGCAGATATTAATCTCAAGTTGAATATCAGCAACTCTCAATCTTTCTTCTCTTTTTCGATCAAACAGGCATTGATCCGTTGTGATATTGATTTGGCAGGTCTTTATAAGGCCCGTGCGCGGTATCAATTTCCGGTTTCACCACGAACCATTTCTTTCAAAATGCCGGAAAATGCAGGCATTAAAGTCGATGAGTTGTGGTGGAACGAGCAGCGAATTCCCTTTGATCAGGCGTTGGGTAATTCTAATGAGTTTCAGATCAGCTTGCCTGTAATAAAAGGAAATGAGAATTCATCGAATGTTTTTACAATTGTATATCATTCCGTGAAACATTTTCGAGAATCACCCATAAGTCCGCTGGCGGTCGCTGCTGCTGAGTTTGCGGATAACCTCTGGATCGATAAGACAATATGGAATATCAGTCTTCCCGGAAACGAACACCTTTTCACAATTCCACATGGTTATACCCCTCAGTTCGAATGGAAAAATCAAGGTGTGTTCTGGTCACGAGAATATACAGGTCGTGATGAAACTCTTGCTGGTATGCAAGGCGCACCTCTGAAGCCAGATGATACAGTGGGAGCGAATGACTATCAATTTTATCGGCTTGGACCTGCAAGTACGCTCGAATTTCATGCATTGTCGCGCTCCATGATTGTTTTCATTGGTGCCGGGATTTCACTATTACTGGGGTTCATTATTATGAGTATTTCACCTCTGAGAAGTGTTTTGACTCTCTTAATCATGATGACCGCAGTTTCAGCAGTTGCTTTATGGTATCCCGCTCCTGTGGAAGTGCTTTTACAGCCAGCCGCTTTTGGACTTCTTCTGGCTGTTATCGCAGCACTGATCAATGGAACTTCGCGCAAGCGTCGAGAGGCGAAACTCCTTTCAATGTCCGTCCCCAGTGATTATATACCTCCTCCGACATTTTCAGAACGTATTCAACCTTCGGAAGTTGATCCTGAAGATATTACGGCAGTCAGACCTGGCTCTGAAATTGTTGAGAATCCGGTGTCATCTTCTGAAGCCGGGGCGAATCGATGACTTTGGTTGCGAGCAGACATCTGGGATATCGACTGGCCTTCAAAGTGCTCTGCCTGTGTGTCATAGTTATGATGTCTCTCCCGCAACACAAAATACTGATGGCTGCCGATAAAAATCCTTTCAGTTTAACTTCTGAATTACGGATCAAGGAGGTCGTTGTATCGGGTAAAGATACTTCTCAATGGCCCAAAGGAAGCTGGTACCCCGTCCCATTAAATCAGTATCAGTCACTGAAAAAAAAAGCTCTGTTAAAAAAAAGCACGCCGAGAAATTCCTGGATTCAGGAAGCAACCTACGAAGCGCAATTAAAAGATGATCATCTGATTGATGGTCGACTGAAATATGAGCTGCATTGTTCCCGAGATGAACCGGAATTTATTGACCTGACCCGCTTAAATCTTGCCATTCATGATTTAAAATGGGGCGAGCACCCTGCGGTCTGGGGGTTAACTCCTGATCAGAAAAATATGTTGCTCGTTGATCATTTTGATAAAGACCTGGTTGGACAATGGAGTTTAAAAGGCAGGCAATTACCTCAGCGATTGGAATTCTCTTTTCAACTCCCGGAAACTGTTGTCTCTCGCGTCCATCTTAAAGTTCCGCAGGGTATGATTCTGACGACGTCTACAGGTTATGTTTCTGGACCATTGAAGTCGGACGTTCCTGGTTTTGATCTGTGGCAGATTGAACTAGGCGGGCAGTCCCGGTTTCAGGTTGTTGTTCATCAACAGGAAAAAATCAAAAGTGCACCGACACAGGTTCTTTATCATCAATCTGCGCAGGTCGGAATTCGCGAAGATGGTTTAAGACTCCGTGAAGACTTTCAGATTGAAGTATTGAATAAGCCAGTTAGTAAACTCGAATTTGAAGCACCGACAGAATTTGAAATTTATTCGGTTACGCTTGGAAACGATCTGGCTTTACCATTTGAGATCAAAAAAGAAAAAGAAAAAAATCAGATCACAGTCAATTTGATTGACCCGCTCATTGGAGTCAGTCGGCCATTAACAGTGCGGGCCTTAGCTTCACCTTCTTTGGATGGTGAGGTATTGATTCCACGGCTGACACTGAAACAGGCACATTTTCTGGGAGGAACAGTCCATGTTGATATTTCTGCTCCACTGGAAACACATCAAATTAATTTTGTTGATTTACGCCAGACAAGTGTACTCATTCAGGAAGAGCAGGGTGAAGCTTACGATTTCAAACAATATTCTGCTGATGCAAACTTAACATATCAGTTAGCATTACCAGATCTGAACCTTTCTGCGAAAGTCCAAAGTCTGATACAAGTCGATGACAAAGTAGGGGAATTGAAGTCTCGCATACACTGGACTTCAGCAGCTGGCTCAACATATCGTCTTGAGGCGCTCATCCCCATTGGCTGGAAAATTACTCAGGTGAGTAGTCTGGCTGCGAATAATTCAGGAGACCTTGTCTGGGATGTTGAGCAAAGTGAAAGACAGCAGAAGCTAAGAGTCAGACTTCCTGTTTCTGTCTCGCCGGAATCTCCTTATTTACTTGAGATTCACGCGCAACGATTATTCCCAGTGACAGATCAGTCCGTAGATCTGTTCGGCGTTAAGCCATTGGACTGCACTAATGTGGATCGACTAATGGAAATATCAGGGGTCTCAGAAGAGACCTTACGCTTTGATCCGGGTAAAGAAGTCGAAGAATTATTGTCGAGTGAGCTTCCGAAAAACTGGGGATTTCCGGTTTCAAATTCGGATCAATCCCGTTTTTTTCATCTCGCCCCCTATTCCGGTTCAAGATGGGGTCGTTTATTTTTTTCTCACGTAGATCAGTCTCTTCAGGTTAATGCCAGTACTTATGTTTCACTCGCAGATGATGTTCTAAAGGAAAACTATACTTTGACCTGTGTTCCTGCTCCAGGTGGAATTCAAAGCATATTGATTTACCTTTCGGAAGAGGGAGGGGCTGTGAAATGGTTTCTGCCTTCTGATAAAGATTCGCAATCAAAATTCAAGGCAAAAAAACAACCTGTCTCAGAACATCAAAAGTGGCAACTTCCCAGTCAGGGCGAATTGTGGGAACTGTCATTTGCAACTCCCGTTCTCAATGAAATAGAGATACGAGGGGAACGCCGTCAGCCATTTCTAAAAAGTACAAAACTCGCGTTGATCCATACCCCGCAAGCAAATCCCTTTCAAGGTGTAATACGTGTTCTGAATTCCAAAGAGCTGAACCTGCGAATCAAAGCAGATGGGGTCTTCCCAGAATCTGAAGCGAATCACAAAACAAAAATTCTACAAAATCAAGGGAGTTACGAATGGGAGTATGAACGGCCTTCAGGGACGATATCTTTGAGCCGATTCTCCGATATGCCAGATGAAAATTCTGAGCAGGCTACGGCTAAAATAGCTGTTAAATCTGCTATAGGTCATGGTAACGGAGAACCTGATGTTCATCACGCTACCATTCTGCTCGATTTATCAAAAACGTATATTGATAAATTTGTATTTCATTTTCTGTCCGATGTGAAATTGATATCAACGACAGTGAACGAGCAGAGAGTGACACCGATTGAAATTGAGGGGCAATATCTTATTCCCTTATTTGATCAGCAGGATGTCTGCCAGATCACAATTCAATATCAGACCTTATCGCCGCCTGACCATCTGACAGTGAAACGTCAGATCCCATTTCCTCAAATCAATCAGCAAGTCCTGGAGACAGACTGGAATATTTTTCTGCCAGAAGGTGTCGATCTTGTTGCTGGTCCGGAAAATATGGTCTTACGAGAAACAGTTCCACAAGGGTCACTGAGTCGTCGCTTTTTCGGAATTCTGGGACATCATCAAGGCAAGACTGATCAAACGGAAAAGCTGTGGAATGCCGTTGTTTTATTTCCGGTGAAATATGGAACACTAAAAACTTCAAATTCAAGCATCGCACAGACTCTCTCGTGGATTGTTCTACTGGCGACTTTGATAGTGGGACTTCTTCTGAGAGTATTTTGTGCTGGTATTCGAATCAAATTATGTCTGGTGATTGCTCTGATCTCTTTCATGATCTCCTGGATCTACCCAATTGCATTAGCACAGATCTCGGGCAGTTGTTTTACAGGTATCTTGATCGTGATGTTACTACCTCGCCGATTTTTAAGGCAGGCACCGAAATCACAAATTGGGAATCAAAGTACAAAGGCTTACCGGCCACCGGTATCCACGTTTCAATCGACTGCCCGGTTTCTGGTTATTGCGATTTTAGGTGTCAACGCCTCATCATTTGCTCAAAAGACTCCTTCGACTACGGTCTTATCCTCGGTGAAACAGCCGAATATCATTAGAACGGAATTAGTCCTTTTACCTGAGCAGTCCGGTTCGATCACAGAACCTTACGCCTATCTCTCACCAGATTTACTGTATGAACTGGAAAGAATTACCACCGATGAGAAGCAATTGGAATATTTACTCTCTTCGTCTCGTTACGAAGGTGTGCTTCACGAGAATCAGTTATTAACAGTCAAAGCGATCTTTGATGTGAAAATTCCTGTAGAACGGTCATCTGCTTTGATCCGTTTGCCTGTCAGTGGAGGGAATCTGGGAGGTCCCAATTCCTGTCTTGTCGATGGTAAAGTAAGCCCTGCTTTATTTAGTGCTGATAAAAAAAATATTTTGATCAAAGTCAAAAACGAGAAAACGCGTTTACCGAACACTCCACATGGAAACTCAGGTCCCCTTGTTGCACAAAAACCGATTCCCCCTTTCTCGTATCAGAACCACCAGATTGAACTGGTTTTGCATCCGGCTTTAAAAATTCACGCGACCAGTGGGCAATTTGAATTAGGAATTCCTCGAATTTCAAAAAATCACTTCCATTTTCAATTCAATGATTCAGTCCATTTTGTCGAAATCACAGACGATACCGGTATATCACAATATCATCTGGCAGGAAAAACACAGTATTCGACATTTCTCAGAGAGAGCTCGTTGCTCAAAGTAAAATGGCAAACCAACCAGGATCCTGAAGACACTCCCTTAAGTCTGGATGCTACAGTACTGACAAGTGCCCGTATTTCGCCCTCTCTGATTCAGATGAAAGTTCGAGTGAAATACAATGTGCTTAATGGAAAAGTTGATTATCTTACCTGGAAACTTCCGGTGGGAACGATCTTGCGTGGTGTCAATTCTCCGGGTGTTTTGGTAATACCAGCTCTCAATGCAGAAGATAGTCAGAAGTACGAGGAATTACTTCTTGAATTTTCTGAATCAAAGACAGGAGAGTTTGTCATAGACGCTGTTTTTGATTTACCGTCAAGTCATCCCATGGCAGCGGTTAATATTCCCATCATTGATTTTAGTTCGGGAACGATTAATTCCAGAATACCAACAATTAATATTGTGTCACATCAACTGGGAGTACAAATCGGCCCGGAATTTGAAGTCGAACAGGAAAGGACTTTGCCAGATGGAGTCGTATCAATCTCGTCCAAATCCAATAGTAAAAAACTCGAGAATAGTATTCTAAAGTCCTCTGCATTATTATTTCAAATCGATCAGCCTGTTCCTGTTTCACTGACTTTAAAACCAAAGAATCCAGAGCGAAAAGCCAGAGTCAATCAGACTGTCGTAGTTGATAAAAAAAATATTGACTGGACATATTCAGCCGAGTTGAGAATTAGTCAGGCGCCCGCTTTTCGCCATACTCTTGTCGTTCCCGACGGTCTCAAAATTGAGTCGCTTTCAGTCAAAGAAGAAGATGTTGAACGACTGGCTCACTGGCACCGGATAGGAAATGAAATTACGCTTTTTCTGAAAAATAAAACATCAGGCCTGCAGGATCTTACACTGAAAGGTTGGCTACCGCTCCGGAAATGTGGAAATCTGGATATCCCCAGTATCCAACTTAAAGAAACGGTAGTTGAAGACTCACATTTATCTCTCTACAAAAAACCTCAAATCGATGTGAAGGTTACATCGTCTCATTACCGTCGATTGCAGGATAATTCTACTCAGACTCCGGTCCCCACAGATCACATTTCATTTGTCGGACGGTTTCAAGTGATTGATTTTGCAAATCTGCCTGTTTCTCTGTTGATCAAGCTGCAGGATTCACTGATCTCTGTCGATTCGCTGACAATCATTGACTCACCGGAAGATCGAAAGATTGAGGTAACTCAAACTTTACGTTTTTCACTGCCAACAACTGATTTGAAAAAACTTTATCTGCTGATTCCTGAAGAGTATGGAAGTGAATTAACCATCGATGGTATGCCACACGAAATTCAGGACAAAATATCCGATAACATGCGGCGGGTTGAGCTACATCCGGGAAGTACAGGAAACAGTAAAAAAACAATTACGGTAAGAGCAACAATTAATAAGCCGATCAATGAATTTGTTGTACTACCTGTCATGCTTGAAAAATCAAAAGTACTAAATAACTATCTTTTATTATCTTCAGCTCAAGCATTTCATCTGTTTGATCAAAAAATAAGCAAAACAGTTTTGCCGGAAAACGTACCTGCCTGGATTCAGGCAAGATGTAATACTTCCAGTCAGTTAGACTGTGAAGCTGTCTTTGTTTCATCTCAATCGCCCTGGAAACTGATTTCTTCACTAAGTAATTTGAGCGATTCGAATATGCAATTTATACCATTTGTTGAATCGGAGATCTTCATCGGTGATCAAGGGATAATCAGGGGTTTGACTCAGATTAAATTATTTAATCAAACCAGGAGAGTACTCAAGATAGCGTGGCCTGAAAAAACGAATCTTGTGGCAGTTATGGTTAATGGCGAGTTTAATACGACCTTTGATCCTGTAAAACAGAACTTGGAAATACCATTAAGTGGTGTATCTGATCTTTCCGAAATTGCTTTGTTTTGGGAATCTCATCAGATGGATCATAATATCTTTCTGCAAAATGTGAGGTTGCAAACGCCGCGACCAGTCAATTTTCGGGTTGATAAAGAATTAATCAAAATATACGGTTCAGACAAGAATCGTGTTTTGCTTTCAAATTCCGTATCGCCATTTCAATACTTTGCTGAGAAGCTGGAAGAACAACTGAAAATTGCCGAAATTGAGCTCGAAGTAACTCGAGCAGCAAAGGTGTCGTATTTGACCCGGGAAGCAATTAATTCGGAATTCAAACAGCTGGAAACAATTCTGACTGACCTGGATATAAACCGTCAAGAAAACCAGGAAGAGTTGAATCAGTTTAATATATTAAAAGAACGTGTATTTACATTAAAACAATATATTGAATCCGATCCCAAAACGAATCCGCAGGAGCTGACGTTTGTCAGACAGTTTCAGCAGAAACTGAAAACCGTTCCTCAGCAGAATGTACGTTACTATTTCCAGTCTGAAAACGGGGGGCTGGCTCAAAATGTTCCTGATGCGTGGGTTATTCCTAATCGTTATCTGGAATTGATGATTGCCTGTCTGTGCCTGTTGATTCTGTTGCCTGTGGCTGCCAGATGCATTCACTCGCGCACAGCGAACTGGCTCAATCGACATCCTGCGACAGGCTTGTTAGCCTTGGGATTCATCTGGATATTATTTATGTCACTATCATTCATTGGGATTGTTATCATATTTGTTTCCATCCTGGTTGCGATGAAAGCAAAACAGATAGCTCCACTCAGCATAAATGAGCCTGATATAAATGACTCCAATACAAATCTACCGGAAAGCCAGATCATCAGTGAGTCATAATGGAGGCGGCGATACCAGATACTGAATTGGCAGGCTCTTCGAATTGATGAAAAATTCTAAATGCGATCCAGACTGTCTGCCCAGCGTCCGATTTCCTCCAGGTGCGACTTTTCCAGGTATTGTTCTTTGGGGTTCTGCTTTTG
>CALOEF010000054.1:0-9102 GCA_942492165.1 uncultured Planctomycetaceae bacterium
GACACTTCCACTATGACATCTATTCATTCCAGCTTTCTGAAAATCAGCCCTCGCATCTCAGTCTTGCCACTCATTCATGGGAGCGGCGATTATGCGATTGAAGTACGTCGCGTGATGTTGAACAACCAGTTTGATTGTCTGGCCGTTCCTTTACCAGCTTCGTTTCAATCTGATGTTGAGCGTGCGATCTCGTTTCTACCCAGCATTACTGCGGTTCTGCAAGAGGAACCCCCCATCACTGGTTCTGCTCCCTGGCTGGAAGAAGAGGAAGATGACGACGATGACAATCAACGTGTTTTCAGCTATGTTCCCATCGATCCCTGCCAGGGTGTGATTGCGGCTATCAGGATCGCGATGATGGAACGCATCGAGCGTTGCTTTATTGATCTGGAAACACAACGTTTTGAAAGTATTTCTGCGTCTTTACCCGATCCCTATGCATTGAAGAAAGTACCTCTGGAAAAATTTTCTGCCGCTGTATTACCTGCGTTGAAGAAATTACCTGAGGGGCAACCACTCGACCGATGCGTGATGATGGCTCATCGTTTACGCGAACTTGAGAAAAAGCATAAGTCGATTTTACTTGTCTGCTCGCTGCTGGACTGGCCTTGGATTCACGATGCCTATTTTGACAAGATGCCATTGGAAATCGAAGACGAACAAGTCAACGAAACCAGCATTTACAGTGCTGATGCCGAAACGCTGTTATTTCTGCTGAGCGAGCTGCCTTACATCACCGGCTTATATGAAGAGGCCCGTTCACAACTCGTCGATGATGAAAATCTTTCACTTGATGGAATTAAGGAACTGGCGTTAACAGCCCGAGACCGCTATCGGCTTGAATTGAAATCGCGTGGCCGAAAAATTACCCCGAAATTGCTGTCGGTTTATTTTCGATACATACGCAACCTGTCGCTGATCGAACGCCGAATGACTCCCGACTTGTATACACTCGTCAAAGCAGCGCAACAGATTGCCGGAGATCAGTTTGCTGTCCAAATTGCAGAAACGGCACGAGAGTACCCTTTTGTGCATTTGCTGCCGTTCGAAAAAATCAGTTTTGGAATTGAACAGGCGCAGTTCCCTGATGGTACGATGCTGGAGCTGAGCAATCGCTTACCTGGTAATCCTGTTTCCTGGAGAAGTTGTGAGCTGACTCCTAAACCTCCTAAACCAAAACAGGATGAATGGGAGATGCGCTGGAATCCATTTAAACAGTGCAGCTGGCCGCCTGAAGATGTCGCAATTGAAAAATTTCGTACGAGTGTCAAAGACCACGCGTTGTCCCTGTTGGGAGTGGATCTGGCGCGAACCGAAAAATTCACGACAAGCATGAAGGATGGTCTCGATCTTCGAGAGACTTTACGAAACTGGCATACGGGTGAACTTCATGTGAAAGTTCTCCCCCCCAGTAGAGGGCGACTGGATTGTGTAATTATGCTGTTTGACTCTCCAGCAGATCCACGCGATTATCCCTATCGACTTACCTGGCATGCTGAACATCAAGATGAATCTACGCTGGCATTCTTTGCAACGGACTACCGCAAGGAAATGGTGGGGCCAGGTATCGGCATGTCGACTTACGGTGGCGCACTGTTCCTGTTTCCTCCCCGTCCCGTAAATGATATCTGGAATGAAGTGCAGTTTGATTTTGTCGATACTCTTGAGGAACGCTTACTGGTAGCTGCCTGTCATTATAGTGAGGAATCACACATTGCCTTGCTCAGTGCGGCTCCCCCCGGTGTCGGCTGGAGGCGATTAGCAAAACGCTATCAGAAAAAAATCATTCACGTCCCCCTCGGTCGATTCAGCCAGGAAACGATTCAACAATTAAGAATGTTTCACGTTCTGAACGGCCAGGATGTCCGGAGTTTCGCTGCGCATTATATCAGAAAAGCATAACGGGAATCTTCGCCAAAGCTTAAATCTGGTATCAATGATAAGCACATATTTGGATTTTTTAAGAAATTATCACATTGCCGGTATTTGTCGTGTTAATCACTCAGGACAGGGTGTAAAATAGAGTGCTTGTTTTACAAATAATCCCACCTTAACATTTACTCCCCTGCACCGGAGAACCAGACAATGTCCGATTCTGTTAATCGTCGTACTTTTTTAGGTCACACAGCGGCAGCCTCTGCTGCCGGTTTTGCTGCTCCTGCGATTCTCTCAGCCGCGAACAAAGCACCCAGTAAAAAAGTGACCATCGGTATTATGGGCATGCAACGCGGCCTCTTTCTGGCAAAGACGTTTGGTGCACTGGACGGGGTCGAAATTAAATATGTCTGCGACACAGATGATACTCGCGCTGCAAAGGCAGTCAAAGCTGTTGAGAAAGCCACCAAGAAGGCTCCTCAACCCTTAACCGATTTTCGAAAAATTCTGGATGACAAAGAGGTTGATGCTCTGATTGCATCTCCCCCAAACCACTGGCATTCACCGGCAACGATTTTAGGTTGTTCCGCAGGCAAGAATGTCTACGTTGAAAAACCCTGTAGTCATAATCCCAAAGAGGGTGAAATGATGGTGCAGGCGGCCCGCAAAAATAAACGAGCCGTTCAAATGGGAAGCCAGCGCCGCAGCAGTGAATCGATTATCGAAGGGATTCAAAAACTCAAAGAAGGTGTCATCGGTGATGTCTACCTGGCACGGGCCTTTTATCAGAGTGCCCGTGGTTCAATTGGAACAGGTAAACCTGATTCCGTTCCCGGTTACCTGAACTACGATCTCTGGCAGGGACCAGCGCCCCGTCAAAAGTACATGGATAATATTGTGCATTATAACTGGCACTGGTTCTGGAAATACGGCAATGGAGAACTGGGCAATAACGGCGTGCACTCTCTCGATATCTGCCGTTGGGGACTGGGTGTGGATTATCCAACACGCGTTGTTTCCAGTGGTGGTCGCTATGCCTATAGTGATGACCAGCAAACTCCAGATACGCATGTGGTTGCCTATGAATTTGACGGAGGCAAGCAGATTACCTGGCAGGGAACGAGTTGCAATCGGCATAAAAATGACTTTGTCACTTTTTTCGGTTCCAAAGGTAACATGATCATCGGTACTTCCGGCGGCTATCGAATTCTCGATGCCAAAGACAAGGAAGTGGAAAAAGTAGGTGGCGGTCAGGGAATGTCAGAGCACGCTCAAAACTTCATTGATGCCATTCGCAATGATGAGCCTCTCAATCTGAATGCTGAGATTGAAATTGGTCACAAGAGTACGTTGCTGTGTCATCTGGGTAATATTGCACACCGAACCGGACGTACGCTTGATTGTGACAATACGAATGGTCATATTCAAAACGATAAAGCTGCGATGGCACATTGGTCTCGCGACTATGAACCAGGCTGGGAACCCAAAGTCTGATTCGAATGGATCGACTTTTCAAATGAGGAACTATTTTTCAGGGGAGCAGTCAGAATGTCTGTTCCCCTGTTATTTTAACTCCCCGGTTATCTTAAGTAGTCTCATTTTCGAAAATGCGTGAACAGTGAAGCAAACCCCAGACATAGTAAGACCCAGTCATGCGACTTTTGATACTCTTCATCTCTCTCATCATCTTTCCTTCAGTTGGTTCGACTGCAGAAATTCAACGTATCTGGCTGACACACAAAACGAATCAGCCACACAAAATTGTTGTGAACTGGTTAAGCGATCTGCCCGGTGATTCCATAGTCAATTATGGTTTATCACCGGAAACAATGGAAACCGTTCGGATTGATGAATCGACGAATCTGCACCATGTCGAAATACGCTTGCCGCATCGGGTACAATCTATCATTACTCGGTCAAATCAGGAAATCAGCGATCTTCTGCAGCCAGTTTTAAAGCTTATCCCACGGACAGATTGCGCGTTGCCATCGTTGCTGACTGGCAGTCTCAACCCGACCTGGCCAATCTGATCAAAGACGACGTCCACCTGCTGTTAACTGCCGGTGATAACATTAACAATCTCTGGCAAAAATGTGGGCCGGGACAACCCGAATGTATCACTCCCTATGTAAATTTAATTGATGCTTATCCGGAACTGTTTCGTTCCACTCCATTCATGCCTGTTTTGGGTAATCATGATCGTCAAATCCATCCCCGCGGCAGCAAGCCTCCCGCGCATCCCGTGTATGATGTGAATGCCACCGCCTTTCGCCGCTTCTTCGAACTTCCCGACGAAGAATGGAAATGGCACTTTGATATCCCTGAGTTTGACATCCGATTCATCGGCCTTGACTTCAATCACATTTCCGATTTCGGTACAACCTGGCAAACATGCCATGCATTCAATCGCGACTCTGCGCAATTTAAGTGGTATCAATCAATCACAAAAAACGCCCCCGGACATATCGTCACACTTTACAACGAGCGCAATGCCAGTATGCGCAGTCAAATTCAGGGAGGCTGGCATGAGATGTTTCGCCGAGGATCAATCTGTGTTACCGGTTTTGGCTATTTTGCCGAAAGAGCTGAACTGGATGGGCTGACCTGTTACAACACATCACTGAGTGGGAAAGGTGCACAGTACTCAGATCCCCACTCGAAGTTTCTGGCTGGCAAAGACAGTTATTTATTGCTGACCTGTGAACGTGCCACGGGAATCATGACAGCTGAGTTGAAGGGTTTGGATAACAGGGTTCTGGATCGCCAGAAATTCCCGAAACGTAAGCGCATCAAATGATGAATGATGAATTGGGAATCAATTAATCCCTGCTCTCGAATGGTACTTTTTGTTCCAGTTCCGGAATGTAATCAGGCACGGAAAAATGAGTGTCCTCACGCGGTGCGGGTCCACGGTTCAACTTGTGCCACTGACTTGGTTGAATCGCATGGGGCAGCAGGTCACAGCCGGATGTCAATAAGGAAATGCAGGGTATGACAACCACGATAAGTACTTTTGAGAGAGTCTTCATTACGAGAACCCTTTCCATTTTCTAGCGTTCGAGAGACAGAGGCGCACACAAAAAAGGAGCCATGACAGCTCATTGTTCTGGTGTTTGATTCTAAACTGGATGTGATATTAATGTGAGATGTGAGAGATGAGGCGCAGATTCTAGCCAGACATCAACAATCTGCCAAGCCCTTTTTTCAGGCAAAATATGCCGATCAAGCGAGATCAAAGTGATTTTTTCAGTTTCCGAAACTCCTGGAGTTGTCGTTTTAACTGCACAGTTAACTCCTGCGTGATTGAACTTTCCGGCATAAATCGGCTACTGGCATATGCTTGATACCAGTCGGAAATCTCCTGGCTCTGAATGCGCCTCGAGAATTGCATCAATGTTTCGCCTGGTTTTCGGACGAGCTTATGTTTACTCATCAGATGATCCATTTGCGCCAGTAAATAATGCAGTTCCTGAATATGAAGGGGTTTTTTCTGAAACGCAGCTCGTTCTCTAAGACGTTTTTGACAAATACGAAACATCCAGCGGAAAAGAAACCAGAGGCTCACTCCACATACGAGTAGAGCCAAAGGTAATTGTGCCTCGGAGAATGCCAGAATCCACTGCCCCTGATTTAAGGCCATTTTGATGCGGGTAAACTGACTGATAAACGATTCCCAATACTGCCTGATCGAGCCAGGTGTTTGATTATCAGGCAATCCAGCAGCAGGAGTCGATTCAACGGTGACCCACCCCTGCTGCGCATCCCAGGCTTCAACCCATGCATGGGCGTGTCGATTACGGGCGATCCAGAACTGATCATAGTCATTTCGTTCACGTACGATATATCCAGTTACATAGCGACATGGTACATCAGCCAGTCTTAAAAGTATCGCTGTCCCTGATGCAAAATATTCACAATGCGCGTTCGGTTTTTCCAACAGAAAATAAGTAAGCGGATCTGTACGCGGAGGCACGGAGATACCTGATTCATATTGATAATTTTCGGGAAAATATTTTTGAATGCGTTTGATTTTTTCAGAAGAATTTTTGCAACCGGCAAATATTTCTTTTGCCAGCTGTTTCACCTCAGGAGATATCGATTCAGGTAATTGCAGTAATCGCTGCAATGCCAGACCTGACTCAGGGCGATGTGGAATCTGATGTCGAGGAAAAAAGAGAGAGTAAGGATATCCATTCTCCAGACTGCTAGATGTCAAAATGTCCTGACTATCAAACTGCACACTGTCAGCCATCGCATGAACCAGTGGAGTATTCAAGGGCGCAAAGAGCTGCCCGGTTGCCTCAGACCAGATTTTAAATTCAATCCAATGAGAAGATTTCGCTTCCCCAATCTGAAACCAGCTTCCTTCCGACAGGTTATCGTTTTCGATTCCCGCTGGTGGCACTGCGATGAGGGAGGCGTTGTGATTGCCAATCTCAGAATGCCATTCCGAGTTAAAAAACTGTACGAAAGCCCGCCCGCGCAAGTAGCCTGGTTCGTCAGTCGATTCGACTCGCAATTTGATTTGATTTGCACCAGAGTCAAACTGTTTGATCAGGCTTCCCAGCTTCGAAATTTTCGAGAATCCGGCACGTGACGTAATTTGCGAACTGTCTGGTTCAATCAAACGATAATAGAGTTGATCCAGCTGTCGCTCGTAGCGGGCCAGTCCAGTTGCCATCAACCATGCAAAAAGCCAGATCACTCCAAAAAAGTTGATACGAATCACATTGATCGACCAGTTATTCTTCGGCTTTTTCTTTTGTTCTCGAACGGCATGACCAAGTTGATAAAATAGTCCAGTAAATAAGACAAAGCTAAAAGCCAAAACCTGATAATAAACGGCGCTTGTATCATTGGCCAGAATATCACCAGTCAATATAAATGTTCCGATACCCAGAATGGGAAATAAATTTGGCAGAAAAGGGACAAAGCGCCCGTCAAATAACTGACGTAACTGAATCGTCATTACAAATTGAGCGGCAGCGAAAGCCAGAGGTGTTCGAATTGCCATTTGATCGAGGTCAAATTCGTGCTGAGAAATGAGAAATTTGACCATGAATATCAGAGCCAGAATAATGTTGGTCCAGAATACCTGACGTCGAGTACAGGCAAATTGTAATATTGGCAAATATGATAATGCTGCCAGTAACACAATACTGGTGGAAAAAAAGAGCGTCTCTGACATGAGGCCAAAGACAGCGCTCTCCAGACTGATCATGATAAACGCGATGGTACGCTGCGCATTCATAATGATTCCACTTTCCCATTTGCGATCTGATCGGGCGTTAAATAACAGGCATGACCGAATTCGTCTGAATTAAAAGGCAGGGTTGTCTTGCCATCATGGATAATAATTGTTTTTAAACTAGCGCCTGAATCGAGAACTGCGCGTGCCATTTTTTCCCGTTGCTCATCCCAATCCAGAAAAATACAAACTGCCGTTGAAACATTAGACAGTTCTTCAAATACTGCTGGTCCGATCGTATCAAATGGATCATCAGGACATCGATCCAGGCAAGACAGAATTTCCAGGACATTATCAAAGTGCGCTGTATGACGACCTGCACGAAAAACATACAGTTCTGGACCTGCTGCAAACAGGTCAATCAGATACTCACCTCGAGACAGAACATCTGCAATCGAAGCAGTCAAACTGATTCCCGCCTCCAGCACGTTCATAGGCTGTTTATCTGCCGCCGGGAATTGCTCGCGTCGACTAAAAATCTGTAACATCCGGGACAGAGAAGAATCAACAGGCATATATGTATCCAGAATCAGCGCAATCCTGCAATAATATTCTTCCTGAAATTCCCGAACCACCGGTTTGCCATGTCTGGCCCAGGATCGAAAATCAAGCCGTCGTGCCGGCTCGCCGGGAACATACTCCCGATTTCCTATATACTCCGGCGATTCACCGACGTTGGAAGTCAAGGCGATACCTCCAGGTTGAAATTTACTGCCGAAAGGTAATTCAATCGTGGTAAGCTGATGAAAAACCGGCAATACCAGCAACGATTTTCCAGGTAACACAGAATTTCCAGATCGATTGAGATGAAAAGGAAACAGGGTGTGCACGCCCAGTTTGGGAAGCGCATAAAAGCCTCTTTGCGGTGCATCAATCGTGACGCTGACTTCAACAGATTTACCTCGAGGCAGGCAGGGGACAGTATCATCGCGATCTAATTGCGACAGTGGTTTTTCCAGCCAGCGAAACGCCACCGTCATGTCGTAAACGGGAAGCCAACTTCGATTCGTGACTGTAAAATTACCGATTGCTGGTTGACCTGCGGTTGTTTGAGCAGGAAAATCCCCTTTCAATTCACACCGGGGTCGGAAAAACCAGGAAGCAACCCCATCAACAAAGATCAATGCCAGCAACACACAAAAAAGATTATAGATGGGTACGGAAACAGAAATGGTACCGACACCGGATAAAAAAAAACCGAGCAACAATAATTTTCCCGGAACAGTCATACGATAGTTCCAGTAATGTTTATGCATGCGTACCAATAGTAGTCGATTGGTAAATGAATCTTTTTTTCTGATCGTGGGTGAATAGGGATCGTATTCCGAGACACGCATTACTGGTTCAACACTTCTAGATTAATGAGTTGAAGAGTTAATTCGCCTCAATTCGATTCGACGAAATGTTAATTGGGAACTTTTACTTTTTGAACGATATCAGCTACGACATCCATCTTGGTAATACTGCTATATTTCGCTTTCGATGTTAAAATTAAACGATGCGCCAACACATATTCCGCCATATGCTGAACATCATCAGGCAGGACATGGTTTCTGCCTTTCAGAAAAGCAATTGCCTGGGATGCACGAAATAACATGAGTGATCCGCGAGGGCTGACCCCCAGTTTCAGACGTGCATCATCTCGGGTTGCCTGTACCAGATCGATCATGTAACGGGCAACGCTCTGTTCAACATGAACCGTTTTCACCTGATCCTGCATACAGACCACTTCTTCATGATTGAGCACACGTTCCAGATGATCAACCGGATGTTCTGTTGACTGCGCGAATAAAATATTCAGCTCATTTTCTGTATCCGGGTACCCCAGTTCGAGATGAATCAGAAATCGATCCAGTTGTGCTTCCGGCAAAGGATACGTGCCATGAAATTCGACAGGGTTCTGAGTGGCTAACACAAAGAAGGGAGCTGGAAGAATATAGCGTACTCCTTCAATCGTTGCCTGCAATTCACTCATCGCT
>CALOEF010000055.1:0-13608 GCA_942492165.1 uncultured Planctomycetaceae bacterium
CCTGGGAGGACATAACTGGAGAATCTGTGGACACAATACGAGAATCTTATTGTAAGCAGTCTGAAACGATCTGCAAGCGTCGCTGTATTTCTGCTGGGATGAATGGCTTTCTGAAGATAATTGATGTAACACAACTCAAAGAGTATGATGAAACCACGATCACTATTCAGAGGGATCTATCAAACTCCTATTCCAACGCAAGGACTGAACGATGAACTCACAGAATCGAACCGTTTCCCTGATGTTGATGCTCTTGCTGTTCTATCACACGACTCTCTCTGCTGCTGATAAAACAAAATCAAATCAATCAAAACTCGATTTTCGTATTGAGCTCAGTACCGCAGTCAAAGGCTACGATGGAAAAACGTGCTGGGTGCATGCCCGCGCCGGTGCCATTCCAGCAGGAGCACCCGGCAATCCCGCATCGAATCCGCTGGTTGTCATGACAATGCAGAAACTTCTGTTGACCGGCAGCGATATTTTTTATGCACTGAATTCAATGCGAACCAGCAACATGGGTCAATCCTGGCAAGGCCCGGTGGAACAGAAGAATCTGAGCCGTCATAACCTTCCGGACGGGGGTGAAGTGGTCGTCTCCGACTTCTGGCCTCAATGGCATGCAAAGTCAAAGTCACTGCTCGGCATCGGTCATACCGTACGTTACTATAATAATCGTATCGTTCACAAAAAGAATATTCGCGTCACTTCCTATGCGACATATGACCCCCAAAAGAATCTCTGGTCCCACTGGAAGTCACTCAAACTACCTGATGGCCCGCAGTTTCTCAGCAGTGGTGCGGGCTCAGTACAACGCTATGATTTACCCAATGGCGACATTCTGCTCCCCGTTTATTTCACGCGACCAGAAAAAAAAGTCGCCGACGTCATGGTCATCCGCTGTCGTTTTGACGGCGACACTTTGAAGTATGTCGATCATGGCAACGAACTGGCGATCGACTTCGGACGTGGATTTGCCGAACCGTCGATCACCAAGTTTGGAGACTGGTTTTATCTAACTCTGCGTAATGACAAATTTGCGTATGTCACCCGCAGTAAAGACGGGCTCCATTTCGCCAAGCCACAGAAATGGGCATTCGAAGATGGACAGGATCTCGGCAGTTACAACACACAAGCCCATTGGGTCACTCATTCAAATGGCTTGTTCCTGGTTTATACACGTCGCGGTGCCAAAAATGACCACGTATTCCGAAACCGTGCCCCACTTTTCATTGGACGTGTGAATCCGGAAAAGATGGCCATCATTCGAAAATCGGAACGCACCCTGGTTCCGGAACGGGGCGCCCGCCTGGGAAACTTTGGAGTCGTTGATGTCAATGCGAACGAAACCTGGGTCATCGTCAGTGAATGGATGCAGACGCACGGCCCGAACTACGTCATGCCCGTTGATAATAAATACGGCGCTGACAACAGTGTGTATGTCTCAAAAATATTGTGGAATCAACCGAATTCTCGAATAGAGTAATTTTGTATTGAATTTTTGAAATTCATCCAGCTGAAATATGTCGATGGAAATCAAAAGATCTCCACCCTTAACATCAATCACCCTTGATGTATCATTTTATGTCGCTTAGGATATTAATAGCAGTTTTCGAGTTACCAATCTCAGTATGCTATTGAGGAGATCCGGCATGAGTCATGTGAACCGTCGTGGTTTTTTGGGAGCGTCTCTTGTATGGGCTGGAATGTCAGCAACAAGTCATGCTTTCGTTTCTGCAAATGAAAAAGTCAACGTTGCTCTGATTGGCTGCGGTAACCGTGGAAAAGGCCCGTGGCTGCATTTCTCCAATCTTCCTGACTGCCAACTTGTTGCGATCAGCGATGTCGATCAAAATCGGAGTGGTCTGATGGCAGATCAGATCGAAAAGTCGGGTGCCAGACGCCCAAAGCAGGTTGCTGATTTCCGAACACTGCTCGATGGTAATACTGTTGATGCCATTATCATCGCCACCCCCGATCATTGGCATACCCCTGCGGCAATCATGTCCTGCCAGGCTGGTAAAGATGTGTATGTGGAAAAACCCTGCTCTCATAACATTCATGAAGGTCGTCAACTGGTCAAGGCAGCACGCAAATACAAACGCGTTGTTCAGCATGGCACGAATCTACGATCCACTCCCGTTTATGAAAAAGCGTGGAAGCAAATCCAGGATGGCGTAATCGGTAAAGTAATGATGGTCAAAGCCATCAATAACCAGCGTCGTCCCCGGTACCCCCATCACCCGGATGAGCCAACTCCGAAAGGAGTGAACTATGACATGTGGTTAGGTCCCGGCAAGAAGCGTCCCTTTAATCGCAGCCGATTTCATACATCCTGGCATTGGACCTGGGACTTTGGAACGGGCGACATTGGCAATGATGGTGTGCACCAAATTGACATCGGTCGCTGGGGGATGAATTTGAAAGCCCCGAATGCCGTCTCCTGTAGCGGTGCCAAGCTCGGTTCAAAAGGTGATGCCCAGGAAACCCCCGATACGATGGTCGTAACCTGGGAATATGACGACCTGCTTTATGTCTACGAACAACGTGATTTCACACCTTATCGGATGCAGGCACACCGTCATGATAATGATAACATTTTCTACGGCGATAAAGGGTTCTTGATGGTAGACCGATCCGGCTATCGGATCTTTTTCAAACATGAGCGTGGCCCCAAATTCGAACAGAAATGGCAGAACACACCAGAGCATTATCAAAACTTCATCGACTGTGTTAAAACACGCAAATCCGAGGAACTGGCAGCAGAAATTGAAGAAGGACACTACTCTTCACTGTTAAGCCATCTTGGTAATATTTCGTATCGAACCGGTCGACGGCTGGTATTCGACCCCAAAACAGAAACCTTCCCTGAAGATAAAGAAGCCAACCGGTATTTAACGCGTGACTATCGTGACGGATACGAATTGCCAAAGGTTTAATCTGTCAACTCGATGATGACAGCTAAACAGATTCATATATTTAGAAAGCAGTTTTATGGCAGACAAGGCAAAGGTAGCCCTCCTCATCAGTGAGACATCCGCGCATCTGGGCGCTTACTTTCCCGCACTCGCTTCCTGTGATGATATTAGCGAAGTCATTCTGTCAGACCAGGGCCAGAAACATGTTGCCGAAGCACGCCAGAAACTGGGTAAGAAATTAACCCGGGTTTATGACAATCCCGCGGAACTGTTCAAAAAAGAAAAACCAGATATGGCGCTGATTACCATGGAAGCGGTCCAGTCACCAGCTGCCATTGATCTGGCTCTGGAACATGGCTGTCCTGTTTTTGCCGAAAAGCCCTCCTGCACGAATCTCGAACAGTTCGAAGCACTGGTCAAAAAAGCCGACGGGAAACATCTGAATCTGATGCTGGCGCTGGCAAATCGTAATAACCCGGAAGTCAAAGCAGCCCGTCGTATGGTCCGTAAAGGCACGTTCGGCAAGAGATCTCATGGTATTCAACTCAATTACATCGCCGACCAGACGAGATTGACGCGAAAAAGCTATCAGGACGGCTGGTTTGCACAAAAAAAACGAGCCGGTGGCGGGCATTTAATCTGGCTGGGCATTCATTGGCTCGACCTGAGCATGTTTATCACGGATTCAAAAATTACCGATGTGAATGGTTTCATTACCAATGTGGGAGGGCAACCCATTGACGTCGAAGATTCCACTGCCCTCAGCCTAAAGTATGACAAAGGATTTCTAGGCACGATGACATCGGGGTATTACACCAATCGAGGAAAACAGTCGATGATCAAAATCTGGGGGTCGAAAGGCTGGCTCGAAATGGACTACACAACCGGCAGGCATTTACAATGGTCCCTGAATGATGACAAGCCCGGCACCATTCATAAATTTCAGGAATCCATTCAACCTCGCGGCTACACGCCTTGTGTGCATGCGGCTGTCCGATCCGTACTGGAAAAAGAAGCTCCCATTCTGGACAGTCATGACAGCCTGCAAGTGCTAAGAACCATCTATGCCGCTTATAAAGCAGCTGAAACAGGACAAACTCAACACATTCGCACTGATTGAGTTCGATTCTTCACGACCCATTATTTCTTGTAGGAATGCCCCAGGTCATTCGTACGAACTGCCTTGAGCTTCGCGGCCATTCGATGCTTAAAATCAGCAACCTGTGTCTGATATCCGGGATGCAGTGCCAGATTCGTATATTGCCCGGGATCCTTTTCCATATCGTATAGTTCCACACCTGCGGAAGCGTCTTCCTTGTACTGAATGAACGCCCAACGGTCATCGCGGAGCAGAAAACCACGGTTCCCTTTGTTTCGTGGATCCACACTGAATGCAGTGTCGCGCACTCGAACTGTGGGGTCGTCCACCAGTTGAGAAAGAACGCGCGGCTTTGAATCCCCGGCAGGAATGCGACCACGCACAGGCTGCTAATCGTCGGGTAGAGGTCCAGCAGCTCGGTGAGCGAATGGCAGACCGCGGGCTGTTTTCCCGGGACACTGATGATCAACGGAACGGCGGCCGACTCTTCATGCAGACTGACCTTGGCCCAGAAATCGTGTTCGCCCAGATGGTAGCCGTGGTCGCTCGTGAAGATCACGATCGTCTCGTCAGCGATCCCGGCGGATTCCAAAGCCGACATGACCTTGCCGACCTGCGCATCCATGAAGGCCACGGACGCGAAGTATCCGGATACGGCTTTTCTTTGCCGTGGAACATCCATCTTCATGTTGACGCTGGTCTTGTAGTTGATCCCGGTCTTGGGAATATCATCCCAGTCCCCGCGACTTTTTCCGGTAAGGGCATCTTGTCGTACGGGAAACGGATCGTGATAAGCACGTGGTGCGACGAAGGGCACATGCGGGCGCACGAAGCCCGACGCCGAGAAAGAAAGGCTCGGCCTTGTGCTTCTCAATCAACTCGACCGCCACTCTTTCGCGCAGTCTTGCCATCGGAATGCACCAAGGTCATCGCCATCAGCGGCGACCACAACAAACGTGTTACCCCCGACGACCGGCTTCTTGCCGTTCGGATTTCCTTCCAGAGTTTCGCCCGCACCAGGAGCCTTCCACTCGGGACCCTGGCTGTTGAATCTCTCTGACCACGATGCCGGATCGTCTGCTCCATCGGTGCCGGCTTCAATTCCTCCAGGCACGCCCATGTGAAAGATCTTGCTGACTCGCGATGTGTAATAGCCATTGTTCTTGAAGTGCTGCGTCCAAGTGGCGCGATCGCCGATCGCTTTTCGCGGACTGATGTATCCCAGCACTCCCGTTGCATGCGGATAGTATCCCGACATGAACGAAGCACGTGACGGACCCCCGGTACTGACAATACGTGTGTAAACGAGCCCCTGGCAAAGACGACAATAGGGGAAGATTTGTTCCCAAGAGGAGAAGCGAGAGACGAGAAATGATAAAAATAATTGAGTGAGCAGGTGTTGACGAGCTCAGCGTCAGGGGATAAAGAGCCGGACACATAGGGGGGATGCAAAGGAGGCGGCGGCGATAAAAAATAATGAGTGCGAGTGGGGGGCCCCAGTCCCTAGAGAGACACGAAGCTATGATAAACAAAGACAGTCTCACTCGAAATCCCCGATCGATAGAAGCACATAAATGGCTGTAATCCTCAAAATGGATACTGAGCGCTATTTTATGGTTCTATTTCCAAACCGGCAACTCAAGCTTGATCAAACGCAATATCTGCCTTTTCCGAAAACCTGCCATACTCGCTGATTGCATTGAGAACAGAGCGTTACGAATGAAAGAATGATTTGAGTGGCGTTAACTTGCCGTGCTGCAAACCGCGTTGACAATCAGAATCCTGCAGGTGCGCACCACAAACTTCGATTGATCGACGAATTGGGCAGCACACAACAGCTATAACAATTCCTTGATGGGAGCGCGATCATCGAGTACGTACATGGGGCGCCCGGCAAAATTGGGAAAGGTCTGTGTTGCGTCAATTCCCAGATGGCGATAGATCATCATAAAAACGTTTTGTGCATTGTAAGGTGGCGAAGTGACTGCAGAAGCTTGTGAATCTGTTTCACCGATCATCTGCCCCATGCGATACCCGCCTCCTGAGAACAACACAAAACTGGCACGTGGCCAGTGGTCGCGACCGCCGTACTTATTCACACGCGGTGTGCGGCCAAACTCACCCCACATCACCACCAGCACATCGTTTTGCATCCCACGCTGATGCAAATCTGTAATTAACGCCGATAGAGAGCGGTCCAGGTGAGGTAACCGCTCACCCAGCCGTTGAAATATCGTTCCACGTACGCCATTCAGATTTCCATGATGATCCCATGCCCCTGGTGCGAGTGTGACTACGGGAACTCCTGCTTCAACCAGGCGTCGTGCTTGCAGAAACGATGTTCCACGCCAGGTGTGTCCAAACTGATAATTAAAATTGCTCTTTTCGTCATCTCCATACAAATCGCGAATATGTTGCGGCTCGTGTGAGATGTCAAATGCATCGCGCACGCGGGATGATGTGAGAATATCGAGCGCCTGTTGTGTAAAGGCGTCCTGCCCCTGCATCATCTCTGAGGTCTCAGTATGTTTTTTCAAACGATCGAACTCTCTCAGTAACGATGTGCGATCTTGAAGACGTATATGAGAAATATCTTCATGCCGTGCTAAATTGTGCAATGTATCGGGACTGGGTTCAAACGGTGCGTGTGCCTGCCCCATCCATGTTGGCTTCTCCGATTTCGCAACAGTACGCGGGTGGTCGGTAATGCTTAAACTGACATATCGGGGCAAACCGGTAGCAGCCTGACCACGTACTGCGCTGACAACCGAACCAAATGAGGGGCGCCCCATGACAGTCTGATAACCAGTGTAACATTCATGCAACTGATGGCTTGGTTCTTTCATCACCAATGAGCGGACTACAGAAAATTTGTCGGCCAACTTTGCCTGCAATGGTAACTTCTCGCAGATTTGCATACCGGAGACATTCGTCGATATGGGCTGATACTCGCCACGAATATCAGCGGGTGACTCCGGTTTCATATCGTACATATCAATATGGCTCGGCCCGCCATTGAGACAAATCATAATCACAGATTTATGATTGGTTCCTGACTGACCAGCTTGAGTATTCAATTTCAACAGGTCGGGCAGCGCCAGCCCGCCCATGCCGAGTGCACCGGCTTGTAGAAATCCACGCCTTGTTAATCTGCTCTGGCTGATTTGTTGAACGGACATTGCCTGCGTTGCCTCAATTCCTGATTAATGTGATCGGGAATGATCCATCGGGGGTTGCGCCTGGATCCCCTCAGAATACATTTTAGTCCCGATCTTAACATCACGCACCTCTGAAATCGTATGTCGAGTCAGTTTTCTGGCATTTTCTTGCCGCTACGGAGCTTCGATACGCAACTCAAATGAGAAATCGGCCTCTTTTGCGTCACAGTCACTCAACAGGAAACAACATCAATCCTGTTTGACGGGAATCGAAATGACCAGCCCGGCAAATCGATCTCTTTTGTTGTTATTCGCTGCGAATCCCATGTGACAACCCAGGCACCCGTTATTCGTCAAAGGAATCGCAACCGCACGTCGATAAAGGCCTTTTTCCACGCGCTCATACTCATTCTTGCCGGCAGCAATCTGTTTGGCCGCCTGCTTTTCAAACTCGCCCTCGGGTTTGTGGTCAATGCTCATGACCTTAGCATTGACGGCAATCCATTTTGCTTTGATATTCTCCTGGCGCGCAATATCGGCAAACATATCTTCCATCACACGTGCCGGAACTGAAGACCTGTCATTATTGAAGTAATGATGGTGCATTGCTTCCAGAGTACTCGCATAAATATGATGCGTCAGCTTCGCACGCTCACGTGCCGCGTCAACGGTAACAAGTCGTTTACCCGCGGATTCCTTTTTCTTTGTGGATTTTTTTGAAGCCGAATTCTCGTTACCACTTACTTTACTTGTTGATGCTGCCGGTGGTTCTGCGAAACATGAAACGGCGACATAGAAAACACTGACCAGAATTATTGACATACAGGTAATAGTTGTCACAGTGGAACGCATTCGATAACTCCTCAACGGAACAAAAAAATCATCACCCTGTCATAGTGATTCAATCAGCCAGACCTCCTGCTTCACTTCTACAAATAAAGCCATTCCTCTTACCTGTCTCGCTGATGGAAATTATTTTAACGCGATCCCTGACCCAATACAAGACACATGCATCCAATTTAGATTGCACCAGAAACAGGCTCTGAATGAGATGATGCTGATCATTGAACCGGCTCAGGAGATTGATACGGATTCGCGCTTGTGCTCTCGACCTGTCATCTGATATAAACAACCATTGATACGTATGACACTTTCTCCAGACTGTAAACTATTTGCTGACTGGCTCTCATGACGGATTTGAAGGAGCATCGATGCTGTCATTCTTGAACTCACAAGAACAGCAAACCCATTACACATCACGCCGCGCTTTTATCCAGGCGGGAGTGATGGGACTGACGGGATTGAGTCTGGCCGACCTTCTGCGTGCTGAAGAACAGGCAGGCATCGGTTCATCATCGAAGGCAATCATCAACGTCCATCTCGATGGTGGCCCTCCGCATCTGGACATGATTGATTTAAAACCAGAAGCACCTCTGGAAATTCGTGGCGAATTTCGACCTGTGGCTACCAGTGTTCCAGGAGTGTCAATTTGCGAGTTGTTACCCCGCATGGCAGCGAAAGCAGATCAATTTGCATTGATTCGTTCACTCGTGGGATCGGCAGGGGCGCATAATGCGTTTCAGTGCCAGTCAGGTTTTCGAAAGAAAAACATGCTCTCGGTTGGTGGGCGCCCTGCTTTAGGGTCTGTCGTTTCCAGACTGAAAGGGAGCTCCCAGGATCTGGCTCCCGCATTTGTCGATATGATGCAGGGCCGTGGTTTAGTGAGAAATAGTGCACGACCCGGTTTTCTGGGTCCCTCACACCAACCTTTCCGACCTGATATTTCTGAGCTGTTTGACCGTAAGCTTGAGAAAGGAATGCAGAATGAACTCAATCGCCTGGGAGCAGATCATCAAGTCAGTTTAAAGCTCAATCCGTCTCTTAGTATTCAACGTCTGGAAAATCGAACGACTTTACTTTCAGAATTAGATACGATCCGACGCCACGTTGACTCGAGCGGCATGATGGATGCCATGGATCGTTTTTCGCAACAGGCGATCGGCATTCTCACATCCGGGCGACTGGCTGATGCCATGGATTTCTCGAAAGAAGATCCCGCCAGCCTGGCACGTTATTCACTAAAAGCCAGTCATTCAGGCCTGCGGTCTACTACGGCTGATGGCCCTGATGCTGTCAATAAATTCCTGTTGGCCCGGCGTCTCATTGAAGCGGGTGTACGCTGTGTGAATATTTCCATTAGTGATTTTGATACACATCGCAACAACTTTGATCGACTGCGACATCTACTGCCGATCCTTGATCATGGTCTCACAACCCTGGTAACGGATCTGGAAGAACGTGGAATGCTTAACGATGTCACAATTGTTGCCTGGGGAGAATTTGGTCGCACGCCACGTATTAATTCAAAACATGGAGGTCGCGATCATTGGCCGCGCGTCGGGCCTGCTATTCTCGCCGGTGGAGGCATGCGGACAGGACAGGTGATTGGGAAAACAGACCGGACCGCCAGCGCAGTTGTTCAACGTCCTGTCCATTATAAAGACATCTTTTCTACACTCTATCATAACCTGGGTATCAACCCGCACGCAGAAACGATCACCGACCCTCAGGGGCGGCCTCAATATCTGCTCGATGCCGGTACGCGGTTAATGGAACTGACCTGAGCTCCTCTCCCCTTCTCGATTCATGGCAATCAGCTTGTTTCCTGCTTTTGATACCGATATGATCGCTCTGCAAAAGGGAATTACCGAAAATAAGCTGTATCTCTAACAGACGACTTCCAGACAGGAGAGACTCTACCATGAAGCATATCATTACCATTTTATTCTGTTTCAGTTCGACTGTAATCTGTCATTCAGTTACCGGATTTGCTGATGATCTTCCCCGGTACAAGCCTCTCTTTAATGGAAAAGATCTGACGGGCTGGGTTAACGTCAATACGAAAAAAGATACCTGGTTCGTACGTGATGGCATACTGATCTGTACGGGACATCCGATTGGCGTCATGCGAACGGATAAACAGTACGAAAATTTTCTGCTGCACGTAGAATGGCGACACATGGAAGCCGGCGGAAATTCGGGCGTATTTGCCTGGAGCGAAGGCACCGTTCCAGAAGGCAGACGCCTGCCGAAAGGGATGGAAATTCAGATGCTGGAACTGGAATGGGTCAATCTCCACAAGAAAAAAGATGGTACTCTGCCACCCATTGCCTATGTACATGGCGAACTTTTCGGCGCTAATGGCTTGATAACAGTTCCCGATAACCCGCGCGGAAGGCGGAGTAAATCGATTGAAAATCGCTGCAAAGGGAAAGGACAATGGAATGTTTATGACGTGGTCTGCGTTGACGGTGTCGTCAAACTGTCCGTCAATGGAAAATTTGTGAACGGAGTCAGTAAAGCCTCGGTCAAGAAAGGTTATCTTTGCCTCGAATCGGAAGGGGCGGAAATCCAGTTCCGCAGCATCCAAATCATGGAATTACCGCCTGGTGTCACTACAAAAGAACAAACGGCCCCCATTGTGAAGTAGTTCGTCCGGACAGGATTTCTCACTGATCACTGGCGGCATTGAACAAAGATACCTTTGTCAACTATACCAAATACAGAAAATCTTCTTGAGTCTTCTTTTTAGGGATGATACCCTTTAGATTAGAGAGACCGATAATTCTGACCGAATCGCCATCCTAAATGAATCACTTGATATTGGGACAATTGATCTGACGCGTATCAGGCATAGACGGAAATCCCATACATATACCGAAACTTTTATCATAAACTAATTCAAATTCAGGAGACCCACCATGCGCAGAAATAAAACGAGTCTCAAGCGAGGCTTCACGCTCATTGAATTGTTGGTTGTCATAGCAATCATAGCGATTCTGGTTGCTCTGCTCTTACCGGCAGTTCAACAGGCCCGCGAAGCAGCTCGTCGCTCAAGTTGCCAGAACAATCTGAAGCAGCTTGCATTGGCACTGCATAATTATCACGACGTACATCGTACTTTCCCTCCTGGAGAATTAACCTCCAGTTTTGACGGTGGGCTCAGCGCCACGGATCGCACTTATGCATTCGCCACTGAAGGAACACTCTTGAACGGTTCAGGACGTCATGGCACCAGCTGGATGCTCCATATTCTTCCTCAGATTGAGCAGGCACAACATTATGATGTATGGAATTTTCAGCGTAATGTTTATGGGAATGGTGTGCTGGCACTCGCCTCAGATGCCTTTACCCCGCTTTTCACTCCGACACATAATAATATACCCGCATTTTATTGTCCCTCTCGACGTAATACGATGGATTTAAATCAGTACAGCCAGCTGCAGAGAGTCAATATTGCCTTCACAAAGGGGGGAAATGACTATTCTGGTTGTATTGGTTCCGGAATCGCTTTTAATCCGTTATCTGCGGGGTTACCTGGCGCAACATGGGCTGTCACACCCGCCCAGAATTTAAATGAACCCGTTCAACCAACGGCGATTGGTCCCGCTGGTATCATGAAAACACCACATCCCTTTGATATTGGAATCTTCTCTGTCAACAGTTCCACAAAAATGAGAGATGTGAAAGATGGGACATCGAATGTCATTATTGTTGGTGAAAACCAGAGACTGACGAACCCCGGAACGGTTGATGGTCTGAGAAGTCGTGATGGTTGGGCCTGGGGCGGAGCAGCCACACTCTTCAGCACTCGCGAAGGACCGAACAAGGCTTTCAGTATCGCAGGTCCGGGAAGTGAACACGATGGGATCGCGCAATTTGCATTTGCAGACGGCAGCGTACGCATCATCTCGGAAAACATCGACAGTTTTCTGTTCGCCAATTTAGGTAATATGGCTAACAGCATTCCTGTAGGAGAATTTACAGGGGACTGATCTGTCTGGACGGTTATATTTTTAGTAACATTATGATCAGAAATCTTCAACCAGGACTCGTAAACTCTGATTTCTGTTATAATTTCATTGTCATCGATTCCTCAACTCCTCTCCCTCAGGGGAGAGGTTTGTGGATAAACAAGGCATTTTATCTCGGAACATAGTCTCGAAGCACGCCCCTAAGTCAGTGGAATTTTTGGCCTTGCCATTTTCTCTCATGCTGAACAGTCACGCTTCTTTTAGCTCATACAGATTCAGGGATGTGATCTGCCAGAAAGATTCTTTTTACACGAAAATAGAATAGAAGAGTGGGCCAACACATGGTTGTTCGTTTTTTATGCAAATGTGGCAAAAATCTGAAAGCACCTGATGAGTATATCGGAAAAAAAGTTTCCTGCTCAAAATGTGGCGAGATTCTGAGAGTACCAGACGAAGACCAAGCGCCGAAAGCCAAAAAGAAAAGCAAACCGCCTGTCAAAACGTACAAAAGTCAGGAAGTCTCGCTGCCTCCACTCTCAGAAGTCCGGAAGCCTGAAGAGGTCATGGCTGAAAAATCCTCGTCACCCACTCCGGAAGAGTCAGCGTCAAGTAATATTGCGCAGCAGATGCTCCGTCCTTCAGACCCGGTTGAAACAGAAGAACCCCTCGACGCTGGTTTCTCAAAACCGGCTACAAAACCCCCGGCAAAAAAATCAACCGGTCATAAACAGTTTGGAGAACAGAAAAAGTCAAAAAAGAAAGACGCCACTACAGAAGCCAACAAATATTTTGTAAAAATGGTTCTTGGCGGTGGGGCTGGTGTACTCATTGTCTGTTATGGTTTATACGCAATTATGACTTCAATGGTATCCACCACTGAGCGTCCACCTCTGGAATCAATCAGTGGAATTATCACACTGGACGACAAGCCGCTTCCCCGGGCCGAAGTGCGATTTATACCACAGGACGAATGGAAAAACGAGAAAAAACCATCGAGTTCATTTGGTATTACTGATGAGCAGGGAAAATTCGAACTCATTTATTCAAAAGATGCCAAGGGCGCTGCTGTCGGAAATCATATTATCCAAATCTTCTCTCAAGAACAGAAAATCCCCATCATTTACAACGTAAAAACAGTGCTGAAATACGAAGTAAAAGGGAGCGATGACAACGTGGAATTGAAATTGATTTCCAAATAACAAAATGGACCTGGCATAACCGGATCTTAAAATCATTACATCTCAAACCTCCTCCCCACGACTGTACTACTTCAACCTGGCACCTGTTTTTTAAAGCATGAACTCGATTATCTGATTCAAGAAGTCAGCCTTGCATATTCACAGGCAAAGTCCTGAACAAGAACGGTATCATCAGTTGATGCCTGTATTGCCTGGAGCTTCTTCATTCGCTGAAAGATCGAGATTGATTCAGACAATCGATTGAAGCGAATTACCTGAAATAACGCCCATTACGCCCTGACCAGAGAACACGCACACACAACACGACCAATGGCAGTTCGAATACGATCATGGCCACAGCGTAATCAGGAGCCGTTGGTCTTTGCCGAGCGTACCCCGTCAGCAAGACTGCGTTGAGAACTTTTTTTGCACAAGTGATCCTTT
>CALOEF010000056.1:0-262190 GCA_942492165.1 uncultured Planctomycetaceae bacterium
AGCCAAAAAGACAAGTCAAACAACAGTCCCGGACTGATGAACGACTCGATGATGACGACTCATTTGGATTTGGCCTCATTTCTCAAGAGGTCGAATTCGAGGAAGATGAAGAGCAGGAAAGTATAGAAGAAACAGTCGCTGAAACGATTGAAGAAGCAGAAGAAGAGGCAGCTGAAAAAACAAAGAAACCTCGAAGACGACGCAGACGTCGCCGTTCACGTTCTCGTAAAAATGAAGAAGCGACGGAAGACTCAGAAACGGAAGACACAGAAGTCGAAGCCAGGCCTGAAAATCAGGCAGAGAGCGAATCGGACGATTCTGATGAAAGTGAAGAAGAACCAGCTCGACCTGCAAAACGACGACCGCGTCGACGCAAAAGTACAACTCGTTCTGAAGCGACTGACCAGGAAGAGACTTCTGAATCAGCCCCATCTTCACATCCCAGAAAAAACAGTTCCGAAAATAAATACCCCAATGTACCGAGTTGGGAAGAAGCGATTTCCTATCTGTTGAATCCGAAGCTGGTTGCCGGCAAGGTCAGTAAAGAAGACCTGGAAAACAGTCCGTCTTCAGAAGACCGAAGCCGCAGGCGGCCTAAGCGATCATCAAACAGGCGAGGTGGAAACCGGCGGCCACCATCTAAAAAATCGAAGTAACAGCGTTTGTTATGACTGAAATCTGCACTCGCTGCAGTCTCCTGCCAGTGCCGGGCATCTGTTCGTGTCCCTGGTAGCGATCTGATCTTTTATGGAAGTGTCCCTATCTTGCAGGTTTTGAAATCATGTCGGACCGGTCTCCATTGCACTTCAAGACAATCGAAGAAATTTCAGCACTGAGATTGCTGATCCAGGCACAACGCAAGCAAAATGCTTCGATCGGATTTATCCCCACGATGGGAGCGCTGCACGACGGACACCTGAGTCTGATTGAGACAGCACGTCGCGAATGTGACTTTGTTGTGGTTTCTATTTTTGTAAACCCGACTCAATTTGGACCGACAGAAGATTTTGAAAAATACCCGCGTTTACTAGAGCAGGATCTGGCAAATTGCCAGTCTGCAGGAGCAGATCTGGTCTGGATACCGACTTCGGAAATCATGTATCCGTCCGGTTTCTCAACAAGTGTCAAAGTGACGTCGCTCTCACATATTCTGGAGGGAACGACCCGCACGAATCATTTTGAGGGTGTGACCACGATTGTTACCAAACTCCTGCTGAGTTGCCTTCCTGATGTTGCTTACTTTGGTGCAAAAGATTACCAGCAACAGGCCGTCATTCGCAGAATGTGTCTCGACTTGAACATCCCTGTTGAAATTCAAACATGCCCCACAATCAGAGCGGCAGATGGATTGGCGCTCAGCAGCCGCAATGCTTTTCTTTCAAAGGCAGAACGTACGTCTGCGTTAGCGCTTTCGCGCGCGCTCAAACTGGCCGAAAAAAAAATACAAGATGGAGAAACCGACCTCACTTCAGTGAAACAGGAAATGCAGCAGTTATTAAATGCAACTCCTCTACTGAAACTGGATTACGCTACGATTGTTGATGGGATATCGCTGGAAGAAATCGTGACCCCACAACCAGATATGGTGGCACTGATTGCCGCGTATGTGGGAGAAACCCGCTTGATTGATAACTGTCTCCTTCAGCCGATCTCGACACAATAAAAGAGTTTTTCTTGCCTGATTCTATGATCTGATATTGACGTAACGTGCTTAAAAATAAGAACATACCTGAAGTTCAATAGTTAATTCGTTTAAAAATCACTGTTTTCTTTTGTGAGCAGGAACTTATTCCTCTATCAGTTCGTCCAATAGCTACTGTGAACAACAATGATCAACACCTGATTCAAGAATGTTTGGCAGGTCGTACGGAGGCCTTTGATGTACTGGTCCTGAAATACCAGGACCGCTTGTATCGAACGCTCGTGCGGATTCTGGGCTCGAGAGATGATGCGCGCGATGCCGCGCAGGAAGGATTTACCCAGGCATTCTTTAAATTGAACACGTTCCGTGGAACAGCCGCCTTTTATTCATGGTTGTTTCGTATTTCATTTAATGCAGCAATTACGCAAAAACGAAAAACAAAACGGACCTCCACAACTCTGGATACTCAAGAAAATCCGGCTGGAAACTGGCTGGTTGATACTCACCCGGAAAACCACCCTCCCGAAGTTGCTGAAATCTCCGAACGAAAAAAGATTGTTCATCAGGCATTGAATGAGTTGCAGGAAGAGTTTCGAACACCATTAATATTAAGAGAGCTGGAAGGAATGTCGTACGGGGAAATTGCGGAAATTACAGCAACCCCGTTAGGAACCATCAGGAGCCGAATCTTTCGAGGAAGGAATGAACTGAAACAGAAATTGAACACGCTATTTCAAAACGAAACGGAATCACGTGTTTATAAGTCTGACCACGAGTCATCGGTAAGTGAATCAAAATGAGTAGTCAACAATCATCAAATGAAAACCTTTCCTCTTACTTCGATCATGAAGTCTCACCTGAGGAACGTAAAAAACTGGAGTCCCTGCTGGAGACTTCAGCAGAAGCGCGTCAGGAATTACACGAGATCGGCGAAATTTCCCGCCTCCTTCAGGAAACTGCCACCGAGTTGGCGCCTCCTGAACTGGCACCATCGATTCGGCGACGAATTGAACAGGAAACGATACTGGCGAAATCAGCACAACCAGTTGTAAAACGTGGTCCTTCAGCCATTCGTTTCCGCGTTGCCGTTACAATCAGCGCCTGCTCTTCCATGGCTGCCCTTGTATTATTTGTTCTGTTGATGAATTCTTACAAAACGCCAATTGCGCAATTACATTCCGATCTATCACCGGCCAAAAGTGCGTCTTCTCTTGATTTACCAGAGGTTGTTGCGACGAGAGAAAATTTCCGATCCAGTGACTCCTTGGACTTTGATGGGATGAATAAAAAAATGGCAGCTCTGCCTGCCGCCCCATCTGCGGTCGCTGACAATAATGACCTTAGTATTACGGACAATCTCAAGTCTGATAAACTTCCCATGAAAAAATCATCATTGTCTCCAGCACTATCGTCAGAAAAAAAGCATGGAACTTTTTCGGTTCGGAATTCAATTAATGAAGAAGAACAAGCAAAAATTCCTTCTCGACAGCTGCGCGCTGGCAGCAAGTCCAGATCTGAAGGTTTTCCTGAACATATTCCACTTGATACAGTTCGGATTGGAGATGCGTTACCTTACTTTCGTGACATCGATGGAAAGGTCGCCGTGATCGAAGTGCGCGTGGTTGATGTTCAGCAGGCACTGGGCACTATGGAATTACTTCTGGCCCGCAACAATATTCCCGTGAATCAACAAAAACAATCGGAAATAGAACGACAAACTCGAAATCGCAAACCCACAGTTGATAAAGCCAAGGAGTCGCGAGATCAATCAACAGCCCAGAAATCCGGTGATGACGATACCGAATTGTTTGCCGTCTATGTTGAAGCAACTGACAAGCAGCTGGCAGCCGCCCTGCAAGATTTTCAGAAAGACCTCAAACGCGATCAATTTGTGAGCCTGGCTCTACAGCCGGCAATCAGTGAAGCATCCCTCAGTAAGGGAGCAGAAAAGCTGCCAGACGTTCTCGCATATCACTTGTATGGCCCCAACGATATGACAGCAGGTAAAAGTGAAACTAAAAAAAATTCAGGAAGCCATCTCAATGGAAACCTGAAAAGGAAGGTCTCTACCGGAAATAAATCGAATACAAAAATCGTCGCTTCTGCCGATTCAAAAATGGATCGATCGAAAGACCAACGGAATAATTTTGGTTCTTCTCAGACTCTTTACCGGATGCAAATACCGGCAGATCAAATTGCCCGGTCAACAGCAATGAAACGCGCTGCCAGTAAACTGGAAACCGTGTTCGAACAAAAAAAGAAATCCACAAATATGCCTCTGACGGCCTCAAAACCAACTCTCGGTTTCAGTAATACAACTCAAAAGGGAAGAGCTCTCGGTACATCAGCCCGATTAAGTAAAACAAATCAACCAATCAAAGTACTCTTTGTTTTCAAAAACTCTACCAGCTCTCCCACATCCTCGTCACCTGAATAATCAAGTGACGAGTCCCGGGTACCGTGCCCGACAGGCGTGTATGACGAGCTACTTCCCGGCAGGACCCACATGACCTTTGGTTTTAGTTGGTATCCGCACCAGATAAGTATCAGCCGTCAGATAAAGTGTTGAACCATCATTGCCCCAGGCACAGTTGGCAGTGCGCTCGCCGGTGCTGATTCGTCCCAACAGATCTCCCGCTGGTGTGAATACATAGCAGCCACCAGGACCTGTTGCAAAGACATTTCCTTTGATGTCTGTTTTCAAACCATCAGGCAGTCCGGGAAGTTTCCCGACATCTGCAGTGGCATCGTGGAACACCTTCCCTTTTCCCAAAGTTCCATCTTTCTGAACAGGAAACGCTTTCCAGATGGCCGCTTTCGGATCGGATTGTGCGACGTACAATGTTTTTTCATCGGGTGAAAAAGCAATTCCATTGGGACGTGTCATTTCCTTCGTTAACAAAGTCAATGTACCATCTTTTGCCAGCCGATAGACACCACAGAAATCGAGTTCACGTCGTGGGTCGTCATAGCGGTTCGGCAAGCCATAGGGAGGATCTGTAAAATACAAATCACCGTTAGATTTGAATGTGCCATCATTGGGGCTGTTGAGACGCTTTCCCATATAGTTATCGATGAGCGTCCGCTTGCCACCGTCTTTGGTCATCACGGACACGCGGCGGTCGCCATGTTCACAAGAAACCAGACGCCCTTGCGGGTCTAAAAACAGTCCATTTGAACCTGGTTCATTTCCATAGGGAGTCACTCCCGTATATCCGGAAGGCTTCAGAAATAAAGAGGCGCCCTTTCCTTCTTCCCACTTCATAACGGAATTTCGGGGAATATCGGAAAATAACAAATAGCCCTCTTTGGCACTGCCTACCCAGACAGGCCCTTCAGACCATTCAAAACCGGAAGAGAGAACCTCGATCCGGGCATTTTTGTCAATCAATTGATCAAGTCTGGGATCGAGCCGGATGATTTCTCCAATTGTTGGAAAATTGGTTGAATCCTGAGCCTTTAATTCTGGTTGACAAAAGCTCAATGCAGAAATTGCGAGAATCAGGCAGGCAAATCTAAGTGTTTTCATGTTTTTTCCCTGTTTCAGTCTATGAGATCCATGTCGATTTGGTGGGGTAACCCTAATATGTCAATTCTACAGATTGTTGACAAGAGATGCACGTATGCACGATCTTTTCCTGATTCCCTGCCTGAGAATCCTTACATCTTGAAATGAACCTCGATAACGTAAAAATTGAACCTTTTGTCTCAGCCGGAGTCTTTTCAGGTACGCGATTTTTGGTTAGAATCTGTCTTTGTCTGAAGGAACTGGCAGATTTTGTTGCCAGTTTTCATTTATGGTGGGCATAGCTCAGTTGGTTAGAGCGCCGGATTGTGATTCCGGAGGTCGCGGGTTCGATTCCCGTTGTTCACCCTTTCTCACTATTAATGAGAATGGTTTCTCTACATTTCTACTGTCAGTTCATGCGAACATTTTCGATTCAGTGAAAATGCGACTCTCGCAGCGATAGCCAGCTTCAATCCGAACACGCCAATCGACTGAACCAAAGCTGGCCCCTGATACCTGCCGCTTCTTCAGCATGTCAGTAAACGTCTTGCCTTTCTGTGATGAGTCTAAGAATCAATATTGCCATTGTTTTTCTGATTCCAGTATACTCGCAGCTCAACTAACTTTTATAACTATAAGTTCTTGACCCTGATAGAAAACAGGAAATCTCGTCCTGTAATTTTTACCGATGATCAAACTCTCGAATTCCTTCGCCATTGAGAGAGTCCAGGGACAAAGATTTTGGAGTGGACCCTATGAACAAGGCAATTCGAATCATCTGCCGCAATTTGGAACGATCAATCGAAGCCAAAAAAACACTTCTTGAAAATCCAGATATTCAGAATGAATTTTCTAAAGCCGTCGATCTCGTCCTCAAGAGTTATCAGCAGGGAGGCAGATTATATGTTGCCGGCAATGGTGGTTCCGCAGCCGATGCGCAACATCTCGCTGCCGAATTTGTCAGTCGATTAGCAAAAGACCGCGCTCCCCTGGCCGCTGAAGCATTAACGACAGACTCTTCCATTTTAACCGCGATTGGAAATGACTACGGTTACGATCTTGTATTTTCCCGACAAATCACAGGAAAACTCACAGCGCAAGATGTCTTTTTAGGGATCACCACTTCTGGTAATTCCCCTAATATTGTCAAAGCATTGCAGGCGTGCAGAGAAAAAGAAATTCCCAGTATTATTTTTACAGGACACGATGGTGGGGAAGTCCGTAAATGGAGCGATGTCTGTGTGATAGCCCCTGGAGAATTGACAAGCCAAATTCAGGAGGTACATCTGGTACTGGAACATACCTTATGCGAATGTGTTGAAGCAGAAATTTTTGGGTTTGAATTATAGCCGAAATCGATTCCAAATCCAGAGTCACTGAATTTTGATAAGATCATCAATCGGATAATTTATTTTTAGCCCTGGAATTCAAAGTGGTCCTGTTTTGAATAAAGCTTTTTTTCTCGACCGTGACGGTGTGATAAATATTGAGAAAAGCTATCTTTATCTGAGTAAAGACTTCGAATTTATTGATGGAATCTTCAAGCTATGTCATGCGGCAGTTCATGCCGGGTATTGTCTGATCATTGTCACAAATCAGTCCGGGATCGCACGCGGCTACTACACAGAACAACAATTCCAGGAGTTAATGTCGTGGGTGATCGATGAGTTCGAAAAACAGAACCTCACTATATTAGATGTATTTTATTGTCCACATCACAGGGAACATGGAAAAGGAAAATACCAGATCGATTGTCGTTGTCGAAAGCCGCAACCTCAAATGCTATTCGAGGCTGCAAAAAAACATCATCTGAATCTGTCAGAATCGATTCTGGTTGGAGATAAAGTTTCTGATATCTCTGCTGGTAAAGCGGCTCACCTGGGAAAGACGGCTTTGGTGGGAACAGGGCATTTTTTAAGTGCATCAGATCAAAAATCAGCTGATGTTTTTGCCAATTCGCTTGATGAACTCAGAGAGAACTTATTTCCTTCTTCAGAAAATCAATCATAGTATTTATACTTTTCAAAAAGTTCTTTGAAACACTTTTGTTACGGTATCTCAATTGATTCAAGTTGCGACAGAGAACCAGATTAAAATCTATAAATTTGATCTATAAATTTGATCCGTAGATTTGATCCGTAGATTTGATCCGTAGATTTGATCCGTAGATTTGATCCACCAAGATGATCATCATCAGAAAAATCTGCAAAAAACAGTTTAAACCTTACACACTGCATCTGAGATGGAAACCATTTGATACTATGGTGAGAGCTTTACTCAATTTGACGCAATACCTCACCAGGATAAGACGAACCAATTCTAATGACTAAAGAAAACTGCTCGTTTATCATTGTGAACTACAATTCCGGAGACCATGTCTGTTCATGCGTAAAAACCATTTTTCAACATGCTCCTGAAGCAGAAGTGATCGTTGTCGACAACGCTTCTCTTGACAACAGCATTTCTCTTCTGCAAACATCCTGTCCAAATCAATCACGACTCAAAATCATTCAGAACCAGACCAACCGGGGATTTGCTGTTGCCTGTAATCTCGGAACTCAACAGGCAACCGAGAATTATTTATTTTATCTTAACCCCGATTGTATGATTTATCAGGAAACGATTCCCAGACTATTATCTTGTCTGCAGGAGGACAGTTCGGCAGGTATGGCAGGTGGTCGATTAGTAAACGCCAATGGAAGTGAACAACCAGGCAGTCGTCGAATGATACCAACCCCCTGGCGGACATTGGTTCGTGTATTCCGTTTATCAAAGCTGTCGAAACGGTATCCGCGATTATTCGTCGACTTCAATTTACATCTGCAGGCTGTTCCTGAATCCCCAATTGAAGTGGAAGCCATCTCTGGAGCCTGTATGCTGGTACCCCGTCATGTCTTTGATGCGGTGGGAGGTCTGGACGAAGAATACTTCCTGCACTGCGAAGATCTGGACTGGTGCATGCGATTCAGGCTGGAAGGCTGGAAGATCTTCTTCGTACCTGGTGCAACCTTGACCCACTTTCAGGGTGCCTGCAGCAGAGCGCGTCCTGTTTTTGTGGAATGGCATAAACATAAAGGAATGCTTCGTTTTTACAGGAAGTTTTTCCGGCACCAGTACCCCGGTGTATTAATGTGGTTAGTCACTGCTGCAATCTGGTTTCGGTTTGGACTGCTCTCGATCTTCCATACAATCAAACGTTTTTTTAGATGGCTGAAGAATGCAATCTCCTGAACGCAGCATTGGAGTTTTAGGTGCGACCAGTCTGGCAGGCCGCAGACTTCTCTCACCTGAGATCAATCAATGTGATGACTTCGAAGAAAAATTTATCGCATTTACCAGAAACAAAAATGCGGTCAATTTAGAGAAATCAAGTCTTGTACAATGGTGCCATCTTTCAGCCTCTGAAATTTCGTCACTGAAAGGATCCATCGAAAACTGGATTTGCCTGTGTCCTGTCTGGATACTGTCAGATTATTTTGACATGCTGAAGCATTTTAATATTCGGCGTATCATCGCGTTAAGTTCCACAAGCTGTTTTACAAAATCGGAATCGATCGACCCTTCTGAGCAAAAGATTGCTCAGCAATTGATCGAGGGAGAAGATCAGCTAAAAAACTGGGCAAAAACAAATGATATCGAATGGGTAATTTTACGACCAACATTAATTTATGGATTTGGACAGGACAAAAATATTGCAGCCGTTGCCCGATTTATTCGTCGCTTTCGATTTTTTCCACTCCTCGGAAAGGCGAAAGGACTTAGACAGCCAATCCACGCTGATGATGTAGCGACTGCCTGCCTGCAGGCATTACGTGAACCCCGTGTTGCCAATCAAGCATATAATATTTCCGGATCGGAGACTCTTCGTTATGACGAAATGGTTCAAAGAGTATTTTCAGCATTGGGTATGAAACCCAGGTATTTACGTGTTCCCACTTTGATATTCCGAGTTGGCGTAAGAATCTCAAAATGGTTACCTCGAGTAAGAAACGTCTCTCCCGGAATGGCAGAACGCATGAATTCAGATCTCATTTTTGACCACACAGATGCCTGTCGTGATTTCAACTTTCAGCCGCGCGAGTTTCTATTGCAACCTCAGGATGTTGGGATTGCAACATCACCTGAGTAACTCTAGTGCTCAGTCCGAATTGTTGTTGAGCCCGAATTAATATTCTCAGGTTGTTTCGGTATTGCTCGCCCCCCCGGTAATCCTCGAAGCCAGGTCTTTCTGAACAGCCCGATCTTATCCGATCTCTGCCAGTGAATCTCGAGTTCCTCAGGCTTGCCAGCTCCCAGATAACAAACACAGCAAACCAGTGGTGCCCAGGAAATGGCTGTCAATGCGATACCCCATTCAGGCCAAAACAGCGCACATGTGGCTAATGGAAAAAGCCAGAACAGATTAATGCCAAGAATACCTGAAGTTACTTTGCGATGTGCTCTGTGTCTGCCATTTGAAGTAGATCCACTATATTTTACGGAATTCTCCAGAAGCCGGGATACCTTTTGGTATGCATGACTTTGATGTGCCTGATACCAGCGATCTCCTCGCAAGATGCGCCGAATCAGAGTTACTGTCGCATCAATCCAGAACACAGCGGGTAAGATCATCCAGACCCAAACACTCAACGTACCCGAAATGATCGTCATTAACGCCATTAATCCCAAAGTGTATCCCAAAAAGGTACTGCCGACATCACCCATAAATACTTTTGCAGGAGCCCAGTTCGCTCCAATGAACCCCAGCAAAGCAATCGCCAATACCACCATTAAACTGAATTCTACAGGACTGCCAGTGCTGTTTGATGAAACCTGTAATTGAATCAGGATGCTCGCTGCCACTAAAAGACTGATGGCTTCAGTGATGGCAAGACCATCAATGCCATCCATAAAGTTGAATAAATTCAACCACCAAAGCATTACAATTGCAGCTATCGCTCCCAAAACCCAGGCTGACTCCAGTCGATATTCGAACAATTCCAGACTCGGTAACGGAGCCAGAGCATATATGGAACCAGCGATAACGAAGAATTGTCCGCACAGTCTGCTTTTCACCGGTAAATGATAGAGATCTTCACAGAATCCGATGCCCGCAATTGCAAGCCCACCGAAAAACAGTACGACTGATGAATTTCCTGAGATTAACCCCAGTCCATTCCATAAACAGATCGCGACCAGAAAAGCGATGACAAAACTGATTCCACCTCCGCGCGGAGTTGGGCTGATGTGAGAACAACGACTGGTTGGCTCACGTACCAGACCCAAACGGGGTGCCAGTTTAATAATCCAACCCGTTAAAATCAGGGAGATCAAAAATATCCCCACCAATAGAAGGCCGGATAGCATCAAGCTGCTACTCATCATTTATCAGGATCATCCTTACATAAAAGATCGACACTTGATTGGGAATTCGCAAGAAATCAATCACCCTACATTCCAACATTGCTAATCACATGGGAATTGAATAGTGGCGAAGTATACAGAGAGGTGAATTTTGGGTCAATCCGTTATGAAAACAGTGAATTTCCAAGATCAAAGGCAAAGAAGCAACCTATATATTCGAATTCTCGATCATTTTTTCAGCTGAAAACAATGAGAGAAACAGACAGAAATGGACCTTTTTTGACTCGCGTGCCCGAGTGCAATGCAACTGGAAGAGACACCCAGGCATTAATATGGCCTACTTTTCCTCAGTTTTCTGAAATACCAGAATATGCTGTCTGGGTAAAATGCTGATGGTCTCTTTCCATTTCAATTTCAATTCGGGACGAGAGACTTCTTTTTTTGCCTGTGCTTCGGTCATTTTATGCACCAGTTTGATTCGGACGGCAGAATCTTCCTTGCGATATTCCACAAGCGCAACACGTCCTCCGGGTTTTAAAGCTTTAGAAATTTCCTGCATCATTTCATAGGGAAATTCAAACTCGTGGTACACATCAACCATAATTGCCAGATCAATGGATGAGGGCTTGAGCCCTGGTGATTTCTGAGACCCGAGCACAGGATGAATATTTTTCACTCCCTGCTCTTTGAGTTTCTTATTGAGTAGATCCAGCATTTCCTGTTGCACATCAACCGCTAAGACTTTCCCGCCTGGACTGACATGCTCAGCCAGGATCACGGAAATCACGCCGCTTCCCGCACCGATATCTGCCACCACCATTCCCGGTTTCAGTTTTAACGCCTTGGGAAGCAGTGAAAGACGTTCTTCCTGCTCACGCGTTGCCCGTTCAAGCCAGGGCGCTCCCTGATATCCCATGACACGTGCGATCTCACGACCCAGGTAGAACTTTCCGATGCCATGAATATCATGGTCACTTTGATAAGTATAGTGACTCTTTTTAGAACGTTTCTGATCTGCTTGTGAAGCTGGTGTATCAGCAATTGCAGAAACAGCCAACACCACACATACCAGAGAACAACATAGCGAACTGAAGAAGCAATTCCAGGATAACCATTGGCTTGACAGATTCTTCATTTTATCTCCTCTGGTTGAGTAACAGCTCAGGAGTTTAATGCTCCTGTCTCCGGATTTCGACCATGTCGTTTCATGACTTCAGCCCACTCTTCCTGAGGGACTTCAGCCGCTTCATCAATCAGCATGACTGGTATCCCATCTTTGATGGGATATTTCAGTCGCGAAGCCGAATCAACGGAGATCAGGAAATCCCCCTCACACACGAGCTTTGCTTTGGTTTTCGGGCAGGCAATGATGTCCTGCATCTGTTGTGGATCAAAAGACATTGGAATTTACTCTCAGAAGGCTCCAGTTTAAATTGTAGCAAAGGAAACTGGAAATTGACAGTTTTTCTTGAACCCTGACTTCCCATCTACGGTGAGACAACGATAAAAAGTCTGCGGTCTAGAAACCACGCAGTTCCTGAATATCTTTGAATGTTCGTAAATCATAATCAATGCCGACATAATCGAGCACAGAGCAGAGTGCCCGGACAGCGACTCCGATTCCATCGGGTCCGCTGAATCCTCCAAATTGTCCGCCCCCTTTCAAATGGGGTTCGACTTCGAGAAAGACGCCAGGCACACCCAGCTTTTTCATTTTTTTCTCCATCTTGGGGAGAATCTTGCGAAGTTCGCGAAGCACATATTCATGCCCGGCATCGCCGACGTTAGCGGGAACAAAATTTTTCAGCCGCTCTTCATCAACCACACCCGTCCATTCCAAATCACGATCGACGGCATAATCTTTGATATGCAGCCATCCCATGGATTTACTCATATCGTGGAATTCGCTCAGGCACTGCATGGCGTCTTTGTTCTGGGCAGCGATGTTACCGCCATCATAAATGGTGACCATGTTGGGGCGATTGACTTTGCGGGCCAGTTCAGCCAGCAGCGGTCCGGTTTCACCAATCAGGTTTGGCTCAATTTCCAGACCATAAATTAATCCGGCTTTCGCACAGAGATCGGCGATTTGACCAATCTGATCGACAGCCTGATTCATATACGGTTTGGGGTCTTCGCCTTTGGGTGGATAAAAAGAGAATCCGCGAATCAACTTGGTCCCCAGTGTATTCGCTGCATTGATCGTGTTCGCAACTTCTTTTTTCAAATATTGTTTGAAGGGTACAAACACATTGTGTGAGCCATCATCCTTGTCAACCAGTTTGATTTTTCCAACACGGGCGCCAATACTGGTAACATTGACCCCATATTCATCATGCATTTTAAGAAGTGTTTTGTATTCTGCTTTATTCAGATCGACGACGTGTTTCACGTTGCCATCCGCATTGACATCAATAAACCGGGGGCTGTAATACTTGAGCCCCAAAGCGGAGAGCGCCACCATTTGCTCGACGGCTGTTTTATGATTGGCTGCTTCATCGGCAAATGCACTTAGAATGACACGAGGGTTGTCTGACATGAGGGATCTGTACCTTTTGTTATTTAAAAAACTATAATGGTTTAGCCTGTCACCAGGTTTATTACAGCGTCTCCAGGGCCATTCGAATCGAGTATAACAATGGAGAAGCCGCTATGGTTTATATGGACGCGTTTCAGAGTAAATCAACGAAGTTGACCATACCTGAGTCATTTTTGACAGGTTGAGGCCAAGTTTCAAGAGCTACGAGAAAATCCGATTCGCTTTTTCAAAGTCAATTCCTGATTTCAGGCAATTCGTCGAAACGGAACAAGTTACACAATCAATCGATCAGGTCTCATACGTGAGGCATTTCGTAAATGCATGGTCATAGCCGCAGACGCCGTCTCGGAATCACGATTCTTTAACGAATCGAGTAGAACGGTATGATCATAGAGCCCTCGCGTCATAATTTCCGGTGTTTCCTCAGCAGCTGAATAAGAGACACGTTTATAGCTCCAGCATTTGTGTATGGCTTCGGAAATCGGCAAATTCCCACAATACTCGGCGATTGCCAGATGCAGTGCATAATCAAAAGAACGGGAAGCGGTACCCCATTTCTGTAGTTGTTCACTAGACTCGATCGCCGTCTTCGTACTGCTGCTGGTACAGGTTTTCACTTCAGCAGACCATGATCCTGCAAATGTGATAACTCGTCTTCTGTAATCCGTTTAGCGGCCATCGCAGCAGCAGATGGCTCCAATAACAGCCGCAATTCGTGAATTTCAACAAGCCAGTTTTCAGCTCCTTCCCTGACAACAGCACGATGATTTTTCTGTTGTATCACAATTCCATCAGCCTGCAATCGAGCCAATGCCTGTACGACTGGCGTACGACTCACGCCCAGTGCACGTGCCAGTTGCGTACTTTTCAGTTCTGTCCGCCGGGCAGCTCACAGCGAATGATCCGCAGCAGCAGCTTCTGATAGACCTCATCCACCAGGGAAAGACTCTCGTCTTCCTGTCTGCAGATCCTGGTTCTAGGTCAGTAAAGTTGTCTCTTTTTTCACAGGGATCTCATTTTCACCTGAAAAACCGTGTCGAGAATTATCCGGGGGTGGAAAATCTCGATTTTCAAAGAAACTTGACAATTGCTTGCTTCCGAACCAACCCATAAAGTGAATTCACTTTCAAGCCATCCGAAAGCGCCACCAGAACATGGTATACCCCTGATTATAGCAATAAATCCGAAATTTACACCCTTAAAACCAACATATTTTGAATTCACTTAGGGAAAATTATTATGAGTTCTGCGGAAACAACCCCAAACAACCCTGAAAGCCGGCCTGGTTGGCTTCGGAATGATTGTCGATGAAACTTACCGTCCTTTCTTTGAAACGGTTCACGAAACAGGACCTTTACCAGCGAGACACGGGCCCGGTTGAGGTTTCACTGGATGCCGTCGCGACCCGAACTGGATCTCGGGCTGAGAAATACCTGGCAGAACGTGGCGACAAAGTAGGTGGCTTCCAGAGCTTCGCCGGTGAAAACGCGATTGAAGAGATGGTCGCGACCGGATTGAACTTTGCCTGTGTCGCTTCCCCCGACGACCGTCATTTTGATTCCTGCAAAAAACTGCTGGAGGCAGGCACGCATCTGATCGTCGAAAAACCCTCAGTCCTGCAGTTGCAGGAACTGGATGAGCTGAGTGGCGCTCGCTCAAGAGAATAATGTGACTGCCAAGGTGGTCTACCACAAGCTGTTCGATCCGGATCATAAAAAGATGCGGACTCTGGTTTATGATGACGTACTGCAGCATGTGAACAGCGGCTATTGTTCGCTGCTGGAACCCAAGGCAATTTCCGGCAGATCAGTTCGCACAGTGGATTACCGGTCGTAACCCTGGAACCTATGTCGCCGTGCACTACATCAAACTGATCGACTTCACGTTCGGTGGAAAACTGAAAACCATCACCGCAGCTGGCCAGCGGGGTCTGGTAGGCGACAAAGATGGCCCGACCTGGGACAGCTGCCAGATGCGAATGGTTTACGAATATGATTCAGGCCGTGAAGCGGCTTTCGATATTCATACTTCCTGGGTCACACCAGATAACTTTCCCGGTTACGTCGAACAGGAAGTCCAGTTTCGATTTGATAACGGATTGTGGAACGGCCACTCCCGGAAACGCGGTGTTGAATGTACGGTCGAAGAGAAAACGCCATTTACTCTCAAAAATTCAATGAACAACCACTACAACGGGACGTTCGTTGAACCCTGGGGGACACGTTCGCAACGTGGTTACGGAATTGAAGTCATTGAGCAGTTTGCCCGTGAAGTCGCCAGATCGAGCTTGGCGGTCCCGAATCAGAGCGTCAGCACGACTGGAGCAAGATTCGCATCGCTGGGTTACAACGACTTATCTGCCGACCGGCAGACGGTTGCCGCCGTACAGGCTCTGGAAGCGATTCTGGAGAAACACGTTCAAGGTGAACCAGACTGCGTTGTCCGCGTGAACGATGAACAAGGAGGCCTGGTTCTCTATCGACCAGGTTCATCTGAAACAGAAGTGCTTTACGATGGAATTGTGTAACAACTTATTCAAATCGATTCTGTGTAGCGAACATCGATTTCTACTCGTTTAAAAAACCTAAAACACAAAAGAGAAAACCAATGACAACAGCGATTCAATTTGACAATGAAAATCAGTCTAACGCCGTTCGTCACGAACTGTTCCAGACCGAACCGTTATCCTTGCGAACCTTCACCCCCAGCCAGGCGGTGCTGGCCAAATCCGCTGGCTGCTACCACTGGACTCCGGAAGGTCGTCGTCTGTACGACTTCACTTCTGGCGTACTTGTTGCCAATCTCGGACACAATCCCCGTCGCTGGATGAAACGGTTCAGCGAATACATGGGCTGGAAACCGGAACATGTGACCGGCGAAGGGGAAGGCGAATACTTCGAAGCCGTCACCCTGACTGCTTACAACGCCGTCACCCCGATTGAAACCGAAGCCAGCAAACGACTGATCGCCAATATTCAATCTTTCAAAGGTGGCAATCGCTGCGACAAAGTCATGTGGGCTGCCTCCGGTTCAGAAGCCGTTCAGAAAGCACTCTGGGCCTGTCTGCACCGTGATCCTGACCGGGATATCATCCTGGCAACCCGTTATGGTTTCCACGGTAAAAAAGGTCTGGCCGGTGCTGTCACTGGATCAGAAACCGATTCGGATCGTGATCCTCGCGTGAAATTCATCAGTTTTCCTCGTACGGAATGCGATGACATCAGCAAATCTGAAGAGACACTGGATGTCTCTGTTTATCAGAAAGAGCTGGAAGATCTATGGAGTGAATATGGCACTCGGATCAACTGCCTGATTACCGAGCCTTACCTGGGTGGCGGGGGAAGCTACCATCCTCAGGTCGCTTATCACAAAGTGCTGCAGGATTTCTGCCGGGCACACGACATCATGTTGATCCTCGATGAAGTTCAAGCCAACTTTGGTCGCACCGGCTGCATGTACGCATTTCGAAAAATACCAGATCGAGCCCGACTTTGTTGTTCTTGGTAAAGGACTCGGAAATGGCGTTCCTGTTGCTGCAGCCGTCGGACGCAGACGATGTCATTGCCAGTCTGAAATATGGCGAAGCCTCCGACACCTGGAGTGCCAACCCGCTCTCTTCCGCCGCCGTACTCGCAACACTGGAGGAGTTCGAAAGCACCGACGTCATGGAGAACACACAGAAACTGTCCCAGCTGTATATCGACGGGCTCAAAGCGCTCAAAGAAACCGGAATCATCGCCAAAGTACGTGGCGAAGGCATGGTCTTTGGAATTGAGTGTGCGGAACTTGGCGGCAAAACCAGCCAGGAAGTCGCAATTGAATTCGTTAAAACCTGTTATCTTGGTGAAGAGGGTGGCGAAGGTATTCACCTGCTGGGTGCTCTGGCTGGTAACGTCTTACGAGTCAGCCCACCAATGACGATGACCGAAGAACAGGCTCAAGACTCAATTTCTCTGCTGAAACGTCTCTGCGAAAAATTAGCAGAACAACTACAGTCAGCGACGGCGTCTGCCTGAGGGATACGCGATTGTCAATGAAGCAGGCCCCGACGTTTAGATCGGGGCCTGTTTTTTTTCACGCTGTTTTCAATACGAATTGAAATCGAACGACGGGCTAAAACTGACGCTGATTGCGCCACTGTTCCTGCTGTTCAGCAGTGAGATTCGCCGGTGGCGCCGCTGACTTCGCGCCAGCGGCTGGCCTGGATTTCGGGGAGACTCCAGCCGGACTCATTCCCTGGGCGACACCCGGTTTTTGCCGTTTAATGAGAGCCGTCTTTGGATTTTTTGCCTGTGTATAGGAAACCTGTTTTGCTTTTGAATTCGATTTTGCGGTGGCACCTGCACTGACACCAGCGAGCATCAGACGGTTTTCCTTCTCACGACGGATTTCGTCGAGCCAGTATTGTGCTTCATTGAATTCGGGTTTCAGTAAAACAGCTTGCAGGAACTGCTGCTCACTCGCCTGAGTTCGCCTCGATCTCTTAAGATGTAACCAATGTTATAGTGGGCTTCCGCTTCGCCAACAGCACGAATCAGATGCGGCATCGCTCCCTGGTAATCACCGGAAGATGCCAGTGCAATTCCAAGCTGGTATCGAATATTTTTATCTGCGGGAGCAGCCTGGATCGCTTCCTTAAGTAGAGGCACTGCCTGATCCCATTTTTTCTCAGCCGCATAGAATTGTCCAATACTGGCTCGGACCTGTGGATTCTTCGGTTCCATCTCCAGGGCTTTTTGAAACCCTTTTTCTGCCGCCAGTTTTTTACCGGCAACCTGATCAAGTCGCGCCATTCCGAGAACGGCCTGAGTTGACTTCGGATTCTGACCTAATGCAACTTCATAGGAAGAACGAGCTGATTTCAAATCGCCCATTTTTTCCTGCAACTGACCATGCGTGATATAAAATTTATCCGGATCCTTGAGTTTCTGTTTCGCGACAGAAATTTTGTCTTTCAAACTGGTCGGCGCTTCGTCATTGGAACCAGAAGCAAGTGGCTGGCGCATGGAAGAACAACCAGAACAGACTAGCAAAACACAGGCTGTTCCTGTAATCCATGTTTGTTTTGTCATTCGAACCGACATTAAATTACCTCCATGAGGTGCACTTGAAAGATGTGAAATGCGAAATACACACGCCGAATTCCTGAGATTCAGCGTGCCCATTGCATTTCGTTATTTCCAATTGATATGACTTGATCGCAGGATCAAATCAGGAATCAATCAGTCATATGAAATCGATTAATTATATGTGAATCAGGTTGCTTTACTGGCCTTTGAATCAAAGGCTGAATAAAACGGGAGAAATGATTTTATAATTGACAGAAGAAACGCTGGGTCGCTTCTGAAATTAATTGAGAGTCCAGGATGGGTTCCTGTCCTTTAAATCGACATATTGACTGGATAATCTCCAGTAAATCTCGCGGGTCACTTGATCTGGGGGACTTTCCCTGACTATAGCAATTATCATATAGGTAATTTACAAAAACCGGGTCGAATTCAATATTTCGCTGGCGACAACAAAGCTGACTGATTTCAGTAAAGACATCTCGTGAGGGGGAAGTGATTTGAATCTTATGCCGAATCCGACGCAGTAATGCTTCATCCACAAGATCTTTCGTTTCCAGTTTGGTTGAAAAAATGATCAATTGTTCAAATGGAACAGCAAATTTTTTACCTGTGGCCAACGTTAAAAAATCATTTCGATCTTCCAGCGGCATAATCCACCGGTTGAGGAGGTCCTTCGGGCTGACAAGTTGTCTGCCAAAGTCATCAATCAAGAACACACCACCATTGGCTTTAATGTGTAATGGCGCTGTATAAAAATTGCTGGTTTTATTGTAACGCAAATCGAGCATCTCTAAATTCAACTCACCACCGGTGATCACAACCGGTCGTCTGATCCGTCGCCAGCGCAGATCACGATCGGGTTTCACCCACTCATCCATGTCCTGAATTCGATTCTTATTTTGCGGGTCGAGATTATTCAGTTCCAGAAATTCGTGGTCGTCAGTCGTTTGATGAATTGTCGGATCAAACAGGGTGATGATGCTGTTTTCCATCTGCAATGCATAGGGAACATAGATTTCTCCCCCCTGACGATTCAAAAATTGTCCCAAACCTTTTGCGATTAATGTTTTACCATTCCCCGGTGGCCCGTAGATAAAAATCGAACGTCCGCTGCAAACCGCTGGTCCCAATTCATTGAGCAGCCCTTCCCGGATGATGAAATCTGAAAATGCGCGTTCCAGGTTTTCCGGCGTACATTCGATACCCGTTACTGTCTGTAACCGGCACTGTTGAACATAATCCTCTAATGGAACGGGAGCCGGGCCAATATATCGACATTGCTCAAATGATTCCCTGGCACGAATTCGCCCCAGTTCAGTTAGATTAAACCGATAAGAGGATCGTCCGATCAAATTACCGGAACTCACTTCGATACATTTATCATCTTTCAGAAAAATTAGAGCGTCATCGATGATGCTGAAAGGGAGATGCGCGCTACGAGAGATTTCAATTCCCAGAGCGCTGCCTTGCAGATAAAGCTGTTTTAAAACGAGATTACATAACTGCATTAGAGACAAACCACTCTCTTCCAGCGTTTGTGGTGCGGGAATCGGTTTGCCTTCAAAATTGAGCTTGTTTAAAGAGACGTCAGCATCAGGTTCTAGATGAGAAGAATCATCCGGCAAGTCAGTCGTCAACTGTTTTTTTTGAAACAAGTCACTATACAGGTCGGTGAGACTATGACTCTTTGAATTCAATCGAGCTCCCTGCTCTGCGCCAGCTTTCTGCTCAGGTACCTGCTGCGGGAAAGCCCCCCTGGATGGTTTAGGGGGCTCATCTTCAGTGGGGCGATCTATCATTGCAGCAAGTTACGTTTTACGAACGGAAATAAGAGAATTTTCAAAACCAAACAGAACTGAAAAGAGAGTTATTCACCCCCGTTCGAGGCCGAACCTCCTCCAGCCGTGTATTGAATCCGCGGAGCTAAAATCGATCCGACATAAGCCCGGTATTTCAAATCTTCTTCGCGAGCAGGACGACCGTAAGATGGTGTGACTCTTAACATTGCAGAGGGAACATTCTGGTCACCCGCCATTTGTGAGGCCGCATACTGAACGTTGGCCAGTCGCTCCTGACTGGTAATCGACTGGTTGGCTGACTGAACAAAAACGACACGTCGGTTTTCAGGCGCGTTCTCCAGAATCCAGCGTAAATGCAGCAAGCCGGCTTCTGTTAATTTATTGCCATCTTTATTGAAGTGATATGAATAAAGTGTTGTCTGATCGGTCCATCCGTTGTGCATCTGTCGTTCCATCACATCATGCACGTAAGCACGATCATCGCAGGCATAAGGATGCGGCCAATAGTGAGCTGCGTGGTATCGATTCCAAAAATGCTGCTTTGGTCCCGTTGGCCGGGGATAGGGAGGCCACAATTCCCCAAATTTGTACTTTTGACGTGCACCGACAGGACGAGAAGCTTTTTCTGCCCACTTTGCCTGTTTTTCGTCTTCAGAAGACCAGGGCCAGCCTGCCTGAACTTCGACACCATTTGCCAGGCTAACCACAAATAATACCAATAGATACGTTTTCAAATTGACGGCAGCAGCCATGCCATCTCCCCCCTCTGTTGATCGTGATGAAATCACCTGCGAACAGGTGAATGATCGATTCGCGCAAGCCAGACCGAAAATCGATTGAGATTGTCCGTTTATCACTTATCGGCAGATATGAGGTCCGGTCCTAACGAGAAAAGCGATTCTACCGACAGAATGAGAGAGATAATTTTATACACTAAAGAAAGGGATCCGGAATCAAGATACTTCTCAGAGAGCGCTGTAAACGGATTCCCCATCACAGGTCTGTCAAATCTGAAAATGTGTGTTTCGTGCAGGCACACAGTAAACATGTCAAATTTTGAGTGCGTCCATAGACGTCAAGACACGTGGATTTCGAATTAGATTTGGTTTTTCAGAAGGACCTTTTGAATGACGTAAGCCTATCATACTTCACCATAGACTACTACACTTTGTGCAGATATATTAGAGATACAAGATGATTCGATCAGGATGAGACTGTAAGACCATTTCTATTTTTTCTCAAAAGCGTTATTCTTACAGTAGATCATTCCGTAAATGATGAGATGGAATCAAAATAGTAATCCAGGTTTTTAAACTTTATTGATCGGAGTGAATCGAAATCGGAATGGATGCGATTGAGATACAAACGAATCAGTTAAGCACAGACTTCTCTGCCAAAGATGCAGAGCAGTTGGCTTCGGATTTAAATCTCACAGCAAAGCAGATTCTCAATGTGATCGCATTGCTGGATGAAGGCAATACCGTTCCCTTTATCACGCGTTATCGAAAAGAACGAACCGGTAATCTGGATGAAGTTCAAATTCGTGATATTCAAAAGCGGGTTCAGTCAAAGCGTCAGATCTGGGATCGTGCATCTACGATTCTGCGTTTAATCGAAGCGCAGCAGCAACTCACACCTCAGCTCAAAGCGGAAATTGAAAAAGCAGATACACTCAAACGGCTGGAAGATCTCTATCGCCCGTACCGCCCTAAAAGAACATCCCGCGCTGCGACTGCCAAAAAACTGGGTTTCAAACCATTGGCTGACGCCATCTGGGAAGGCGACAGCAATATCCAGGACCTGACTATCGAAGCCCGAAAATATACGAAAGGTGAAGAAGGCGCCCGTACCTCCGAAGATGTGCTTAAAGGTGCCGCCGATATCCTGGTTGAAAAAATTGGTGAAGATGCTGACGTGCGTGAAATCGCCCGCAAAATCGCGTGGCGATCCGGACGTCTGACTGTGAATGCAACCAAGACTGCAGAAGCGTCTGGCCAGGAATATCGTGACTATTTTAATTTCTCAGAACAGGTCGTCAAGGTGCCTCACCATCGCACTCTGGCAATGAATCGAGGAGAGAAGTCGAAAGCATTACGGGTCCGTTTTGAATGGGATGAAGTTGCGGTCTGTGCTTCAATTATCCGTTTGTATCATTTCAGCGAGCACCGTTTTTCTCAATTTCTCACGCAAGTTGTAACTGATGCCTTACAACGTCTGATTCTGCCGAGTTTTGATCGGGAAATTCGTCGTGAGTTAACCGAAAAAGCAGAAAAACACGCGGTTTCCGTCTTTGCACGTAATTTGAACAACTTGCTGTTACAACCACCCTTGCAGAGCGAACGCATTCTGGCCATCGATCCCGGATTACGAACCGGCTGTAAACTTGCTGTACTCGATGAGCTGGGAAATTGTGTCGCAACAGATCTGGTATATGTGACAGGGTCTGCAGAAAAAAAAGAATATGCGCGTAAGAAGCTGGCTGACTTCATGACAGAACACCAGTGCAAGCTGGTCGCCATCGGCAATGGTACTGCGTGTCGGGAAACGGAAGAGATCATCACGGAAATGATCGAGCACAACCTGCCCGATGCACGTTATCTGATTGTAAACGAAGCGGGAGCCAGTATCTATTCTGCCAGTCCGGTAGCGCGTGAAGAATTTCCCGATCTGGATGCCACAATCAGAGGTACCATTTCTATCGGGCGTCGACTGCAGGACCCTCTGAGTGAACTGGTGAAAATCGACCCTCAGCATCTGGGAGTCGGCATGTATCAGCACGATGTGAATTCCAAACGCCTGAAAGAATCGCTGGATGAAGTGATCGAATCGTGCGTAAACTTTGTAGGCGTCAATCTGAACAGCGCCAGCGCCTCTTTACTGCGACATGTATCAGGCATGAATCAACTGATCGCCAGGCGCATCACCGAATGGCGTGAGAAGAACGGACCTTTTCAGAATCGAAAACAACTTCTGGAAGTTGCCGGCCTCGGCGATGCCACATTTACACAAGCTGCGGGTTTCCTCAAAATTGATGAAGGAACAGAACCACTCGACTCGACCTGGATTCACCCCGAAAGTTACGATCAAGCCCATAAAGTGTTCAAGCAACTCGATGTGCCATCCGATAGTTTGAATGCTTCCGCGAAAGACCGCAGCTCCATCATTGAAAAAGTATCTCAAATCGACAAACAGCAGTTGAGCCAGGAATTAAAAATTGGTTTACCCACACTGGAAGATATTCTGGAATCGATTGTGCGTCCCAAACGTGACCCGCGCACAGACCAGCCTGGCCCCATCTTCAAGCAGGGTGTTTTAAAACTCGAACAATTAGTGGAAGGGATGGAACTTCAGGGAACCGTTCTGAACGTAGTTGATTTTGGTGCGTTCGTGGATGTTGGCTTGAAAGACAGCGCCCTGGTTCACGTCAGCGAGATGGCAAACCACTTTATCGAAAATCCATATCAACTCGTGTCTGTAGGAGATGTGATTACAGCCTGGGTTCTGGGTGTCGATCTGGAACGACGCCGTGTCTCTCTCACCTTGATTAAGCCGGGTACGGATCGGCAGTCAAAAAAGGAACATGTTTCGAAACCACCAGCCAAAAAAGCACTGGCCACAAAAGGTGTACCGAAAAAAACACAACCTGAAAAAAAAGAAACCGTGGCTGCAAACAGTGGCAAGCAAAGCCAGCAGAAAAAGAGACGCACCTCGAAGAGAAAATCGCCACCTGCTCCCAAACTTTCGGACGAAATGAAATCCGGTGAACAGCCTTTGCAGGGTTTCGATCAATTAAAAGCACTTTGGAACCAAAAAAAGAAATAGGAACATGCCGTTTCTGCTTCCCTGGCAGAAATACGAATGAAATCATGATGCACACCAACCGCACGCGCACGTTTATCGCTGTCCCCATTCAACCACCTCGCGGTATCAATAAATTACTGCAAAAACTGGACCAGCTTGGGTCTGCCGTCAAACCGATTCCTTCAGACCAGATGCATATCACACTGAAGTTCCTAGGCCAGACCGATCTGAATGACATCGTCGCTCTGTGCTCGGTTCTGAAAAAAATGCGCACCGAATTTTCAAAGACCAAACTGTCCTTCAATGGCCTGGGCGCATTTCCGCGTGCAGATCGACCGAATGTAATCTGGGCTGGGATTACCAAGAACGCATCGATTCTGGCAGACATGGCTGAGTATCTGGAAACGGAAGCCGAGAAAATCGGCTACGCGCGCGAACGCAAGGGATTTCACGCCCATCTGACGCTGGCGCGAATCAAATCAAAACCACCCGAAGAGTTATTTCAGATCCTGGAAGATCGCCGCGACGCATTATGGGGTGAAACGACAATCGATTCGATCAAATTTTACCAGTCCGAATTGAAATCGCAGCGTGCTCAATACCACGAGATGCAAACCGTGAATCTCATTTAAGTCTGCAGCGATTCTGGCTCCAGAATCAATTTTGGACTGAAAAACAGAAATCGAACGGCCAGTCCCAGAATAATCAGCGTGCAGCCAATGAAGGTTGCCACGGAAATGGTTTCACCCCAGAAAAGCCAGACCCAGAGCGGATTCAAAATTGGTTCCATCAATACCAGTAAAGCAGCTTCCTGAGAATTGACCGTTTTGACGGCATGCGAAAAGATCACATAGGGTATTCCCAGTTGAATCACACCCATAATGATAACCAGAAAAATCTGTGTCCCTGTCAGAGAGACTCCCAGCGATAACGTCCACGGCGCAACCAGAGCTGCGGAAACCAGCAGACACAAGGCAACCAGCCAGGCCGGGTTTTCATCACGCAACACACGGAAAAAAATCACGACCAGGGAATAGGAAATCCCGCTCAGTAACGCGATGACATTTCCTGTAAAGTTTTCACCTGACCAGTCGGATGCAACAATACAGAAAATCCCAGTCATTACAATCAAGATCGCGAGAATTGATCCGCGTTCGATCCTCTCTTTTAAAAACAGAAACCCAATCAGCATTGCCCAGACCACGCTGGTATTCTGCAGGAAGATCGCAGCGGCAGCCGATGTTTTCGTCATCGCTGTGACGAACAAAAAGTTCATCGAAGCAAAGGCGATCAATAGTGGTATCAGAGCGGGACGCCAGCGAATGCTGTTAATTTTAACAAATGGCAACAGAAACAGTCCCGCAAAAAAAGCGCGATAACAGGCCATGATCAGACCGCGCGCTTCCTCGGGAATGGAATGAATCGGAGGCGACTTGATAAACAGACCGCTCAAGCTCCACAATACTGAGGCTAACAGCACCAGCATTCGTGCACGAAACAGCTTTCTGCGACGATCATCATCAGTCATAAATTTGTGGCAGCGATGGCAGCAGGCACTTCAATGGTTCCTTCATACAAGGCCCGACCGATGATCGCTCCTGCTAAACCGGGATGCTGTTGACTGACTTCAGCCAGACGAGAAACGTCTTTGAGTGTGGTCACTCCCCCTGAGGCAATCACGGGCAACCCAAGCTCGGCTAATTGAATCATATCCTGAATCGTGGCTTCATCAACTCCCTGCATCATGCCATCGTTGGCAATGTTGGTATAAATGACAGCCGCCAGTTCAACGCCGACATACTCTTTCGCCAGATCAATGGCAGACGTTTCAGAGACATCCAGCCAGCCTTCGGTTGCCACTTTCGAATCGCGCGCGTCCAGCCCTAATGCGAGACGATGGGGAAAACGCTGTACCATTTCTTTAAACCACTCTGGATCTTTCAGGGCCTGTGTACCCACAATCACACGATCGATGCCGACTTCGTCCAGCATCAACTGAATGGAAGCTTCATCTCGAATCCCCCCCCCCATCTGACAGGGGACCGAGACCGCGTTCACGATGCTTTTGACGACATCATGATTAACGGGCTTCCCTTCCCTGGCGCCATCCAGGTCGACCAGATGCAGGCGTTGTGCGCCTCCGTCTGCCCAGCGACACGCCATCTCGGTAGGGTCATCACCGAAGATCGTTTCCTGACCGTAATCGCCTTGTCGCAAACGCACACATTTGCCTCCTCGAATATCGATGGCGGGCAGAATTTCCATAACTGATGATACTTTCTTTTAACTGATGCGATTCCATTAGAATGCTGCAAAATTCTTTAGTAATTTTAATCCTGCGCTTTGGCTTTTTTCAGGATGAAACTGCGAGGCGACCACATTGTCTCGAGAAACGATCGAGGCAAAGCGGCAACCATAGTCAGTATAAGCGGCGACAACCGATTCCTCATCGGGTGCCACATAATAACTGTGAACAAAATAGAAATGTTCATTTTCCGGAATCCCCGCTAAAATCGGGTGATCGCCCGTTGATTGAATCTGGTTCCATCCCATATGAGGAATTTTCAAGTCAGGCTGATCCTGAAATCGAACCACCTTGCCTGGAATGACTCCCAGCCCTTCGAACTCTCCGTCTTCATAGCTGGTATCAAATAACAGTTGCAGACCCAGACAGATTCCCAGAAATGGTTTCCCCGAGTCGACATGCTCGAGTATCGGCTCGACTAAAGACTGTTGCTTCAAGGCCTGTATCGCATCTCGAAATGCACCGACTCCGGGCAGTACCAGTTTTGTGGCCTGCGCTATTTCTTCGGGTTGAGAGCAGATGGTAGCCTCGGTCCCTACCTTCTCAAAGGCTTTCTGGACACTCCGCAGGTTACCCATACCATAATCGACGATTGTTATCATAGCTGATTCTAAACTAAGGGGCTTCAATAATGTTCTGGCAAATATACGACGACAGATACCGGAAGAGACACATCGGGAACAGATTAGTTCGACGTGTGCAGCCGATTCTAGTCTCTGAACTCGTTTTTGTGAATGATGCCCATAAAAATGGTTGTGATTCTGCTCATTTCAGCAAACGCCACCCACTTCATCAGGGGGAACCATTTTTAATCGATGAGATGATTTCATCTGTTCATTAAACCCGCCATTGTATCATTGATACCCTACAGCGATTTACTCCAGGAGCATAACACGACAAGTCGTTGTCTGTGACGCGATTATGTCAGTCGATTTATTGCCAACCGATAGATTCTCGAACCATCGCAGCCGCAAGAAGATACCAGAAAATTCATCAGGTGCTGGACTTGGGAAAGAGAACGCGATGTAATATTAATAGAGTGTGCCGGGAAGGGTTTCAGAATTAACCCAAACTGGAAATCCCCGGTGAATGACATACGGTCGAACAGTAAGAGCCTTACCCGACAGCAGGAATCTCATCACAGAAATTGAACTCGACAGGATCGTAATCGTCAGTGAAACCACGACATGAAAAATGAAAATGACGACAGATTATAACAAAATTGCCAAACAGTATCGTGAAGTGAAAGAGCGGCCGTGGCGATCACTGGTTGAAGAATATTCGATGCTGAAATTGATCGGTGCTCTCGATGGAAAAAAGGTAATCGACCTCGCCTGTGGAGAAGGGTTTTTCACGCGCAAGCTCAAAATGTCTGGCGCCACGACTGTTGTGGGGACCGACATCTCCAGAGAGATGATCGCGCTGGCTATCGACAGAGAACAAAGCGAACCTCTTGGAATTAACTATCGTGTTGAGGACGTGCGGGCGACAGGCCCTCAGTTGGATTACGATCTTGCCATAGCAGCATGGCTACTGGTCTATGCGCACGACCGAGAGGAATTGGCTGCCATGTGCCGGGGCCTCGCTCGGCAACTCAGGTCAGGAGGTCGGTTAGTAACTCTTACAACCAACCCTCAACTCTATTTCTTCGATCGCTTTGATTACCAAAAATATGGATTCCAAATACAGCTCGAAGACCAGGTTCGAGAAGGGGCTTTGATCCGATGGAGTGGTCGATTAAAAGATTCATCCCTGATTGAAGTCGACAATTACTACTTGCCGAAAGAAGCCTATGTCTCGGCCCTGGAAGACGCAGGCTTTTGCGATGTTGTGATTCATCCGTTGAGCCTTTCCCCTGAAGCGGCCAGCGAAGCGGATTACTGGGCGGAAATGCTCAACAAACCACCGGCAATCATGATCGAAGCAAACAAGATATAACATTGGCGTTCAAAATTTTGAACGCACCAGATCTCGCAAGTCACAGTAACTCCGGTGCTTTTATTATAATGCGGCTATTGTGCGTACAATTTGAGAAAACGTGACTGCCGAACTGCTTCATTTTTGCCTTGCCCTTCTTTTGCTTTTCGAGCAGCTTTTTCTTGCGCGTCACATCGCCGCCGTACAGCTTTTCGGTTACGTCTTTGCGGAACGGCGCGATCGTCGTTCGTGCAATGACTTCGCCTCCAATGGCTCCCTGAACTGGGATCTTGAATTGGTGCCGGGGAATTTCTTTGGCGAGTTGTTCACAATAGTGCAGCGCTCGAGGTCGCGCCTTTTCTCGATGAACCAGGTAGGAAAGCGTGTCGACCGGTTCCTTGTTGACGAGAATATCGACCTTTACGATATCGGTGGTTCGATACTCGATCGGCTCATAGTCAAACGATCCGTATCCGCGCGTAATCATCTTCAGCTTGCCATAGAAGTCGAAAAGGACCTCGCCAAGCGGCATCACGCTGGTCACTTCGATCCGATTGGCGGACAGATAGTTCATCGTCTGGCTTTCCGAGCGATGCTCTCTGCAGAGTTCCATGACAGGACCGACGTACGTCTCGGGAGTCAGAATCGAGGCTTTGATGTAGGGCTCGCTGGCCGACTCGATTGTTGTCGGGTCGGGCCAGTACGAGGGGTTGTCGACCTCGATCGTCGAACCGTCTCGCAACGTCACGTGGTACTTCACCGACGGGGCCGAGATCACTAGGCCAATGTCAAACTCCCGCAGCAATCGCTCTTGAATCACATCCAGATGCAGCAGTCCGAGAAATCCGCAACGAAAGCCAAAGCCCAGTGCCGCGGAACTGTCTTTTTCAAACGTGAGTGCCGCGTCGTTGATCGCGAGCTTATCCAGAGCCTTTGCCAGCTCAACGTAATCGCCCGTGTCCATCGGATAGATGGAAGAAAAGACGACCTGCCTGGCTTCCTGATAGCCAGGAATCGGCTCTTCGGCCTGATGGTCTAGTAGGGTGATCGTATCACCAATCTCAATGTCCTGAACGCTTTTGACCCCGGCAACGACATAACCCACCTCGCCGGCGCTGAGCTGTTTTTTGGGATTGAGCTTCAACTGGTTGTAGCCCACCTCATCCACCGTAAAGTCACGACCGGCGTGCATGAAGTGGATCGTATCGCGCGGCTTGAGCGTGCCTTCCATCACGCGGCACTGCAGAATCACGCCGCGAAACTTGTCAAAGTTCGCGTCAAACACGAGTGCCTTCAGCGGCGCATCGGGATCCCCCTGCGGGGGAGGCAGTTTCTCGACGATGCCCGCCATCACGTTCTCGATGCCGATGCCGTTTTTGGCGGAAATCGGGATCGCCTCGAACGGATCGAGCCCCAGTTCTGCATCAATCGCTTCTTGGGCGCGCTCCACGTCCGCGGACGGAAGATCGATCTTGTTGATCACCGGCAGCAGCGTCAGATCATGTTCCAAAGCCAGATAGAGGTTGGCAACCGTCTGCGCTTCGACTCCCTGAGACGCATCGACGATGATCAACGCGCCTTCGCACGCCATCAAAGAACGCCTGACTTCGTGCGAAAAATCAACGTGGCCCGGCGTATCGATCAGATTCAACAAATAGTCTTTGCCATCCGGAGCTCGGTAATCGAGCGTAATCGAATTGCTCTTGATGGTGATGCCCCGTTCGCGTTCGATATCCATCGAGTCGAGCATCTGTTCGTGAAGATCACGTTGCGTAACGCCTCCACAGGTTTGGGTCGGTCATGGCGATGATCATGATCAACAGGTACGATGCAGAAAGCTTAACAGCCACAGCTTAATAAACAGCTGAAAAACAACCGACAAAGCACCAGGGCAAATAACGTTGAACGAGGGATATTCAGAAATCAAAGAGACGCCTGTGTGTTGTTAATAAAACACCGTATTATTTCTAACGAAAAAAAGATATTCGTTGCAATTTACCCGGGCCCCCCGCAGTAAAGGCCCTTCTCAAGGCCCCAACGGCCGACAAAACACCACGAGCACTGAGTGGAAGCAGTTGGGATTTGGGGAAGTACGGCAGCATGGGCGACTGGATTCGGCAGCTCAACAAACGGATCGTCAAACTTGACCTGAAAGGCTTCTCGCGCGAGATGAGCAAGTTCACCAAGATCGGCGAAGGCGATCTGGACTGGGCCGATGTAAGAAAAGCGCTCGCCGAGATCAAGTACTCCGGCTGGGCAGCAGCAGAAGTCAGAGGCGGCGATCTTAAACGTCTGAAGGAAATATCCGCCAACATGGATCGCGTCTTCGGACTCACGTCTCAAACTACCTGACGCAGATGGTTTGCGGTACAGACGATTAAAAGGGGGCAGGGACAGAAAATTCGATTCCTGACCCCCTTTCAAGTCTATTTAGTACCATTCGAGTCTGCCCATTTGAAAGCACTATGCTTCATTTGTCCTTCTCGGACTCTCCCTCAGGAAACTCAGTTTGTTGAACCGCGGCTGAGTCATCGTCGTCAGCAAAATTGCCGTGAACTCTATCTGGAGCGAGCGGTTGAAATTCCGGGTCTTTGAAAACCACCGGTCGGCGGGGGCGTCGGTTCAGCAGTAACTGCGTGACATCAGCACGCGCGTAATGGCCGGCCGGGTCGTTTGCCATCTTGGCGGCCGGAATCTTCGCCATTTCGCAATCGGCGATGAGTATACCTTCTTCGTTATCGCCCAGTGGACCTGCAATCGTCTCTCCATTGGGGTCGATCACCTGAGAAATCCCTCCGCCGACACGCAGCAGCCTGCGTTTCTCATCGTCGTCTGCGAGCAGGTCGAATGTCGCCTGATCACACAGCCCCCCAACATGAATCACAAAGGTCTGCGTTTCCAGTGCGTAGCTGCGCGAGATGGCAACACTGGCTTCACCACTAAACGAGTACAAGCTGCCTGTATAAAGACAGAAGGCAGGCCAGGCGGCGATGTGGATTTGCTCGTTGAAGCAGTTCATCGCGTACCGAGTGAGTGGCTGCAAGTGCTCCCAGCAATTCAGCGAGCCCACCTGGCCAAGGTCCGGTGGCAAGGTCAGTGACGAACAGATCGCTGCTGATCTGATGGGGGCCCTCTGGCGAGATGGTACGCTCAGCATGTCGTCGGCAGAAAATTTAGTTTGCCGCGATGACCGATTAGTTACACTAATTCAAGATCGTTTCAATGGTGATTTAAGAGCCAGGCAGAGACTGCCCGCCGGAGAGTTATCAGGTCAGTCCCATCACAACGTAAATCTGATTCTCGCGGGCAGCGTCACACAATTGCGTGATCGTGTCGCCCGGAATCTTCACTGCGTTGGCATAGAGCTGTTGTGTGAATGGGGCTGAATACATGGGTGATCCCAGATAGATCCACCATGGATAGCCAGGTAACCAGGCCTCGCCGAACGCGATAAGTTGCGCCTTCTGTTGAGCTGCCTCGGCAATGAGGGCCACGGCCTTCTCAGTAGACCGCTCACGGTCCAAGAAAAGCCGGTGTTCGGGTTGTATTACGTACTGCTAATAGCAAGCATTTTAATTCACTGCTTAAAGTGAACCATCAGAAAACAGCACGACAAGAGTATCAATTCAAAGTTGATTCAGAAGCGTTACAGAACAATACCATGATGGGAATCAGTTATTTCGGTGATCTGCCAATAGCGATAACCAAGATTGAATTGACGGCAAAAATTCCTCCCTCGTTTGGAATTGCTTTGAAGCAAAATGGAAATCGAATTATGGCTCAAAATGTAGTAGATGGTAGTGCTGCTCAAAAATCTGGAATTAGAAAAAATGATGTTATAGTGGCCATTGGAAATAAGAAAATAACAAGTGTTAAAGATGCATGATATTGAACTTGGAAAAGAAGTGTCTTGAAGATCAAAAGATATGGAAAACATCAGGAAGAGCTGACCCCATAGATCATTGGGATAGCTGATCGAAATCCAGTAACTTTTATCAGAAAGAGAAATCTGCGTTGATGCAAGCCCAAAGTGGCAATCAACAGTCACTCAAAACGCTTAAGTTGCATCAGATCATTTTGTGGAAGCCTTATGGACCTTATGGGTCGGTAAGGCTTTTTACATTAAATGAAAGAAGCCCCTGAATGAAATGAATCATTAGGGGCTTTGGAAGTGCCTGCTTCCTATTTCTGAAAAGCTTCCTTACTTTTTGATTTTAATTTGTACAATAAAAGTGGGGTTGTGAAAAGATTGCACCTGATATTTTATCTCTATGCAGATAAACTACTTAGGGCTTTTTTATCTTTGAGGTTTACGAAACAACACGTACTATTCAGTGGTTTGTTTTGTACTCGAAATAGAAAGGAAAGAGTCATTAATGTAGATAAAGTTTTGACAGACAATGGTAGCTCGGATTTGCCTGGACAGAAAAGGGGTCAGGTACAGAAAATTCGATTCCTGAACCCTTTAAAGTCCTTTCAGAGGGAGACTGCAGGAGGTAAGACAGATCCCCACTCGCGAACGTGTGGCGCATTGCCGTGAACGAATTTGAACGGGATGAAACGAAGAATTGGAAACTGAAAAATGGCAGTGCCATTCGGGGCTGGCCTCCTTTGCCTGTCCAGATCAGTCGTCCACATCAGGGCGTTTTTTATGATCACTGAACTGGTTCATAAAAACTTCAATTTTCTGGGAACAATCGCGAGACTTGATCGTCTTATATATGAGATCCAATTCCATACTTCAAAAAACCGGGGAGAGAAACATGGAACGACGAGACGCGATTCGGGCAGGTCTGTTGGGCACTGGTATTTTCTTATCAGGACAGGAATCGCGAGGCGAATTTCGGAGCGGTCCAGTAAAAAATGACGCTGCCGCAAACAAGTCACACTTGCCCTATCATTGTGGAAACGAACTCAACATTACCTCGCATAAGATTCTCGACAACGAGGTGACCGATGCGACGACAGGCATTGAAGACTGGGGACTGATTGGACGCGGAGTCCATATTCGAGAATTCAATGTGCCGGAAGGAACGCACCTGATTCTGGGAAACGTCCAGGAGGCCGGTCACTATGGTTCGGCAATCTACGAAACTCTGGGAATAGCACTCCAGCAGAAAATCTGGCGCTGCCGTGTGGTCTGGAAAATGGACTGGAACCAACCTGGTCAACTACAGACCTACTTCTATTGGACCCGCATGCAACAGCAAGCTGAACTCTGACTCACGACGTACTCCTCCATCAATCGAGTACTTCAAACTCTGAAAATTCCATCTTATTCGCGTGATATTGTGATCATTCTCTCGCCTTAGTCAGTAACCCTACTCAAACGTATGTTTAAAAATGGGAATCATGGCCTGATGGATGAAATCAATCAAGAAGAATTGAAAGACAATCGCACAACAGGGAAAAAGTGGTGGATTCCTTTGGCTTTGGCACTCATATTCACGCCGATTGCAATTTTCTCAGCCGTTCTCTCGCAAGGCTTTGGACATGGTAGTGGTTGGGCTGATGACATACTCTTCCCATTACATCGTCCCCTGCGTATTGCTATCCATTCTGAGAATATTGCAAGTTCGATCATCTACTTTCTGCAGTATTTCGCTTATGGTTCATTTCTTTCGTATGCCTTGTATCGAGGTTACTTCAAAATAGCATTTGCGTTATTAATCGTGTTCCACGTTTGCTGCTATTATTTCAGATACTGGATTTCAGACATGCTCCATTATATGGGGTTTTGATATTTGAATAAAATATGTGATCAGTAATTTCAGTCCTGATGAAATTGAAGGGATGTTAATCAATGTGTCGGGACTCGATTATCCCTGCCCCTTTTTTTACCCGTCCGATGAATTCAAATACTCTTCGAGGTTGGTATAGCCGTTGCCGTTTTTGTCGCGTGACTGGTCAGCGGGGTCGGCGGGATTCAATCCATGGTCACGTTCCCATTTATCTGGCAGCCCGTCCTGATCGGTGTCGACCGGAGGCGTTGTTGATTTGAATTGCGGCCAGCCACCGACGTCGCGCTGCGAATTGATCAGTTCACCTGTTCCGTTACGAATCTGGCCTGTGACGCGTCTGTCGACAGAGTCCCGTTTCGGAAGCGTGGCGCCACAGTGGGCGAGAACCAGTTTGAACGCATCCTCTGCAGAATGAGTATGTACTTTCGCAACCGGGAACGGATCCGTCATACGACTGTCGGCTTTCTTGCCAGAGATCAAACGCCAGTTGTCGCGCTTCGCACGTGTATTCCCATCAAGGATGTTATCGTTGACAAACAACTTCGTCGTCTTTCCGCCCACCTGAAACGCGGAAGACCCTATGCGTCGAATATAGTTTCCCACATAATTCATTCGGACAGGGTCGGCACTGGAATAGCCTTTTGTGTTATAAATCACATTGTTTCGGAAGTCAAGTAGAATACTGCCATCGCCGTAGGTGCCGGGCCGCGGACTTCGCGACTTGTGATGTGCGTAGATATTATGATGAAAACTCAGATTTCCATTGCAGCGCAACAATGATCCAAATCCATGCTCTCCTTTGGGGTGAACGCTATCATTAAGTGATTCGCTGATCAGACACCATTGCACGGTAATGTTGGTGATTCCCTCACCCGACACGGAACAGCATTCGTCGACTGACCAGCTCGCTGAACAGTGATCGACGATGACATCGTGACTCGGCGCAGCAATGCTGATCGCATCGGGAGTGAAGTCTTTACCCCGCTTTGCGAACTCCCTGGCTGGTTCGTCGCCGGGACGAATTCGCAGGTGACGCACGATGACATCGTGAGTTTGAATCACAAGACCAAAATTCTTCAGGCAGATTCCATCGCCGGGCGCGGTTTGACCGGCAACAGTCACGAATGGCTCGCTGATTTTCAGCTTTGATTTGAGCGCGATCAAACCCGAAACCCGAAACAGAATTGTGCGGGGCCCCTTCGATTTGATCGCCGAACGGAGACTTCCTTTGCCGGAGTCGTTCAGGTTTGTCACGAACAATACTTTTCCGCCACGTCCCCCTCTGGATCGTTTTCCGAATCCTTCTGCTTCAGGAAACGCTGCTATTTCAGCGTCAGCAGCGAGAAGTAAACCTGCCGAATACACGAACATGATTGTTATGATTTTAACACCGGTCTTCATCAGTCAATCTCCCACAGCGGTTTCAGGACAAGCTACTTGACAGTCTCCGACATTAACTTTACTAAATCGGAGACTTGACCCACGGAGCACCGCCCCCTGGTGAACGGCGTCACACCTCGAGCAAGCCTCCATTTTTGTATCACGCATAAAAAAAATGAGGTTTGCCGGTGAATATCCCTGCCCCTGATGATTTCATCACCATAAAAGTCTCTTGTTTTTAATGATTTGACAGTCAATATCAAAAACCAGTTCTCCATGATCACGTATGTTTTGACAGTAATCAACCCTTTTCAGACAGAAATCAAAGCGTTTCAAACCAGTATCAAAGCGTTTCAAATTGGTATCAAACAGTATCGAAACAAAATCGCGCACAAGTTTAAGAGAGACCAGCGCGCGCCGTTTACCATCATGACTCGAAATCAAATCACAATCTGTGAGCCAGTACAAAAGCAGAGAACAAAAAAGGCTTCCCCCAAAAACACACTCTCCCATCGAGTTGAAATCAAACAAATCAGTCAACCGCACCAGCGCGCCTGCCCTGCCCCCAGCGCAGGAGAACGACACAGACGCATTTTACCCGATCAGCGCCGGCACCCAACAGATGAATATCCGGCACTCAACTTTGCACTTGAACTTGCGCTCAAACACGGCTTCAAAGTCGTATGAGTTCGCAGACTATTTATTCAGCGGCTAATATTCAAGATCACTTCGCTGAATCGACGGAGAGTGACAGGGGTGTGGAGGCGTAGTTGGTGCTGATGTTGTAGCTGACGTAGACGCGTGCCATGATGGCGATCGGAAGGTTTTTGACAGGCTTTGCTGTTTTCGAAGCTTCGAGAATGATTTTGGCTTCGGTCTCGTTCCCTTTCAATTGGGTTCGGCTTTCACTGGATAGCGTGACGCCGGGGGGAAGTTGCTCACCATAACTGCTGGAGTAATACTTGTGACTCATCGCCAGTGTGACGGGATCGGAATTGCCTTTTTGGCGCGTGATCTTCACCTTGATTTCCGTTTTCTCTCCCGGTTTGAGATTAATCACAGCCGGACTTGCTTCCACAGTGACCAGATCAAGGGGTTTGGTGACACCGACAATTTGCGTTTTGCAAGGCCAGCGAATCTGGGCACTGCCGCCACCCTGTTGCAATTCACAGGTCACCATTCCATAGCGTACCAGCTCGTGTGGTTTTGAATCTCCGGGACGGGTAACACTCGCTTTGCCCACAACACGGACAAGCCCCGCATCGATCCGGGCATCTTTGGCGGCTGTCAAAATTAATGCACAGTGATTCATGCCCGCTGGAATCGTTGCCGGGGTTAGTGTCACACCTTTGGGCAGTCCTTCAATGTCAAGTTGTACCGGACCGGAGAAACCATTCAAGCGACGGATCTGGGCAAACCAGAGCATGCGCGTGCCTGGTGCGAGCATGGCATAGTAATATTCACCTAAGAGATCGAAGTCGGGACCATCCAGTTCGGCTTTGAGGTAGTAGACGAAATGCTCTCCACCGCGACCATTCATGTCGCGTACTGAAACAGAATAGCGCCCGTCTGCCGGAGCGCGGAACCGCAGCTGGCTGTCTTTGGCCATCCAGGCGTAAGCGTGTGGATTGGTGGGCGTGTCATCCACTTCAGCCAGCTTACTTCCCTTTTCATTGTAGATTTCAATCAGACTGTCGAGCGGAAGACCATGGCGATGTGCTTCGACTTCAAACAGGTAGTACTGCCCCTTTTTGGCTTCAAATGAATAGAACTGGATACCATCCGGTTTTGTAATGCAGCCACTGATGCCACAGGGAAGATTCACTTTTGTCGCGGTCGCCTGTGTTTCATTTCCCTCTTTCACAGCATATTGGGGAAGAGGACTGGTTAACAGCGCGACTTCATTGGTCAGGCCAGACTGAGCCTGATAACGAACCGGGTTCCAGTTGCCGACATTTTTCGAGGCAGTCAACTGCACCGGTTTCGAATCTTCAAATCCATAACCGACGGGTTGACACTTTGCCTGTTTGCCCTGCTGAATTGCCAGCGGAAACATGGCTTTGAGAAACGGTCGATCAGAAAGTTCAATACAATAGGAGAACTTTTTATTCCCGGCAAAGCGGACATCACGAATTTTGACGACATATTCACCATCTTCAGGTAATTCACAGTTGAAAAACGAATCGCCGCCGTAAAAGTTGTCATTCTCAGCGACGATTTGACCACTTGGTCCGACTAATGTCAGAATGGGATTCATATGATACACCGGGTGTTTGACGACCATTATGTGAATACATTCGGTCACACGCTGTGCATAAACCTGCGCAGTAATCTTCTGACCGCGTGCCCCTTTAAAGCGGAAGCAGTCGATATCTTCATCCTTCTCACAGACACCACAAATGGCAGCCGGCAGAGAGACCGTCTGCGCTGTTTCAGGAGTGTTGTTATTTTTGTCGGCAGCTTCTTCAATCACCGGGTAATCGGTGACGAGCAAATGAGAAATACTTGAGACAGCCTGATCGGTTGCCACGCGCACTTCATAAACGCCCGTTGGTTGATCGCTGGGAACGGTCACATCAAAGCGAAATGGTGTTCCAATCGCCGTGCGGCTTGTGCGGGGTGCTTTGATTGGTTTCGTTTCTGCATATTTCATCGCAATGCCGGGGCGGTCGAAGAATGTTGCGTAGGTGTTGTCCAGTGTGAAATTACTGCGTACGCGCACCTGTCGGCTCGTTCCGCGCTGAACGGCAACCGGATGGATGGATGTCAGTTGCCGAAAACCGATTTTTGCTTCGACAGCGTGCGGTATAAAAAAATTAACGGCGAGCAGACTGACGAGTGTTGTCAGAGCGCATAAACGACTCGATTGTAAATGCATGTATTATCCCATCAGTTCAGGAATCGGGTGACCATCGCACAACCGGATTGGGCGTCCATCGGGGGCAATGTGGAAGGTATCCAGAGAAATACCAAGCTTGGAGTAAATCGTCGCAGCGACATCATGTGCATAGTATTCTTTGCCGACCACTCGTTCTGCTTTTGCATCGGTCTGGCCAATCACTGCTCCTCCCGGAGTGCCAATACCGGACATACAGATATAACTGGCAGTCGAAGAGTGATCGCGGCCTGAATTCGCGTTGATCACGGAAGTGCGTCCAAAATCGGTCATCCAGACAACGAGTGTATTCTCTAATGTACCACGATCCTTCAGGTCTTCAATCAGAGCGGTTATTCCCTGATCGACGGGCGGAAGTTTTGATCGCAATGTTTTGAAGTTACTGCCATGTGTGTCCCAGCCTCCATCGCTGACAGTAACAAACCGGGCACCCGATTCCACCAGTCGTCTCGCAAGCAAACAGCTTTGTCCCAATGTATGGCGACCATAGGCGTCACGTAACGCCGCTTTTTCCTGGGAAAGGTCAAACGCCTTTTTCGTTTGCGGTGAAGAAATCACTTCAAATGCGTTGCGATAAAACTGATCCGTCGCCTCAAGCGCGCCCGCATTTTTCTTGTCTTTACGCGGTAACGTATCAAGCAGGTTGAGCGCCTGTCGTCTTTTTTCAAATCGGGAAAGTGGCAATCCACCAGGTGGCGTGACATCGCGTACCTTAAAGTTTTTACTGTTGGGATCGCCGGGCACTTCGAAAGGGTTATATTCAATGCCAAGGTAACCTCCCAGGCCAGCACGCTTGAGCCGATCCACTTCGGATCCAAGTTGAATAAATGGGGGCAGCGAATTCCGTTTTCCTTTTTCTTTTGAAATGGCCGATCCAAAACAGGGATAAGTGATCGTCTGGTTAAACGGTTTTCCCGACATCATGATTGCATCAGCGGTACTATGACTGCCATTGCGTGGATTGAGATTCCGAAGTACGGAAAACGATCCCAATTTTTTCGCGAATTGCGGCATGTATTCCGTGAATTGAATTCCGGGAACCGCGGTTGAGATGGTTTTGAATTCACCACGTACATCTGCGATCGCATCGGGCTTGGGATCGATCGAATCGATGTGGCTGGTTCCACCTCGTGTCCAGATCAGAATGCAGTTCAAATCGTTTGATGTCTTCGATGCCGCCTCTGCCTGTAAGGTCCTGTCTAGCGAAATACCAAGTCCGGCGAGTGAGCCGACCTGCATCAGGAAATTGCGCCGCGAACCTCCCTGGCAATTCCAGTCCTGTTGTTTGAATAGAATAATCATCTATCGGGCCCTTAAATGAAAAATGATTGAGGAGGGTCTGGCTGGGGTGAGAACGAAAAAAAGCGGTTTCGTCTTCGTGAAATATCCGGGTGGATCGTTCGAATATCCATTTTATCTACTATGATTGTCTATGACAACACAATCTTAGCGAATTGAGCATAGAATGGTGTAAGCTTGATCTTTCATGTTGAAACAGTCTCTTTCCGCTTGTAGAATAATGACAGCAAACCGTTTCTCTTACCACAATGTGTGCGGAATCCCCCCTTGATCTCACCTGCCTTCAACCTCGCTGTTGAATGAGAATTTTTATGAATGCACGTTTAAACCATTTTGTGTTACTCAGCTTGTTGATGCTCTCCGGCATCGGCAATGTGGTTTATAGCGCAGAGAAGCAGACGACACTTCGCGTCGAGCCAGCCGCGCTCCGTCTGGCAGGTGAAGTGGATCGCGTCCAACTTGTAGTGACTTCCCAGATCGCGAAGCATCGCGCGATCGATGTGACACATCAGGTGAAATACCAGAGCCAGACACCTCAGATTGCCTCCGTCTCCCCCCATGGTCAGGTGACCCCACTGGCAAACGGAAAAACAATCATTGTCGTTCAATCTGGAAAACAATCCATCAATGTACCCGTTGTAATAACCGAGGTCGGCGTCAATCGAGCGATCAGTTTTACCGAAGATGTGATTCCGGCATTAACAAAGGCCGGTTGTAATCAAGGAGCCTGTCATGGTGGCCAGTTTGGTCAGGGAAATTTCAAGCTCTCGTTATTAGGTTACGCACCGGAACAGGATTTTCACTCGATCGTTCGTGAATCAATTGAGCGGCGTGTCTCTCTCCTTTCACCAGCAGAGAGTCTGCTTTTACAGAAAGCTGTCAACGCGGTTCCCCATGGCGGCGGCAAACGGATGCACGCGCATTCGCCCGAGTTCAAAACACTGCAGGCATGGATTGCCGCGGGTGCTACAGAACCAACCGAGAAGGAAGTCAGGCTTGTTGATATTGCAATCACGCCACACGAGCATCAGTATCATGCTGATGAAACAAGGCAATTACGTGTGATCGCCAAATATAATGATGGCAGTCAGCGCGATGTAACACACCGTGCCCGCTTTGACAGTTTGAAATCAGGGGTCGCTGAGGTCTCAGAGGAAGGGCTGGTGACGATCAAGAGTCAGGGACAAACGGCGATCATGGTCCGTTATCGAGGCCTGGCCAATATTTCGATGGTCGTCCAATCGTTTGCTGACAATGTGGATCTCCGCGACTTCGTCCCAGCGAATTTTGTCGATCAGCATGTGAAATCACGTTGGAAAAAAATCGGGTTGAAGCCATCACCCCTTTGCAGTGACGAACAATTTATTCGTCGGGCGTTTCTCGCGTCAATTGGAACGTTGCCCACTGCGAAACGTGTGGAAGCATTTGTCGCTTCGAAAGACAAACAAAAGCGGAATACTTTAATTGACGAATTACTGGGATTAACGGGTGATCCAAAACGTGATATTTACATCGAAGAATGGAGCGCTTTCTGGTCTCAGAAATGGGGCGATTTACTACGGAACAATCGCGAAAAAGTGGGTGAGATCGGCATGTGGGCTTTCGCCAACTGGATTCGTGCCTCGCTACGGGAAAACAAGCCCATCGATCAGTTTGTGCGGGAGATTCTTCTCGCGCAAGGTTCGATCTATCAGAATGGACAGGCCAATTTCTATAAGGTTTCGAATCAGCCAACCGATCTGGCAGAGACCACGGCAGAGGTCTTTCTGGGCGTGCGACTGCAATGTGCCAAGTGTCATCAGCATCCGTTCGAATCGTACAGCCAGACGGATTACTACGGCATGGCTGCCTTCTTTACGCGCGTGACCACTAAAAGGAGCAGCGACTTCGGTGGTTTCGGGAATGATACGGTGGTCCGTCTGAAAAGTTCCGGCTACATCAAACATCCCCGGTCGGGTAAAATCATTCCACCGACACCATTGGGAGAACAGTCTCTCGACTCAGTGAAAGACAGAGACCTGCGACGACCTCTGGCGGACTGGCTGACCTCTCCCCAAAATTCGCTCTTCGCAAAAAATATTGTCAACCGGACCTGGGGCTATTTGATGGGAGTGGCCCTCGTACAGCCGATGGATGATATGCGGGCAACCAACCCCGCTTCCAATCCGGAATTACTTGACGCCCTCGCTGCGGACTTCGTTAAAAATGGATTCGATTTACGCAAACTGATGCGGTCCATTATGAGATCGAAAACGTTTCAACTCAGTTCGACATCAACGAAAGAGAATGCCGGGGACTCGCAGTTTTTCTCACATTATCCCACAAAGCGTCTTCCCGCTGAAGTGCTGTTAGACGCCATTGATGTCGTTTGCGGCACACAAGAGCGTTTCAAGGGCGTTCCACTGGGAACACGTGCGATTGAACTTCCCGACCCCAAATTCAGTTCGTACTTTCTCGATACATTGGGCCGACCGCAGCGAATCGTCTCTTGCGAATGCGAACGGACGGCAGAACCCAATCTTGCACAGGTTCTGCAGATGGCCAATGGCGAACTGGTACAGCGCAAATTGTCGGATAAAAAAGGACGGATCGCATCGCTGATTGAGAAGAAAACAACCGATGAGGCAGCGATCAAGGAACTCTATCTGACCACGTTGAATCGCTATCCCACCACTCAAGACATTAAAAACTGCCGCACCATTCTCGCTTCCGCCAGCGACCGGCGGACAGGACTGGAAGACATCCTCTGGGCATTGATCAACGGCCGCGAGTTCCTGTTCAACCATTGATGCTTTTGCAGAAATGAATCATTTCGGATGGCGCTTCGCCTTTTGCCTTCATTGACTTCGCTATGACAGCTTTCAACACAGTCGCTGACACCTTTTTCTGCTCAGACGAGAAAGAAGAGCCTGCAGTTAAATTGACTCAGCGCGAGCTGGAGGTTCGAGAATTCATTGCGTTATTTAACGGGAAAGCAGGCCTCAATCCACGCAATTGTCCTGCCGACAATTAAGAAGAAAGACCTGTTCCAGAATATTAATGGTTTGCTAATTGCTTCTTAATATCTTATGCTTAAACTCAGCTCCCGACGATGAGCCCTGCGCCTGCAGCGGTCTCCTACCTTGCGTTACTGCGGCACCCACCCATAGTCCTCAAATAGCAAAAGGCCCTACCGAAATGATTGCTCAACGCGACAAGCCGACAAGACTCTCCGGGTTTACTTTAATTGAATTATTGGTTGTCATCGCCATCATTGCAATTTTGATAGCATTGCTGCTACCTGCGGTACAGCAGGCTCGGGAAGCGGCGCGACGGTCTTCCTGCAAAAATAATCTGAAGCAACTCGGTCTGGCGTTAAATAACTATCACACCACCCATTGGATTTTTCCTCCGGGTAACATCAATCCGGGAACAGGCAGTTTTGCTGCCTGGATCCCCACCAATCAAATTCGCAATCATACCGGGCATTTGATGCTGCTCCCTTACATGGAACAGGCGACGATCTACAACAGCATCAATTTCAGTCTGGCAACCGGGACCGCTGATACCGCCTCCATTGGAGGCGGGGGCGTGCAAACCGACGCTTCCGGCAAAGTGATTACCGATCAACACGTGGCAAATTTTCGCTGCCCCAGTGATTCCGGTTCCAGGACCGGGACCGGCTATGGGGAATTCACGTTCACACGGACGAACGCAAGTACTTCCAGGCATTACAACTGTCAGGATAATCAGCGCACCAGTTATGGGTTTATCAGCCATATCCAGACGGAGAGCCAAGACACATATAGCGAATTCACCAGCACAACAAAATGTGCATTCGGAAACAACGGAGCAGCACGAATTCGAGACATCACTGACGGGACCAGCAATACCATTTTGATGATGGAATCGCGGATGAAAAAATGGAATAACTTTCAATGTTCGAATCCTTCCGCCTCAACCTGGATCAGCCCGGAATTTGGCCCATTCTGGAGCCAGTTTACGCGTTACACGTTTCTGCTACCCCGTTCATTTCGTATCAATCAGTCGGCCTGTTCAACTCATGATGAGGGGCCGGGACGGAGTACGCCCGGCAGTTATCATACGGGAGGTTGTCATGTCGTGTTGGGCGATGGATCGGTCCGATTTCTGAGCGAAAACATGAACCATACCACACAGCAGAATCTGGCATCAATCGGCGATGGCGAAGTTCTGGGGGAATTTTAAATCATGAAATGGCAACGCTTACGTATAAAACGAAGCCCGCAACCTGTCGGGAGATCAATGCACTGGTCGCACGTCGGGCTGTTAATACTCGGCTTACTCAACGGGGGCTGCTTTTCAGGCGAACCTCCATTGAGTGGTGTGGTTGGTGGCAGGGTGGTTCGCAGCGGCCAACCGGTGACCACCGGAAGAGTCGAATTTCACAGCAGAGATGCTGCGGTTGCGGTCGCACAAATCAATGAGGAGGGAAGCTATAGCATGGACTCGATCAAGGCGGGGGATTATCAGGTAGCCATTGTGAGTGAACGGGTTCCTGAGAAATTCGCCGATCCACAAACCTCAGGGCTCACGGTCCAAATGGAAGCGGGAACCGGTCCACTCATCGCTGATTTTGAGTTCCCCTGACACGACGATGTGCCGTCTTCACACAGATTCACCTCAACAGAAACCCGCTCGATTATGAGCTTTCATGACTGTCAATCAATGCTGCTGCGAGTCGCAAACGAAAAAAGGCGACTCGGAAAATCTGCTTTCGATAGCAAATGGCAGTCAAACCCGGGAGTCGATACATGCTTCATTTTCTCAATAAAAAATCGTTTGCACGCCCGAATCGATTGCGCGGCACGATCTGTTTCCTGTTGATATTCCCCCTCCTGCTGACTGACATTTCACTGCAGAAAAGCTGGGGTTGGGGGCGGGGCCATAAACTGATACGGGCCTGGGCGGTGGCGCGATTACCCGCCTGGCAAAAAGCGTTATTACGCCCGGAAGACTGGCAACGCCTGCAATCGGATTACACTTCTCTGCAGGATTCTCACGCTGGTGGAAAATCACCTCACCTGGATAAATACTGCTTGCCACCGGCTCGATTGAGCCTGCATGATGTCGGGCGTATTGAAGCAAGTCTGCCCGATATCCAGTGGTACATCCAGCAGACGCTCGACCATCTCGCCCAAAACGAACCCGATGAAGCCATGAAATTTCTGGGCGTATTGTGCCACTGGAACGAAGATCCAGGTTGTCCTTCTGCTCACAGCAGTCCTGTTAACGAAGCGACGTTACGCCGTTTATTGCCTCCGACTACGAAGTTGGCCAACAAAAATTATCTGTTCGGCTATGGCGGGATCGCCGATACTGGCAAATACACCATCCCTGAAGAACAATATCATCCTCAATTACTGGGGACCACCATTCCCGAGGCTGCGGCCCGCATTTATCAGCATCAACGATTGTTGCGCGCCCATGCGGCTGCCTTGATTATTCCCCTGGTTCAGGCGGAGATCGCCGAAAATGCCGCCCAGGCAGATTTGCAGCGGCAAACCGCAGCCATTTACAACGCGAAACATGTGGCCGACATTTTATATACCGTGTTCTGTTTGCAGAAAAAACGTTTTGACACCGACGAAGTCGAAGCGTTGAAAACGCAACCCCTCACCGCCTGGGAACCGGATACGAAAATGCAGATGATTACGCATCCGTATTATGTGACTCCCTTTCTGATTAATCAGGCCATGGATGCGAAACGCCATTTACATCCCCTCACCTTCGCCGGTGAACCAAAAACTAAATCGGCCATCACGCAGGGCTTCGGGATGGGGACTCCCTACACGCTGAATTACAAACTGGGACCAGGGATCGTGTTTGATCGCCTCACATGTCGAGTCGGCTTGCATTCGACCGCTGGCGAAGCGGGGAAAGTTGCTTTTGCGATCATGGTAAACGGAGTCGAAGCGGCGAAAACAAAATTCATGACACCTGCCGACCAACCTGAAGTGATCGACGTTTCTCTGCCTGATACCGACATCGTCACAATTGGGTTGCGGACGATCCCGCATCCTGAATCAAATCCAAAACATAACCTCGCAGTTTGGGGCGATCCCAATTTGATTCGCGCCAAACACGTTCCCTTTCGCCTGGATCAATAGTCGTCGAAGTCGATCAGACAAATAAAGGTTTCAGGAACCTTAAAGGGTACGAATAGAAGGAAAAAAGGGGCAACCTGCTCTGTGAGCGACAGGTCACAAAAGATAGACTATTGAACAAAGGCCACTCGGATTTTATGTATCATGATTCGTCTCATCTGAAATGACGAAAAGACAAGTTCCACCAACTCTATGAGTGTCATGTCTGCACTAAATTTTCAGGAGTTTGTATTCTTCATGACCACGATCCCCTCTGATAACGAATACGATACAGACTTCGCTTCAAACCTTGACGGCACCTGGAAATCAAACTGGCAATTGACGAAACAGCATTTTGAAACGGAGTGCAGACTGACTGAAGAGAATATTATCGGACTCGAACTTTTGATGGGAAAGATGACTGTCCGCTACGAAGGGACGCGTGCTGTGTTCACAATGCCCGAAATTCGATTTACAAAAGAAGGCAAAGAACGCGTAATTGAAGGCTGGACATCGGATGAGACCATAAAAATTCTTGCGCGAACGAATTCGCAAATTGCACTTCTATCAAAAGCATTTATGCCTGATATGGACGAAGATTCGATTAATATGATCACCTTCGAAAATGCGGACACCTACTGGGTATACCTGGGGCATTTGCCGTTTGTAGATCTACATGCACGCGAGTATTTCAGCAGGGAAGTGTCTTAGCAAGGTCGCCAAGTCGGTTTCAGTTCGTTTGAAGGGTATGCCTATTAAACAAACAAAGATTCCAGGAACCAAAAACGAGTCAGCTACCCCCTTTTCGCCAGGTCTAGAAAGACAATATGCGAAGGGTTGCCGACGGCGGCGTAGTGGTTGATGAAATTTAATTTGCCCGTGTGCTTGTCTACCTGGAAGACGGCAACACTGTCAGCTCGTTGATTGCAGCAATACAGGAATTGTCCTGTGGGATCGAAACTGAAACTGCGTGGATAATCTCCGCGTGTCCATTCTTCACCGATATAGGTCAGTTTTCCCTCTGAACCAACCGAAAAGATTCCAATGCTGTCATGCAACCGGTTGCCGGCATACACAAACTTTCCATCGTCGGAAACCAGAATTTCTGAGCAAAAATTGCTGCCTTCAAATTCAGCTGGCAATGTGGAAATGGTTTGTCGTGGCGTCAGCGTTCCCGCTTTCGAGTCATAATCGAACAAAACCAGGGTCGAGCCTTCTTCTTGAATGGAATAGAACCAGCGCCCATTGGGATGAAAATGGAAATGCCGCGGACCATCACCAGGAGGTAGCGAGACTGAGGGGGGATCATTCGCAGTCAGTTTGCCCGTTTGATCGTTGAACTTCCAGATATAGATTTTATCCAGACCCAAATCAACATGCAGCACAAATCGTCCTGAGGGATCGCTTTGAATCATATGGGCGTGTGTTCGATCATGTCCGCTGATGGCAAAGCTGCCTTTGGGTGCGTTTGTTGCCGTTGTCGGACCAATTTTTCCCGCATCATTTTTAATGTCGGTTGCGTCTCCCAATCGACCATCTTCCAGAATGGGAAGCACCGAGATGGAGCCGCCAAAATAATTTGCGATCAGCAGAAAACGACCGGAAGGATGGATACTCACATAAGTGGGGCCTGCACCACCAGAATCCACCGTGTTGAGTTGCTTTAATGATCCATCCTGTTTGTTGATTTTGAAAGCGCTGACGGTTCCATGCTTCTCTTTTCCGACACGATCTGTTTCATTCGTGGAATAGAGTCGCGTGCCGGCAGCATTGACGGCCAGGCAACTCGGGCTTGTCCCCATTCGATGAATGCCCGCGGGTGTCATGGCCCCTGTCTCGCGATTCACTTTGAAGAGATGAATGCCACGTCCATTGCCGGGCGGCAAGTCAACTTGCGTCGCTAACATATCCTTAAGCGGAGAACTGAAGGTGCCGACATAGGCCATCAGCGGTTTCTCTGCCTCATGCGATGCTGCTTGCGCCAGGCCAGCGACAAGGGGAATCGCCCCCGACATGGCAACAGAAGTTTTAAGAAAAGAACGACGAGATTGAGATTGATCGGAAAGAGTCATGGGGGATTTTCTAAATATGTAAGAGCATGAGAAAAGATCAGACAGATGGTTCTATTGTGTATAGAGCGGGGCTGAATTTCAATCGAAATGGAATTCTACTGTGTCGTCAACAGTTTTGCTGCTGCCATTCTAAGCGTCTCAAGCCCCGAGGCTGACAGCCGACCATAGGCCGCCGTGCCTGCATCTGCTTCATTGATTTTGTTGACCTGAGCGTTCAGATCCACGTATTGATTGACGAAGCGCCGCATCTGATCCTGTGACCAGCCTCGTTGTTGCTGAAGCAGGTTGAGATACTCGATCAACTGCTGTGCATCGCGATACGCCTTTAACCGCATTGAGTGCCGAATGACGGTTTTGTTAGCAGCGTTTTTGTCGAAGATGAACAATCCCAACTGGTCCGCTTTTTTCAATGCACTCCCCGATTTGTTGACCGTCTGCCAGGGAACAATGCCGGTTGCTCCGTCCTGCCAGGCATCCAGTGCCCACGCCTGTATGTTGCGGTTCGTCTCGTGGACGTGATTCGATGTACCATAAACCCACGCCTTCAGGCCATCGCGGTGCATGCGGTCCGAGACCAGGCGACGATAATGCTGGAACGCCCATGAGGACACAACCCACAGGTCATCACGTTGATCCAGTTGGCCTCGGCAGTATTCAGGACGGGAGATATCGATGCGATAATTGATTTGAACTTCTGGCGCAATCACATGACCACGGTCGGTCAGCTCCCCATAGAACTGCAGCGCTCGGTAATCCCAATAGCCCGACGGTTCATCCAGAATCCACGGAGCTTTGGTCTTCTCGTTCAGAGATCCCTTATTATTGAAGTACACCTGAAAGCCGGTTTGCTTCCATCCTTTGGATTCTGCAAGTCGAGCAAAATCCTGCAGGATATTGACATACGTTCGAGCATACACGGGGTGCTCAGCAAACGATTGATACGCGTCCGGATTGCCATTGAAGTAAGCTCGACAATTCAACGGCCAGCTTTCGTGAAACGTCAGGTAGAAGCCCGGTGCCGCAACCGGACCACGATGGCCATCTTTGAACAGTGATCCATCAATATACGGCCCGAAGGCTTCCACAAAATCGTCCCAGTAACCTGCTTTGGAACCCGGCTGAATGCCATCGTACCGTTTGTTGTCCATCCGCCGACCGGAACGCAGACGCATATCGAAATTACTCTTCCTCGCTCCCGGGGCTGCGGTATGGTGCGAGTAATGCAGGATATTGGAGTGAACTCGATGATCGTACGCGATTTGCTGCAGGGCATAGTAATCCTCGACGTGATCCGGCAAGACCGTAGCCATTCATCTCGCAGAAGAATGTCGCTTGACGAGGCAATGCGAAGGGAAGAACTTTGATCACCAGCGGCACTACACGTCCGTCGGAGACGGTGATCTTCCCCTGGCGAAGGCCGGGAGAAGCATCGAAGGGAATATAGATATCGGCAACAACGCAGTGATCCGTGTCGGGCTTGAGCGAAATGGAATCAGGCATCGGCAGCAGCGGATCGGGAATCAAGCGGCCGTTTGCCGGAACGTAGACGGCCTGATGCAAATCGATCCGAGGCTCAGGTTCGTCCAGTTGGACTTTGACGGACACTTTTTCGTCCTCGTCACCTCGCAGCAGCAGCTGAAATCCAACCACTTCGCCCGCAGCGGCTGTGAGGCTGAACTCGCTGACCGTCGAAGATTGCGTTGTGAGTCCGATAATTTTCCGGCAGCTCACCGACAGACTTTCCTGAAGCGTCATACTTGTCCGTGACCGGAATCACACTCAGACCAGCAACGGGCGAAGAATGTGCTCGTGCAAAGTTCACCCGTGGTTTTTCAATTGAACCTGAATTCAAAACCACACTACGGAGCACCGCAGGTTTTGAACGCTGTCCGGTACGATTCAGTGTGACGACCTTGATTTCACGGTTGATCTAGGCGATCGATGAAGGGAGGTCTCGCAGTGGAATCGTTTGCTTCGTGACCATTCATCACAAGCGGAATATTGTGTCGACCAAGCAACTTACCATCGACGGTGACTTCGTATGCAAACCCATGCATGGGGGCGACGTCAGCATCAGCCGCGCCGAATGCTGTCTGCCGAAGCCAACCGCAGCTCTGTCGCAGCCTCTGCATTTGCCTCAACCTGATCGTCAAGCTCAACAATCAGATACGGCTTCTTTGCGGACTGCTCATGCGCAAAGATCGTCGGATTGCGCCGCGTGTCCGCACTGTGTTCATGAAGGGCCAGCCCGTGAGCAACACCAGTCGCCATCGCATGAATCATGTCGGGTGGCACGTTCCAATAATACTTGCCATCACGAATTTTAGAATTCGTATTATGTACCAGCGTAAATCCGTTGCCACCACACACCGCCGGGAACCGTGCTCCCCTGTAGCCCCAACCTTCGACACCAGCCATTCCAGCGGTCAAACCGTTTGAGCGTTGTTCATTCCAGGGTGTGGCGATTGTGGAGATGGTCACACCCGAAATCGTCTCTTTTCCCTGTAGACAAACCAGCGTGGCGTTTTTGACTCGTTTCCCAGCGATGGTAGAGGTGTCGAACGCCATGGCAACCATATGCTGATTGCCTTTGATACGAATCCGCCCCTGCTGTCCGGCGTTCAACTCCCATTCTTTATCAACCATAACAATCGAGTTGTCTTTGGTTACCGGCAGTGGAATCGAATCTCCCGCGACGGCACTCTTTTCAATAAGAAATGATATTGAAAGCAGGACAAACAGGAACCGCATAGTAGAACTCGCCTTTGAAACTGAATTGTTGTGCGAAAGCAATGAGTCGGGTGAATGATGCTGTCAGGACACGTGATCTTAAAAACCACAGAATGCCATCTTGCAATAATCGTATCATAAACGAGATCCTGTGGAATGTAAGCAGAAAAAACATGAGTTCAACCAGCGCGTGTCAATTTAGCGATAAACGGTCCATTTCCAGAAAGATCGAAAACGTGATCGAGGATCTGCTACATTGATATGCACCTCTGATATTGCTCTCTTCATTTGCTAATCAGTGACTCATGTTTGTACGATGTATGCGTAATCAGAAAACGGCCAACAAAGTACTGTCTACAGGATGAGCCATGAATTACAACGAAAAAAATGACCCTTCGCAGTCAACCAGTGCTTCAGGCTCTTCAGCCGCTGGCGATCAATCGGCTGCCAGCCCACAGTTCAAGGATCGAAAAACGGGGCTTGTCATTTTCGGGATTCTGCAAATTGTCATCGGAATCTGCTGTGCCATGCTGGTTCCTTTGATGTTGCTGCCGCTCTTAGTCAGCCCTGCTGCTGGTTCCCCGGTGAGCGTGCGAATGCTCATTCCAATGCTTGTCATGTATTCTCTGCTGGCTGTGCTGTCTGTCTGGTTGGGAGCGGGCTCAATTCTTGCCCGTCGATGGGCGAGAGCATTGACGCTGGTACTGGCATCGATCTGGCTTGTAATCGGAAGCATGGCGTTGCTCATGCTGCTTTTCTGGGGGCCGATCCCGTTCGACATGGGAGACCAGAATCAGCAGATTCCGCCACAGGTGGTTATGATGATCCAATTAGTGATGCTGGGAACGATGGGATTCATCTACATATTCTTACCCGGAATCTTTGTCCTGTTCTATCGAAGCCAGCATGTGAAAGCAACGTGCGACATTCACGACCCGCATGTCCGCTGGACTGATAAATGCCCACTGCCTGTTCTGGCGCTGAGTCTGATGTTGGGATCTGGTGCGTTTTCGATGCTCTTTACTGTGAGCTATAATTTTGTCATGCCATTCTTTGGAATCATTTTGAAAGGCGTGCCGGGTGGCCTGTTGATTCTGACACTAACTCTACTTTTCGCGTATTTGGCCCGGGCAACGTATCAATTAAAGAGTGGGGCCTGGTGGACAACACTGATTTTATACGTGACTTTCGGAGTGTCCAGCATTATTACCTTTACACGTATCGACATGATGCAGTTCTATCGAGAAATGGATATTCCCGAGGAGCAGTTGAAAATCATAGAAAAATCCGGAATGATCAATCAGATGAATATGCCCCTGATGTTCGGCTTGAGTTTTGTCGTCATCGTGGGATATATGCTTTGGGTGCGCAAATACTTCATCACCAGTTCGGCACCAGAGTGATCGCCGTCACACAAGTTCCTGAATTGGAGTCTGTCGTTCTAACAAATATTGTGGTCGACCATTGTTGTCAGGGATTGTGGTGGTGGCCGTATCAATTCCCAGGTTGTGATAGAGCGTTGCAAATACTTCCTGCATATGTACGGGGCGGTCAACGGCTTCTTCCGCCCATTTATTTGTGGAGCCAATCACCTGACCGGTTTGCATACCACCGCCAGCCATTAAGCCAGCATGCACGCGCGACCAATGATCGCGACCTCCCTTTTTATTAATTTTCGGAGTTCGTCCAAACTCACCCCAGACGATGACAGTGACATCCTTATCTAAGCCGCGTTCGTGCAGATCTTCGACGAGGGCAGCAACTCCTTCATCCAGTAACGGAATCACTTTGCGCGCTCTGCCAAAATTATCGCTGTGGTAGTCAAAGTCAGCAAAGCTGCATGTCACCATGCGGGCACCTGCTTCAACAGCGCGGCGGGCTTGCAAAAACCGAGACATCAGTGCCTGATATCCCATCTTTGGATCAAAATTGAGTACCCTGGGATTGTCGATGCCGTACCGCGCTCGAATTTTCGGATCGACTTTCTCCAGGTCCAACGCTTCCAGTAACCGGGATGAAGTCAACACCCCCAAAGCCTGTTCGGTGAAGTTGTCGTTGGTATCGGTTGATAACTGGTGATCGACTTTCTTCTGGAATGTGTCGAGTTCCTTAAGCAGGTTGGTCCGTTCGTGTAAACGAATTGTGGAAATGTGATTCAGCGACATGTTCCTCATCACCTCGCCATCGGGTCGAAATGGTGTGTGCGCCATTCCGAGAAAACCTGCTCCTTTCATATTGTAAGGCAAATGCGCCATTTTTTGCGAAAGGTCAATATAAGGCGGCACGGAAGGCTCAACCGGGCCCTGCAGCTTTGAGAGTACCGAACCCATTGCCGGCCAACCGCCCTGAGGTTTTGGATCACGAAATTGATGGCCGGTACAGCATTGAAATGAATCGTGTCGGCCTTCAGAACCAACCAGAGAACGGATGATAGAAAATTGATCCATCATCCCCGCAACGCGGGGCATCAACTCGCTGATTAGTATGCCGGGAACATTTGTAGAAATTGGTTGAAACTCACCTCGAATTTCGGCGGGGGCATCGGGTTTCAAATCGAACATGTCCTGATGCGGGGGCCCACCATTCAGGTAGATCATTATGACCGCTTTATGAGAATTTTGCTGCTTGCCCTGTTGCTGTGCCTGCAAAATTTGTGGCAACGACAAGCCGCCCATCGCCAGTCCACCGATCTGCAGAAAGGAACGGCGCGGGAGACGATCACAGAATTGTGTTGCACGGTCTTCAATTCTCAACATATTTGATATTCCAAGCAGTTAGAAATACTAAAGCCTGCACTATTATTATCCAATACTTGAATTGAAAAACAGATAAGACACCAGATTTTACCGACATTTCCTATTTGGGTTGAGCCTGTCCTGTTACCACTATTTCAGATCGAAATTGATCTCTGTTTCTTTGTCAGGAACTGTTGCTGTTAACCCTGAGGTTTTTACATCGTTGTATTTTCGGGGAATCAACCAGGGCTTATCACCTGGCTTTACGTCCTCAGGCAAAACATTTGACATATCCCGCTCTGAAAGAATTGTCACTTGATGCTCACCAGGCAGTGCACCATCGTTTGATTCAAATGTTGTGAGGTTGTATGTTCCATCTTCGTTGATCTCACCTGTTGCAATTTTTTTCCACCTTTAGGAAAAAAGACGATCGTACCACGTTTGAGTGCTTCTCCCTTATAAGTGACTTTTCCATGAACCTGGACTGTGGGGGCACGGTCAGGTTTACCCGAACAACCAGAGAGCATCAGTACCAAAGAAAGTGAGATCAAAATAACAGGAGTCAGTTTTACAGGTTTCATTTATCAGGCTCAAAATAAAAAGGAATACTACTTATAATTCAAAACGGCTATTACAAAACAGCCTTGGTCAATAACATAACCAAGGCTGTGTACATTCAAATTTGGTTTCTATACGATTTTAATACTCACCAGGTACTTCGCCATTAGCACGAGTGGCGAGACCTTTCAGAAGATCCAGGTTCATGCTTTCAGAAAGGAATCTGACTCTGCCATCAGCGAATACAAAATGTGCGCCACCGACATGTTGGCTGCGCCAGGAAACGCCGTGCGAAGATCCAACGGCAGAACCAATTGAATATTGTGTTGATTTCGTATCAAGCGAAAGGTACTCATTGTCGGTCGTAGGGCCGTAGAGGTAACTGCCCCATGTCCAGGGATACAGATTCCCCCAACCTGATACTGTGTAACCAATCTTTGATGAAAATTCACCCAGTATAAATGTGTTGGAAGCACCATCGGTGATATCTCGCAATCGGGTTGTATGTAATGGATACAATATCCCGGAAGAAGAGTACTGTCTTCCTGCGACTGACCCGGTAACCAATCCAACATCATTCGATCCCGCGTTTCCACGGTAATGCAGGGAACCCTGGTTTCCAACACTTGAATGCGCGGCTGTTGTTTCTCCCAGTTCTGACGAAGGGCAAGAAAAAACAGGAATTGAACCATACTTGGTATCTGTTCCGTTGTGAGGTGCGGAAGGTGAACGATAAGGGGTCAAACGGACTAATCCACCTGCCCCGCCATCACTGTTCATTGATTCGTACGCAGGTGCCTGATCAATATAAGGTAGAATTCGAGCAGGCCATCCCATCACATACCCAGTATTTGCAAAGTAACCAGTGGGAAACATTAAAAAGTTGTCGTGGTAGTTGTGCATTGCCAACCCGAGTTGTTTCATGTTGTTTTTACATGAACTTCGTCGTGCTGCTTCGCGGGCTTGTTGCACGGCAGGCAACAGTAAGGCAATCAAAATCGCGATGATTGCAATCACGACCAGCAATTCAATCAAAGTAAAACCACGTTTACCTGACTTAGCATCTTCGGGAGCAGGTTGAGTAAGATCTTGCATGTGACTTTCTTTCTTTATAAACAGAAATAACATAATCAAAACTATATTATAAACATAAATAACATAATCAAAACTATATTTTATTTACAAAATAAGAATATATCTAGTAGAATTATGTTTTAAATTTAATTATTACACTAAATACATGCGTATAAACACCTATTTTTATCAGTTTTATTGAATTGCACATCAAGAAATTGCAGGATAAAAAGCGTAGCTGCTCAATGAATGAGTTTGCAAAATTTGGTGTAGAAGTGTTGAAAATTCCTGCCGTTTTCACCTGAAAGCTTTGGCGATCGTGTCGATTCGCTGAATACCAAGACAGAGAACGGCTCAAGTTTTGCTGGCTACCAGTATGGTATTAAAAGAATGGCTTTATCCAGCTAAGCATCATCTTGCGATACTTGTGCTCTGTCCCTCTTTCATTTTGGGAGTGGAAAAGAGTGACTCGTCCGGTCATTGTCCGCCAAGCGAAAGTTTCTTTAAGTCAATCTTTGTGAATCTCTTCTCATCTTCAACGATCTGGATGGACTGGTTAGCAGCGAAATTGTGGAACGTTTGAGTGCGTCCCGTTTTTGGCCAGAAGACAGTCAATTTGTGCACCTGATCCGCCTTGCCCAATCCGATCGTTTGCCGCAGAGGGTTGGCACCAAAGCTGCCGCCACTGTTGACATGCCTGTAGATTGAACGAAAGGAGCCGGCTTCTTTAACTTCGATCTGAATACGGGCACCGATCGCCGCACTGTTTGAAGCAACACCAATCAGCCTGATCACAATCCAGTGATTATGAAATCCGGGATTTTCAAAGAGTGCGTCCCCATATTCATCACCCTTAAAAGCACCTCCCATCTGTTCGAAGACATCAACATCGCCATCGTTGTCGAAGTCTGCGAAAGCAACGCCGTGTCCTTTCTGCAGGTGACCAAAGCCACCCGCCATTGTTACATTTGTGAAGCCTTTCCCTTGTTTGTTGATCAGCATCTGGTTGGGCATCAGGCTGTGGTAGCCTGGATCCCCGGTACCCAGATAGAAATCGAGGTAGCCGTCATTGTTCAGATCGCCGAAATTTGACCCCATCGGCAGCATGGGAAACTCGAGGCCCTGCTGCTGCGTTACATTTTTAAACCCACCTTTTCCATCGCCCTGGTACAAACATGCTCGTCCGTAATCGGTCGTTTGTCCCAGGTAGTGAGCTGCGAGGTGATCGACACCACCTTTATAACTGGAAACAAACAAATCCAATGTACCATCATTATCATAATCCCAAAACCAGGTTGGGAAACTTTTGATTGGCTTTTCAACTCCCAACTCCGGAGCAACGTCAGAGAAGATCCCGTTGCCCTGATTCCTGAAGAGACGATTGGACGAAAAATGGTTGGAAACATACAAATCGGGCAGTTGATCTCCGTCGTAGTCACCCCATGTCGTACCTTTAGTGTACCCGAAATTTTGGACGCCCGCTTTCGCAGCGACATCAGTAAAAGTTCCGTTACCGTTATTGCGAAATAATTGACAGGGTGCATTCAGGTCAGGCGAATGCTCGTTACCAACGAAGAGGTCAAGGTCACCATCGTTGTCGTAGTCTGACCAGGCGCCGGTTTGCGTCGGGAAGTGCACATCCCCCAGCCCCGACGCAAATGTAACATCTGTGAATGTACCATCTCCGTTATTAGATAGAAGTGAGTTCGGGTGTTTTCCTGCATCACCGAGCCAGCCACCACGAAGTACCAGTACATCAAGATTACCATCGTTATTATAATCGGTCTGTTCGATGTTCAGCCCACCAAACAGGCCAATCAAACCTGCCTCTTTCGTGCGTTCCGAAAAGGTACCATCAGCATCGTTCACAAAAAAACGAATCTGACCGTTCAGGTCCCATGTTGAAGTGATGATGTCCAGATAACCATCATTATTGAAGTCGTCAACAATCGCACCACCACACAAATTGAACGTGTTCAGTCCCAGTTTCTGTGAGATGTTTTCAAAGCGTGGAAAATCGTCGACCTCACTTTGAAAGTTTTGAATTGGGACGAGAAACTCGGGTGGAACCTTGTCGGGATAACCATCGAGGGTCATATGAGCTACGTTGAGCAGCCACCGCGACGCAAGATAGATATTGAACCCTTCAAATGGTTTTCCAGCTATGGGCTGCGCTCGCAGCACTTCCTCAAAGTACTGGATCGCTTTTGTTGACCCGGTTACTTTACGATGTAAACCACCTCCGCGAATCGGGATGATACAACTTTCTGGAGTGTTTCTGGCACAGCAGTTCTCCGTCTCTCCCAGTCGCAAATAGGCAACGCCCAGCGAGAATTTAATGTAGCTTGATTGCTTCACCGACAACTGGGCTGTGGGAATCAGCTCATAGGATCGGGTGAGGTATTTGATGCCGTTCTCAAGATCACCCTGGCGGATGTGCGCCTCTCCTGCGGTCAAATAAAGAAAACAGTCATCGCGACCTGTGGCATTCTTGCCGAGCGCATCAACCTTCTGCTTCAGCTTGCTGGTTTTCTTCGTACCGAAAAAGGGACTCTCAATCGCAGTATTGCGGGTAATTTCTGCCAGTGCCTGGACCATAGGCAAATTATGCGTAACCTGCCCCTCGATTCCCATTTCCTCAGGCCTGGGTTTTGAACTTGATCCATTAAAGCACCCTGCTATGAGAACGAATCCGAAAATCAGCAGAGAGTGGAAGAACCGGATTCCTGGCGTATTTTGCAATCTCTCACCTATGTGTGTTCAGGTTGAATGAATGCATCATCTCTATTACCTTTGGTACTGGTTCCGTCAAGACAATAGTTTACGGGCCGATAGAAATCTTGACAGAGGGCAGACAGATACTTCTCGCGTACAAATTACTTAGGTAAACACCGTCCGGATTGAAAGGACATTGCAGGTAGCCGGCCCGCTATGCCGTATCGGCATATCATCAGGTCTAAGCATTAATCATAACTCCTGTATCACCCCATGTCTATTCTTTCGTGGCTGATCTGTTCAGAAGATGATTTTCTCCTGTTTGTGTAATCAGAATCCCGTTACCTGGCCGGTTGCGTTGGCCGCTGACAGAAACATACCGAGCCGACTGGATTGATGATTCTTAGCTGGATCTGAGAACAGGCCAGTGATGCCATCAAAAGTGTATGAAGAGAAAGGAATTCATGTTGATGAATTTCATATAGGTACTGCGGTTTTGGAAGGTGCGCTGCTCTTGTAAAAAACAACGATCAGTTGGTTTTACGGATTCAAACTTCGCATAATGATCAATGATCAATGAACAAGGCGAAAATTCAGCAGTTTCGATCAGTCCTGGCAACATTAATGGTCCCCAACCCCTTGTCGGTTTTGAACAAACATTATGGGAAAAACCGTTTTGTGTCAAAAGTTGTATTTCTCAAGAATTGTTTGGTTCTCTCTGAAAGCAAAGACTGTAGTTGATCACAACACTTCTCAAGAATATCTGTCAAATAGATTACACGCGCCATCGTAGTGTTGCGAATTGGATAGTGAACCTGGTTTCAGGGTTGATCTGTTACACTTGGCAAGAAAAGAAGCCCCGTATCCGATTGATCTGCAAGGAACAGGCATAATTCCAGAACTGAAATGCAGAAACAATTCCAATGAATTAAAGAAACCCAAGCTATTATAGTGCGTGATGGGATGGCTGAGTGATCAGGTTTATTGAATGAAATACAAGAAATTATCATTTTCACGGGATAAAACGAAGTTTCTATCCTATTAAGTGTATACGAGAATCGTTTAAAGGTTACTTTCAATTTGAGTATGTCAGACTCTAAGCAAAAAAACTCACTTGAGCGAGATAAAGCAACCGGGTTTGTGTGGCACTACACCATGCATTCGCGCAGGGTTTATGCGTATATCCTCACGTTCATACCACATCGACCGGATGCGGAGGATATCTTTCAAAATGTGGGGGTCACTTTGTGGGAAAAGTATGATGAGTATCAGGAGGGGACAAACTTTGGTGCGTGGGCCTGTCGAATTGCATGGTTTAAGGTCCTTGACTTTAAACAAAAATGTCAACGCGTTCCTACACCATTCAGTCAACCGGTCCTGGAAAAGATAAAACAGACTGCTGAACTTTCAGCAAATGAAGTTGATGCAGAACATCTGGCGTTGATTGATTGCTTGAATAAATTACGAATGAAAGACCGTCTGCTGATTGAAAAACGATATCAACCGGAAGGATTTCCTCAAAAATTAGCCGAGGAGCTGAAGCTTCCTGTCAAAAAAATATACAAATCGCTTACACGCATTCGCAGAATTCTTCTGGATTGCATCACGCACACCCTTTCGAAAGAGGAAGCGCTATAAAACTGACAAACGAGCAAATCACACAACTCCATGAATGTTTTGGAGCATTAAACGATAATCTTCTCAGCGATGCTCAGGCAGAATGGCTAAACAGTCTGTTAAACGAAAGTGAAGCAGCACGCATACTCTATGTGCGTAACACGCGTCTATGCACCCATCTTCACTGGGATTTTGGCACTGTCCCCGGTGATGCAGATTACCCGAAAGAACATTTGATTGCACGAGAACCGCCCAATCCAAAGTTACTCAAAACAACTTCTTCAAAGCATTCCAGACAACGAAAAGGAGGAACGTCCCAATCTTCACAAAAATGGATAGCAGCACTTTGGGCCGTTGTTCCTCTATTAGCAATTCTGCTCATTGGAGGCGGTTTTTTTCTGAGCTATCTTGTTTCTGATGACGAAAAAATGGTTGTCAGAAACGACCCATTACAGATTGGCAAAAAGCGTAAACTGACTGAGGGAAAACGGGAGTTGACTTTTCCCACCGGTAGCAAAATTGCTCTTACAGCCCCTGCAACATTTATTGTGACGGGAGAGAATTCAATCCGTTTACTGCAAGGGAAACTGATTGGCAATGTTCCACCGTCGGGAATTGGGTTTCAGGTCGATACGCCACGCGGGCGTGTGGTCGATTTAGGAACAGTCTTTTCTGTTCATGCAACAACAGACCTGAATACCGAAGTACAGGTTTTCCGTGGCAAGGTAGTTGCTTCTCTGGTTGACCATCTGGGAGTCGTGCAGTCAAGCAAAACCATTCAAGCAAATCAAGCAATGAAAATCGATTTCCTGAAAAAGGAAGTCGCCGATGTTCCCTATGCCAGCAATGATTTTACAGCATCAATTCAAGAAAAATATGGCATCGTTAAGCATTCAAAAACAGTCGTGTTTCAAGAGCAAATGCCCGACGCAGTTGCAGCAGGAGAATACAATTCTTTTGAACATAACGATCTGGCGTTTCTCTTTCCTGAAAAAAGAAACGTTTTGCTCAAAGAAAATCTCAATGTTGAAATTGGTCAACCGGGTGTTTATCAATCATCTGCTGATTTACCCAAAGGGAAGAGTACCATTCCTGCAGGATCAACTGTTGATTGCTTTCGCGTTTTCTACAAGCCAGCCATCTATTCAGACAAAGGCGATAAAGTTCAGGGAGAAATTCTTTTTGATCGCCCGATTCTAGGGGTGATTATTCTTCATAAAGAAATGGCAAAAACCAATCGATTGTTTCACCCTTCATTCAAGAATCTACCTGATCAAAATACATTGCCAAGCCCAGGAATAGAGATTGGAACGGATGAAGACGAATTAACAATCTCACAAGATCGAAAAACTCTCACCTTCAAATTGGGCACAGGTGGAAAGGCTACGGATGAATTTCGAGTGATTTTGGAATCTCGAAAGGACCGCCCCCTGTAACTGAAAACAGTTCCAGTTAATAAAATTTTCTTTCAACAATCTTTTGTGTGACGATGAGCCCATCGGAACGCTTTTATACTTTTTCTTAAAGGAGAAATCAGTTGAAGTTAGTCTATACACGAAAACGAGGGTTTACGTTAATTGAATTGCTGGTGGTGATTGCCATCATCGCAATTTTAATTGCTCTGTTACTCCCCGCTGTACAACAGGCGCGTGAAGCAGCACGACGTAGCAGCTGTAAAAACAATCTGAAGCAAATTGGATTGGCATTGCACAACTATCACGACACACATCGTGTCTTCCCACCGGGGAGTATCGAAGTAGTTGTCACTGGAACGACTTATACAAATCTGATTGGCTGGCAAACATTTATCCTGCCATTTATGGATCAGGCACCGTTGTATCAATTCATTAAATCTGAGGGTGGGTTTGATGAATCCTGGATTGGGATTGCCAATATCACTGCAGCAAATCAAGGGGCGAAAACAGTGATCCCCCCTTACATCTGCCCCTCTGATCCGATGGGTGGTATCAATGACAATTTAAGCTTTTACGGCAAGTCTAACTATGCTGCCTCCAGCGGCAAAGAATATAGTGGCGGCGGTGGAGATGCTGTAAAAGGTGCATTTGGTGTAAATACCAGGAGTAAGATTCGGGACTTTACCGATGGAACCAGTAATGTTTTTCTAGCTGGCGAGCGAACGACGAAGGGGGGGAGATTTGGTACGATCTGGATCGGTCCCACAGCAGCAGGTTCAACGTTCTTTGTCGTTGGACGTTCAGGCGATCCAGCCTCTAACAATCATTTAATTAATGGAGGGAGTAATGCCAGCTTCTCCAGTGTGCATGTTGGAGGATGTCATTTCTTGTTCGGCGATGGTCGAGTACGTTTTCTAAGCGAGAATATTAATCAAGAGACGTATCAAAATCTTAGCTACATGGCTGATGGCAATACAATTGGTGAATACTAACCCAATATAGTTGTTTCATTTCACTTTCAGAACCTTGTTCTTCAATGAAAACTTGTTGAATCAGGTTCTGTAAGGGTAACTCCGTATTTTCAGTATATCGTGACGCTGAAGCAGCAACTGATACTGTTTGAAAAAACATTCCCAAAGAATAAACATATGAAAATAATAAACAGGCATTTATTCACAGTACTATTAACAGTATTACTGATGACACCAACCCTGAATGCAGCCGGTTGGAAATGGGAAAAATATGGACTGAAGGAGACCAGTAATCCCTGTGCGATTCCCACGCCTTACGCTGAGAACGGCTGGAAATCGAACTGGTATTCTGCATTTATAAAGACGGATTATAGCAGCAGAGGACACAACGTCGTTTTTCTAGGAGATTCCATCACCTATGGTTGGAACTATCAGAAAAATTATCCTAATGGAGCAAAGGTCTTAAAAGAGTATAAAAAAACATACCCCAATATTCGCCCATTCTCTTTGGGTGTCAGCGGGGATAAACCAGAGAATACTTTATGGTTAATTACCGAAGGAAAAGTACTAAAAACATTCCCTTCTCCCAAAGTGATCACATTGATGATCGGGATTAACAGTCTTAATCCGAAAAAAACTCCAGAACAGGTCGCGGGTGGAATCAAAAGCATTATTTCTGTTTTACGAAAAAACAAACCAGACTCAAAAATTCTTTTACTGGGAATTCTTCCTTGTTGGGGAGCAAATGCTCCAGTGAGGGAGCGAATCATTAAAACGAATCAGCTTATTGCTCCCTGCGCAGATAACCAGACAGTATTTTTCCTGAACTTCGGCGATAAAATATTAAACAAGAAGGGTGATATTAAACCTGAACTGACATATGACAATATCCACTTGACAGAAAAGGGTTATGAACTTTGGGCCGAAACAATGTGGCCTTATTTGAATGACCTGATCAAAACAGGTGGCAAGGGTGATATTTGGAAGCGTGATAACGTAAAAAAAAAATCACACTGACAACGCACGGAAAAACTGAATACGTCATTGTTGTCAACACCCCTGAAAATGTTGAAGAATCTTTTGCAGCCAAAGAACTACAGTTTTTTTTAAACCGTTCAACGGGAGCAAAATTTAAGATCATCGCACCAGGAGAAGACCAGAAAGGTTCTCCCAAAAGGATCGTTGTTGGAAAATGTTCAGAGTCTATTGCGATACTGGGCAAAAAAACGATAGACAATCTTCAACCGCAGGAATCACTCGTAATCACGCACGATGACAGCCTGCTGCTTCTTGGTGGAAAAAAACAGGGAACAATCTATGCGGTTTATTCCTTCCTGGAACAAGAGCTGGGAATACGTTGGTTTAACGCTGTTGGGGAGATGACAGTACCAACACATCTGTCATTGTCGATTCCTGCTCTGGAGCGGAGAGAGAAACCTGCCTTTGAGTATCGCTATATGTCATGGTGGCATCAAATCAAGCCAGAGAAGTATTACTTTTATATCCGTAATCGCTATAACAGAGGGATTAACCCAGGCGAGCTACGAACAGAGGCTTCACGTCCTGTCGCGGTTAATAATATCACCCCCGATATTGGTCCAGGCGTCCATACCCTGGAGTTTTATATGAACCCAACTGAAAGGTATCATCCAGCTTTCGCACCATTTCCAAAACCACGCTATAACGGTTTGTTTGAAAAATTTCCCACTTATTTTTCAATGAATCAGGCAAAGAAACGGGTCAAGAATCAACAAGTCTGTTTTTCCAACAAAAACATGCGCAAACTCTTAACCGAACAAATAACTGATGTCATCAGAGCCTCAGGAAGTAAAGGGATTATGTCGCTTGACGCCAATGACGTTCCTGGTCACTTCTGTTACTGCGAGGAGTGCAAACAACTTGAAAAAAAATATGGTTGTGTTAGTGGTCCTTTATTCGACTATCTCATCGAGCTATGCAGGTATCTTGAAACCCATTTTCCTGACGTGATGGTAAAAACGCTGGCATACCGAAAAGCACAATCAGAGGCTCCTCCCAAAAACATAACAAAATTACCGGACAATCTGATTGTTGTCTTTGCTCCTATCGATGATAATTTTGCAGCCACCCTGAAACATCCTGCAAATCAGGAAACGTATGAAAATCTAAAGCAATGGTGCCGGATGTCGAGACATGTATGGGTGTGGTATTACACAAATCCCTATGCGCAAGAACGTCCTCCCTTCGGAGGCACAGAAAAATTGTGCCAGGATATAAAAAATATCTATGATGCTGGAGTCACTGGCACACAGTTTGAACATGGTGGAGGGGCAAGTGAAGGTCTTAATTTTTCAGAGCTTCAGACGTGGTTGATGGCAAAACTGTTTCAAAATCCCAATCAGGATTATGCAAAACTCATCAATGAATTTACCGATTTTTATTACGGTGATGCGGCACCATTAATGCGAATCTATATGAAAGAACTTGAACAACACCGTAAAGAGATGAAATTACATTTATCCTGGAACGCTCGCATTTCTGAGTTTAAATATCTGAACCCTAAAAACCTCGTAAAATGGCAGAAAATGTTTGATCAAATGGAACTCTTAACAGAAGGCAATGAAGAGAATCTGTTCCATGTGCAAAAGGTGAGAGTCAGTCTTGATCTTGTGACCATTGGTAAATATCAAGCTGTTAAAAAAGCGTTTCCAGATTTCAAACCGAATCTTACAGGATTGGAGAAACGATTCCGCACAGTTTATAGTGAAATGCTGACATTAAAAGCACCTCTGACAGAGCAACGACACTTAACTCGCATCGATAAAATCCTCAAACGCAAGCTCATACTGGCCAATTTGAAAGAATCTATTCCATTGCCGTCCATTTTTGATGCATTTGCCAAAGATGATATCAGACAGGCAATCCCAGTGCACAAGATCAAAAAAAATTCTCAAGCTGCATTTGGTATCGTGCAAGGTGGTAAAAATAATGAGTTACCTTTCACCTGTGGTCTTCATGACAAAATCAATAAAAAATGGATATCACCTGCATCGATACAGAAAAAAAATATTAAGCCTGATCGTTTCGCCTTCTATAAACTGAGCCGCTCGATTTTGACACCTCAGTGTCTCTTTTGGGGATCTCAAAAGTGGTCTATTTCGATCTCTCTTGATCAATTTTATGAAGCAGGGCATCCCAATCAAGAATGGGATATCTACGCTTCGTTAAAGTTTGAAGGACCTCTCTATGGCTCCAAAGACAATAGTATCCCCAACCGCGTCTTTTGTGACCGAATCGTCTTAGTAAAAGTACCTGATTGAATAATGCAAAACTCTCTGCAGGGACGCTGGTTTCGTAGGCAACATCGCGTCATGACCAGGTTATATGACTCAATGCGCATTCGCGTGTCCCCAATTCGAGATGAACTCACCTCCCCGTAAACATATTCGGGTCTGCCCCCTTCACTGCCTCTTGATTGTCACTGGCCACGCCGAACAGGAGATTTCATTCACGGAACAACAGTGTATCCAAGGGGTACCTGCGTACCAACAGGCCGATTGATGAAAAAACTGTCGGATAGACAACATCCAAGGCACAAAGCCGAACAGCGGTCATGAAATGTCGGGAAAATCAACGGAAGTTTGACTCTGCAAATGTGTGCAGTTAGCATAGACCGTGATTCGAGCCTGGAATGGTTCCCACCTCAACCCAAAGGGAAACCCCCGGCTCAAAAGATCCCGTTACTGGCTGCAGATTAACAGGTGGGCTGAGACTTGAGATTCGACGTGAGCGTTTTCCCAACCATTAACACTCTGTATCAAAAATAAATCACTGACTTCATCAATCAGCTCGCTATTCGAGGAAACCAAGATTGCCCCTGATCAGCATTTTCATACTCGTGTCAATTCAACTGATTGTGGTTTATGCCATCATCGTGATGGCTAAACGTCTGGGCGTCACTTATTTTGATCACTTTGTGGGTGAGGCAAGACCAGAGGCCCTTGGCGCGATCCGATTTTGGGTATTTATGATACTGGCCATTAACGTCGCCTGGGAAGACTTGCCAAGTGTGTCTCATCTTCCTGCGCTACTGCGGACGAAAATGGGGATCATGTCTTTGCTTCACATGATACCGGAGTGGGGCTCCGTCTACGCCAGCTACACCAAACTTCTCGTTCTGAAAATTGTCACTCTCACCTTCCTCGTTTTTGCAATGCTCGGATTCAAGACGCGGTTAAGTGTTCCATGTGCCACTTTTCTTGTCTTAATCCACGCTGGAATTTTACGAGAACATTTTAATTACTATCACACAGGCCTGGTACCGATACTGGTTGGCATCGCACTGTCATTCATGCCCTGCGGACATGGGCTGTCGGCTGATCAATATTTTTTCAGAAAAAAAACGACGGACGCGATTTTACCTTCAGCCGTTTATGGTTGGTCCCAATACTTATGCTGGACGATCATCGCCAGTGCCTATGTCATGGCAGGCATCAGTAAGATCCGCAACGGTGGATTTTGGTGGTGGCACGGCAACAACATGAAACGAATCGTCATGACAGATACGCTCAACCCAATGCACTTCGAGTGGGGGCTCGAACACGAAATTGCCAGCTTGCCGATCTTCGTCTTCTCAGCCCTGGGCATTTCTGCTGTTCTGGCAGAGTCACTTTACGGCCTGGTTCTTTTCTCAAAACGCGCCCGATTCATCATACCGATGCTCACAGCGGGAATGCATCTTGGCATATTGTTTTTCCAAGGCATTTTGTTCTTCGACCTCATTCTGATTCAGGCCGTATTTTACAACCTCAGTGCGTGGGTCCCGCAAGCCTGGTGTGGGAAAACGACAGTAAACCAAGATCCACTGAGCGACACTCAACAACGCAGCCTGCACCAAAAATACTTCAGCGTGTTTCTGTTCATGACGCTGGGGCTTAGTATCTGCTGGCTGGCACGAATCGAATTTTACCCCGCGACGGCAATGCAAATGTATAGCAACACGCAGACAGATGGCTCGATTATTTATAAAAAAGTCTGGGCAGTTTATGAAGACGGACACAAGGAAGAAGCACGCCTCGAAAAGTGGATCGGCGCTGTTGCCGACTCACGGTACAGGTTCGTTTTAGGAAAAGCCCCCAAAGCCCAACAGGCATTTTTCGATGAAATATTAACAATCGCAAATCGCGATTCGCAAAAGGGAAAAATTATTCGCTTCGATGTCGAGACCTGTCAATGGAACTTCCTCACCGATCCAGACGATTCTCACTTCGGCAAAGTTATCAACATGGAGACGTACCCCTGGAGGTCACCGGGAAAATAAACGCCTTCAAACTCTCCGAACGACTCAAGCAGAAACCGGCATCAGAGAGTCAAGCGATCCCGCTGCTGGCTGCAGATACTTAATTACGATATTGATGATTATTTGCTGGAGCTGAGAACAGGCCAGTGATTCCATCAACAGTTCCCCGGTGTCCGTTTGATTTGTGGAGCTGTCTTCCGTAATTTCAGATGGTTCACCCATGCCATTTCAGTCCACTGATTCGCTGGATTCAGGAGCGTCAGCAGCAGGGCTATTATTCAGAGTCACGCGAACTCGTTCAGCACGAGAGTTTTTTGTTTCAAGTACTTCAGCAACTGCACTGGCGAATTCAATACGGTCACCCGCTTCCAGTATTTCACCATGTCGAGACATCAGTAAACCGGAGAATGTGTCGACATCATCATCTTCGCGGTAGATATTCAGAATTTTTTCCACGACATCGATCGGAGTGCTACCCTGAACAATATATTGTCCGGGCCCCTCTGGCACAATATCGGGCGTTTCGAGATCGAACTCGTCCTGAACGGCGCCCACAATTTGTTCAATCACGTTTTCCAGCGTAACGATACCGATCACAGTGCCATACTCATCTACAATGAATGCCATGTGCTGGTGAGTCGCTTGAAAGTGTCGCAACAGTTTGCTGATCGGCATATTTTCAGGAACGGTTTTTGGCGGCAGGGCAATGGTGCGCAAGTCAAATTGACGCTCATCGTCCGTGCGTAAAATCAGTTCCTTGATGTGAATGACGCCGATCACCTTGTCGAGCGATCCTTCACATAATGGAAACCGGGTGTGTCGTGATCTTCGTGCCTGAGCGAGACAATCCGAAAGCGACTGACCAACAAGAAAGAGTTCCACATCCGTCCGTGGAACCATGATGCGCCGACAGATTATATCATCGAATTCGAAGACAGCATCCAGAAGTCGATGCTCACTGCGAGTCAGGTCGCCATGCACGTGCGCTTCTCTCAGCAACGTTCGAATTTCTTCTTCGCTATGAGGCGTGTCATGCCCCATGCCTCTGACTCCAAGACGCTTCAAGATTGTTGTTGTCATCCAATTCAGGCTGATCAATAATGGATAAGAGATTACAAAAAAGAACTTCATTGGAGCTGCACACCACAGCACCATCTTTTCGGGATGGCGAATGGCAAAGATCTTTGGCGCCTGTTCACCAATCACCAGATGGAGGGAAGTAATCAGAGTAAATGCGATACCGAAGGCAACACCGTGAATGACTCGGGGAGATGTGACGCCGATTGTGTCCAGGACCGGTTCCACCAAAGAAGCAAACGCAGGTTCGCCGATCCACCCGAGTCCAAGCGAAGCCATTGTGATGCCCAGTTGACACGCAGAAAGTGAGTCTTCCAGTCGCTCTGCCAGCCAGAAAGCAGTCTTGGAAAATGGCCTTTTCTGCCGAACCAGTTCTTCTATCTGACTGCCGCGCACTTTCACAAGTGCGAATTCAGCAGCAACAAAGAAACCGTTGAGAGCCACTAAAAAAATGGCGATACCGACTTCGATCAAATCAATAACCCAATCAGGCATCAGTGACTTTCAGGGAAAGGTTAACTGGTCAGATCACACGAGATTTCAAATAAAACAAAGTGTGAATTATAGCGTGTATCTATGCTTATTTCTGCAATTTGCAAAACGGGTGTGACAGTACATCACAGTGTTTTACATTATTTTCAAAGTGCAAGACAAATTCGCCCTCACCATAACCTTACAATCAATTATTCAGAAGTCAATAAACTGAGCAACAAACGGAGGGAAGAGCATAGAGTTCGACAAAGGTTCCAGTCTCGTTATCCACGAAACCAGCCTTTTCTGCGAAACCAGAACAGCAGCCCGGCAGCAACGGTTCCCATCAAGGCGAGAGCGAAAGGGTAGCCATATCGCCAGTGCAATTCAGGCATATGCTCAAAATTCATCCCGTACAAACCTGCAATGAAACTGAGTGGTATAAAAATCGTCGCTATCACAGTCAGCGTTTTCATTGCATCATTGGTTCGATTACTAATTGCCGTGAGGTGGAAATCACGGAGATCAGAGCACGTTTCGCGGTAAGTATCGATGGCTTCACTCAGTTGAATGGTATGATCATAACAATCACGCAGATAGATACGTGTTTCGTCAGTGATCAGTGCATGATTATCACGCAAAAGTTCATTGATGGCTTCTCGATGTGGTCGAATCGATCGGCGGAGAATCAGCAATTCACTGCGGAAAGTATGGATGGCTGCAATTGATGCCTCGCCTCGACTATTAATCAGATCGTCGTCAAATTCATCAAGCCGTTCGCCGTACGACTCGATAACCGGGAAATAATGATCGATGATTGAATCGAGCAGCGCATAAGTCAGGTAATCGGTTCCACGCTGACGAAGTCTCCCGCTCGACTTGCGAATACGTTCACGGACTGGAGTCAGACAGTCGCCGGGGATACCTTCCTGAAATGTCAGAACAAAATTTTTACCGACAAAAAAACAAATCTGCTCCGTTCCAAGTCTTTCACCTGCATCGATCATTCTTGCCACGATGAACAAGTGGTCGTCATAGTCTTCGACCTTTGGTCGTTGATGGGTATTGACAACGTCTTCCAGTGCAAGCCGATGCAATCCGAATATTTCACCGAGTTGATGGAGAATATTGGCATCACCGAGACCATCCACATTGATCCATGTGACGGAATAGGATTCCGTCAACTCCTTTAACCCATCAACGGAATCGACTGTCTCATCAATCAGATCGCCGTTAGAAAACGCCAGTACCTGGATCACAGGATTGGGTTCATCAGGATTTGCAACAATGGTACCCGGCGAAGTTCCCGGTGGGGAGACTCGTTTAAACGGCTTTAAAATCGGATTGCCGAACAGAATATTCATTTGTGATTATCTTTCTTCACGCGGCTTTTGGATCGTTGTTACCATTGTTACTGAAGCCGTTCAAGACCGACTGATCAACAGAACGCAGATGCAGGTCGCGTTGTGGGAAGGCAATCTCAATTTTTGCTTTTCGGAATGCTTTGTTGATCGCTGTGTATAACTCGTCAGTTATCGTATGGCGTGCGTATACGTCAGGCAAAAAAGTTCGTACGACAAGATTCAGGCTGTTATCACCAAACCCTTCAAACGTCACTTGTGTTGGGGGATCTTTGAGGATACCTGGGTTGTTATTACAAGTCTCGCGCAGTAACTCTTTGGCTCGATCCACATCGGCAGCGTAGGCAACGCCCACGTTAATGACAATTCGATGTGTCGTATCAGACAGCGTCCAGTTCAGCATGCGTCCCGTGATGAATTCCTTATTGGGAACCATGTATTCCTTACAGTCCAGATTCATGATCGTCGTTGCACGAATGCGAATTCGCGTTACAACACCTGTTACCTCATCGATGGTTATAAAATCACCAACTCGGATTGGTCGCTCAAATAACAAAATCAACCCTGCGACGAAGTTGGCAAAAATTTCCTGCAGTCCGAACGCCAGTCCGAATGTCAATGCGGTTGCCAGCCATTGCACTTTCGACCAGCCGACAGAAATCGCATTAAACGCGAGAATAAGACCAAGCAGCACGATGAAGTAACTGGTGAGGCTGGTAATTGCATATCGAACTGAATTATCGAGAGGCAGCTTTTGTAGAACTGACATTTCCATCAGCCCTGGAATGTTTCGTGCACAGACGAATGTAATAATACCGATCAGAATCGCGAGACAAATATCAGCCACCGTGACAGTCTGAAGAACTTGACTCGACTGGGGAGCTGACACAACCGGTTGGGCAAACATGGGAACTGGAGCACGATTTTCGTTTGCGATTTCGGTTTTTACATTAACAGTGGTAGTCCAAACGGGCCATTGATCGAGTATCCGTAAGGCCGGAAGTACATTGATCCAGATCAGCCACATTCCGATAAGCGATGCTTCGATGAGCCCTGTTTTGATGAGCCGCTGACTTTGTTTTGTGATTACGGCAACATCTGTTTGCAACTCTTCCGTGATTGCAATCTGGTTAATTACAGTCTGTGGTGCAGTCGCTGTATGTTCGCGGCTGGCCGCATCTGCAATCCGTCGTTCTTTAGACTGTTTGATACTGATAGCCCTGCGTTGTACCAGCAAAAGCCGGTTCAGAAATGCTTGAATCAGCTCGATCGCGACGATGAATACAAACGTAGCGTAGAGTCGCCAGGTCAATTGGATAGCAGTATAGTAATATCCCCAAATAGCCAATCCAGCAATAGCCAGCGGAATCAGCACACAGCCCCAGCTCCAGATCTGTTTGAGTCGATCAAACCAGCCATCCGGATGAGCTCTGAGATATTCGCAGAAAATACCGGTATCTGTCCGAAGCACGCGACGCATTAAAAACGCCAACATCACCATTCCAGATACGAAACAGAGGCGTTCAATCAGGTCGGCTCCGTGCTCAGTATCGTTATAATAGAGCGACGAAGTGATGAACACGACAAACAGACCAAGTAAGATGGCCCACTGAAGGTTAGCGCGAATCACCTTGATCGTTGTGGTCGGCCACGCAAAATGAGAAACTGCCAGACCGTCGTTTCGGCAAACTCGACGCAGAAATTCCAATGGAAAATAGACATATGCCACTACAAACAAAGCTCGTGAAATTGCGTGCGTAAAATGTGAACCGTTTGATGAAACGTTCAACCGCCATGCAAAAAAGAAGAGGATGCCCGGCCATGCGATGGCCAGCATGAGCGTTAGATAACCGGCTCGGAAGGTGGGAGCAAATTGTGTACATGTGCCGCGACTGGCAATCTGGCCGATCGCATCCAGTTCACGACGTAACCGCGACTTTTGCCACAGTAACAGAGCAAATACAAAAAATCCGATTCCAAAAATGATCGGATGCGATCGAAAGTCCTTGCCGAGCTGTTGACTGACTTCAGCCCAGTGGCTGGAAGAAGTTATCCACGTATCCGAAGGGTCAACTGCAACCGAACTGAAAAGCGTGCGGTTACTGCGAATCCAGAGTACGCGTTCGTCGATGTAGTTTTCATAGCGTTCGGTTTCACGAATGAGCAGTTGCTCTGTGGTATCCAGTTCAAAGAGCGTATCCAGATATGTGTTCAAGTGATAAATCACATCATCGAGCAGTTCGTAACGTTGTTCAACCAATGACTGCGCTACGAGTTTCAATCGCTCCAGTTCAGTCGAATCTGTGACTGACGTGCCGCTAAGTAAGCGCTGAAGCTCTGCTTCTGACGACATGGAGCGCAAATCATCATACTCAAATAACTTTTGCTGTGTATCTTCAGTTAAAACTTTTCGGTCCTGCACATAGATCCTGCGACGACGCAAATCGGGCAGATCAACGCGTTGTCGTCGTAATTGTGCTCCAATCGATCCTGTCAGGCCAATATCATTTACCCGCTGTTGCATGACCTTAAATTGTTTTTGAACGGCTTCGAACCGTGTTTTTGTCTCTTCGAGCTTGTGACGCGTTTTCTCAATCGGCGGAGTCAGGGCATAAGCCACTTCGGCTAGCGAGAGGTTTTGTTCGGCGAACGCTTTCAATGATTTTGGAACGGAAGCAACGGCATTGCGTGCGCGTTTGACTGCTGCGGTCGAATCGGCTGCGCGTTGTTTACTAAGTGTTTTCTGCAACAGTTCAAGTTCGGAATTAGCGCGCTTGAGTTCCTGCATGTGAACATCTCGTTCGAGTCTCAGAAAGCCTACCGCATCTTCCGCGTCGTACTTTGCCAGTTCGTATTGCAAAATTGGCTGTTCAACTTCAATCAGCTTGCGGCGGACTTGTAACAGATAGCGCCGTGCTGTTGTCAATAAGACAGGCTCATCCGGAGAAACTGCCGTTGCAAGTTCCTTCTGGATCTTCACAATACGTTGATTCGCCGACAGCAATAACTTATGAATTTCCTGCCTTCGATTTACTCGCTTGGACGGCTCTGCTTCAGATTTTGCCAGTTCAGACTTGAGTTTCTCGATAATCACTTCGCGTTTCGAGATTTCTTGTTCAAGTTCCGGCAAAGTCAGGTGGGTGGGTGGGGACGACTGGTCACTTTGTAACTTTACTAAACTCTGACGTAATTTTGCGACACGCTGCTGAACATCGATACTGTCGCGTTTAAACTCGTTTAATTGCTTGCCAAGTTCTGTAATTTGTTGCAATCCATTGAGGGATTGTTTACAGACAGCTTCGATTTTCTGTTTTGCTGCTGCGTCTAAATCAGTAGATGTAGTTACCTGTTTTAGCAACGCTTCAATCGATTCGGCGGTCACAACAGGCTGTATGGTCGAACTATTAGTGGCGGGTTGCGCGTTGGCGAATCCGGGGCATGAAATCGCGGAAAACGCAAATACCAGCAGGAGCCAGCCAACGCGCGCCGGCAATTGGTGTCGATGCGCGAATCGCATATTGAAATCGAGCCCTGTGTCCCGTACCCAGTCCATGTGAAACTTTGACAATTCGATACCTGCTTTTTTTAGCTTGGTGTAGTCGAAAGTAATGTGGGTTTAATACCAAAACTAACCAAATGAGACAAGATCAGGCAATTGTGATAGCTAAAGCGTTTGTATTTGATAGGATACAACCATGAAGTTCTGTGACACATAGGTGCGTTTTACCTTTTTTCCATTTCTCCCTTCAGCGAAATAACGATATGGTCTCTGGTGTCGAGGGAGTGTTCCCGATTTCGACCGATTCACAGTATCAATGGAAAGGTTGTGATAAGGCCAGTGACAGCTACTAATGTTGCATTGCCCGGAGTTCCTTCTGCGGTTGAATTGACACTCACCAGCCGCAATAAACCAGGCTTTCGCATTTTCCTCGGTCACGAAGCGTTCCAACATCGGTTCGTTATTGACTCAAGGATGTCTTATTTCGATGGCATACTAAGACGGAAATAAACATACAACAAATTTAAACATCACCTCTTTAATCAAAATCGATGATGGAAAATCACATATGAAACTCGCTATCCTTTCCTGCAACCAAAAGTGCTACAGTACTCGACGTCTTCGTGAAGCAGCCGAACAACGTGGACACAAAGTCAAAGTATTAAGTACACTCCGGTTTGCAATTGATCTTGCAGAAGGCACTCCAGACCTCTACTTTCGCCAAAAGCAGCTTACCCATTACGATGCAGTTCTCCCGCGAATTGGTGCGTCGATTACCTACTTCGGCACCGCAGTTGTGCGACAATTCGAGCAGATGGATATCTTCTGCGCAAACTCATCTGGTGGCATTTCGAATTCGCGCGATAAACTTCGCAGCCTTCAAATTCTGAGTCGACATCAAATTGGTATCCCGCAAACAACGTTTGTACGTGATAAGAAAGATGTATTGCCGGCTATCGAACGTGTCGGTGGAGCTCCCGTCGTCATCAAGTTACTGGAAGGTACACAGGGGATTGGTGTTTTGCTTGCCGAATCTGTCAAGTCAGCAGAGGCGATTATTGAAATGCTGCAAAGCCAAAAGCAGAATGTATTGATCCAGAAATTTGTCGCGGAAAGTAAAGGACGCGACATTAGAGCGTTTGTGGTTGGCGATCAAGTGGTTGCCGCCATGCGTCGCGTTGCTCAGGGACAGGAATTTCGCAGTAACGTTCATCGCGGCGGTGTAACCGAGTCGGTGACTCTGGATGCTGCCTATTGTGAAACGGCAGTGCGGGCAGCCCAGATTATGGGTCTGCGTGTTGCAGGTGTGGACATGCTTGAAAGTAACGACGGTCCACAAATCATGGAAGTCAATTCGTCTCCGGGATTAGAGGGTATTGAGAGATGCACACAACTTGATATCGCCGGATCAATTGTGGACTACATTGCCGCCCAGGTAGATTTTCCAGAGATCGATCTTCGCCAGCGATTGACGGTGAGCCGAGGATATGGAGTGACGGAAATCCATATTCCAGAAGGCTCCGAGTATATAGGCAAAGCAATCAACGAATCCGGTTTACGTGACAAAGATATCAACGTACTCACTCTCCATCGTGGGACGACCGTGATTCCAAATCCAAAATCCTCGCGGACGCTTGAATCTGAAGATCGTCTTCTCTGTTTTGGTAAACTTGAACTGATGCGCGATCTTGTTCCCGCTAAGACTCGCAAGAGACGACGTCAAAAAATCAAGGATCTCCCGGAATTACCTGTGGCCGAAGAAGTCCATAGCGAATTCGACAGTTCCACAGCCGTGAATATACCACCAGCAAAAGATTGACTTCATTATATTATGACTAGACCCGAAAATCGAAAATCCATAGAAGAGTGGAACGGGGAAGCAATTGCGCCTGGAGAGGCACGTGACGTCAAGCTTGCGATTGGTGAGAGCTATAGCAGTATGACTGTACGGATTCCGATTCACATCCGCCGCGCAGAGGAAGAAGGCCCTGTGGTCTTTATTACTGCTGCACTGCACGGCGACGAAATCAATGGTACAGGAGCAGTTCGCTATTTGCTTCAGGATGAGGACTTTTGCCTGCTGAGAGGGTCGGTAATCTTAGTACCCGTGTTGAATTTACTTGCCTTCGATCGACACTCTCGCTATCTACCCGACCGCCGCGACCTGAACCGTTCGTTTCCTGGATCTTCAAATGGAAGTCTTGCCGGTCGCTTAGCCAGCAGCATTTTCGATGAAATCGTCTCGCGATGTGACTATGGAATTGATTTACATACGGCAGCAGTGCGACGAACCAATTACCCAAATATCCGTGGTGATATGTCCGACCCTGAAGTTTCCAGGCTGGCAAAGGCTTTTGGTTCCGAAATCATTATCAATACGAAAGGGCCGCGGGGATCATTCCGCCGCGAAGCATGCATCGCTGGTTGTCCAACGATCATTCTGGAAGGTGGTGAAGTCTGGAAAGTCGAACCGGGTATCGTGGAATCTGCTACACGAGGTATCAAAAATGTACTTCGCGAACTCAAAATGCTCGATGGAGAATCAGAAAGCCCTGACTATCAGGTTGTCATTGAAAAGTCGAAGTGGGTACGGGCCGAGCAAGGTGGTTTTTTACAGTTCCACGTCAAGCCAGGCGATATTGTCAAGAAAGGCCAGCCACTCGCTACCAATTCAACACTGCTTGGCCGCGAACGAAGCATGCTATACGCGCCATTTAATGCTGTCGTCATTGGCATGACGACACTTCCGGCAATCAGTCCCGGAGAACCTGTCTGCAATCTTGGTATGCTTCCCAAGGGAACCAGGCCAACAGAATTGCGTCGGCTACGGTCGGAGGAAGATGGCCTTGAAGGACAAGTCGTCGAAGACCTGTCTTCCAACATTCTCGTTGTCGAACCGAGAGAAGACTCGAAGGACAAATAAGCTCGAACGACTGGTGATAAACGTCCAGGCGACGCCATCAGATATTTTCAAAAAACCCTGGAAATCTGGTGTCCGTAGAAAAAGTATGACTTCTCAAAACATTTGGTGTACCTGTTTTTCAGGCATTAGTCACAGCAGTATCTACTCAGCCTGCTTTGGATTTGATTTTACTGAGCATTGAACAAGCCCGAATCCCGCCAATATTGGCAATCAGCAAAAACAGTCTGAACAGAGCATCTGTCACCTGCTCCAGGTGTTTTGAAACGGAGTCAGGGGATCTCTCTGCGACTACGGCTTCTCCAGTTCCAAAATTTCTTTGCCTTTGTGAAAAACAGTCACCGTGCCCGAAGATTCTGAGATGACAACGGCAACAGTCTCAGTGATACCTGTGATTGCAGCGGCAGCCGTATGTCGTGCCCCCAAGCCAGGCCGAATCTTTTTTCTGGATATCGGTGCGTCGAGATATGTACCAGCGGATTCAACGATTCCGCGATTGTTTACGACAAAAGCCCCATCCAGACTGGCGAATTCACGGAGACTCTCAAAAAAAGTATCGTCGTGAATATTGCGATTCTTTTGAGGATGTCCCTGGCATGGATTGAGAACCAGCTGACGCAGGTGCGGTTCCAGACTTTCCGGGTCGCCAATCACAAAAATAGTACCCAGTGGTTTTCCCTCACGCCCCTCACATGCCAAACGCATGGCAACATCAATCACTCGTATCAATTCCCGAGTGGCAATCGAATCCTGCGCCTCATCGATATTCTGTTTGAGAAACCAGGGATAGTCTCGTTTGGGATTGGTAATTAACATCGTGTCGAGTCGCTTGGATCCAGCTACGCCAGACAGACAGAGGATACTTTCATCAAGATCAACATGTTCTTTAAGAACTGCCAGCAATAGTCCGACCTTAAGTTGACTCATTCGCGTCAATGCGACGTCAGGAATTGTAACCACTTTATTATTGCGATTGTCCGTCAAGGAAAGTTCGTTGTTGTGACGAGTGAGCCAGATAATCAGTTCTGATTCTCTTAACTTTTCGACAAAGCGAATATCGCGTAATTCATCAGCCTGAACCAATAGCTTGCTGATATCCAGTGATCTGGCCAAGCCAAAGGCGCATTCAACAAGAAGCTTTGATTCAATGTGTTCACTCTGTTTTGGTTGCTTCTTTGCCATCCACTGCTCCTCATATGTGACTTGTCACATCAAGCTTATGTTAAACTTTGATTTAATCGGTTTCCATCAATCAGTTACTTAATTGCGTACCGGTATGGTTTCCCTCGATGTCTCGATTTATGACATTTTTAATTTAAGACACATCAATTTTCGCTTCCGTGCCTACGAGCTCTTATTTCTATCTGTTAACGGATGTTATATCAGCCATGGCAGCATTGCCTGAGAGAATGAGAATACCAGAAAGAAGCCACACATGTCAGTCAACGTTGTCAGGATCGGTCCAGAGGGGAGAGCGGGATCAAGTTTGAAACCCTTCAGGACAAGTGGGATGAGTGCGCCCGGTACGAATTCCCGAGTACTCACAGCGACAGATTGATTGCCGGTACGACCATACATGTCAGAAATGATGAATAAAAAGACAGCCAGTGCAATCACGCCAGACAGCGTCTCTTCATACATTGCGATGATACTTGCCGCGAGAATATTGAGTCCAATAGTGATGCTGAGCCACGACAGTCTCCGCAAGTTGCCAGCCTCTTCAGTGTCTACTGCCTCAATAATCTGTTTCCGTTGTTCCCAGACATCCAGTTGTTCTGAGCCAGGGTCATCTGCAGCTTCCTTCATATTCTTTCCTCAAAGACACCTGGAACAATTCTGGCGCAGGAAAATATCTGACTTAAATAGAAACTTCTCTGGAATTCAATGCTTCCACCAGTTGTCGATAACGGTATTCAAAATCTTCACGATCGATTTCCACGACGTTGTGCTTTTCAAACATGATTTTTAACGCTTCTGCCTGTTTACGAATGGCCTCAATATCTTCTCGCCGATTGAGATGACAGGCGATTCTGGTGAGAGACTCTAAAATGCGGAGAGCAACTGCTACACAACTGGCACCGTATTGACGTACCAGATTGAATGAATCATGTAACACTTCCGGAAATCCGTCTGCAGTCGTGACAATGACTCGTGGAATCGAATCTTGATCTCGTCGTATCATCGAAGGAACGGGGCGCTGCGCAAGCGTCCCCAGAGCGCCGCCGAGCCGGTCAATACACCCCATTGCAGTAAAGGGATCATTGATACCAGGCGAGAGTGCCCGCACAGCAATCTCAACTAATTCCAATGTGGCATAACTAACGTCCTGACGTGGAGTGCGCGTAGAGCCGATAATGATGACACGATTGATCGCAGTGACCAGCATTTCAGTACGATCAACGAGATCTTCATCTTGTTCGTCTGGATCATATGACCAGATACGAGCGAGCGACTGTTGCTTCGTAACAAAATTGCCTGGTTTACAATTCAACTCAATTAACCCGTTAATTTTTTTTGCCAGCGAGATCAGGCTGTCTCCGTCGATTCCTTCAATGTATCCTTCAACTGAAGCTGGAACCGTAACAGGTGTATCGTTGAGGCGAGAATATATTTCTTCAGGAGTCGAACCTTCATCGACGTTATTTTGAGTCTGTTCGCCAACACGTTCAGGAAACAGTCGATCAATCGTATTATTTAAGTCTTGTGAAACAGCTTCGATCAGTGTCGGCGCCTGGATTGCTGTCGCTACGTGGTGAATAAACCAGATCAACATGCCCATACAGATCAGCCCTAAGACCAAACCAACGGCAGTGCCTACGTGTGGGGTAAACGGCGTCGATGCATAATCGGGATCACGAATCGTTTGCAGTATTAAAAGACAGTAGAGGCTGGTGCCTACGTATTGACCGATTACGATATCGGCAATACTGTCTGTCATTACATTACGAACCAGTCGCGAACCATACTGAGATGACGCGATGGAAAGTGTTACGACTGTAATTGAAAACACGACACCTGCTAAAGCAATTGTGGCTCCGGCTACGGAAGAGAGAGTGGAACGTGCCGCCAGTGAAGTCGTCGAAAGAAAGTCAATCGTACGGTGTGACGAAGCCAATAACTGATCAATCTGACCTGTTCCTCCAGCAAGGCCAATCGCCAGAAAAGCCATCAGAGTGGGGACAAACCAGAAACTACTGTGGAATGAATCCCAGAGATTGATGAGGCGGGCTTTCATAGTTGCACTGGTCCCTGATATGTTGATTGAATCATAACCTGAAGCTTTTGTCATCATCTGTCAGATGACGGGATCTCGTTGAGTTTCATTTTTGAAGCCAGATCATTTGTATCACTCTTTGGATTGAATCACAATGTAAATTGATGATGTGGGTTTTGCTGAACCCTGAAAGCATTAACAAGGACCAGGAATCCCTCACGGCAACTCTCTGTCTCTCATCACCAGAAGCAATAGAACTGTGAGTCATTGACTGATAACAAGACGATGCCAGAAGTGGTGATTTGCAAGAATTGCTGTTACTCAGTGTGTATAAAATTCATTCCAAATACAAATAACTTTGCTGAAAACGCGCAAGCGAAAGCCCGTCCAGGCTGAAATCAGCTGATAAAAATTGAGTTTGAGTTTACGAAACTGTGTGGTTTCGATGCTTTCTCACAACGATCTGGTAAATCACACAAACCATATATCTACGAGCAAATTGCTTATACCAAATCAGTAAACTTTGGTTTTCTCTCATTCCAACCAGACCACACGGTTCTCTCCTATCATGGTGTCTGGTTAAAATTGCGTCTGCCTTGCACAGATCAACGCGAAGAAACGAAGAAGATTCTTGAAATAAAACAGCCAACAGAAAGTCACCATGGGCGAACACGCAATAATGTCACTGGCATGCATCCTTCTTGCCGCGATGGGATGTCAATGGATTGCCTGGCGTGTGAAACTTCCAGCAATCATTTTTTTATTACCGGCAGGAATTCTGGCTGGCCCAGTCATGCAATGGCTCCAACCAGACGAATTATTTGGTGACCTGCTGTTTCCATTTGTTTCCCTGGCAGTCGCAGTCATTCTTTTCGAAGGCAGCTTGACTTTAAAACTTCAGGATATTTCCGGGTTAGCACAGGTGATACGCAATCTGATCACATTCGGAGTATTAATTACCTGGGGTGTCGTTGCGATTGCAACTCGCGTGTTACTTGGATTTTCCTGGGAAGTCTCATTCCTCTTTGGAGCCCTGATGGTTGTCACTGGTCCGACCGTAATTATGCCAATGCTTCGAACCGTTCGACCTAAAGAAAATGTCGCAAATATATTGCAATGGGAAGGCATCTTGATTGATCCTATTGGTGCGATTCTGGCTGTTTTAGTATTTGAATTCATTGTTGCAGGAGGAGCAGATGATGGTTTTTCAGCTGGTTCGATTGTATTCGGAAAAATCCTGCTCACAGGAGTTCTATTCGGTATTGCCGGAGGTTTCTGTTTTGGATTCCTGTTAAAGAAATATTGGATTCCACAATATCTTCATAACATTGCGGCATTGGCTCTGGTATGCACAATCTTTGCGGTATCTAACCTGCTTGAAGCGGAATCTGGCCTGCTTTCCGTCACAGTGATGGGAATCTGGCTGGCCAACATGAAATCACTCAAATTGGATGATATTCTGGATTTTAAAGAAACCCTCAGTATTCTTTTGGTTTCAATACTTTTTATTTTACTGGCAGCACGATTAAACCTTAACGCTTTCATTGATCTTGGCTGGCCTGCTGTCGGTATCTTCATTGTCATTCAATTTTTAGTTCGCCCTTTGAGTGTGCATCTCTGCGCTCTTGGATCAAAATTGACTGTAGCGGAACGTCACCTGTTGTCGTGGATCGCTCCCCGAGGCATTATTGCTGCCGCGATTTCAGCACTCTTTGCTATCAAGCTGGAATCCATTGGTTATCTCGAAGCATCACAAATGGTTCCGCTCACTTTTTTTGTCATTATTGGAACGGTATTACTTCAAAGTGTCACAGCCAGACCAATTGCCAAAGCCTTAAAGGTCGCCGATCCAGATCCTAAAGGCTTTCTGATTATTGGTGTGAATATTGTGACTCAAACTATTGCGATGGAATTAATGAATAATGGCTTTAGAGCATTACTGACAGACCAAGACTGGTCTGCTGTCACGGAAGCAAAGTTGAAAGGCTTATATGCCTACTGGGGGAACCCCGTTTCAGAGCATGCAGAACGCCATCTGAATTTGACTGGCATCGGACACCTTTTGGCAATGTCACCAAATATTGAATTGAACGCATTAGCCGCTCAATACTTTCGCCTGGAATTCGGACCTCAATTTATTTATACCATTCGCAACCATCAACCTGAGAATGGATCAGTGGAAGAGAAATCCAGTTTCAAATACGGAGGGCGATTTCTGTTCGATGATATGATTTTATACGAAGATCTGGAAAAACGTATCATCGATGGTGCAGAAATCAAAACCACTTTGCTGACGGAAGAATTTTCATATGAAGATTATCTTGAGCAACAAGCTGAAACTCGTCTGATGTTGTTTGCTATTGACCCCAATGAGAATATTTTTGTCTTCACTCCCGCGCCTGATTTTCAACCTAAAGTAAATTGGAAAATCATGGGATTGTCATAGAGAAGTTAACTCACGTGGTCAATTTATTCAGCCGCGCACTTCGTAAAGCAAAATTGAATCGTCGGCATGTCTGGTTCGGCTGTCTCTCGCCGGTTTCGTTCCATTAATATTCCACAACACCTCATTTATCATTCATTTTTGCAGATTACGATTTATTCTACTTCGCAGCCTCAGAATGAACTGATCACTACGTGATTCGGTTGCAGGATCATGTAACCTTCTGTAGCTTCAGAAAGCGGTTCTGACGAAAGTAGAACTGTGCCACAAGAGGCGACTTGCACTGGGTTGGTTTCAGTGGAATCTTTGGGCAGCAATCGAGACTGTATTACAACGCCCCCATTTTTTTGTGTATAGCGTAATGTGAAGATGTGTTGCTCATTGTCGTATTCTGAAGTCATGTGTTTTGTTGAAAGCCAGCCTTCGGCCAGGCCTTGTTTGCGAAGTAGAAACAGTTCACGATACCAGTCAAATATTTTTCTGTCGCGGAGATCTGTATTGTGAAATCTCGTGCGGTAAAACGTATCAGCATTCGAAGGTTGTAATACGTCTTGACCGCCATGCGCGGGAGATTCTCGTCTACGGGCTAAGTCAACATCATTACGCAGTTGCCTGTCTTCGAAATCAACAAAGAAAGGAAAAGGCGCGTCTGCAGCATATTCCTCGCCCATGAAGATTAAAGGAATGCTGGGATAAAGCATCACGAGGCCTGCGGCTGCTTTTTGAAACGGCTTCGAGGTCAAATGATGAATTCGTTTGCCGTGTGGATGATTCCCTACAGAATCATGTGTCTGCAGGGCTACGATGAGTGAGTTGATATAACTTTGCTGGTCGTGATCAGAATGAAATACATCACGATCTGATGTGGAAACGCGGGTCGATTCTGATCCTGCAAAGACATATCCATGCTGCAGAGTTTCTGCAAGATCCTGCGCGCCGTGATAGTTGCGATGTGTGAGGTGTAAGTCGGGCAGTGCAAACGAATAGATTGAATACATCAGACAGTCACACCAAATCGCGTCGTATGCATCTCTTTTCGTGTCGGCAGTCAGCAATTTGTGATTATAGACATTGGTTTCAGCAATCAAATGAATTGGCCAACTCACTGACAGAGCGTGTCTGGTTACAGCTTTCCGTATTTCTTCGAGGACCGTTGGTTGGCTGTCATCAATCATCAAATGAACCGCGTCCAGCCGCAAGCCGTCGAGATGAAACTCTTCAAGCCAATAGATCGCATTATCAATAATGAATTGTCTGACGTGTTCGGAATCGGGTCCGTCATAGTTGAACGCTTCGCCCCAGGGGGTATGGTGTTTGTCTGAAAAATAGGGCCCATAATCAGAGAGGTAATTGCCTTCTGGTCCCAGGTGGTTATAGACGACATCCAGAATCACAGCTAAGCCTATAGCATGGCATGCATCAACAAATGCCTTGAAGTCTTCAACCGTGCCATACGTATTCCGAACGGCAAATAGATCAACACCGTCGTAGCCCCAGTTCCAATGGCCTGGCGACTGAGCAACAGGCATCAGTTCGACAGCTGTGATGCCTAGAGCGAGCAGTTCTGGCAAACTTTCGATAGCGGCGCGAAAGGTGCCGGCTTGTGTGAAAGCACCGATATGCAGCTCGTAGATGATGAGGTCCCGCTTATTTATCCCACGCCAGTCATGGTCCATCCAGGGAAATGCTTGAGGATCAATAATTTGTGAAGCGCCATGCACACCTTCGGATTGATATTGTGAAGCAGGGTCGGGGCGCGAGATTTCGCCATCCAGCCGGTATTGATAGAACGTGCCGGGACTGACATTCAAGACGGTTCCTGCGAAGTAGCCTTGTGCATCGCAAGTCAATTCGTATGAGCTGGTTGTTCCTTTGTGGAGAATTTCTACGGCGATGGATTGTCGTTGCGGTGCCCAGACGCGAAAGTGTGTTTCGTTCAAGCTGAGTGGAGTCGCCCCTGGATTTTCTATCGATGTCTCTGACGCTGCTGCCAATCCAAACCAACGACAGCCTTCCAGTACGCCACTGGTCGCTTTGCCATCAGCTAAATAGAGCAGATTTTTCCAACCCGATTCTTTGTGTCGATCAAAAACCTGCCGCGCAAGCGTGCGGTGAGCGTTGCCAACCAGTATCGTACGATAACCGGCTGTTAGCGCTGCCAGATCATTTCCTGAGTCGCCGGCGAAAACAATGTCTCCCGGGTTCAAATTATATTTTTGAGACCACCATTTCAATGCGTGTGCTTTGGAAACCGTTGCTGGCAAAAGATCAATCAGACCATCACCATTGAAAGGATCGACGCTATGAATAATCGAGTAGGGTGCAGTGGACTGGTCGAGGTCATCCTGGATCACGTTCACAAGTCTGTCCAGTTGTGATGCTTCTGCATAAAAACTGAGTTTGAAGCGGCCTTGCTTTTCTTGTTCCTGCAGTCGCAAACCTGGAATATCCTGCAACCGTTCACGCAACGCAGCAAGGGGCATGGACTTGATAATCCGGTCCTGATAGTCCTGGTAGGCAGTAACTGGAGTCAATTCTCCCGAGTCCTGACGATGAAAGATCGATGTGCCGACATCACAGATGATCCATTGAGGTAGTGGCAGGTGAAAGTCGTTAATTGCCTGAGCAACAGACGCGAAATGGCGTCCGGTGACAAAAATCAACGAGATATCGTGTCTCTCGAACTGGTCTCTCAGAATTTGTAAATCGGACTGGTTCTGGATGTCACCATTAAGCGGGATGAATGTGCCATCCAGATCTGTTGCGAGAACGTGACCATGGGAGGCTACAGCAGGCTCGCTTGATTGTTCTATGAGGGACATCTGATCGTTCCGTCAGTTAGACACGATTCAGCCAGAGTATCTGGTAAGGCGCGAGTACCAGGCGTTCTGAGGTCGCGTAAGTTTTATCGTCAATCACATCTCGAAAAAATCGTCCCAGGCCTGCGGTGCGCAGCTTGTTCCCTTCGATTTCCTGAGATTCTTCAGAGAAGTTTGCCAATACAATTACCCAATCACCATTATTGAAACGTACATAGCCGAGAATATGTTCATTCGCAGTTGCGATCAGATCCATGTCCTGCCCGGAGAACGCTGGTATCGATTTTCGTAAGGTAATCAAATTCTGTGTAGATCTGAAAATCCGTTTGCGAATCGAACCATTTTCGGTTCCAATGCGGTCATCCAGTTCTTCCAGGAATTCCCATTTCATTTTGGGACGATGAATCCAACGTGAATCACCGGCTTTGGCGGGGTCCTTAACAAAATCATAATCGTTGAGCATGCCCCACTCTTCTCCCAGGTAGAGAAGCGGTATGCCACCAATACTCAGCGAAACTCCATGCAGTAACAGCATGCGACAAATTGCCAGCTCTTTCTTTTTTTCGTCCTCTTCTTCGATGGCCTGTTCCAGCCCGGCTAATGATGCCATCGTTCCCGAAATGCGCATGTCGCCGGTTACATGATTTTCCTGAAATGGAACGCCTCGCGCAAACGAACCTGGAAACTGACCGGTATAGAATTCATTTAGAAATATTCGATGGTCATAGGCATTGATACCAAGCGCTTCTGCATCCGCATTGTCGAATGTCCAGCCAATATCATCGTGGCAGCGCAGATAATTCACCCAGGATGTGTTGGCTGGCAGACGGTGACGATGTTTGAGCGTTTGAACCAGCAAGCCGACTTTACGAGTTGCCAACGACTCCCAGAGCAACGCCATCAATGTAGGATTATACGAGATCTGACACTCATCCTCGCTGATATATTTGACGACATCGTCAGGATGCACAATGGCTTCCGATTTGAATAGCAGACCCGGTGTGGCAATTCGTGCCAGTCGGTTAAATGCCTGAATCAGCAGATGGGCTTCCGGTAAATTTTCACAGTCGGTACCCATCTGTTTCCAGATAAAGGCAACTGCGTCCAGTCGCAGGACATCGACGCCCGTATTAGCGATGAATAACAGCTCTTCGAACATCGCACGGAACACGGCAGGATTCGTGTAATTCAAATCCCATTGAAAACTGTTGAATGTGGTCCAGACCCATTGTTGCATACCGTCATGCCACGTAAAGTTTCCACGGCGTACCGTTGGGAAAATCTCACGGAGAGTACGCTCATATTTTTCCGGTTCTGTACGGTCGGGAAAAATATAATAATAATCTTGATACTCACGATCGCCAGCCTGAGCGAATTGGGCCCACTCATGATCATCGGATGTATGATTAAAGACGAAGTCCAGAACCAATGAAATTCCAGATTTTCGCAGATCGGCGGCCAGCAGGCGCAGGTCTTCGATAGTACCCAGTCTGGGATCAACAGAACGATAGTTGCTGATCGCATACCCGCCATCGTTATTTCCGGGTCTGACGGCAAACAGGGGCATTAAATGCAGGTAAGTCAAACCAAGTTCTTTGAAATAGCTGACATTCTCACGTAGTTTGCTTAAGTTTTCTCCGAACAGATCAACATAGAGTGCACCACCACTGATCTTCTCTGATTGAAACCAGTTCGGCTCGTTGATGCGATGACGATCCTGTTCACAGAGATCATCAGGACGCTCCGCCCAGCCTCGGGCCGCTGTCAGCAGCACCTGTTCGATATGATAGAAGAAGTCGTACCGCGACCGATAAAGCCGAAACAGCAATCTGAAAAGAGGACGCCAATGTTCGTTTAGTCGTAACTCAAATTCGTGCTGTTTGACATCGCTGATTTGGCTGGTACGCCAGACTGCTTCGAGCTGAGGTTGCAAGCGCTGCAGTGTCAGATCCGCTTTGAAGTCAATCTCATTTTGCGCCGTGCTCATTCGATCCGATCGTTGGGAATTGTGATCTTGTCCAAAAAGTTGTAGTACTTTATTCCTTCGAGAATACCCGCTGCATGCGATGCATTTGCAAAATAGACGCGCGGTCGATTGCGCAGCCGCTCCAGTTCTTCACTATGATTGCCAACAACAACCCCCAACGTTCGCCCTAACAGCATGCCCGCATCATTTCCAGAATCCCCAGAAACGAGGACATGTTCAGGAGCAAAACCCCATTTCCAGAGAACGTGTCGCATCGTAAAGTCACTTCCGCCCCGTACGGGAATGACATCCAGATACATGCCGAGTGACATTATCACTCTAGCACGTAAACCGGCTTCTCGCAGTGTTTTTTTAATCGAAGTGATACTGGGACTCAAGCTGGTATCCACTTCGTAGCTGATTTTAAATTCCGACTGATGATCTTCCTCTTGTGGAAAAAAACCAGGCAATTTGTCTAAAACATTTCGGATTTCTTCGGGTTTCCAGGCATAGCCGATTGACTTCCGCCAACTTTTATCAGGGGTCAGGTTTTCGCCATAGTGTAGTTGTGTTCCGGCATCAGTATCAATCAGGTCTGGCTGTGGGAGCCCCAATTCCTTGATCAAGCTCATGGCACTATCGAGACGGCGTCCAGTGGCGATCCCAAAGCCGATATGTTCGTTTTCCCGAATCAGGTCAATAAACTCGTGAAGTGCATCAGTGTCTCCGGTCAAAGTATTGTCCAAATCGGTGATAATTAATCGATCAAATTCAGGCAGTCGACGGAGTGTTGACTTATCTTTTAAAACAGGATCAGGGGAATGTTCGAGAATATCATGCAGGTCCCGTAAGTAACGATTAGCATGATTATTCCAGGAATAATGTTCGCGCGTCCCTTTGATCCCATTAGTAGACCAGCTGTCCCATTGTGCGGGTTCAGTGAGAACACGAAGTAGCGCGTGTGTTATCGCTACTTTATCAGTGGGGTCAACAAGAAGTCCATTTTTACAATTGGCGATAATATCCCGTGGCCCTCCATCGTTGGTTGCTACAATTGGTAACCCCGTGGCACCGGCTTCCAGAAGAGTCAGACCGAAGGGTTCCGTGAGTGCTGGATTAATAAACACACCTTTAGTCGAAGTAGCAAGCCGATATAGTTCAGGCACATCATCTGGTTTATGTGATTTGGGATAGGCCACTTTTCCATAAAGGTCGTAGCGGTCAATCAGGTGCATGACATTATTAATGATCGACTGCTGTGCTTTAGGCAGGTCGCGAATATCTTCGCGGGTACCCATCACGAGTACCAGGTTGGCGATTTCCTGGAGTTGTTCGCTTTCACCGTAAACTTGCACCAGCATTTCGAGGTTTTTTCGTTCATCAGGCCGCGCCACCGTCAGGATCATCGGTTTATCCGGATCACGTAAAAACTGATTTAGATCGTCGGCAATTCGAGGTTTCTGCCAATTCTTGTCTACAGGTGAAAACAAACTTAAATCAACACCAGGAGGAATGACCTCCATGCGAGAAGGCTGGTAATGATCATACAATTCGTATTGCTGCTGCACTTCCTGGCTTGTACTTGTCACAACCATGGATGCCGTTTCCAGAGCAAGCTCTTCAGCCTCAATGCGTGTCGTAAACTTGTACTTATTCTCCAGTGTTTTGGGATCTGATTTTCCAAGGGAGAGCCGTTGTCGTTTGACGCGTCCGAGTGAGTGTCCCGTAAAGACATAGGGAATGTGAAGTAATCGTGCCAGTTGTGCGCCTGCGGCTCCGGCATCCGCATAGTGACCGTGAATGATGTCAGGTAAACCGGTGCGTTTGAAGTGTTGGAGAGTCTGGTCAACGAATAATTCGAGATAAGGCCATAATGCTTCTTTCCGCAAATAACGCTTCGGCCCGAATGGTATCCTGACAATCTTGGCATTTTCAGAAATCTGCTCTTCCAGTTGAGCATAATCATCATCGATTTTGGGATCGATGATTTGCCGGGTCAATATTTCGACTTCACGAACGTGAGTGTGTTCTGCCAGTTCGCGCGCCAGCTCTAATACATATTTGGTTTGGCCCCCCGTATCTGCATCTCGTCCTAACTCGGGATCGCGGGTGCGAATCAAACCATGCAAGCTGATTAATGTGACCTTCAAATCATCTGGTTTGATAATGGGTGTATTTGTTTTACTTTTGGGCTCTAATGATTTCCTGGATGACTTACTTGTCTTATTTTGAATCATTCTTATTATCCTATTCTACTAATTTCGGTCGAGACACCAGTCAATCCATTTCGAGCGTAATGTTATGGAAATGGTGTTGACTGAAGTCATAACTGATAAGTCTTTATGATTTTAAAGCTTATTCAGGCCTGAAGAGAGCGATCCAGCCTCGTGAGTAGAATGGCGACAGATTCAAAATGAGTCGCATTAGAAAACAAACCTCCATTTCTAAATGATGGGCACAAATAGTTTCCTCACTGTTTATATAGGATACAGTAAACAAGATGATTTTGTAAGAGACTGCAAGTCTGCTCAGTTTCTTAGAACGTTTGGATGCTGATCGATCAGGCTGGATGCCTGTTGAGCATCACTGCTTCTTTCTTTTTATGATTAATTGTTCGTGGGTGTTGTGGAATCAACTAATCCGCAACTGGTTAGTAATCAACTAGAGATGTTCTACCTCTATCCAGCAAAGAGTATGCCTGACTTTACACATTTCGCTTTCAAATATCAGCAATATCCTGTTTGAAACTAAAAAATCCGTAATCGTGATCGTAGAGAAATGGCTTTGATGCTGGATGTAACGGGGTCTACTGAATCTCGGCTTGTTAACTTCATGAGAGAGCTAATTTGTATTTGAGATCTCAATTCCCTGTTGGCATGCAGAACGCTCTCTTAATTACTCTCTGAATAGAACGTGATGAAAATAATACAGTCTTCCTGCGAAGAGAGTATCGATCGACGTTTCTTAATGAACGTACTGACTTCGTTTCAAAACTATAAAGGAGATCGACATGAAATATCTGGCTCCCTGTCTTACTGAGTATGAGCCGCTTTTTGTCAGACTGTGAGAACACGAATCCTGCTGGCCCCGCTCCTGATGCGAAACAGATGGAGTGCAAATGCCGAGTACCCTGCCATTACGGGTCGGCTGATTTGTTTGCACCTGCGGGGGCTTTCTACGAGAGTGTTTGTATCAATGACACATAGGGATAGAGGGTACCCGCGACGAGAAAGACGATCCAGGCACAGCCCAGACCAACCATTAAGATTGCATAGTTTTTCCGCAGGCGTTCCTTGCAAAGACTGGAATAGACAACTCCCAAAAAGAGCGTAAACAATGTGATACCTCCCAAACCAATGAAGATCACTCCGTCAGCGAGTCGAACCCAATACCGATACTCTGACGCGCTGTCGATGGCTCTGCCCGCCAGTGTCTGCTGAAACTCACTGGACCAGACATCGATTCCAAAATCAGAGTATATCGACTCAAGTTGAGACACAATCAGAACCGAGTAGAGCATCGGAAGAACAACAAACAAACAAGCCATTACAAAAACGAACCAACGCGGGTGGCCGCTTTTAATAAAGGATTGAGTCTGCTCAGTCTTGTCCCACGGGACAAACAAACAAAGCGCAAAATATAACAGGGGTATGAGTGCGAGCCCCACACCACTGCTTAGTACAGACAAAAGAACGCAGGAGATAATCAAGATAGTTCGAATCACCAGCAGATCAACGTTGAAGTGCTTCGCATATCCAGCACAGAGTCCCCCGATCATACCATGCTTCGCACTCTTGCAGAGTTTGCCACGCTCGATGGCCATCGCTTTGTCTGCGGTAATCTGTTCTGAAGGAGCTGTTATCACCTGCGAAAGCCGCCGGTAGTCTTGCTCCGTGATCTTCCCGTTGTGGAACATTTGGTCGAGTTTTTCTCGTGACGAGATGTCGGTTGATTCCATGATATTATAACCTTTCGATTGCCGCGGCTGCCTCCTCAGCTGAAATTTCACCGTTATCCAGTTTTTCAAGAATAGCGCACTTGGCTTTTTCACTTTCAAGGAGGCAACGATATGACTCGATGATCCGGTCCAGTCGGTTCCGTATTGCGACATATCCCAACCCGCACCCCTCGGCCATCGCTTTGATACTGAAACCGGCCAGAAGGTAACGTTCGAGAAACTCCAGATCCTCACTCGACAAGTGGGAGAATTGAGTCACTTGAAATCGTCCTTGAATTTCCACTTCGCACCGATCACAGGCCATGACCACCGGGCTCATCGGGGCACTGCAGTAAGGACATTCTGGTTTTTTTCTCGCCGTTTCCATACGCTAAGAATACCAGAAGAAGCCAGGTTAAGTCAAATTAAATTTTGGTTTATACATTAAAAACAAAATATTATTTTGATCTAGAGTTTTTTAGATACGAGGTGGGGATGCAGTAAAGCCAGGCCAGGTCAGAAGACGTTTGTTTACATGAAAGAGGACCCCCACTCTGATTCAGGCTTTTATTTGTGCTCAATGTGTCCCGTAAATTGATCTCGAAAATCAACGTTTGATCAACTCATTGAGATCAGATTAAAAGCAATGAAAAGAATGCTGGTAATCAGATATTGCCGGGACTGTGTCCTCAAGGCTGGTTTACAAGATGGTCGCTTTCGCGAACTTTACCGTCCCTTTTTCCACTGGTGATAATGGCTGGTTCCCCTGCCTGCTCTCATGCCCGACCAGGTGTCCTGATCCCAGCGTCCCTGTGTTTCTTCGACGTTCTCTCCGGACTGGTAAGTCAGCTGATCAGCGGATGTCCAATCGTTGATCCATTCTTCTTCCCAATATAAGGGAATGCCCAGCATTTTCTTCATCAGTTGTGTGAACATTAAACAGCTGGCGAGCAAAAACAGCATCAGGATTGCTAACATCGGCAGCAGCGGTCCCAGATGACAAATGCGTTCCGTGTATGGCCAGATCTGCGGCCAGCCGAGCAGTACCAGCAATGCCCCCAAACTGAGATAAGGACCGAAGGGAATTTCGCGCGTCTGTTTAAAAAAGATGGAAACGGCAACAACGACTAATGCACAGAGAGGGGAAATCACAAAAACGGTGATTGTCGCCTGCCAACCCAGAAAACTGCCGATGACTGCCATCAGGATCACATCGCCAAAACCCATTGCTTCCTGTCGCAGCGTCCAATGTCCAATAATCCGGACGGCCCAGACGACTCCTCCGCCGACGATCAATCCAACCAGACTGACTGCGAGGCCATGCAGATGCGGGTATTGAACAACCCACTTCGGCACGTTCTCAACAATAAAGGATGAACGATACTGTTCCGGAAAATAGATACCCAGCATGCGGACTATCGAAGGTTCCTGAAACCAGACTGGAACCAGATAAAACAGCCCGAACAGAAACGAACCCACAATACCAATCCACAGTGCGGGCATCGTGGCCCCATCGGGAATTATTTTGAGGTCGAAGTCGATGAAGGTAGCGATCATTAACGATTCGACTAACACCAGGTGAAACAAAAACCGCAGGTTGAGCAGCATGACCGGCGTCATCCAGGAATCAACAACAAGCGGGTCGGGAGCATAACTGGAATACAGGCCGCTTGCCTGCAAAGTCGCTGACGCGCCGAAGGGAACTTCCGCGCAATACAAGAGTACAAATATCAGGCCATTTAACAGCTCAACGAGTGCTTCCCGATGTGAGCGTTTATAAGTAAACTGAGAATGACGAGACCGCGTCAGGTAGACGCCGATAATCGGAATATGATATCGGGACCAGAGATAACGCATTCGATGGCTAACGCGTTTCCAGGCCGCCCCCACTTTTTCTTCTCGGGGGATTTCTTCGATACAGATATTAATCACACGCCCCAGAACTGAGCCAAGCAGGAACAGCAGGAACAAGATGAAGCAGGGGTCAATTCCGAAAGGGGTCATAATCCGGGAAACTTTCGTCGTACCTTAAGAGGGTGAATGCAGAGCTGTCATGATTTCTTCGACGATTTGTGCAATTGTTTTTGAGTCGGTCTCAACAGTAATCGTAGCACACTCCTGATATAATGGTTCACGCAGATCAAGCAGATTTTGAATTTCTTCACGCCCTGCGAGTGTTGTCAGTGCGGGTCGACGACTTGCTGTGGTGTGATCCTGTGAAATACGTTGCGCCAAAGCTTCGACGCCCGCCTTCAACCAGATGACAGGACCGGCAGCGCGTGTTTCTCTGCGTGTTTCTGCATTCAGAATGGCGCCGCCGCCGGCTGCAATGATCAGTTTTTCCCGGCTGAGCAAATTCTGCATGACTTCGCGTTCAAGCTGGCGAAAGTGATTCTCGCCGTCGTCAGCAAAAATTTCTGCAATCGATTTTCCTGCCCGTCGTTCGATTTCGTCGTCGGCATCAATCCAGGAGACATTTAATTTTTCTGCTAACGGTATCGCCACACTGCTTTTTCCGCTGCCACGATAGCCAATTAATGTTAATACCGTCATTCCCGACTTCCTTAGAGTTTCCCGACTGCCGAGATTCCTTTTCGGAGCGTCATCCGCATGTCTTCCAAAGGCGCTTCCTGACCAGTAAATAATCTGTATTGTGCAGCCGCCTGGCGTACAAACATTTCGATTCCGGAAACCGTTTTACAGCGTCTTTCGCGCGCCTGTTTAATCAGCAGCGTATTTTCGGGATTATAAACGGTATCAAACACCAGCATATCATCTTGAAGAAAGTTCTGCGCATAGGGAGTTTCATTCACATTGGGATGCATGCCGAGCGATGTGCCATTGATCAGAATGTCATATCGACCGCTGCCTCGATTTTCCCAGGTACAATATGCACAACCTAAATCGGTTGCCAGATTTTCTCCGCGTTCACGGCTTCGATTGGTAATCGTCAAAGCGCCACCCGCGTTGACAATTCCTGTACCGATTGCCCGCGAGACGCCTCCGGCTCCCAGCAGCAGAACCTGCTTGCCTTCAATGGGATCTCCTGCAGCATTGCCTGAAGGATCCAGACCGGAACGGATACTGTCGAGCGCCGCATCATAGTCTGTATTCCGGGCCTGCCAGACATTCTTTTCATCTCGATAGAGCGTGTTAGCAACTCCCATGGACTGCGAAGCCTCGTCGGCTTCACCTGCCAGGTTAAGCGCTCCTGCTTTATGAGGAATTGTAACGCTGTAGCCTTGCACACCCAGCCAGTCAAATTCCAGAAGTGTATCCGCCAACCGGTCTTTGGGAACGCGGAACGGTAAATAGACCGCGTCGATATTATCGTGACGAAAACTCGCATTGTGAATCAACGGGCTCAGGCTATGCGCAATCGGATCGCCGATCACGCCATACACGGGCGTCTCGGGGCCAATCTGGTCGTAGCGATAAATCTGTGACATCTCTGAAAATGCCAGTTGTCCCGGCGCTAATTCCCTCTCGCGGCTGAAAGTAGCATAAGTAAAGGGAGCGCCATATTTTCCACACAGAATCCGGCTGATGACGCCGTATTCTCCCATACAAAATCCGACTGTAGGTACTTTGGCACCGGCAACCAGCTTCAACATCCGAATCGAATCTTCGGGAGAGTTGGCCATCGTGACCAGTTTGACGATATCAGGATCTTTCTTGCAAAGCGATTCGTGAATCTCTTCGATGTTTTCGGGAGTTTCATCGAAATTGTGATGACTGATAATGCGTTTGGTTTTTCCATATCGGGGAATCGATTCGGCGATGTCATCTTCAATATCGATATACTCAACTTCAGAGACAATGGCCGTTCGGAGTAACGCCTGTCTTTGTTCTTCTGAACGCTTCCAGCGCCCCTTATCTTCAGGCCGGCGACAGGTAATCACGACCGGCGTGGGTCGATCTTGAATCAGCCGATTGATATCCGGAGAACGGGCGATCCAGTCCAGACGCAATTCCACCAGTTCCGCCCCTTTTTCTGCGAGGGAGCGGTGTTCCATAATAACCATTTTGTGCCGGGTTCGACCGATGCTGACACAAATCATTGATGCGCTTGTACTTTCGTTATTGAATTGCTCTGTTGTTTCTGAACTGCTCTGGCTGTTGACGACCCGAACGTTCCTCATCTCTGCTGAAGGCAGCCGAACGACTTCGTCAATTCTTGATCATACAGTGTAACCAGTTTTATGTCCTGACTCAAATCAGTGTCTCGCCCTGATTCCACATGTTTTAAGGACTACAGAACACATAAAGCGAATAACTGGACCAGGCGAACCAACCTGAAACCACGTTCAAATAACTGACGGGCAGGAGTAGTCATTGGGCCTTCGTGAATGACAGTCGCGGATTGGTCTCTGATACGCTGGTTGTGATCCGATTTACTGTGATCGACGAACGACAAAATAATCAGTTAAAATTCCCTGTGCGCAACCAGCCCCCTTTTTAGTTGCTTTTAATTTGATCGGGAGAAGTTAATCGTAATTTGATTTCCGAGACAAGTTTACAAAATATTTTTGAACAAAGATGAAAGCCCAAATTAGATTCAGCAGCAGCATTTCAAAAAAATTGAAGGGACTTGCGGGGTACGCCAAATTCAGTTAGTCAGTAGTGACAGTCGATTTACAGTTTTTCTGAGTTTTCGGAGACTCCCGCCTCGGCTGTTTTTGATCTACCAATTTGTGTTGATACCTATCAGTTAGAAACACCTTCTGCTATACTGACGTCAACAATTCATCTTAGTGGGGACTACTCGTTGAAATATGGCCAAATTCGGCCGGAACGATCCCGTCGCCTCCTCTGAGCTTACTCAAGGAGTGACTATGTCCAAATCCCCCCTTCCTGTGCCTTCGTATGCGCCGGGAAATAACCGTGCTGCCAACAACCATGACGCGATGTCCGCCCCGACACGAATCGGCGATAAACAGGAACAAATAGCAACCGCAGTCATTTATTGTGAAGCAAACTTCGGTGCCATTGACGGCAAGACTGCCAACGGCCTTGTCCGTCACTCTGAAAAATACAAAATCCTTTCGGTCATTGATAGCGAACTAACAGGTCTCGATTCCGGCGTGGTACTCGGCGAGAAGCCGAATGGCATCCCCATTTGCCGCAATCTTGACGATGCGCTGACGCATGCCGGAGATGTGCCCGACTACTATATCTTCGGGATGGCACCGGCGAGTGGCATGTTGTCGTCGCACGAGCGCGGCCTCGTACTGGAAGCCATTGATCGGGGCATGAATATTGTGAACGGCCTCCATGAGTTCTTGAATGACGACCCGGTGTTCGCAACGGCTAGTGCTGCAAAAAATGTGACAATACTCGACATCCGCAAGCCCCGCGCCAAGAAAGATCTTCGGTTGTTCAGCGGTCGTATTTCCGAAGTCACCTGCCCGCGCATCGCCGTGCTTGGTACCGACTGTGCCATAGGCAAACGCACTACCGCCACCATTCTGACGCGAGCCCTGAACGATCGCGGCATAAAAGCGGTGATGGTCGGCACCGGTCAGACCGGTTTGATTCAGGGAGCCCGTTACGGTCTCGCGCTCGATGCTGTGCCGTCGCAATTCTGCTCGGGTGAGATGGAAGCCGCCATTGTCGAAGCGTTTGAAGCTGAGAATCCTGACGTCATCATCATCGAAGGACAAGGCGCTTTGAGCCACCCGGCCTATTCGACTTCATCTTTCATTCTACGAGGCAGTTGCCCCGACGGAGTCGTGCTACAACACGCACCGGGACGGACCAATCGTTGCGATTTCGAAAAGATGTCGATGCCGATGCCAGCCTCTGAGATCAATCTCATTCAGACATTCGCCGATACGAAGGTCATTGGCCTCACGATTAACCACGAGAACATGACCGATGTCGAGGTTGATCTGGCCATCACGCTTTATGAATTAGAATTGGGCATCCCCTCTACCGATGCCCTGACCGGTCCCCCCGAACGTCTGGTGGAAATGGTCATTGCGGCGTTCCCAAAGCTTGAGGAGAATCTGACAGCGGGCGTACGATGACCACCCCGCGATTGGAGATCGATCTTACTAAGATCTACCACAACGCGCGCACGCTGGTCGAATTGCTGGCCGATCGTGGTATTTCCGTTACGGGAATCACAAAGGCGACTCTCGGTTCTCCAGATATTGCCGGCGCATTGCTCCGGGCGGGCGTGAGTGCGATTGGCGACTCCCGCATTGAGAACATCGAAAACATGCGACTCTCCCGCGTTCCAGCAACAATGATACTCACCCGATCTCCAATGCTCAGTCAGGTGGATCAGGTTGTAAAATATGCCGACGTGAGCTTCAATACCGAGCTGGAAGTGATCAACAAACTCTCGATCGCGGCGCGGGGAGCAAAACGAATACACAAAATCGTGCTCATGGTCGAATTGGGAGATCTCCGTGAAGGTATCATGCCCGACGACATACTGGATACTGTGCGCGAGGTGCTTCGTTTGCCGAACATCGCTCTCAAAGGCATCGGTTCCAATCTTGCTTGCCGCAGCGGTGTGTCACCTGACGCTACAAACATGGCTGAGCTTTCCTCACTCGTGGACTCGATCGAGGCGACGTTCGACTTGACCCTCGAGACTGTGTCTGGGGGGAGCTCCGCCAATCTGAACTGGGCTCTCAGCAGCGCCCACACCGGACGGATCAACGATCTCCGTCTGGGTGAATCCATCCTGCTTGGTCGAGAGCCCCTCCAGCGCCAACCTGTTGACGGGTTGCACACCGACGCAATCACGCTTGTGGCAGAGGTGATCGAGTCGAAGGTCAAGCCATCACAGCCATGGGGTGAGATCGCACAAACCGCGTTTGGAGAGAAAGCACCCGCTACAGATCGCGGGTCTATTTCACAGGCGATTCTTGCTATCGGAAACCAGGATACCGATCCAGACGGCTTGCAACCGCCTTCCGGCATCGAAATTCTCGGTGCCAGCAGCGACCATCTCATAGTGGAATCTAGTCTCCCCATCGGAGCCGAGATAACGTTTCAACTCAACTACAGCGCGCTACTCCGCGCCATGACCTCACCATTCGTCGTCAAGGTGATGAAGTTCCAAAGCGGTGATAAACCCTACTCGTCGGTCACATCAATAACTGGACCAGGCGAACCAGCCTGAAACCACGTTCAAGAAACAGACGGGCAGGATTAGTCATTCGGCTTTCGAGAATTGTGGTCGCGAATTCGTCTCTGACGGACCAGATAAGACAGCTATGAGGTCATACAAAATGTGCTGGGAGAGAAGACAACTGCTACAGATCGCGGCATCAAAATTCCTGGTGCCAGCAGCGACCACTTCATCGTGGAACTCAGCCTTCCTGTTGATCCCTAGATAACATCTCAACCCGAGTACAGCGCACTGGTCTTGCGCCATAAGATCACCGACTTCAAACATGGCCTTCTAATTCGCCACTTCACCGAACCGACCCAAGAATGATGACGCGTTATTTTAACTTGATCGTCTTTCTCAGTTGCTCTTTTATCTTCTTTTTGGCCCTCAGGCTCTTAGCTGAGCGATAAGAAAGAATCAAGCGTTGATCATAAAGGTTGTTCGATCGTATCGCGTGTAGAATTGTGATTGCTGCATCCGAATAGCGTAGAACATATCGCGAAGGAAGGAAGTTGCGAAAGCAGCCAACTGCGCGAATCGGTCTACGATCATCGAGTAGATCAATCAAGTAAGGCACCGCTGGTTCACCAATATCACGAAAGTGCAATCGCTGCATTATAACCTTTAGTAAATGGTCCCATGATACTTGGGGAACCAGGTTGTGAAATCTGGTAGTCGACGACATCACGCAGATTGTGAATATGAAATTTAATTTGCGTCTCAAGATTCTGTGATTTAAGATTTTCTGGTAGTTTGTATTTGCTGTCTTCAATAACCATTTGGTCCAGCAGGTAAACAAGCTCTTTTGATTGATCGGCATAGCGAGATTGAGAGAAATCCGTAACGATTTTCCGAAATAGCTGAGCGGCTTTTTTCCTATCTCCATTTTTCTCTAACTCTGAGAGTGCTGACAAAAAAAGATTCCACGCTTTTTCCGTTCGAAGTTTTGAAAGCCTGTTTAATTCTTCTTCCGTGATTTGAAAATTGGTACCAATATCTTTTTCTATCTCTGCCAGTATTTCTGTGCTTAATTCTGAACTGAGATGCCGTTTTGTATGGAGAAAATGAAACTCGTCCCATTCGTCCTTCATTGCACTAGATTCATTTATTGATGTATTTTTCCAGGTAAGTATGCGTTTCCATCGACGGTGAGTGAATTTACGAAAGTCATCCTTGGAGGTCGAGTTGAACCACTTCTGCCACTCAGCGAGATCCTCACCAAAGTGTTCGCCAGTTGCATACTCAAGGTAGATGAAACTTTTATGCCCTTTCAGCTTTAAGGAATTGATTAACACTTGCAAAGGTGCCTTGTTCCCCTGAGCCGCCAATGCATAGTTAAGGGCTAATTTGACGTGAAAGTCTTTCTCAACAGCGATCCGTTTCCGAACAGGACCAGAGATTTGGGGGTCTACGATTTTGGCAAGATCTTCGGCAGCTTCTTTTCGGATTTGACTATTATCATTGTTAAGATCCAGAATCAGTTCAGCAATCTCAGGTGGGTCGGCTGCAATTACGAAAAACGGATACGTAATGAAAGTCAACGCAACTATCGACCATTTTAAGCAGAGCAACGTGTATCGCATTGATATGCTCGCTAAGAGATACTACTGCAGGGAACTATTCCATACTTGTCACGAGATAGATCGATTATAATCATAATTTGACCATAAACAAACTAATTCGTACTTTTGTCCTGCCCAACTATAAGGCGTAACCCCCTATTTATTCCACAGTGAACCTTTTCAATCCGCAGGGTGTCCTCTGGTTACGGATCATTCTCTTCGGGGGCAGCGACTAATGGAATTTGATGCACTTCACGATCTTGGCTGGAAGCGTTATTTCGAGCAACAGATATCCGATTCGGAAATGCAGGACTGCGAGGTTGTGCGCGTTGGTGCCCATTTTGGCAGTCAGGTGCTGCTGCTGACTGCCAGCGAAGAGCGGACACTGCCGACATCGCTGATTGAAGCGTGTGGCGCGGTGACTGTCGGCGACTGGTTGCTGCTCGACACAATCACACATCGCGGTCTGCGTCGACTCGAACGTGAATCACTCATCGCACGAAAGGCCGCAGGCGAAGTCGCGAAATCGCAACTCATTGCGGCGAATATTGACACGCTGTTTATCGTCAGTTCGTGCAATCATGATTTCAATCTTTCACGATTGGAACGCTATCTGGCACTCGCCAGCGAGTCGCAAGTGAACCCCGTTGTTGTGTTGACCAAGTCGGATCTGGTTGAAGATTCTGAACTGCTACAGCAACAGGCATCGCATCTCAAATCGGGTCTGGTTGTGGAATTAATTGATGCCCGCGACACACAACAAACGAGCGTACTGTCAGACTGGTGCAGAAAGCGCCAGACCGTGGCGATAGTCGGTTCGTCGGGAGTTGGAAAATCCACGTTGGCAATGTCACTCGGAGTTGAAGCATTGAAAACACAGGAAATCCGCGAGGACGATTCCAAGGGGCGACACACCACCACGGCTCGTTCCATTCATCGGCTGAATTCCGGCGGCCTGCTGATCGACACACCCGGAATGCGCGAGTTACAGCTGGCGGATTGTGAAGAGGGTGTTGCCGAAGTATTTGATGAAATAATAGAACTGGCACAGTTGTGCCGCTTTCGAAATTGCAACCATAACGGCGACCCCGGATGTGCTGTGGAAGAAGCCATCGAACGCGGCGAACTCAGTCCGCGGCGACTCAAAAACTATCAGAAGCTACAGGCAGAACAGGCGCGCAACGCACAGTCTCTACATGAACGTCGGCAGGAATCACGCAAGCTCGGCCAGTTTTACAAATCAGTCATGGCTTCCAAAAAACGCCATCGGAATCCTGATGAATAACTGGCTTAAAAAAATCGCGAAAGTTGAATTTCAGCTGATTGATTCCAGCTGTGCTGCCTGGGCAAGACGGCTTGTTGAGGACCGCCGCTTTGAATTTCCCAACCACCTATTCCATGTTAAACACATACTCGTTTCTCCCTTTTTTGACTTCAGCCTGAAGCCCGCTGGTTTCGCTGGCGCGATATTTCTTCGGGATATTGTCGTAGGTTTTTTCTGCTTTTTTCGTTGGTGGTGCACCGGCGACATCTTCAATAATGGGAGGTGCAATCATGACCGCGTAGGAACCAACTTCAATTCCGTTCGAAATGGTGAACGAACCGTTGCTGTCAAGATCAGCAGGAGCAGCGATCCCGGTCTTGTCAGAATAAAAAGTCACGGTCCCTTCCGTCACAGGTGCTCCCTGAAATGTAATCTTTCCAGACACCTCGCCACGAGGAATGCCGCGTGGCGCATTTTCACACGCTGTCAGTGAGAACATACAGAGCGTCATTATAAGTAGCAGCAGGCTCTGACTGTGTCCCTCATTCCATCGGATATTTCCGAGAGCATTCATCCGGCTGTGATTCACTTCAAAATCCAACAATAGCTTCGATCTCATCATTATTCTTACGTTCAAAATTTTACATTCAAAAAAATCCGTTACCACTTCAACATGAAAGTAATGCAGGACTAGAATTCGCCAATCACAACTCCATCATCCTTGGAGCCAAGTGCTCGAAATGTGGGAAGGTCGATATTTTCACCAATAAATCGAACCGCACCATCAGTTAACAAAACATGAATTCCGCCCGTGTGATACGAATTCAAGACCGTGTTATAGCTATACGTTGTTGTTGTCCCGTTGGGCTTGCTGTCTAAATTGATGGCAAAACGAATCGTAGAGATCCCAGCCGCAAAATGACTCGTTGAAGTAATCTGAGCGGGGCGTTGAGTCGTATTATAAAAACCACTCCAGCCTCCCTGGTAGTTCGCTCGCATATCTTCGGTACCAATTGCCCCTGACTGCTCACTAATCAGAATCGTATTGGAAGTGCCATCGGTCACATCTCGTATCTTGGTGTGACCGTTAAAAAAGAGCATCCCATTCTCACAGGCTGCACCACGCCCACTCAAATCTCCAGAGCAGACTCCCGATCTTCCGGCAGGATCGGGATAAGCACCCATGACTCCAACATAATCATGTGTCTGTCCAAGCTGGGCATTATTCAGAGAAGGTGATGTGGAATTATTGTTGGCAGATAATGCACTGGAAGGACACTTATAAACGGGCACAGTCAATCCAGCCAGGATCCCAAAATTGGCACCATAAGTCCCGACAGCAATTGTATCATTCCGCATTCCTGCAAAACCATCGGAATTGACAGGATGAGCCGCTGTCAGCTGATTATAAAGTGGGGAACTGTCTATATAGGGAAGAATACTGAATCGCCAGTTCCCTTTATGATAAGGATACTGAGCTCCAATGGGAAAGGACTTGAAAGTATCATGATAATTGTGCAACGCCAGACCTAGTTGCTTCATATTATTTTTGCAGGTGGAACGACGGGCTGCTTCCCGCGCCTGCTGCACCGCAGGCAACAACAGAGCAATCAAAATCGCAATAATCGCAATCACGACAAGCAATTCGATCAAAGTGAAACCAACGCGCCGCTGTCGCAAATTTGATTGAACATGGAATAAAGACATAGAGTCACCTCAATCAATAAAAGAGCTATCTAAAAGGAAATTCGTAAATGTACCGGTGTGTTGCAGATGGATAAAATGAATTTGGATTACAGCAAAATCACTTTGATCTCTCTGCGCTTTAAGCCATGGTTCTCTTCGTAAAATATATGGCTTCATTAACAGGGAAGGAAAACCATTCATTGTTCTCAATGAACGGAGAAAGATCCCGCATTTTGAGGCGTGCCATTCTGTGTTGCGAGATAGAATTCATTTTATACAGAGACTTTATCAAAGTCAATTTAAAGATATCAGGCCATCAAAGTGGCAATTCAGCAGCTATTCGGGCGATGTCACCCAAACGGAGAATCTGTTCGTGGTTCTACTCAAGCGAAGCAGTTGTGTTTGGGATATCTGCCCGGTACATTGTACTTTACGTAAATAAGAGATCAAATCTGTGCTGTCTGATACCAGAATAACAAGTCGTCATTCCAAAGGAATACACCTCATGAGATTCACGAATGCAAAATGCCGGTTCGATTCTACTTTAGTGCTCATCGCAGCCGTCTTGGGATTTGGAGTGCTAGTCGATGTGGTCCATGCGAAAGATCCCGTCAAGGGGGCAGCCAGGAAGATTCCACTGGGCGACGATACCAGTCTGGAGATCGTTTACATTCCCGAAGGGGAATTCAAAATGGGCAGTACGGCTGCCGAAAAGAAATGGGCGGTGAGTGAAGAAGGTGGTGCGCAATTCTCTTCGGGAGGCGGGTATCGGGAAGCCTACGAAGGTGAACCCCGCGCAATGAAAGTGAAAGACGGCTTCTGGATGGGCCGTACCGAAGTGACCGTGGGACAGTTTCGAAAATTTGCCGATGAAACGGGCTATGTTACTGATGCGGAAAAACCGGGGGGAGTCACACAATGCTTCAATCCCAAATGGGTCCCTCGAATTGGTATGGGCGGTCCTCCGCATCCCTGGCTGTCGATGGCTGATAAAAGCTGGCGCGATCCTAATCATGGTGTCAAAGAACAGGCTGACTTCCCCGTCGTCTGTGTGAGTTATAATGACATGAAAGCGTTTTGTGCATGGCTGACAAAAAAAGAACGCGCTGCCGGTACGCTTCCCAAAGGTCTGGTCTACCGCCTGCCAACGGAAGCAGAGTGGGCCTATGCGTGTCGTGGCGGTCGCACTGACAGTAGTTATTTCTGGTGGGGCAATGATTTAAACGATGCCAAAGGCAGACTGAATATTTCCGCCATCGATTTTCTCCCGAATGCCGACTTTGTCTGGCCTGGCTCCAAGCTGATCTGGAGTGATGGCTACGCAATGGTCTCGCCCGTTGATCACTATGGAGAACGAGGCCGAAACGGATTTGGGCTGGCTGACATGTGCGGCGGTGTCTGGGAATTTGCCCTCGATCACTTTGATCCCAAAGGGGGACACGAAGACGTATTTTATGCCGATGCCAAGCAACGCTCTGTGTCACGCCCTGTCTGTCGGGGAGGTAATTTCTATGATGTACCCGGCAACGCACGCTGCGCCGTTCGACTCGGTATTGCCAGTGTCACCTATTCCGACTCGCGTGATGGCTTTCGGGTCTGTCTGGGAGTGCCACGGGAATCGAAGGCTGTAGATCTCAACGCGAGCAAATGAAGATAAACGAATCAGAAGAAACAGAAAAGGTTGTCAGCGATTGTCGTTGACAACCTTTTTTTGTCTGGTTCCAACATCATTGAAAGTGACAGCACTCAGTCTGCATCACGGAACTGGAACGCGTAAAGATCGGCATCGTGGAGCACAAATCGCAGGCGCACTGCCTGACCATTTAACGAAGTGAGATCGGAATTTGATTTCCATTTGACACGGCGGTCGAGTGTATCGCCGAAGAGTTCTTCACACTCGTCGAGTGAAAATCCGGGTATCGGTTTGCCTTGTGCGTCCTGAAGTGCAACGCGAATACTTCCCGCTGCCGAAGTGGCGAAGTTTAACCAGAGCCCCTGCCCTTTGAAGCGGACTGGTTTTGTGATGAGTTCGCCGCCACTCATGGGAGCCTGCACCGAAACAAAACCATCCAGCCGCAGGGTGTAGCGTCGCAGTACATCGCTGGTGTCGGTCCAGTAGCTCTCGACGGCGTACAGCGAGAGTTCATCCGGGGCTCCTTCGAGTGTGCCCTTCGTCTGAACCGGAGCCCAGCCGATGAATTGATGCCCGTAGTTCCAGGTTCCTTTGCGTTCGATGCCGGGGCGCAGAAATCCTTCATTCCAGCGTTTGAATGTCACACCATCCCGACTCGCCATCAGCAGACCTTCTGTGATCGCGCGTCCGTAGCGTTCGCTTGATTTCGCCCGCCAGAGACGGTGCTGAAATTCGGGTAGCGCACGCAGCGATTCCGACCAGAGAGCCGTGCGTTCCGGTCCTCCGCTGGCACGTGCTTCATGACCGGGCGCATCCTTGTGACCGCGCTCGACATAACGTGCCGGGAAACCAATCAACAAATGAGGAGCACGATGATAGGGCTTGACCTGATTCGTATAGAGTTGCTCTGAGGGTGAATCAACGTATCTCAGGTCTTTCTGGTTTTCCCAGTGCAGGAAATCTTTGGAAGTGGCCGTACGAATGGCACGATCCCCTTTCGGATCCCAGACGTGTTTGTTGCTGTGACCATCTTTGGTGAAGTAACGCCAGTAGGCGCGGTAATGCCCATGCTTTGCATCCCAGAACGCGAGATTCTGTGAGTCAAACGCACCGTTCTTCAGGATCGGTTTGTCACTCATCGGCGTCCAGTGGATTCCATCGGGCGACTTGAAAGCGAGCAATCCCCGACGGCGATCCTGCGGCACCTTGTTGCCCGGCAGCAGTGCCTTATAACGTGCGTCCGGCGAGACACCGGGGTTCTCATCCTTGAAGACAGCGGGCTCCCCCGGATCGGAAGTGGCATCGCCGATCTTCTGTTTGATCATCACAATATTATTTTCTTTACTTCCCTGATATTCATAGAGTCCTAATACTGGTTTTTTCCAGTGAATGCCGTCGGTACTCTCGGCATAACAGCAAAATTGACTGTGTGTGCTGGCATCCACGCCATGGGGAGTCACGCTGAGATGACCGGCTGCGTAGTACATCCGGTAACGGTCGCCATCTTTGAAAATACTGTGATAGACAGAGCCGCTCCCTTCCCAGGGTGCGTCATGTTTGAGAACGACTTTTTGCGGGACGGGGTGATGTAATCGCAACATCGCTTTACCCACGAACCGGTCGATCAATGTCTCCTCGACGAACAGTTCCCGCTGCGAACCAATATCAATGGCTGTTCCCGCTGACTGTCGGCCTGTCCCCTTTTGTGTATCGGCTGCAACTGCCCTGGCTGAAACAACACTGAGCAAAGAGACAATGCCGACCAACAAAATAACAATGCTGCGAATCATGGGAGTGCCTCTTGATTGAATACAGGGGAGGAATAACAGCGGAGAATTATTTTGTAACACCGCTGATCCGGAATGTCTACTGTGGTGGAGGTTTGACAGATGTCCAAAATAAGTTTCCTATCCCGTTGCCTGACGGGCCATTTGTCGATAAATCTTGGCAGGAACAGAATTCGCAAGTCTCCATATAATATTCATGGGACGACTTCCCGTATGGGAAACGTATTCACAGGGGCCGAGGTAGTAGTAAGGCGTGGTCAAACCAGAAGCCTGCTTTTTTGTCTCGCGCACAAACAAGAGTGGTGAATATTCTTTTGATCTATGATTGATATATCGTTGGCCAGTGGGTGCATTAGTTGAAGTGCTGCTTTGCGACTGCCAATGAAACAAATTATGTGAAATCAAATAATCTTCATACATGGTGGTCGGCGAGTACTCTGCTTCTGTCTTTTGTAATGTAACAAAAAAAGCGTCTACCTTTGAATCTTTGAGATGTAATACTCCTTCACGATGATCGGGGCGCTGTCTGAGAGTCCAATGCCCTAAGCCAACTAAAATTTCGTCACGAGTATACTGGGCATGAATCGTCAATGGGCCTGAGATGGAAGGTAGCCTGCCTGCTTCATGCGTGAGAGCCTGTTGTAATTGATATTTTAAAATTGCCTTCAAATCCTGACAGGCACCCGAATTTTTCAGCAACCGCTTTCGAGACTCTTCAATCGACCAACCTAATCCTTGTTTTCCCCACAGACTCACATACAGCAATTCAAACAGACGAGCATCCTCAGTATGAGAAATCTGCGTTTGATCAATGTGATTGAGCCATTGTTGAATTTGATATGCAGAATCAACGTGACAGACTCGACGAAGCCCTTTTGCTAACTGTTTCCGGTCCGGGTCTTGTATCGGTTCTATCAGCTGTGCATCTGCCAACAGACTTGACCAAAGGCCTCGTTTCAATAACTCATCCAGATTGGTGTCTAAATAATCCAAGGCTTCCGAGAGAGTCGGTACTCTTCCCAAATATCTGCCAAGATCACGCAGACTGGAAATTAATCGAGGCTTGAGCAGTCGTATGGTATTTTTGACATTTTCGAGCACGCGCTGCTGAGCAACACGCTCCAGTTGGATCACACAGCCGCTGGGCAAATGGGGAAATCCGTGCTCAATTTCCTGATCCAACTGCTGTGCAGGTTTGGTACTGAGCGCACGAAAACGGGACGCAAATTGAAATTCACGCCTTTGGGCACCAATAAAGTCCAGAATTGTCAGACATTCTTTATCATCATGTAGTCGCATGCCACGCCCCAACTGTTGCAGAAAAATAGTCATACTTTCTGTCGGTAGGAGAAATAGCAGAGTGTCAACTTCGGGGATATAAACCCCTTCATTATAAAGGTCTACTACAAAAATGAAGTTTATTTCGCGCATGCGCAATTGATTTTGAACCGCACGCCTCAATTCATCCGCAGAATCTGCAGTTAACGCGGCAGCGGGTACTCCACTTTCATTGAAGAATCGCGCCATAAACTCAGCGTGAGCCTTGCTAACACAGAATCCGATCCCGCGTGCTTGATGCGGGTGTAACAGAATCTCATGCGTCTTGTCTAAGATCAGTTTCGCCCGCACATCATTTCCATTATAGATTTGATCGAGCTCCACAATGCTATAACCGCCTCGTTGCCATGTTAGACCATCGAGATCAACTGAATCCGCCACGCCGAAGTATTGAAACGGACAGAGTAATTTTCGATTGATAGCATCCGGTAGACGAATCTCGGCACTCGTTCGATCTCCAAACCATTGCAAAATATCGAGTTGATCTGCACGTTCCGGCGTCGCTGTGAGCCCCAGCAGAATGTCTGGACGAACATGATCTAATAAAAGTTGGTAGCTGGGTGCCGCAGCATGATGAAACTCGTCTACCACTACGTACTCAAAAGCATCTGCTGCACGTTTTCTAAGTTCGCGCGAGTTATAACTCTGAATGGAACAAAACAGATGGGTATCTTGTGCTGGCTCTCTCCCACCTACCAGTAAATCTCCGAAGTTTTGGTCTCGCAGAACGGCACGAAACGATGCGAGTGCTTGTTTCAGAATTTCTTCACGATGTACAATGAATAAAAACGAGGGCTGGCGGTTCAGTTCTCGACAGACGCGTGCATAATCGAAAGCGGCAATCATTGTCTTACCTGTCCCCGTCGCTGCAACTACCAGATGTTGTCTTTTCTGTTGCAACTCCCGTTCTGCCTTGAGCACATCAAGAATTTCTTCTTGAAATGGATAGGGACGAAGGTCAAAATTCACACTTGTTTCAGTATCAGAATTAGCAGAACGCTCTCTATTAATCGCTTCTCTCAAACGTTCTGGGGCTTTGCCTATAAATAGTTGAAACTCCTCGTCTCGCCAATAAGTTTCGAAGGTCCCAGTTATTTTGCTCCATAAATACGAGAGCTCATACTGGCTGATTTTGGTTGTCCACTCTAACCCTTCTGATAACGCTGCATTAGAAAGATTCGCTGAACCTATATAGGCATTACCAAAATCTGAGTCACGATGAAAGAGATACGCTTTTGCATGCAGACGTGTGCGTTTCGTGTCGTAGCTGATGCGAATTTCGGTATTCGGTAGCTTGCTTAATTCTTCAATTGCCTTGGGATCAGTGGCGCCCATATAACTGGTTGTAATGACACGAATTCTGGGGCGATTATCGGCCGAGCGTTCAGCCAATGCTCGTAATTCATCGAGAATCACACGTAACCCACTCCATTTGATAAATGAGCAAAGAATGTCAATAGAATCTGACGACGCGATCTCTTTTTTCAGCTGGCTACCCAAACTAGGATCGAGACGTGTACCTGTTAACAACGCGGAACGTGATAGCGGCGTATCGGGGCGCTGCTCGAAAGGTTGCTCCGGAGCCCGATGAATTGCAAGCAACCTTCGCAGAGGTGTTGAAATATTAAATCGGTGTTCCCAATTTTGCCCCAGCTCATCCGCGAGTAGTGTGAGAATCCGCTCGACCACTCTTTTCTGTCGTTCTGCTACCTCAGCACCACGAAAACTGGCCAGCCCAGAAGCGAGTGCATGTTCCAGAAATTGAGCGATTGCAGTATGCGCTTCATCCGCATCTACTTTCGCTGTGGTATAAAGTCTCGGATCACTCAACTGTTCTAATTGACGCTGCACAGTGTTTGTCAGCAATGATTCATAGAGCCCGGGTTGGTTATTCTCAGCCATGGTCGATCCTGATGTGCGTTTACTGCGGTGTCTTCTCTAAAATTCTCATCACCCACTGTAAACAGAATATCACCAAAAGGCTACCAGGACGGTGATACCATAAGGTTTAATTGTTGAGGCCCCATTTTTAGAATCGAATTTAATGCGATCAAGGAAAGTCGTTGCAACATCACATCCATGCGTCCTCTCTCAGTCGTGATTTTCTGTAGTAGACATAAAATGTATTCACGAAAATAGCGCTGCCTTTGACATTATCAATACCCACTACTGTCAAATTTTCACATGCAGTGTGATCCTTGCCATCGGGTAGAATGAATTTCTCAAGCCGTATGTGTCTGGTTGCGTTAGTTGTTTTTGCTTTGGCGGGAGGACACATGGGTCCTCCCCTACGTTACGTCACATGGTTCGGAACCTGCGTTGCGGCGGCGGTCTTGCCTGCTTGAGAGCCAGGTCATTTTCTGCTTGATGTGTAGAGATGCCTTGTTTGATTTTCTTGTTCTGGTTTTTATTTCTTGTTTCCTAACAGGGGCTTGTGCTGTGTTGCTCCATTTTGCTTTGTTGCAAACTTCGCACGATCATCGCTGATGGCGTGAACCGGTCAAGCAGGAAGTATTGCGCAGCTTTGTACCGAATATGGTAAAAATGAGATCGATGTAACGCAAAATGGTTCCTCAAGTGCATATTGGAGGCGGTTTTGATGGTGCTCATGTGGAAGTGCTTTCGTCAAGAATATCAAAATGTTGCTCTACACAGCGATTTTTTATAGTGCTCTCTTTTGCAGGTGCCAAAGTATTTACTGTCAAAATCAAAATTCTCGCGCGCGCGACGCAGATCACGCAGTTTCGAAAACGGCGGGATTGTGTCAAGCTGCAAAAATGAGCAGGAGAATCGACGCGTCAATCGATTTCGAAGCGACTTGAATTTGTCAAGAGACGTTCCCTGATCCGACTCAATCTTTTCAGTGCTTATTTTGCACTACTCAAAATCACACTAACCAAAATCGCACTAACCCATACGCCCGAATTGGCGATCGAGTTCGGCATGACTGAGCAGTAATGCGGAAGGTCTTCCATGCGGACAATGGTGGGCATCGTCAATCAGGTGCCTCTGTTCAAGCAGGCTGTAAATTTCTTCCTGAGTCAGTCGCTGACCGGCTTTGATGGCGGCTTTGCAGGACATCATGGTAATTAAATCATCGAGCAGATCGCGACGGGATGGCTGTTTGGCATTATCGAGGCTGTCGCCGATATCACGAACCAGCTGTTCCAGATTCACTTTTTTAAGCATGACAGGATAGCTGGTCACCAGTAATGTGTTGCCGCCGAATTCTTCGATGCCCAGCCCGAAAGCTATTGAGCATTTCGGCATGGTCCAGAAGTAACGCGGTCTCTTTCGGACTCATTTCAATCGTGAGCGGTACGAGTAATTTTTGTGCTTCGACTGATTGCGACAAGACGCGTTTACGGAAGTATTCATACATGATCCGTTCGTGCAGCGCATGCTGATCGATGATCGTCAGCGACCCTTTAATCTCGACGACGATATAACAGTTCAAGACCTGAATCGGTCGTAAATCGGCGGTTGCGACTTCGGCAAACTGGTCTTCGCCTGTCGATCGATGTCGGGAACGATCAGGTCAGCCGGTTCTGAATCTGCTTTCAGGCTGTGATCGAGGACCGTTCTGCCGCTTCTGCTGGAACTTTTGTAGTGCGGTATTATCTCGGGGTGTTACACCTGGGCCGTCAATGGTTTGGGCAGATCAGGCATCGGAGAAATCGAGCGTGGTGCCGATCTGATGTTTACCGCGGGTAGATTCACTGGTCCTGATTGTCCCAGTTGTTCTTTGGCCCAACTGGTCAGGTTCCAGCTGAGTCTGTTTTTGTTCGGGTGTGATGGGTGGTCCGCTGGTGCTGGTATCGATATCGCCTTTTTTTCCCAATGACATCTGCGTCTGCAGATCCATGCTGAGAAACTGGCTGCGCAGGGTCGAAAGTAACTGACGATACAGATTCTGTCCGTCTCGAAAACGCACTTCAGACTTGGTCGGATGCACGTTGACATCAATAATTGACGCCGGCATATCGAGATAGAGAAACGAAATCGGCTGGCGCCCTACCATCAATAAACCGCGATAGGCTTCGGTCAATGCGTGCTGTAAAGTACGATCTTGAATCCAGCGTCCATTTAAAAACAGATACTGCCCTTTGCGTGTCGACTTACTTTCGCTGGGGTGTGAGACGTAACCCCAGATGCGAATGTCATCGACTTCCGACTCAACCCAGATCAGATGGTCGGCCAGTTTTTTTCCGTAAAACAACCGCAGGCGATCCATCAAGTTATCGGAAGGCGGCAGATCAAAGATGACTTTATTATTGTGCCTGAGCACCATGTATAACCGGGGATTCGCCAGTGCGGCCCGTGTGAATTGTTCACTGATGTGGCCGAATTCGGTTTTGGTCGTTTTCAGAAATTTACGCCGCACGGGTGTGTTGGCAAAGAGCTGCCTGACTTCAATCGAAGTTCCTAACGGACAACCACAGGGCTGCGGTTTACCGGCGGTTCCCGTGTTGACTTCAAACTCCAGTCCCTGCGTCTGGTCGGCGGTTCGCGTGCGGATTCGGAAGTGGCTGACTTCGGAAATCGACGCCAGTGCCTCGCCGCGAAAGCCCATTGTCTGAACGCTGAAGAGATCCTCGGCTGAAGAAATCTTGCTGGTGGCGTGGCTGGAAACGGCGAGTAATAAATCATCGGGGTGAATGCCTTCGCCATTATCGACAATGCGAATCAGGTCGGCGCCTCCGTTCATGATGTCGACTTCGATCCGGGTGGCCAGTGCGTCGATGCTGTTATCGAGGAGCTCTTTCACCGCACTTGCCGGGCGTTCGATCACTTCACCGGCGGCAATTTTATTGATCACGCTGGTATCGAGTTGATGAATACGGGAAATCGATTCCACGGAGGCCTTCCGTTCCATTTGCTGCTCAGTCCGACTGATGAGTGATATTGCTGATCTCTATCGTTATTTTTAACCGCTCAACGATAGAATCGCAATGAAACCTGTACGTTGAAGTGAGCAAACCTGGTACATCAGGAATTCAGATCGAAGCCCGTTGATCCTCAGTTTCCCCAGCGTTGGTGAATGTCGTGTTTGATTCCCAGATGATCGCAGATGCGCCCTGAAATGAAATCAACCAGATCCTGAATCGTCACCGGATTATGATAAAAGCCTGGCGAGGCGGGCATGATGACTGCACCTGCCTGCGTTAAGCGCACCATATTTTCCAGAGGGATCAATCCCAGCGGCGTTTCGCGGGCCACCAGAATGAGTTTGCGACGCTCTTTTAAATGCACATCAGCGGCACGATGAATTAAATTGGCACAGGCGCCAGAGGCTATACTCCCCAGTGTTCCCATCGAGCAGGGACAGATGACCATGCCTGCAGTTAAAAAAGAACCGCTGGCGATTCCCGACATGAAGTCCTGGTAGTGATGATAGATCAATTCGCCCTGCTTAAGATCGGAGTCGCCCAGCACAGAACTCAAAGCGAAATCCTGGTGAGACGCCTTTTTCATTTTACTGATGACACTGTCTTCCGGCAAACTGGCAGGATCGGGAAGCAGCTGCGCCGGATTGAAATTGTCGAGATCGATTTTGAGTCCGAGTTCCTGTTTGAGAACGTATGTCGCAGCCGGGGTGATCGTAAGATGCACGGTGCGGCCGGCTGCTATCAGAACTTCGACCAGGCGAACCGCATAAATGGAACCACTGGCCCCTGTAATTGCAACGACAACATTTGACATGTGAGTACCTTCCATTCTGTTTCTGAGATCACCCTGAAACGGACTGTTCTTTTTCATCCACTGGAACCTGCTTCACGCCCACGTACAGTGTCGCAATTCCAAAGGTGAGTGGATACCAGCGGGTCCCGACCAGGCCACAGTCATCCATCAAATCGGCGAGCGCTTTGCCATACGGAAAGTCCGTGACGGACTCTGGTAAATAGTTATAGGCTGACTCTTTATTTCGGGCGAGCAATTGTCCCAATTTTGGCAAAATATGTCGAAAATAAAACTGATAACCGGCCCGGAACAATGGATTGGTTGGCATCGAAAATTCCAGAACGGCGACCTGACCACCGGGCTGACAGACGCGGATCATTTCTTTGAGCCCCTGCTTAGTATCGGAGACATTTCTTAATCCAAAGGAGACAGAGACAATCTGAAACTGATTATCGGCAAAGGGTAACTGTTGGGTGTCTGCCTCCAGGAAATTGAGCGCTGCATTGGAATTTTTCTTTAATGCCAGCTTGAGCATATCGTGGGTAAAGTCGGCTCCAACGACTTGTGTCTTGCCCCCCGTTTTTTTGAGATAGGAAATGGCCAGATCACCGGTGCCCGTACAGACATCCAGAATGGGTGCCTCGCCCGCAGGTGCCACTTTCCGCACGGTTCGCCAGCGCCAGTAATAATCGACTCCACCGGAAAGAAAGTGGTTCATAAAATCATAGCGGGGTGCAATTTCGCCAAACATCTGTTGTACGCGGGAGCCGGTTTTATCTACATTCATAACTGTGGTATCTGTTATCTTCTTTCAGGAAAGGCCAAGTTCATCCAGTCGGCTGTGAACGCGTTGCTGTATCTCTTCTGTCATTTTCAGTGCATGCGGCCACTCTCGCGCATGCCCTTCTGCCGTTGATTTTCGGGTTGCATCGAATCCCAGTTTATGGCCGATGCCCTGACGACATCAGCACTGTGATCGTCAACATCGCCGGGACCTTCCGAGAAAATCAGATCCCGCCCCGGATTGACATTCGTGCTGACGCGGTACCAGACCTCCTGTTCATCGTGCACATTGACATCCTGATCCACGACGACAATCATCTTTAATGATAGTAAGCGTTCCAGACTCCACAATGCATTTACGACTCGCCGCGCCTGATGAGGATAGGATTTGTGAATACTCACAAACATCAGATAGCGGCCTGTTCCCGCAGGGGGAAAATTAACATCAACGATTTCAGGGGCTACCAGTTTCAACAAGGGTAGAAATATGCGCTCGGTTACCTGCGAAAACATTCCTTCTTCCGCAGGCGGCGCGGCAGGAATCAAAGCGGGCCAGATGGGATTCGCGCGATGTGTGACCGCTGTCAAGTTGAGCGGCAATACAGTTTCTTCTGTACTGTAATATCCCGTGGGGTTCGCGACCAAACCGACATCCAGTGGATCTGCTGTTGTATCGATGAAGCCTTCCATCACGATTTCTGCATGCGCGGGAACATCCAGTTCCACTGATCGGGCTTTAACCAGTTCCAAGGCACGATTCCGGAGAAAGCCGCTGAATGCATACGGATCCGTTGGTGTCGGCAATGGTGCGTGTGCTGAATAGAGCCCTACAGGATCACCCCCCAGCACAATTGCAACGGGCATTTGCTGTTCGCGGGACTGATATTTCTGAAGAAGCTGGTAACCGGCATCATGCTGACTCCAGCGGATCGCCAGTTGTTGATCAGAAACCATCTGAATTGGCCGCGTGTTAATAAACCGGGTACCGGTCTGGGGATCAAAGGTGACAATCTGACCTGCTGTAATCGTCACTAATTCTTCATCGGGCCAGCATTTCAAGAGAGGAAATTCGTTGAGATTGACATCACGCCCCAGCTTCACCACCTGTTGACAACTGGCTGTTTGAACAATGCGCGGTTTGATGTTGAGGAGTTGTGAGAACTGCGGAATCATCTTCAGCGAATCGAGCCAGCCTTCGGGCAGATCGGGAGATAAGAGTCCGGCGACCCGGTCGGCGATGGAGTCGAGGGAATGGGTGCGCAGGATCTGTCAGCAGTCGAGGTAGACTGCCATACAGATTCGTTAGGACGGGGATTTTGTGTCCGATGACCTGATCGAATAACAGTGCGGGTGCGAGTCGTGCTGGCTGGACTTGACAACATGTTCGGTAATCGCGGCGATTTCCAGTTCTGTTTCCACGGGAGCAGAAATGCGTAGTAATTGCTTTGATTCTTCGAAGTCGGTTACAAAATCGGCCAGATGGTCCGCATTCATCATTATGGTGTTATTCATAGAAATTCAGGAACGGTTCGATTACAGTCACGAATCATAACCGATTTAGAACAAGTCAACAAATGATGGCGGCAGTGAACCTCTCAGATTATTGAGAATCCCGTTACACGACAGACCTCTGTATATCCCGGACTTACCAATCATGCTGCAACGTTTTTTATTATTCTGGCTGATTCTGCTCACTGCGGTGGCCGTCTTCTGGGACCAGTTCGTTCCGATTGACTTTCATCCATTCCATGCATCAAAGCCTTATTTAGCTTATTTATTTGCGACGACCATGTTTGCGATTGGCGCACTTCTGCCTGCTGATGAAGTACACGAAGTCTTTCGTCACTGGCATACGGTGCTTGGAGGCACTTTAGTGCAATATACGGTCATGCCGGGACTGGCCTGGCTGATAAGCCTGTTCTTTATGGACAATCCGGAATTGCGAATCGGCATCATCCTGGTGGGTTGTGTTCCTGGTGCGATGGCCTCGAATGTTTTAACTCTGGCTGCACGTGGGAACGTGAGTTATTCTGTTTGTTTAACCACGTCTGCCACTCTGCTCTCCCCGTTGATTGTCCCGCTGTTTTTGTATCTGGCTGTCTCCGGAACGAAGATCGATGCACGGCAACTTGCGATCGACACTTTTGTAAAACTGCTACTGCAAGTTGTCATCCCGGTGATATTGGGGCATATGCTCTCTCGGTTATTCACAAAGTTCAGTCACTGCATGCAGTTGATTGGGCCGACGTTTGCGAATCTTTCCATATTATGGATCATTGCCACAATTATCAGCTTGAATAAAGAACGTCTGCAGAGCGTATTTTTATCTCTGGCAGCGGCTTTGTTGATTATTAATGTGCTGGGTTATCTGTTCGGATATCTCGCAGGTGGGCTGATCAGACTGAATGAGTCCAAACGACGGGCATTGACTCTGGAAGTGGGAATGCAGAACGCAGGTCTGGGAGCAGTCCTGGCCAGTCAATTATTTCCGGGACAAGAATTGATTGCTTTGCCGCCAGCACTTTTCATGTTTGGCTGCATGTTGACAGGAACGATTCTGGCGCAGATCTGGTCGCGAAAGCGAGAGAGCGATGAACTGCATGGAGAACGATCAGAGGGCTCTCTGGGACAAGCGGATTTGCCTCAGGGAAAATGATCCTCCATGAGACAGCAGAGAATAGATCAATCGATGATTATGTTTCTTCCAGACGTTCTTTGAGTTCGTCACGTTCTTTTTTGGTAACGTCCAGATCAAACATGAGATATTTGACATCCAGTCGAAGTTGAGCGAGCGCTTCCTGAATCAGTCCCAGAATACGCCTGCGACGTTTCACAGATTCGACCACGCGAGAATAAGAAACTTCGAGAAGCGCCTGATGTTCCAGAGGAAGTTCGGTAATTTTTTTCCCAAGGTCAATCACCTCGCGAGGTAAACTTGCACTATCTGATTCGTCGGTCAGTCGTATATTCATACGTTTCATTTCTCAGTTTGTGCCAGTACATTCACAGTAATCCAGGACTTTCATCAGGGGATGAACGTGTAAACCAATAGAACAGATTTCATGCCGAATATGAATATTTAATAAAGGATTCACTCTAAGCTACTACATACTCGCCTGTTAGAGCAACAACCAGCAATACGCCGTCTGCTGACAGAATCACAAAAAAGAGAGGCTTCGTATTGGCTTAGATTGCAAATTCTTCTAAAATCTCCAGAGAATGTAGTCATTTTTGGCAATGTTATGGCTGGTTGCATTATGGCAACGCTGTTGTTGTCTGACTGCAACGAAAACCGGACAGCTTACAACATTTCGTAAAGAATGCTGAACGGTGATCGGTTTATGGAAACTGGGAAAAATATTCCTCCAGTGGCTGTCTTGTATTATGAGAACTCAACAAAGTTCATTTATGTAAATTAGTTTAGTTTTGACGATTCTACATCGATTTTATATCCCACGGATGGGTCTGAGTTTGGGCATTGATGCCGAGAAAAAATTGTGAATTGATTCCGATACGAATAGTTTTCCTGGCGGTTCTGTTACCACTATGGTCGTCATTCGTACGCGCGGAATCCTACCATGCTGATTTTGATGACACTTCCAAAGTCAGCTGGCAAGTACGAATCGACGCCGCGCAGGCCAAAAAGAAATGGCACGTTCGAAACACGACAGCCTCTCATACGGGTGCTGCCTGCGAGCATCTGCAGGTTGCCACGGGGAACCTGGGTTCGCTGATTGAACTTTCGCACCCATTACCATCCAGCCGGATCATTAATGAACTGACGGTCTCCCTCTGGCTGAAATCGAACCGACGAGGTACGCGAATCGGGCTGGAAGCCGTGCTGCCTCACCAGATCGACCCCGAAACCGGAACGAGTCGCCCGCATTTATCTGATTGGTGACACTTATACTGATGAAGGAAAATGGCAGCAACTGAAGTGTACCACACCGAAGCGCTGGTCAATCAGTCACTGGGACTGTTACGGGGTCGCAGCAAACTGCGTCAACTGGATACGCGCGAGATGTATGTGGAACGGGTTCTGATTGTCACCCGTTCTTCTTCCGACCAGGTGGAATTCCTGATGGATGACCTGAAACTCACGCCGATTGTCCGTCCCAATGAGACAGTCATTGCAGACCGCTGCCGCTATGAGCAAACAGAATTCCAAACCGATTGTCGAATTCCTGCTGGACCGGGTTCAACTGCAGGGAAAACCGATGTTTCCACGGATGTCCCGCTATCATGGCGAGAACCTGGACGCACTCAAACAGGCTGGGCTTGAATGTGATCTGGGCACCGCAGTTTGATGATTACCAGTTTCTTTCAGACACTGCGAAGCCAGGGTCTCTGGGCGATGGCAACTCCTCCTCCGCGTCCGCAGGCACAGGATGGTACATTCCTGCTTTCCAGAGATGCGACGCTGATTCCCTTTCACTCTCAAACGGCACCGATCATTTTTTGGAATCTGGGAACGAAAATTCCAGGTAATCAGTGGAAGGATCTTCGCAGCAGAGTTTGTCAAATCCAAAGTGCGGACCAGCAGTTTAAACGTCCCATCATGGCGGATGTTCTGGGAAAAGAACGACAGATATCCCGTGAAGTGTCGATGATCGGATCGAGTCCACGTATTCTAAACAGTGACATTGATCTGCTGCAGTATCGAAATATGTTTATCGATAAAACCCGGATTGCTCCAGGTCGTTTTTTCTGGACCTGGATTCAGACAGAACCGACTCTGGCAAACGCGCGCTGGCGAAGTGCATCGAATAAGTTACCCATCATCATTGAACCCGAACAAATTCGCTTACAGACCTATGCTACGATCTCTGCAGGCTGCCGAGGCATTGCATACTGGACCACAAGTCGGCTGGATGAAGCTTCTGCCCCTGGTGCATTGGAACGAAACCTGGCAATTCGACAATTAAACATGGAACTCGACCTGATTGAATCCTGGCTGGCAACAGGCACGGTTACATCACATGTTCCCTTTACATTAAAACAACGTAACACTCCGCTAATCACACAACTGGGAGCAGATTTTAAAAATTCTGGTTCCAAACGATTACTGCGTGATGAACACCTGGAAGAGCGTAAAAAACAACTTGAACAAGCCAAAAAAGCCAGCTCTGAGATGAGCGCGGCCATCATTCATACCGAACATGGGACCCTGATTCTCCCGGTCTGGTATCAAAATGCCGGGCAGTTTGTTCCCGATCAAATGGCAGGTAATGATGCCACGATTATCGTTCCCGGTGGAAATGGTTCTGCTGCAGTCTGGGAATTGAGTACAACCGAAATCAAAAGTTTGCATCGTAAGCGCGTCAGTGGTGGTGTGCAGATCACCATTCCGAAGTTTGATATGACGTCGATCATTCTTATGACCTCAGATCGAGGATTAATTGAAAATTTGAGGAAAAAAGTAGCTGCGCTCAGCCCTCTTTCTGCTAAAACCTCCGTACAACTTTGTCGTGCTAAACTGGAACGCTGTCAGAAAACAAATGCGAAACTTGTTGAAATGCGCGTCAGCCAGATTGCCCGGATGGATGGACCAGCCATATTAAAACGGGCTCAGAATTTATCGAATCAGGCTGAAGCGGCCCTGAGCAGTCAAAACTACCATGCCGCTCGGACCCATGCGCAGGATTCAATGCAAATGCTTCGTATACTTCAGCGAAGCCAATGGAATGAAGCCACACGCGCACTCTCCTCCGCTCTGATGAGCCCTTATACAGTCTCATATAATACGCTGCCCGACCATTGGAAATTGATTGAGCAGATCGGTCGCAGCGCGAAAAACATTGAATCGAATAAGTTGCGCTCAGGAGACTTTGAAGACATTGATACAATGAAAGTCGAGAGATGGGTACATCAACCAAATTCGATCGGCGGAATCGAAGCCTTTGCAGAACTCTATCCCAAAGACAAAAAATCAGGGGAGTTCAGTCTGCGATTATTGGCAGCGCCACTCAAACAAACCCAATATTCAATCGACCTGGAAGACTTTTTAGTCAAAGTCAAGACTCCTCCCATTGATGTGCGTAGCGGGCAACTTGTGCATATCACTGGCTGGATCAAGATTGCGAGTCCCATTAGAGGAACACAGCAGGGATTCACATTAACTGACAGCATTATGGGACCGAGCGGCGCTTTACACTGGAAAGAAAAGACGGACTGGCGAAAATTTGATATCATCCGGGAAGTTCCCCAAAGCGAGAATTTAATCCTCACCATGTCGCTCAACGGTCTCGGATCAGTCCTGCTTGATGATTTGCGAATTATCGCCTATACACCTGAGCCCAAACTCCACCAGCATGTCAATCAAACAGAAACGCTTCTGTCTCCTGATCCGAAAGCGCCCCCATCCCGGTTTAATCTGTTGAAAAATCTGCCGAAACTGTCACCATTCCCTGCTAAAAAATAGGTAATTCTGTAGTAATCCTTTCCTGAGATTGCCAACTTTGATCAAAGCAGAATCATGGCACACTTGAATGCCAGAGCGGAACCTGATAATAAAATGTATATATTCAGGAGTTGAATGGCCTGCATGGAGTTTTCAATGCCTTGAGCAATCAACTCTCTTAACGGCCAGAGTTCTTAATTCAGTTCTCACTGAAAGAACGGTTTTCAATTCCAGGCTGTTCGCTTCAAAAGATGAAGATCGCACGTCAAACTCATCTGCGAAATGATTCTCAATGAGTACAACGACTACTGTCACACTGAAATTACGTATTCCGAATAAACTTTTTTTAACTACTTTTAAACTGAACAGGAAAGATCAATGCCGATTGCAACCCCAGCTCAATACGCAGCGATGCTGGATGCCGCTCAAGATGGTAATTACGCTTACCCAGCAATGAATGTCACTTCATTGACCACAATCAATGGTGCACTGAAAGCATTTGCAGATAAAAAGTCTGATGGAATCATTCAGGTTTCCACCGGTGGTGGTCAATTCGCTTCAGGCCTGGAGCAGAAAGATGCCGTCCTGGGATCCATCCTTTTGGCCGAAGCAACCCACCGTCTGGCGGAACGCTACGATGTTCTAATCGCTCTGCATACAGACCATTGTCAGCCAGGCAAAGTGGATTCTTTTCTGAAACCTCTGATTGCAGAAACAGCCCGGCGTCGCGAAGCAGGCTTACCAAACCTGTTCCAGTCTCACATGCTGGACGCCTCGGAATTGCCGTTAAAGGAAAATCTGGAGTTATCTGTCGAGCTTCTGAAACTATGTGCCGCCAATGAAATTATTCTGGAAGTCGAAGCGGGAGTTGTGGGTGGCGAAGAAGATGGTGTCGATAATTCGGATCAACCAGCTGAAAAACTTTATACTTCCCCTGAAGACATGGTCGCTGTCTACGAAGCGCTCAATGGCCTGGGACGTTATATGTTTGCAGCCACGTTTGGAAATGTACATGGCAGTTATAAACCGGGCGCCGTCAAACTCCGTCCGGAAATTCTGAAACTGGGTCAGGAAGCTGTGATTGCCAAGTATGGCAAGGATGCAGAATTCGATCTGGTGTTTCATGGCGGTTCGGGGACTCCCGAAAATCAACTGCGTGAAACTCTGGAGTACGGCGTTGTGAAGATGAATATCGACACGGATACCCAATATGCGTTCACGCGACCTGTTGTTGATCATATGATGAAAAATTATGACGGCGTCTTAAAGATCGATGGAGAAGTGGGAGTCAAAAAAGTCTACGATCCCCGCAGCTATCTCAAAGCTGGCGAATTAGGAGTCGCTGACCGAATGGGTGAAGCCTGTGACGATCTCTACTCCACTGGGAAGACGATCTTCGGGAAAGTGTAAGCCTGCTCTTTGAAGGTTACAGAATTGTAAAGAGATAAAAGAAGGCACTTCCCATGGAAGCTGCCTTCTTTTTTTATTGCGACGCAGCTATTCAGAGCGGACAGCATCCATTTTTGACATATTGGATAAACGCACAACGAGAAGTTTTTGTACGTTGGATTTCTGTTCGGTTCCCCGAAAGAAAAGATGGCCGGCGGAGTGGGGCTCAACATCATCCGTTGCTGTAATGACAGTCATTTCTCCCACATTGAGTGTCACTTCAAACTTCTGATTATACAGCGGTGTTGTATTTTGTCTATTTTCAAGTTGCCAGCCTATATTCGTGGGTGTACGTCTTAATTGTTGAGCACCATAATGGATCTCGGGAGTAAATTCCAGACGTGCCCAGCCATCCTGAACTTTGAAAGCTTTGACACGCATGATACATCGCGCTTTTTCAAACTCCTTCTGCTCCACTAATTCGTGATCATCTTCATTCAATAAATTGAGACTGCATTTCTCATAAAAACCACTGGTTTTAATATCAGTAGGTACTCCCGACCGTAACATTAACCGGCGCCCGGAAAGCAATAACGATTTATCCTGTTTCCCGATACCACCGAGATGTGATTTCAAACCTAACAATGTCTGCAGGGCCATCGGCGGTACGGAACTGACATGGCCGACTCGAAATCCGTTCTGCTTCAGATTTTCCTGGTCCATTATTTCGATTGCGCCGACTTCATCAATTTCATTCCAAAGCGTGGAACCAAGAAGTGGGTCAGTCACAGGACGTTCGATAAAGACGATTTCGACCTGCATCGCATCCTGGGAGACAGGAATGGCAGGCAGTTTATTAGCCGTATTCTTGTCTTCATACTTGCGCAGTCCCAGAACAGCCCCCTCTTCAATCAGCGCGCACCCGGTCATTTTAAGTACCAGAAAAACCAGTACCACAGCAAAAAGCCATGAATGAGGACGAAGTAACTTCATGAATGTTTCGGGAAATGAGAGGAAATGATAAGCGGAGTCGCTGCGGTGTGTCGTTGCTGAGAGCGTAAGAGAGGATGCGGAGTCTAACGAATATCAAAAATAGTGTCAATTTCGAATTTTCACTCCCCTGGTCTCCGACATCTCAAGCTGTGACAGGATGATTTCTGCTACTCCCGAATCCGGAAGGAGTTCCGAACATTGGCTCATATTGCCATGTCTACTCAGTCCAGCTATGATCTTTGCACTTGAAGCCGCGACGCACATACACATATTCAAAAGAACAGACATTTTGCTGTATTGGATTACTGGTCCCTAACTAAGTGTCATTCAATCTTATGGAACAATCCCAAACACCTGAAAAATCAACCGAATTTCGCGTTGGTTCCGGCCAGGACTGCCATCGGCTTGAATCGGGATACCCGTTGGTTCTGGGAGGAATTCCCGTTGAGTTTGAATCAGGTCTCGTCGGCCACAGTGATGCGGATGTATTACTGCATGCGATTACGGATGCATTACTGGGGGCAGCTGGTCTGGGTGATATCGGAGAGCTGTTTCCTGACACGGAAGAACGCTGGAAAGACGCCGATTCACGAAATTTACTTTCAGCCGCCTATCAGGAAGTTCTGAAGGCCGGCTGGCAAATCGTAAATCTGGATTGCACAATTTCAGCAGAACGTCCTAAACTAGCCGGTTATAAACCATTAATCAAACAATCCATCGCCAAAACACTCACAATTGAAGAGCAGCAAATTAACATCAAAGCCAAAACAGGAGAACGTGTCGGCCCTGTAGGTCGACAAGAAGCGATGACGGCAGATGCCATCGTCCTGCTGACTCGATCGCGTTAATTTCACGACAACCCAATGCCTGCATTCAAGCGGGCAACTCCTTCACTGAGAACAGGAAGTAATTCAGGTAACTGAGACAATGACACTAAGAATTTACAATACTCTGACTCGAAAAAAAGAAAAATTTCAAACCATTGAGCCGGGCAAAGTAGGCATCTATCTGTGTGGCCCTACAGTTTATAAGCATGCCCATATCGGTCATATGGTGGGGCCGGTGATTATCGATACGATCGCCCGTTACCTCAAATATAATGGTTACGAAGTCAATTTTGTCAATAACATTACTGACATCGATGACAAACTGATTAACAGAGCAGCCGAACTGAATACCAGCGTGGAAAAGCTGGCCGCTGATATGACACAGGATTACTTTGATAATCTGGAAACAATGGGCGTCGATACGATTACCAGGTTTCCCAAAGCTACCGATTACATTCCGGAAATGCTCGAGATTATTCAAACACTCATTGAAAACGGACATGCTTACCCCCTGGATGGTGATGTCTACTTTTCAGCAGAGTCTGACAGGAACTATGGATGTCTCAGTGGCCGCAAGATTGAAGAGATGATTGCGGGAACACGTGTGGAAGCCAATGATAAAAAGAAAAATCCGGCTGATTTTGCCCTCTGGAAACGATCACGCGAGGGAGAACCTGCCTGGGACAGTCCCTGGGGACCGGGGCGGCCTGGATGGCACATTGAGTGTTCTGCCATGAGTCGTAAGTTGCTGGGCGATTCATTCGATATTCATGGTGGCGGCCTTGATTTAATGTTTCCTCACCATGAAAACGAACGCACAGTCAGAATGCTGTACCGGAAAAACGTATGTTCGTTACTGGGTCCACAACGGATTAATGCAGGCCAGCAATACTTCCGGAAAAGTAGGAGGTCAGCATGACCGCCACGGCGATGTCGCCCTTGATCAGGAGTCACAAGAAGCTGACAAACTCTCTGGTTCGAAAGGCGCAGCATCAGTCAAGGAATTATTTGCAACCCACCCGCCAGAACTTGTCCGAATCTTTCTGCTTTCAACTCATTACCGCAGTCCCATCGCTTTCAGCGATGAAAACATCCAGGAGACCGGAAAAGGGGTTGAAGGTTTTTATCGATTTTTTGAGACATTTGAACGGATTACAGGGACCAGTTTTTATAGTCTGAATACGTCCGATCAGCGAGAACAAACCGTATTACTGGAGGGATCTCCCAGCGAATATTTCCAGCAGTTATCAGAATTACGTCAGCGTTTTCTGGAGGCAATGGATGACGACTTTAACACGGGTGGTGCTATGGGAGTTCTGTTCGAGTTGCGTTCTACACTCAATGCGTTAGTTCATTCAGAGAACCTGGACAGCGAAGGAAAACAAAATGCAACGATGGTTGAGGCGCTGAATACTGGAGCCTGCTTACTGAAGGAACTTTCAAGTCTCTTAGGCATCTTTCGCCGCGCATCAGAAAAAGAACAGGGTGCTGATGATGAACTTGTCAATCACCTGATGGCGCTGGTTCTGGAAATTCGTGAAGATGCCCGTACCAGTAAAAACTGGGATATTGCCGACAAAATCCGCGAAGGGTTAGCTGCTTGCCAAATCACGGTTGAAGATCGCCCTGAAGGTAGTTTATGGCGTCGTGGTTAAAAAATCATTATCAAATCAACACATTGATCCATCGAGCTGAGCATGAATTTACACTCGACAACAGATGAGGAAGTGTTGCCTGTTCCCACTCGATTACTGGGAATCGATCCAGGACTCAACCGCACAGGTTACGCCATATTGGAGCAGTCTTCGAAAGGGCCGGTACTTTGTGAAGGGGGTATTATTCGATCGACTCAGGATTCTAATCTGGCGACTCGCGTCCATGAGATCGGCTCGGGGATTCAGGAAGTCATTCAAGAATTCCAACCCGACATCATGGTCATTGAACAGGTTTTTACGACTCCCAAATTCCCCAAAAGCTCTATCATTATGGCCCATGCGCGAGGTGCGATCATCTATGTAGCACATGCTGCGGGAGTACCTGTCGTTCATTATACGCCCACACAGATTAAACGACTCATCACAGGCAGTGGTCGCGCTTCCAAAGAACAAATGCAACACGCCATCAAAACAGAACTCAGACTGAAAACAATTCTTGAACCCAATGACGTCGCAGATGCGTTTGCAGCTGCATTGTGCCACTACCATTCCATACGCGTCGCCTGCTTCTGAAAGGCGAAAACAATTTCATCTCCTTCCAAATGAGCAATCATGATTACGAATATTCGCGGCGAACTTGTTGAACTCAGTTTAACGGAGGCCATCATTTCAGTAGGTGCATTTGATTATCAGGTCTATATTCCTGAATTTGTGCGCAGACAGCTACAGCCGCTCATCGGCAAGGAAGTCAGCCTCAAAACCATCCAATATATCGAAGGCAATCCACAGAAAGGAAGACTGACTCCGCGATTGATCGGTTTCATGAGTCATGCGGAGAAGGAATTTTTTGAATTAGTCTGTTCTGTCGATGGAGTGGGCGTCAAAAAAACGTTGCGGGCGATGGTGCGACCTGTGAAAGAAGTGGCCACTGCCATTGAAGAAAAAGATCTTAAACAATTGACGACTCTGCCAGGTATTGGACCTGCGGTCGCGGAACGAATCGTAGCCAAACTCAGACGCAAAATGACGAAATTTGCTCTGATCGTTGCCAAGGAATTCCCCACTGATGAAGCTGGTTCCGATGTCTTTGGCGAGGCTTATGAAGCACTACTCAGTCTGGGGTATTCCGCAACGGAGGCGCGCTCGAAAGTGGAAACCATCTCTGCAGAAGGAAAAAACATCAAAAATATTGAGGATTTTCTGACTGCCCTCTACCAGCAAGAACGAGGCTAAACGTCTGTTTTTGGTGTCAATCTCGTCCGCCAGAATCAATATAACCGACAAATCCATAACAGCTTCCTGCTGTACTTTGAGGTCAGTTCCACAGATTCGACATAAAAAGTGTCCCGGGTTTTATTTTTGAACTAGCTTTGAGTATGCGTTCCCTATTGTTCTTCGGTTCACACTCGCAAAGTTGATTTAGATTGTTGCTTCGCGCCTTGCAGCAAATATAACTCTCTTCAACATAGCCAGACACTTAATGGTATTGGACTACTCAGAAATGATTTCAAAGTCAGCAATCAATAATGCCGGCCAATATACTTCTCTGGAAATTGACCAGCTCCGAGTGAATGTCCGTTTGCAAGCACCGATTTACGATGCAGAAAGCGAGAAGAATATTCTGCTGTTGGCCAGCGGAAAAACAATCACAAAAAGCACGATTGAAAACTTAAAAAAACGCGGTATTCAAAATATTCGGGTTCATGAACAAGATCTCAAGAATCTATTGATTCCTTCAAATGAAACGAATGGTTCTCAATCAGGTTCGACCAACAGAAAAATAAACCCGCAAAATCTGCCTTCAACCGAGTCCAGTTTATCTACAAAAAAACAAGTGGAGTCAATGGTTTTGTCTCCACACTGGAAAATTCAATCTGACTCCTTCTTACATGAGCTCAAGCCAGTTCAGGTAACAAAGATTTCCACAGAGTTGAAATCGCAGTATCAGGAACAATTCGCAGACCTGACTGATGTCACTGATGATCTCTATACGCAATTGCTCACGACAACGAGCATCGATATGACACAGATTTACCGCATCTCACACGTTTCAATGTCCCAAATGAACCAGGATCTGGATCTTTTTGTTTCAGAGGGAATCACGCCTACGGATGAAGGAAATTTCTGTAGACATGGCGTGCAGATGTCGAGTCTGGCAATGGCCATTGGAACGCATCTCGGGCTGTGCCGCCAGAGTTTGACCCAGCTGTCTATTGGCTGCCTTCTGCACGATACTGGTATGATTAAAATCGATTCAAAAATACTCTCGAATACGAAACCGCTCAACCCCATCGAAAGTCTCGAACTCCAGAAGCATCCCATTATTACTTATGATCTGTTAAACCAGATCAATGATATCCCAACGATTTCAAAAATCATCGCTTATCAGGTTCATGAACGCTGCGATGGATCTGGTTATCCCAGAGGACAGAAAATGAATCAAATTCATCCTCTTTCCAAAATTGCTGCGGTTGCAAATGAGTTTATCGAACTCGTGTCTGGCCGCGCTGGTAAAGCCGGATTACTTCCCTACCAGGCTACCGAAAAACTGGTTTATGATACTGCGAAAGGAAAATTTGATCCTAACGCAGTCCGCGCATTACTGAAATCGATTTCCCTGTACCCGGTTGGATCTCTTGTAGAACTTAACACCGGACAACAGGCGATAGTAACCCGCACCAACCGGTCGCACTATGATAATCCGATTGTTGAGATTCTGGAAGAGGATGGTTCAAAGCAGCTGGCAAACCTGCTGGATTACGATGATGTCCATGTAATCCGTGCTGTTTCAAACTAAGGTTGAGATCCCGTTAAAGCCGTTGCCTTGATCCCGTACGATATGAGTTTCTGAATGACTCATTCGACGATTGCAACACGCAAATCCATGACATTGGTCTGGGTCGCTCCCGTCTTCAGCAAACCACCTGATAAATCAAGAAATGGATACGAATTGTGTTCTTTCAAGAAACTGTTCGGATCGAGTTGAAGTGTTTTCGCTCGTTGTAAGATGCGAGAATCAAGCATACCGCCTGCCGCATCGGTAGGGCCGTCTTCTCCATCTGTTCCCCCTGACAGAATACAGAAGTTCCATTCCTTTTCATTCCACAGTCGCTGCATTGCTGCCAGTACTAACTCTTGATTTCGGCCTCCTTTCCCGGGATTCTGGGGAGAAGACAAATCCACGACCGGTTCCCCGCCACTGAAAATACATGCAGGTCTGAAAACCGGACCAGATCCCGCGCGAATTTTCAGACAGAGTTCAGCGAGTTCCACACCTGTGCCGGACAGCAGTCCCTTCGTTTTCTGAACCCATCGACAAACTCTGGTAATTATCCCTGCCACGGTGTTGTTGAGCTGCTTCCAGTGCAGTCACATTATTACCGATGATCTTGTTGATCACCGTTGTCTTGACAGAGTTCCTCTGAAGTTTGGAAGCCGATTGTCCTGAAATGAGTACATCCCAGATACTGTCGGGGATTTGCTGAGGATCTTTGACAAGACGCCGGAGTATTTCGATCGCTTCCTGAGTGGTTGAAGAGTCGTTTACGGTTGGTCCGGATGCAATGATATCGAGTGGATCACCGACAACGTCAGAAATAATCAGTGTGATCAGAGTCCCACAGGTAGCAGCCTCAGCAAGCCGCCCTCCTTTCACCTGCGAAATTTGCTTCCGCACGCAGTTCAATTCCTGAATACTGGCTCCGGAAGACATCAGCAATCGTGTTACTTTCTGCTTGTCTTCAAGCGTCACGGGAGGGAGCGGCGCCGGCAATAATGCGCTTCCTCCTCCGGAAATAAGTACCAGACAAATATCCTTGTGGTTCAGACTGGAAATTTCCTGAAGTATTTGCCTGGACCCAAGAACTCCCTCAGCTGTCGGTTCATTCAGACTGGCCGGTCGAGCAGGATGCAGATGAATGTGCGATAAAGGTCGCACACAGTCAGCGGGAACATTCACCCATCCAGAAATTCGTTTTTCGAGAATCGGAACCTTTGAACGCTGCTTCCACCCCTGCAGCCATTCCGCTGCCGGCTTTTCCGGCGCCGGTTACCAGCATGTTTTCATCTCCACACAGCGAAATGGAATCTCCGTTAATGGAAAGTTCTTTATTTCGAATCTGGATAGCACTACGAACAAGCGTTTCTGAATTGACCGCTTCGACTCCTGCTGTCCAGATTTGAAGTGCGCGTTCAGAAATTGAATGAGCCTGAGACATCGATACCTCGCAAGAACATCAAAATGTTCCCCTGGATCATGCAAATTGCTAAGGATCAATTTGTCCCTGGGGAGAATCTTTCACTGATGTATTTAAAGCGCGGGCCAGCTCTTTTGCAAGGACACGACCTTCGACCTCTTTCGGGGGAACCCCGGCTTTGGTCAATTTTTCCTGATATCGTCGGTCTTCTTGATCATACCAGAGTGGATCAACTTTCGCCTGAGAAATCGAATCGATTTTCCAGACCCCCGTGGAGCTTCGAACAAGCTGGATCTCTGGCTTGATTGCATAACCGTTTTTTTGAATTTGGATCCGGGCTCTTGCTGTGTCTCCCGCAAGTTGCACATCAAGAAAGCGATAATCCAGCGGTGATACACGATCGTGCGATTCCGCTTCAATTGTGCTGCCAGATCCGCTTTCTCAGGTGTAAGAGCGCGCGAATCTGTGATTCATTCCCCTGTTTCCAGAGCGTCTACAAATTCAAGGCATGATCTGCTTTACCTGATGCTGCTCGTAGAGTCGCTGCGCGCCTAACACGACCAGATAAAGGCCCATAGCTGCAACGAGTACACCAATCAGAAACTTTTGGGAGAGAGGCCGTTTGACCATCAGGCGCCCGGTCGGAGATGACTATACGCAGTTAGAATTGCATATAAGTCAGAGGGAATTTTGACTTCATCATCTGAAAAATCAGAAACCCATGTACGACGATAATAAACTGCTTCTGCCAAGGCATCAGCAATTTCTCCAAATCGAACATTGACCATTGCGTCTTGCTCGAGCGTTTCTTTTTCACCTGTGAAAATTCGAAGCCGATGTTGCATTGAGGATCCTTCCTATAGCAATCTCATAGATTTTTGACTGGCAAAATCCGTAGCCAGACAGGGAAAACCCTGCCAACAAAAAACTATCAGAAGTGAACTGAACAAGCTGTAGCCAGAACTGCATCTGACATACTCTTTAGTATCGGCTTAAGTAAATTGGCTTCTTGACATAAAAAGTTCAGTTTTTTTTGATTTTATCGAATGCAATGTCTACTCAGATTACTCATTTTGAAATTGGGTATGTAAAAATTACCAGCCATTCGGCGAATTTCGCGCATTCAGACGGATCTCTGTTTTTCAGACAGCAATCTTTGCCGGGAGCGATGCGCCTTCACCGGGAGCTGTCTCAGGAGACACTGGTTGAAAAACCAAGTAGAGCGGGTAATTCGGACATCGACCGAAAAGTTTGCGCTCCCAATGCTTCCAGTTCTGCTGGTGAACTGTGGTCGGCATATCCGAGTACAGGAATGCCTGCAGCGACTGCCGCCTGGACTCCCAAATGGCTATCTTCCACGACCACGCATTCTTGCGGTGGAACGCCGAGTTGAGCAGCAGCGTAGAGGTAGAGGTCAGGTTCTGGTTTCCAGACACCTAAAGTATATGCAGAATAAATCCGTCCTTCGAAAAAATGCAGTAGATCCGTTATTTTCAATGTGAGTGCCATCTTTTCTTCAGGGCCATTTGATGCAACACACTTGGTCACAGGAATCGATTTCAGTGCCTCGTGCACTCCTTGAACTGCCTGTAATTCTGATTGAAATACTTCAGACATTTTCGCTCGAATCTGGCCAGGAAATTCAACAGGTAATTTTTTCCCCAGCTGCGCTTCGACAACCGCGAGACAGTCTGCCAGTTTGCCGCCTTTAAACTGCTGAACCGCCTGTTCGGGAGAAATGGGGAACCCCTTTTCGGAAATCATTTCCGCTATGACACGACACCCCAGCGTCTCACTGTCGACTAACACTCCATCACAATCAAAAATAACCGCTTTACAATTCATATCTGAAATCAGCTTTCTCTACTTAACTGGACTTACCCGGGCAATTCGATATAAATCCCATCGTCCTGGACTGAGACAGGATAAGTTGGATGACATAAGCGTTCATTCAGACAATGTTTTCCTGATGTCACGTCAAACTGCCACCCATGCCAGGGACAAGTAACAATCGTACCATTCAATGTCCCTTCGCCCAAAGGTCCACCCGCGTGTGGACAGACTCCGTCCATCGCATAATATTGTTCGTTCACATGGAATAATGCGATGACACGATCTTCGGCTACAAATTCTCCGGCAGATCCCGAGCTAACCTCATCGACAGCAGCAATCCGTACCTTCTTTCCCATTTGATTCTCCGATCATTCAGCACACGCAAACGTAATCTCATTACAATTTCACTGCTCTGGTTGTAATGGACTGGCACATATGAATCAATTCAGGCTGCTTTTTTTTCCTGAAGGGATGCTGGCTGACGATTCTTTTTTGTACGCACGCGGGGCTGACTTTTCCATCGTCTGTGAACCCAGAAATACTGTTCAGGAGATTTCCGAACAGCCTGCTCCAGCGCTGAAGTAAATTGCTGAGTAATCTCACCAACAGGATCATTTGACACGCATTGCGTGGAATCAATCAGTTGTTCACACCCCATTTCAAATTTGACCCATTGATTGCTTTCAAAATTATCAGGTAATCTGCGTGCATAACCAACGCAAATATATGCCCGATATTCCAGTGCCAGTAAAGCAATCGATTTGAATGTTGAAGCCGGCTTGCCAAAAAAGTCCACAAACAATCCGCGTTTCCCGGCATCCTGGTCTCCCAGTAATGCCAGATGGCCACGACGCTCAATCGTAGCAATCATCTCATCGTAGCCCCCATTCTTGGCCATCGCTCGATGCCCTGTATGCTGACGAAATTTCTCAAACCATTTGTTGAGATAAGGATTATCCAGCTCACGGGCTACGACTCCCATCGGAAAACCAAATAATCCAAAGGCAGAAACCGCCATCTCCCAGTTACCATAATGACCGCTCAGCAGGATCACAGGCCTCCCCGAACAGAGTGCCGTTATCAATTCTGGTGGATATTGGAAGTCGATCACATTAAATATATTACCACGGTGCAGCTTACGGGGTAATTGAATGATTTCCACTATCATCCGAAACAGATGCACCCACATTTGGTGGATGGTGCGTTCGATCTGTTTTTCCGAAATTTGCTCACCAAAAGCAGTTCGCAGATTTTCAGCAGCCACATGATAACGGGTCATTTTCCGAGGCAGACAATAATGAATGATGAATGCCAGACCTCTGGCCAGTTTCACTGATTCCCTGACTGGTATCGAACGTACAATACAAATCAGGATCTGGAAAATGAGATATTCAAGTCGATATCGCACCATTCGCCAATTGATCATAAGACCGATTCCTCAAGCTTCCTTGCATTACTTACCCGACTTAGTCCTGCTAGTCAGACTAAGAGTGTAAAAGTGTCTTCGGAATCGGAATTTGCGTCAACCCCCAATTATTCAGGCTGCCCCGATCAATTTAGACTTCAGTTACAGACTGTTTTCTCGCCAGCTGCCATCGGATAGCCAGCCAGGGAAAAAAGAAAAACAAAAAGGCAAAAAGCTTCAGGAATGTCATTCCATAATAATTGATTTGGACAAACTCTGGCTTACTCAACTCATGAAACCACCTGGATTGAAATTCCCAGGCCCAATCTCCGGCTTGAGTAAAAGCAGCAAACCAGACAACCAAAACTCCCATAATCATTAAAAAGCACTTAAAGCAAACTCCTCCCACATCACTTAACAATTCACGTAAATCAGACTGGCTCATTGTCATACTCCTGCCATCTCAACATCTGGTTCGGCTAAATCTTTGCCATTCGAGATAAAGTTAGTGATCACTTTACCAGAATACAAAACGGATAAATTCGCTGAGGCGATTACTTTTTTCTCGAATTTAAACGCGAGTTTGTATATATTTATGTATATACTTATTAAGAGAGGTTTCTTTTTCTCTATTATTCTCTGATGTTTTCTCAGCTTCATTTCGTAGATCTCAGTATGTTGCACCGATCATATCGACAATCCGTAATCCAAATTCTGCTGACTGCAGTCACGGTATGCGTCTTGACCTTGATCACGAGTGAAGCCGCGAATGCCACTTGTGGTGATTATCTCTCGCATGCGGGACAACCAGCGGACGTTCGTACTGAATTACTGAATCCACTCGACTCCCTTCCAAAACAATTACCCTGCTCTGGTCCTCAATGTCAAAATCGTCAACCCAAACCTGAACCAGAAGCTCCCCTGATCGTCTTCCCCTCGTTCAAGCCTGCCTGCTCTGCCTTTACTGCAGAGCTGGCACCTCATGCACAACGGGGCATTTCAAGAAACTGCGCAAAATTGATTTTTCCTGAAGACAACCGGAATCGCATCGATCGCCCTCCACAAATTGCCGGCTCCTGAATCGCTTTCGTGACAGAAACTTCGTTTCTGTCGTTTCTTGAAGCTTGCCCGCATGCTCTTCATTATCATTCTACAGAAGCGCATGCGCGACTCATTGTGATCTCAATGAGGTGAGTTTCAGATGTCGCTCATATTTGCAGGGTCGATCCCCATTATGACATTCTCTGATTCATCCGTAGTTGAACCGCAGCCACGTCGCGTTGTCCGTCGTGCGGTCGGTCCAAAATTGCGCAAAGTACTATATCTCGTTTTATTCCTGGTTGCGTTATTAGGAGCCAACTCGATCTACCTGGTCAGTATTACCATTTACGACTGGCTGAGTGGCGAAACACTGGAAAACTGGTTTTATCAATACATGTTTCTAGGGCATCTGATTCTGGGACTGTTATTACTGGCTCCTTTTATCCTGTTTGGCGTTGTTCATATTTTTAATACGAAAAATCGTCTCAACCGCCGCGCTGTGCGTGTGGGATACGCTCTGTTTATTACTTCCTGCCTGTTACTGATCTCCGGAATCCTGTTATTGCGTATTGGCTCGTTCGATTTAAAAAATCCGATGGCCCGATCGATAACGTACTGGTGCCACGTCATCTCTCCGGTATTTGCACTCTGGCTGTATTGGTTACATCGTCTGGTCGGACCAAAAATCCGCTGGAAGGCTGGCATCGTTTACATAAGCCTCATTGCTGTTACCGTAGCCGGTATGTTGATGTTCCATTCGGCCGATCCCCGTCAATGGAATGTTGCCGGTCCCGTAGAGGGGGAAAAATATTTCTTTCCCTCACTGGCGCGCACTGCGACTGGTGACTTTATTCCTGCGAAGTCTTTGATGATGGATGACTATTGCCAGAAATGTCATCCTGATACCCATGCTGACTGGAAAAACAGCGTACATCATCTGAGCTCATTTAATAACCCTGCTTATCTGGCATCAGTCCGTGAAACGCGCAAGGTGGCCTTTGAACGTGATGGCAACTTGCAGGCATCCCGCTTCTGCGCTGGCTGTCACGACCCGGTCCCTTTCTTTAGCGGTGCCTTTGATGATCCCAATTTTGACGACGTCAATCATATCACTTCGCAAGCCGGGATCACCTGCACTTCCTGCCATGCGATTACTCATATCAACAGCGTACGTGGTAACAGCGACTTTACAATTGAAGAACCTATTCATTACCCGTTCGCCTATAGTGACAATCCGTTTCTACAGTGGGTCAATAATCAACTGGTGAAAGCCAAGCCCGCGTTTCATAAAAAGACATTTTTAAAAGACTTGCACAAATCGACCGAATTCTGTGGCTCTTGCCACAAAGTGCATTTACCCGAAGAGCTGAATCAATATAAATTTTTACGTGGGCAAAACCACTACGACTCTTTTTTTCTGAGTGGTGTTTCCGGTCATGGGGCACGCAGTTTTTATTATCCGCCGCAGGCAGAAGAAAATTGCAACAAATGTCACATGCCCGCCAAAGCCTCCAATGACTTTGCAGCCAGACACTTTTATGATTCCAAAGAACTCAGTGTCCACAACCACCTGTTTCCCTCCGCCAACACAGGTATTGCCGCGTTACGAAATGATTTCAATACGGTCAAGGCACACCAGGAATTCCTGAAGGACAATCTACGCGTCGATTTATTCGGCATCCGTGAAGAGGGAACCATCGATGGGACATTAATCGCACCCCTACGTCCTGAAGTCCCTGTGTTAAAACCGGGCAAAAAGTATTTACTGGAAACGGTACTCCGTACATTAAAAGTAGGGCATCATTTCACACAAGGCACTGCTGACTCGAATGAAGTCTGGTTAGATATTGTTGTGAAAAGCGGTGATCGCATCATCGGACGTAGTGGTTCTCGGAAAGACGATGGCACTGTTGACCCCTGGTCACATTTTGTGAATGCTTTCGTCATTGACCGCGAAGGAAATCGTATTGCGCGTCGTAATGCAGAAGATATTTTTGTGGCCCTGTATAATAATCAGATTCCCCCCGGTGCCGGACAGACCATCCACTATGAGCTCATACTTCCCCAAGACCTGACAGCGCCTGTGACTGTCGAAGCAAAACTGCAGTACCGAAAATTTGATACGCACTATCTGCAGTTCATCGCTTCCTCTCTTGAATCCAAAGGCCAGATACTCCCCGGAAAAAAACCGGGAGTCCCCTATGTGAATACGCTGCCCATTACAACGATCGCCACTGACACAATAACATTTCCCGTAGAAGGAGTCGCAACCAAAGTCACAAATAAGCCAGTTAAGATTCCCGAATGGGAACGTTGGAACGATTATGGCATTGGATTATTCCTGAAAGGAAAAGCAGAATTGCGTCAGGCGACTGAAGCATTCGAACAAGTCGATCAACTGGGCCGCTATGATGGCTCATTAAATCTGGCGCGCGTCTACTTCCGCGAAGGACGATTACTCAACGCCGCCGACATTTTGAAAAAAGCAGCAACATTCACTGACCCTCCTGCCCCTGCCTGGACACTTGCCTGGCTGAGTGGCAAAGTGAACCAGCAGCTGGGACACTTGAAAGAAGCGGAGCGAAACTTCCGCAGTGTTCTGGAAGATCAGACAGAAGAGCGAACCCGTCGCGGATTCGATTTCAGCAAGGATTACGTCGTCATCAATGATCTGGGACAAAACCTGTTCGATCAGGCCAAGCGGTTCCGTACCAAAGCGCAGCAAGACCAGCGCGATCAACTTTTAGAACAGGCTCAGGAGCAGTTTTTAAGAACGCTTGAGCTGGACCCGGAAAATGTAACCGCGCATTACAATCTCTCATTGATTTACGAACAACGAGAACAAACAGACCTTGCACAACAACATCGAAAACTGCATCAAAAATATAAAATCGATGATACGGCAAGAGGCCTTTCCGAACGAAAAGCCCGTGAAAAATACCCGGCAGCCAACCACGCTGCCGAACATCCGGTCATTTATCCACTTGACCGAACACGAAAACCATAACGCAACGATATTCCATGCTCCAATAATTGTGCAGGGAAAGAGAACCAACGAGGACAAACAGATGGCAAAACAGAACCATGCCAAACTCGATCCGAATCTGGAAGAAGAATCTGAACAAAACGATGAATCTATCGGTCGTGCCTTCTGGTACTCCCTGATCGTGATGGCGGTCATCGCAGTTGTTGGCGGAACAATCTATCTCATCTCCCAACAACAACAGCCACAAGAAACAGTAAAAGAAACCCCTTTAACCCTGCCCACAGAACGTAATGTTGAAGAAATCACTCTCCCCAAGATTCCTTTTACTGATATTACAAAAAAAGCAGGCATTGATTTCGTTCACAACAATGGGGCTGCCGGAGAAAAATTGCTTCCCGAAACAATGGGAGGCGGTGCCGCGTTTTTTGATTATGATAATGACGGTGACCAGGACCTGCTGCTGGTCGGCGGACAAGATTGGCCGTGGGATCAAAAACAGAATATACCATACGCGGGATCTTCATTGGCCCTGTATCAGAATGATGGGACCGGAAAATTTAAAGATGTGACGACCAGCATGGGTTTGGATATTTCGCTCTATGGAATGGGAGTCGCCTGCGGAGATTATGATAACGACGGACGCGTAGACCTGTTTATATCCACATTGGGCACGAACAGACTGTTCAAGAACGAAGGAAATCGATTCAATGAAGTGACAAATCATGCAGGTGTTGGCGGCCCACCACAGCTTTGGAGTACCAGTTGTGGCTGGTTCGATTATGACCGTGATGGCGATCTGGATCTGTTAGTTTGCAACTATGTGGAATGGACGCGCAATTTCGACCGCGCGCAGAACTTCACTTTGAAAGGAGGGATTCGCGCTTACGGACGTCCACAAAATTTTAATGGCGTGCATCCCCTGCTCTATCAGAATCAAGGAAATGGTCGTTTCACTGAAATGTCTGAGCAAGCCGGCTTGAGAATTTTTACTACCGGAACGAAAGTCCCATCGGGTAAATCATTGGGACTCAACTTCTACGATTTTGATCAGGATGGATTTCTTGATATCTTCATCACCAATGACACCGTTCAGAACTTTTTATTTCACAATCAACAAAATGGTACATTCACAGAAATGGCGGCGATCTCGGGTGTCGCGTTTGATATGGACGGCAACGCCCGCGGTGCCATGGGTGTCGACATCGCCACATTTCGCAACGATGAAACCATGGGAATCGCCATTGGTAACTTTGCCAATGAAATGACGGCCCTCTATACCTCTCCCGGAAAGGAGATGCAGTTCATTGACGAAGCCATCTCAAACGGACTCGGTCCTCAAACGCGGCTTGCATTAACTTTCGGTGTCTTCTTTTTTGATGCCGACCTTGATGGACGTCTCGATTTGTTTTCTGCCAATGGCCATCTGGAAGAAGATATCAATCTTGTGCAGGAACGACAGCACTATAAACAATCACCTCAATTATTTTGGAACTGCGGCCCACAACATGCGACTGAGTTTCTCCCTTTAGATGAAACACTTGTTGGCTCCGATTTTGTACGACCACTGGTTGGCCGGGGAACCACTTTCGCGGATATCGATGGTGACGGTGATCAGGACCTGTTGATTATGACCACAGGAAACACGCCCCGGCTGTTGCGGAATGACCAGCAGACGGGCCACAATTGGGTACGGTTTCAGCTTACTGGTAATCCCAATCACAAAAGTGAAAATCAGAACGAGTCCCCCGTTTCCAGCCACGATGCACTGGGTGCCCGAATTCAAATCAAAACCCGCTCAGGCATTCAAAACCGGGTCGTCATTCCGACGCGAAGCTACTTATCACAAACCGAGCTACCCATTACCTTTGGGTTAGGCAGCGAAAACGAGATCCTGTCTGTTTCTGTGATATGGCCTTCTGGTAACACCTCTACATGGGACCACCTTAAAGCCAACCAGTTATATCGAATTTCGGAGACAAAAGGACTTGTTGCACGTTAAAAACAGATGGTCTCCTGATACTTCTATTTGCTCAGAGATCAGGAGAAATGTAGAAGAAATCCTTGACAGAATCATATCAATATTGTCTGATATATAAGTCTTCGAGAATGTCTTGAAGGGATCGTTTTTGAAATTATCCTTGAAATGAGAAGAGTAATCTTGCCATAATACGTTGCAGGTGGTTTTTATAGATTCCTCCCCCCAACTGGATTAATGTGTTAGAGTTAGAACACACGACCAGAATCACCTGAAATAAACTCTAATATTACTTGTGAGTATTGGAGCCATCCGCTGAAAACTTCGGCTACATTCCAACCTGAAATATTTGTGTTCAAACCAGACAGAAATACAAAATCGCTGGCCCAAAAAGCCATTAACCAAAACATGATATTTTCCGACTTTCGAAAAATGGAGATTTCACTATGAGCTTGACACAGTCACGTCGCGACTTTTTACACGTTGGCTTTGCCGGTGGTATCGGGCTGACTCTGCCACAATTCCTCAAAATGAAAAGTGCTCAGGCAGAACTCAAACACTATGAAAGTAAAGAAGGGGTCGCCAAATCGGTGATCTTTATTTATCTACCCGGTGGTGCCGCTCATCAGGAAACATGGGATCCCAAACCTTACGCTCCGGTTGAATATCGTGGGCCGATGAACTCCATCGACACCAATGTTTCAGGAGTGCGCCTGAACGAGAAGCTGGTCAAAACAGCACAGATCATGGATAAAATCACGATTTGTCGTTCCATGTCGCATGGCGAAGCAGCCCACGAACGGGGAACACACAATATGTTCACCGGCTATCGTCCCAGCCCTGCTCTGCAATTCCCCAGTATGGGAAGTGTGGTTACACACGAATTCGGACCCAAAAACAGCATGCCTCAGTATGTATGCATTCCTAATCAACCCAACACGTTTGCGGGTACCGGATATCTGAGTTCCTCATTTGCACCATTTAGTGTCGGATCCGATCCTGCATCCAATGGCTTCAAAGTCCGTGACCTGAATCTCCCTGGTGGCGTAGACACCAAACGCTTCACCCGACGTCGCTCGATTCTGGGAGCAGTCAACGACCACTTTGTTTCCAAAGAAAAATCAGATGCATTGGAAGCTGTCGATACCTTCTATAAACAAGCCTATGACATGGTTTCTTCAAAAGCGTCACAGGAAGCATTTGATCTTAATAAAGAAGATGCCAAAGTCCGTGACGCCTATGGCCGAAACTCAGCAGGCGCTCGTATGCTGCTTTCCCGCCGTCTGGTTGAAGCAGGTGCCCGCTTTATCACAATGACCTATGGTGGTTGGGATATGCACGACGGAATTCAAAATGGTATCACAAGAAATGTTCCAGCATTTGACCAGGCTTTCTCAACGTTGATTTCTGATTTGAGCCAACGTGGACTGCTGAAGAGTACACTCGTCTGTATTTGTAGTGAATTCGGACGAACTCCGAAAATCAATGCAACAGCAGGCCGTGATCACTGGCCAAAAGTATTCAGTGTTGTCATGGCTGGTGGCGGAATTAAAGGTGGCAACATTTATGGCGCTTCTGATGCCATCGCCAGCGAACCTGAAGATAATCCACTCTCTGTAATGGATTGGGCTACAACGATCTACCATTGCATGGGTATCGTATCTGATAAAGAATTGATGGCACCTGGTGACCGTCCGATTGAAATTGTCAATGGTGGAAAAGTGATTAAAGACCTGCTTGTTTAATCAAACAGGTTGAATATATCGAATCAGGATTGTCAGCACATGAGAAATTTTCATGTGCTGACACTTCGATTCAAACGAAATAAAACTGATACTCGAACATCTACATTCCAAGGGGGGAACCGTGATGCTGCAGAAGTATAGTAGCTCTGTCTGCACCGGAGTTTTAACAATCGCTTTCAGCTTATTGCTCACGGATCTGGCCGGAGCAGCAAGCCCAACGTTAAACTACGTCAGACCTCGAGGCGGACAACGTGGCACCGAAGTCAGTCTCACATTTTATGGGGCCCGATTGTCAGATGCAGTTGAAATTTTTTCCTATAAAAAAGGATTTGAATTCAAAGACATCAAAGCCAACCCCAAAAATGCCAATGTTTGTACTGCTATAGTAAAAATTGCACCTGATTGCGATCTTGGTGAGCATACTTTCCAGGTCCGTACGAAAAGTGGTGTTTCAGATTATAAAACCTTCTGGGTGGGCCAGTTCCCGGAAGTAGCAGAAAAAGAGCCCAACAGCAAATTTGAGACACCTCAACCAATCACATTGAACCATACTGTCACCGGTGTCGTTCAAAATGAAGACGTTGACTATTTTGTGGTGACTGCGAAAAAAGGGCAACGAATTTCAGCCGAAATTGAAGGCGTTCGTTTAGCGACAACCGTATTTGACCCCTATGTGGCCATTCTTGACGAGAAGCGTTTTGAATTAAAAGCAGTCGACGATCTCCCACTGCTGAGAAATGATACTGCCGTTTCAGTCGTTGCTCCCGCTGATGGAAAATACACCATTTTAGTACGTGATAGTTCATATGGTGGAAATGGCGCCGCTTTCTATCGCCTGCATGTCGGAACTTATCCCCGGCCCACGGCAATTTATCCGGCAGGGGGTCAGATTGGAACTAAACAGAAAGTGACCTTTAAAGGCAATACGGTTGCGAATCTGGTAAAAGAAGTTCAGCTGCCTGCGAAACCGGATGAAGAATTCAAGATTTTTGCATCCGATGCAGGTGGAAGTGCTCCTTCCGGTAACGTATTTCGGCTATTTCCACATGGAAATTCATTCGAAAAAGAACCGAACAACGAATTTAAAGTCGCATCAGCGGCAACGCTCCCTAATGCTTTCAATGGAATCATTGAAAAAGAAGGCGATATTGATTATTTCAAGTTCCAGGGCAAGAAAGGTCAGACTCTGGAAATCGAATGTTATTCCAGACGGATCCGATCTTCTCTCGATCCCGTCATGGCACTGTATGACGCCAAATTTAAAAGACTGGCCGCCAATGATGATTCGCGGGGACCTGACAGCTACTTCCGTTACAAATTCCCGGCCGATGGAGATTACTACCTTTCAATCACTGATCACCTCTCCCGTGGTGGAGAAGATTTTGTGTATCGAATTGAAATGCTGCCAGTCTCAGCTTCATTAGATCTGGGTATCCCCAGAAATGCCCGTTATTCACAAGAACGACAGCGAATTGTTGTCGCCCGTGGCAATCGCTTTGCGGCAGTGTTTAGTGTGGTCCGCAAAAACTTCGGCGGAAGTATTGTTCTCGATTCACAGAATATCCCTAAAGGCATTAAAATGGTGGCCGAGCCAATGGCTGCCAACTTGACAACAATGCCCGTTGTTTTTGAAGCTGCCGCCGATGCACCTGTCGGTGGAACTTTGATCGAACTCAAAGGGCGTCACGCCGATCCAAAACAAAAGATTGAAGGTGTCTTTCGAAACCGGGCCGATCTGGTACTTGTTCGAAATAATCAAATGCTGTGGCTGAAAGATGTCGCCCAGATCCCTGTTGCCGTTGTAGAAGAACTCCCCTTCAAGCTCGATATCATTGAGCCTAAGGCTCCTTTAACACGCAATGGCTCGATGCAATTGAAAGTTGTCGTCACACGCAAAAAAGGATTCGACAATCCAATTACGCTCCAGTTCCCTTTCCGTCCGCCTGGAGTCGGGGCTTCCAGTCGTGTGACTATCCCGAAGGGAAAGAACGAAGTTTTATATCCCATCAATGCCAATGGGAATGCAGAAATCAAAAAGTGGAAGGTCTTCGTCATTGGTTCTGCAGATGTCAATGGCGCTGCCTGGGTTTCTTCACAGTTAGCTTCTCTGGAAATCAAAGACTCGTTTGTGGATCTTGCACTGGCACGAACTGCCGTAGAACAGGGGCAAGAAACAGAAATTCTTTGCAAAGTCAATATGAAGAACCCATTTGAAGGCAATGCAAAAATTAAACTGGTAGGACTACCTCCCAAAGTGACAACAACAGATATTTCCTTCAATAAAACGAGCAAAGAACTCGTCTTTAAAGTCAAAACTGACCCGACTTCTCCTCAAGGACGACATAAAAGTCTGTTCTGTCAGGTAGAAATCCCCATGAATGGCGAAACGGTCGTGCATACGACCGGTCGAACCGAGCTTCGTATCGACAAGCCTGCCCCACCTAAAAAGAATGAGCCTGCCAAACCAAAACCTGTCGCGAAAAAAGCGGCGCCAAAGAAAACAGCGCCGCCAAAACGACTGACTCGATTGGAAAAACTACGCCTTGAAGCTCAGAAACGTTTGGAATCTGGTTCAAAATAAACTTCGAAACATTAATTCACTCTGTTCTTGATGAACAGAACTCAAATTAGATATTACCTTAATCAGCAAATTTCTGTTGACGAAAAAAGGTCTTCGATTATGTCGCGTCACCAAAAACTAGTTCGTAGCTTTCTCTCTCTCATTTTCTTTGCCAGTGGACTCTCTCTTACTCTGGCAGAAGAGAAGGCAAAACCGAACCAGCAAAACCCGCTCCGGCAAAACCCGCTCCGGCGAAACCGGCTCCGGCGAAACCTGCTCCGGCGAAACCTGCTCCGGCAAAACCCGCACCGGCAAAACCCGCACCGGCAAAACCCGCACCGGCAAAACCGGCTCCGGCAAAACCTGCTCCGGCAAAACCTGCTCCGGCAAAACCTGCTCCGGCGAAACCTGCTCCGGCGAAACCTGCTCCGGCAAAACCCGCACCGGCAAAACCCGCACCGGCAAAACCCGCACCGGCAAAACCTGCTCCGGCAAAACCTGCTCCGGCAAAACCCGCTCCAGCGAAACCGGCTCCAGCGAAACCTGTCGCTCCTAAGCCAGCCGAAGTTAGTCAAACTGAATGTCTACCCACAAAATATTGAACTCACCACAAGTCGAGATCGTCAATCAATCATTGCACAGGTTTTGTATGACAACGGTCTCACTCACGATGTCACGAGCCAATTACAATTAAAACCAGTGAAACCAGGTATTATTCGTCTCGACAAAAATGTTGTTTATCCAACTGTCGATGGAGAAACCGATTTAATCGCCAGCTTCGGCGGTGCCAATGTGAAACTGCATGCGAAAGTGGTTAAAGCAAAAATAGATCGACCGATCAGTTTTAATTTAGACGTCATGCCAACGTTCATGCGTGCTGGCTGTAATACAGGAAGCTGTCACGGCGCAGCCCGTGGAAAAGACGGATTCCGTCTCTCCTTATTTGGATTTGATCCTAAAGGGGATCATTTCCGTTTAACACGTGAATTGAGCGGACGCCGCGTGAATCTCAGCTTGCCTCAGGAAAGTCTCTTACTTGAAAAATCGACAGGTGCTGTGCCGCATACTGGTGGTAAACTTTATGAGAAAGATTCAGAACTCTACAACCAGGTACTTCGCTGGTTACAAGCAGGTGCGCCATACGATGTCGGTGAAATTCCTAAAGTCACTAAAGTAGAAATTTACCCTGAAGGCGGGGTATTGGACGGAAAAGATACGAAACAGCAAGTTTCTGTTCTCGCAACATATTCTGATGGAACTAGTCGTGATGTAACCTCGTTAGCGGCATTCTCATCAAACAATGACAACTCTGCCACCATTACAAATACAGGCCTGATTACTGCCAATAATCGTGGCGAAGCATTTATCATGGCTCGCTTCGACACACATACGGTGGGCTCACACTTTGTTGTGTTACCCAAAGGTTTAAATTTTACATGGCCGAAAATACCTGAAAATAATTATGTCGATACTCTCATCCACAACAAACTAAAAAAATTGCGAGTGGTCCCATCTCCTCTTTGTTCTGATGCAGAATTCCTGCGTCGAGCCAGCCTCGATATCTGTGGCATTATGCCTTCCGTCGAAGAATTTAATCTTTTCATCGCAGACAAAGATCCCAAAAAACGTGAGAAGCTTGTAGACAAACTGTTGAACCGCAAAGAATTTGTGGAAATGTGGGTTATGAAATGGTCGGAACTGTTGCAGATTCGTACCGTCAATAACCGCATCAGCTATAAGTCTGCTTTACTGTATTACAACTGGTTGCAGGAACGCATTGCTTCTAATGTGCCCATTAACCAGATGGTTCAGGAGCTCCTTGGTGCTACTGGCGGTACATTTGCCAATGCAGCAACCAATTACTATGAAAACGAACGTGACACTTTAAAGGTTTCTGAAAACGTGGCCCAGGTCTTCATGGGCATGCGGATTCAATGTGCTCAATGTCACAATCATCCCTTTGACCGCTGGACAATGGATGATTATTACAGCTTTGCCGCATTTTTCTCACAAATCGGACGCAAAGGAAGTGAAGACCCCCGCGAATCGATTATTTTTAATCGCGGTAGTGGAGAAGTACGACATTTAGTTGATAAACGGGTCATGAAACCTAAATTCCTGGGTGGAATAGAACCAGATACTCGTGGTAAAGATCGTCGTGTTGTCGCTTCACAATGGCTGGCATCAAAAGAAAATCCCTACTTTGCCTCAAACTTAAGTAACATAGTCTGGGCACACTTTTTTGGTAAAGGAATCATCAATGAAGTTGATGATGTCCGGGTCAGTAATCCACCTGTGAACCCCGAATTATTAAATGAGCTTGCCAAACGCTTTACTGAGTACAACTATGACTTCAAGAAGCTGGTTCGCGATATTTGCACATCCCGAACGTACCAGCTTTCAACTCAAACAAATAAATCGAACGAACGTGATCTGACTAATTTTTCACATGCGTTACCTCGACGCTTGAGAGCAGAAGTTCTGCTGGATTGTATCAGCCAGGTCACCAATACACCCAACAAGTTTCGTGGTCTGCCCCTTGGTGCTCGTGCCGTCCAAATTGCTGACGGAAATACATCAACCTACTTCCTGACAACATTTGGACGTGCAAAACGTGACACTGTCTGTTCATGTGAAGTACGCATGGAGCCCAGCCTTTCACAAGCACTGCATCTGTTGAATGGCGATACGGTAAACAGAAAAATCGTTCAAGGCAAATTTGTTGCAGACAGATTGAAAGCCGGAAAAAAACCACTGGAAGTCGTTGATGAGATGTATATAACGTGCCTCACTCGTAAACCGACGGATAAAGAATATTCTTCTCTGGTTCAAGTCCTCGACGAAAACAAGAAAGATGAAACCAATACGTTAAATGATGTCTTTTGGTCTCTATTGAACTCAAGAGAATTTATCTTTAACCACTAATCTACATTCAACTGTCGGCTTAACAATTTTTAAAGGACTTCAACAGGAAGCCCACTTTTAAATATGGTTCAGAACATGAAAAATTCATTCTCATATCACCGGTGTCAACATTTCGGAAAATTGTTGCTCGTTGCCGGTCTGATGACCTCATTTATGTCAACAGACCTGTCGGCTGCAGATAAAAAAGCTGCTGATAAGAAAAAAGTAAAAATTACTTTCGACGAACATATAAAACCAATTTTTCGTGCCAAATGTTTTGCCTGCCACAATACCGATAAAAAAGCATCCGGCCTCGACCTGACTAATTATACCGGTTTGATGCAGGGTGGCGCTGCGGGAGAATCCATCGATGCAGGAGACGCTGGTGGCAGTTATTTATTCATGCTCGTTACCCATGAGTCTGAACCCTTTATGCCCCCTAAATCAGACAAACTACCTGCAAAAGATATCGCATTGATCGAAGCATGGATTAACGGTGGTGCCCCGGAAAACGCGGGCAGTAAAGTTGTCATTAAAAAACCAAAGTTCGATTTTGCATTAAAAGGTGCTTCTTCAGGCAAACCGCAAGGACCGCCTCCCATGCCACCCCGGTTGAGCCTGGAGCCGGTTGTCCATACCAGTTTAACAACGGCAGTGACCGCCTTGGCTACCAACCCCTGGTCACCACTGGTTGCCGTCGCAGGTCAAAAGCAGATTTTGCTCTACAATACAAAAACGTTGGAATTACTGGGGGTACTTCCCTATCCCTGAAGGTGTCGCTCAGGTTCTGAAATTCAGCCGTAACGGCAGCCTGTTACTGGCCGGTGGCGGACATGCCGCTGCCAGCGGTCGAGTTGTCGTGTGGGATGTCAGAACAGGAAAACGCCTCTTTGAGGTAGGTGATGAACTGGATTCAGTTCTGTGTGCTGATATCAGTTCTGACCAGAGATTCATCGCTCTAGGCAGCCCAAGCAAGGTGATTCGTGTTTATTCAACGTACAGACGGAAAACTTGCTTATGAAATCCGGAAGCATACTGACTGGATGACCTCGCTGGCATTCAGTCCTGATTCGGTTCTACTCTGTTCGGGTGACCGAAGCGGCGGCGCCTTTGTCTGGGAAGCAGCTACGGGCAGTGAGTATCTGACCTTAAAGGGACATAAAAGTGGTATCACGGGAATTACCTGGCGTTCCGATTCCAACCTGGTCGCCACCAGTAGTGAAGATCAGTCCGTCAAACTCTGGGAAGTTCAGAACGGGAGTAACATCAAATCCTGGAATGCCCATGGCGGCGGGACTTCGAGTGTCGAATTCGCCCGCGATGGCCGCCTGGTAACCTGTGGCCGTGACCGTGTCACCAAGGTCTGGGATCAGGCAGGAAAACAGCTGATTGCGGCTCCCGCTTTTGGAGATATTGCAGTCAGTGTCACGATCTGTGATGAAACCAATCGTGTGATTGCCAGCGACTGGACCGGCAAAGTGAAAGTCTGGAATGCCGCCGATGGGAAAGAAGTCGGTGAGCTCACAGCGAACCCTCTACCATTATCTCGAGCGTCTATCGGTGCGACAGCCGGCTGTCAGATCAGCGCAGGCGAATCATCAGAAGCTGGCAGCGGCCCAGGCAGACCAGGCAGCAGTGGCAAAATCAACGCTGACATCGCTGCAACACAAAAACAGCAGACTGATCTGCAGAACAGTTGAATGGCCTGAATGCAAATCTGGCGGCAGCAAAGAAAGCACTGGCCGGTGCACAGGCAGGTGTAACCGGTTCCACAAACAAGATTACCGCGATTGGAAAATCTCTACCCGCTTTGATCAAGGAAGCACACGCGAAGGCTGATGCTGTGAGTAAACAGGTTGCCGGCGATAAAGAGCTTGCCGAAGCTGCTGCCAAACTGAAAGCGGCCGTCGATAATCGCACCGCTGCGAACGCAGCCGAGCAGAAAACCTGGCTACGCATCAGGCAGCAGTCAAAGATAATCAGCAGAAGATTGCTCAGTACACGCCACAAATCAAGCAGACAACAGATGCAATCAATGCGGCCAAAGCCAAAGTAGTCGCCCTGCAGAATTCATTGAAACCGGCAACCGATAAAGCGACCGCTTCTCAGAATGCAGCGAACTCCGCCGCCAGCGCTTTGGCTGCTGCTCAGAATGAAGTCAAACACTGGCAGGCAGAAATCGAGTTCTCCAAGAAACTCAATAACGCCCAGGCCAGTGCTGCCAAGTAAAATCCAGATTTCACCCAGCCCTTCAATCTCAGAGGTTGAAGGGCTTTTTTTACAGTCACTGTCCGATTGGAACTCCCTCACAGCTTCTGGTTATTTTGGTCAGTCGATAACATAGTGACTGAACTTCCAGCAGAACACGAGGAGCATTCTGGTATGGCTCAAAGTAATTCCCGATTCGCGGTTGTGGCCGCCCTGACAGGAAACGCACTGATCACGATCGCCAAAGGAACGACGTTTCTGATCACCGGTTCGGGAGCCATGCTGTCCGAGACGATTCACTCAGTGGCTGACTTTCTGAATCAGTTACTGCTGCTCATCGGTCTGGTTCGCGCGGATCGGGTCCCCGACCGTCGTTATGAGTATGGCTACGCCGGTGAACGGTATGTCTGGGCATTGATTTCCGCAGTCGGGATCTTTTTCCTAGGCTGTGGTGTGACGGTGTACCACGGTGTGCAGTCGCTGTTTCATCCACCTGAACTCGACTTTGGCGAAATGAAATGGGCCATCGCGGCGCTTCTGTTTGCTTTGGTCATCGACGGTGTCGTTTTCTTTCTTGCACTCAAGACCGAGTGGAAAAATGCTCAGAAAGAGAAAAAGGCGTTTCATCAGTACCTGCGCAAGGAAGCAGACCCGGCCTCCGTCGCCGTCATTCTCGAAGACGGTGCTGCCTGATCTGGGGTGGATGATTGCACTGATTTCAATCCTGTTACCCAGATGACCGGGTCCCCTACTGGGATGCCATCGGCTCTATCGGAATTGGTGTTCTGCTGGGAGGGATTGCCGTCTGGTTGATTATCCGGAACCAGGAACTGCTGGTCGGTCCCAGTATCCCACCAGAGACGAGAGAACAGGTACAACGCATCCTGAAGAACAATCCGCTGATTGACGATGTGCTGGACCTGCGATCCAGAATCCTCTCAATCGATAACTACCGCATTAAAGTTGACCTGAGTTTTGATCCCGAAGAATTGTCGAAACGTCTGAAAAAGAAAGCACTTGCCGTCTATCCTCAAATTCAGAGCGAACAGGACTTCGAGGAGTTTTGTCAGAAGTATACACGAGGATATTCTCGATACCCTGGCTGAGGAAATCGATAAGATCGAAGCGGAAATCCAGCGACAGGTCCCTGAGGCCAAACACCTCGATCTGGAAGCCAATTAAGCAGCCCGCCCCCCGTTCACGACAGAGAGCTGCCAGAAGTTGGTGTTTTGTCGGCAGCGAAGCAGAAAAACTGCGATTTCGGGCGATTTCATCCCTCGGCCTGAGTCCCAAGCCTGTGATCAGATTCAGGGGCGCCTATAATAGGTCAGTGTTACCCGTTTTTCGTCTGAATTTTTGTTTGAGTATTGATTGATGTCTGAGCGTGTTGTCCTGGCGATGAGTGGTGGAGTCGATAGCTCCGCAGCCGCCCATCTTTTACTGGAACAGGGTTATGAGGTGATCGGTCTGTTCATGCGGTCCGGTGCCACCGAAGAGACGGCCTGCGCGATCGAGGATCCCCATAGTCTTCCCGTTCTGAACACGAAAGCACACAAGCAGGGCTGCTGTTCCGCCAGTGATGCTGCAGATGCCCGCCGGGTGGCTGATATGCTCGACATTCCGTTTCATGCGCTGAACTTCAAAGATGCGTTTGGGCGCATCAAAGATTACTTCGCTGATGAATACCTGGCCGGCCGCACTCCCAATCCATGTGTGATGTGCAACAACTGGCTCAAGTTTGGCAAACTCTGGGAATTCGCAGAATCAGTGGGCGCTTCCTACATTTCGACCGGGCATTATGCACAGTTGAAGTCTGTCCCGGAGAAGAATCCCAGCCGGCCCTGATCCGCGGGCTTGATCGGTCTAAGGACCAGTCCTATGTTCTGTTTGGCATCAATCGTGATTGCTCGACAAAATCATCTTTCCCGTAGGTGGCTTCGTCAAACCGGAAATCCGGGAGATGGCAGGTGAAGCGGGCTTGCGGACAGCCAATAAACCGGACAGTCAGGAAATCTGTTTCATTCCCGACAACGATTATTTCGGCTTCCTCAACCGATACCGGGGCGAGCAGGAAACGGCAGGCGAAATGGTTGACACCGCGGGGAACGTCGTCGGCCAGCATACCGGCTATGAAAATTATACGATTGGTCAGCGGAAGCGTTTGGGCGTTGCCTTTGGTACACCCCGGTTATGTCATCAAAATTGAACCAGAATCAAAGCGGGTTGTGATTGGAACTCGAGAGGATCTGGCGCGCAACTCATTGGAAGCTAATCGTTGCAACTGGCTGATTGACAGTCCCGGATCCGAAATTCGCTGCCAGGCTCAAATTCGATATCAGCATAAAGAAGCGGATTGTACAGTCGAAATTTTAGATGAAGATCGCTTTCGGGTTAGATTTGACAATCCGGAATATGGTGTTGCGCCGGGTCAGGCTGTCGTACTTTATGATCAGGATCGCGTTATTGGTGGCGGCTGGATTATGTAAAAAGCTCATCAGGCAGCCGCTTCCATTTCATTACGGTTCTGCCGTTTTTTCCCACGGTTGCTTTGTCTGTCATCTGTCTCCTATGCTCACGGAATCTGTGGCCTGTCTCCCGATTGGAAATCCAGGTCAATAGCGCAGGTAGAGTTACCAGGGAAATAAACAGGCAGCAGGCAACCCCAATCACCAGTACCAAACCAACACTGTACAATCCCACGGTGCGTTGCTACCATCATGCTTCCAAAACCGATCATGGAAGTCAGTGATGTCATCACGATCGCATTGATTGTACTGGGAGAGGTTTTATACGGCCCTTTTTTCATCCGGATAATCATGGCACCACGTGCACGCCATCATCGACGCCAATTCCTAAATCAATGGCAGCACAATCAGATTTGCTGGATTCAGATCGATTGATGTCATTGCCAGAATTCCAAACATAACCATGCCACCAACGACCGGCGGTAACATGGTCAAGAACATGTGGCAGACACTGCTGCGATCCAATACAAACGAAACCCCAATCGACATTACCAGAAACATGCCTATCGCAGCCTCAATACTGATGGGAGTCTCGCGATTAAACAGAATAAACCATGTACAACTTGCAAGAATTGCGGAAGGAATCGTAGCGGTTACTGCATGACGCTGATTTAAGTAACCGATCAATAAGAACGACACAGATCACAGCGAGAGCATAAATGGAAGCGGTCTTATAACTGACTTTTGATCTGTTGCGATGCTTCATAATTTTGCAACGGTGTTCCGGTAACATCCGGATCAACAGAGCGTACTTCTTTCACAAATTCTTCCAGCGGTCCAATTTCCCAGATATGATCACGTGGATAAATCTGGATCAGCCATTTTCCTTCGGGACTCACGAAGCGTGAAGTCAACGAACGGGGAAGATCGGAAAAACGGACGGGTGCGGAATCCGAAGCACCACTTAAGGCTTTAAACTGACCCAGCAGATGACGCAGTCGTGCGGTATTGAAATTCATTCAGAAAGCGTGACTGCTGTGCCAATGTCATCGATTCAAACCGGTTGAGAAACTGATCAAGCACACGCGCCGTTGATTGTGCAGTCGGATGATCATAACGAGATAACAGTACATAAAACTGTTCAAGCTTCCGGCCAATCTGCAAAGGATTAATTCGATTGACTTGTGGAACATTGTCTGGTAACTGTGCTAATTGAGCTCGATAAGCCTGAACCAGTAGATTTGTCTCACGTATCGGATGGGCTGGTACACGTGAAGCTAACTCTTCGACATGATGTACAGTGGGTAATGCTTCAAATTTTTTACGGAGTTCACGCGCCTCGGCAGGATTATCAGCCACTGAAACGGCAAACAACAGTGAATTTTGAGCATCATTAAAAATACGTTTCTGAACTTCAACCGATTCCAGGCCGGCAGCCTGTAAATTGAGCAGATTGTAATCATAGACACACTCGCGATTCCCAACCCTCGTCTGTTTTCTGAATCATCTGACTGGCACAGAATGCCACCAGAGCCAGCGAACCTAAAGCTACACTGCGTGGAAACCGTGTAATCATTTTCTGTAACCATTTTCCCTGAAAGGGAGTTGGCATCTGTTTGACTTCTACATTTCCTATCTGCCCGTGATAAGAAGGCTGCCGGCAGCACAATAAATGTCGCAAAGATAGCACATAAGAAAATACCCCCACCACCGATGAAACCGAGTTCCGCGATTCCCAGAAAAGGAGTCAGTCCTGCACAATAAAAGGCTAGAGCGGTTGTCATTGCCGCAGCCACAATACCAGTTCCCACTGTACGAGAAGTATTGAGCAGTGCCGGTTCCAGATCTTCACCTTTATGCCGCAATTCAATATAGCGGACAGATAATGGATACCAAAATCGATCCCCAGCCCAATCAGAATCACTGCAAAAGAAACCGAGAGAATATTCAAATGACCGATGGTTAAAGTCGTATATCCGAATGCCCAGGCCATACCTGCTGCCAGCATCAGCAGAGTCAGAACAGGATGCCGAAACCCACGAAAACCAATAAATAATAACAATCCCACGCCAAAACAGGAGATGATTGAAGCATTAATCATATCGGACTGCGACTTACGCATTTCGTCATTTTCCAGAACCGGAATTCCAGTCAGACTAATTTTGGCTTCCGGATTCTCAGCAGCGACTTCGCCGATAATGGTCCGCATCTGTTCGATGGCCTGCGTGGCGCCGTCAAAGCCTGTTTCCTTATGCACCGGAAAGACTTTGAGAAAGCCCATTGTACCACTTTGGTTCAACAGATAAATCACTTCACTGTGACCGTTCACGCATGCGTTCATTCACAGGAACAATTGAAGGCCAGGGAGACCTGAAAATCATTCTGGTTTGACAGGAAGCGTGACATGCTGGTTGAAAGAATCGCAGCATGGTTAAACAGTGGCTCCAGCGACTGATCGCTTTCGGCACCTCGATAACTGGCAGACCGGGACTGAATCTGATATCGCAGGCGATCATAGAGCAGATCGACCTGGGTCAGATCCCAGCGACCGTTGCGGTAAATCGGACCGTATTCATCCAGCCGATTCAGACCTAGTCTGCAACTGTCGCGGTGTTAAATATTGTAATCCTTTGGATGGCAGATCGCCTGGATTAATCTGATAGAGCGGATTTTCAAATAGTTCAGGATGCTGCTCGATTCTTTGTCCCAGAGTCCGTAATGATGAATTTAATCGATTCGGGATTATCTGATTCGACGACACAGACCAGATCGGATGAACTGCCAAAACTTTCTGTGTAATTGATCCATTTCTTATGAAATGCTGCCGTGGGATCAATCAGATCAGCCCGGTCCGTTTTGAATTCCAGGCGGAAGACGGTCAACAGGATACAACCAATGGACACAATCAGGGCCAAAGCCAGACTGAACTTGGAATGGTTGACCACAAACTGGGTTATCGCAGCCAAGGTCTCGCTGAGGAATGATCGTTCCTGATTGTCGGGGGAGAGATTGTCCACAGAACACTTCCGTGCTGCTATTCAAGTCGATCTCTCGTTCGATCTTAACAACCGGGTAGAAGTGAAGGGATCGAGAAAGTGAGAGCGTTGATCGTATAATAAAACTTGTAATTTTACAGCAATATCCGTATTGCCAGCAACATGAATCTTATGGGTATGGAAGATGTAAGTCTAATAAGATCAAATCTTTAATACACATGAGATTAATTCATGCAATTTCCTCTCTGGGACGGTACGTGATTCAGGAGGAATCCCCTGAAACCAGCGACATTCGTTGCCCGGTAACAGAAAGTTCATCGGCAAAATGGCATTCACGAGATCAACTTTCTCACTCCATACACAAAATCTCGTTTTATTTTTTTGTGATTCAACAAACTTAGAAAAAGGTTTCTTTTCTATAACTCTATTGATATTCAATAATTAAACCTGCCCTTGTGATTTAGAGGCAGTCTGGTATCGGCATTTTCCCCAAAACGACTTGACCTCAATTTCAATTTTGAATAAAAAACGTGCCCCATCGCAATCGATGACCTGAATCAATTCTCGTTCAAAGATTGCACACTTCACATTACTCTTTCAAATACCCCCTCTCAAAGACTCTCTTTGTAGGACATGCTCATGTTAAAACGCGTTATGTATTCAATTCCCGTAGTGGGAGTTACAGTTCTCTCTTTGGCTGCAGGTACAGCTCAGGCACAATGGAGACCCTTTAATAACTGTAATTCCTGTGCACCACCTCCTGTAATCCAAAACTGCTGTCCACAACCAGTGGTACAGTGTCCGATTCCAGTGACACAGACGACCTATCGGCAGGTACCGGTAACGGAGTATCGTCCAGTCAATCAGACTGTGATGAGACCAGTGACCGAAACCAAGTATGTTGATCAGCAAGTGACCGAATACCGTCAGGTGCTCGAAAAGAAAACGGCATCTGTACCGTACACAACTTATCAGAATGTGACTGAGTGCCGCCAGGTTCAAAAGGATATGGGCCGTTGGGTGTCCCAACGTCAGTGTATTCCTCGTGTCAGCCCCTGTAACTACGACAATCGTCCAAACTTCATGGGCTGGATGAACCGCACCGGTTATTCCATGCGAATGGCGTTCACGCCACAATATCGCACGACCAGGCACTATGTACCCAATGTTGTGACACAGAACATTCCTGTTACGCGTCAAGTCGCGGTAAACCAGACACGCCAGGTGACTTATAATGTTGCTCGAATGGTTCCCTACACCACGACTCGCAAGGTTGCTGTAAATTCCACGCGATATGTGAAAACAACTGTGACGGCAATGAAACCTGTCACCGTAATGCGAACGATTCCCACAACTCGTACCGCTTACGTTTATCCATCCAATGGTGGAATTAGTGGAACTGCTACAGCATTGCTCCCGACACCTGAACCTAATATTTCAGCCGGAGCACCTGAGACAATCCGTAAACGATCTGCGTTAGGTACAAAGAAAGATGATTCGTTTAAATACAACCGTGATCCTGCATCTGATCCACGACGGTCTAGTATTGACGACGATCCTGCGTTGCGAAGGTCTTCTTACCAGGAATCAACGGCTCCGGCATTACCCCCCACACGCCGTGCCAGTTACGAACCAGATTCCCCGGTCAAGCCACTACCTTCTATTGTTCGCGTCAGTGGATGGACTCGTCGTATTCCGCGTTCAGAACAATCGGCTCCGGTTTCACCGAACACCAATATTTCGGTTGCTCAAAATACACCTTAACTCAAAGTTTGAAAACATGAGCACTTTGAAGTGCATGGGTCCACTCGTCGAATTAACGTTCGACGAGTGTTTTTTTTGCGCTTATAATCTTTTGAGTCAGATCATTTCTTTTTTGGTTGGTTCTGAAGCTGCTTTTCAACTTTTGCCCAGGCGTCTCTTAACGTCACTGTTCGATTCAGAACAGGCTTCTCTGAAGACGAATCCCTGCTGTCAACACAAAAGTAGCCTAAACGTTCGAGCTGAAAACGACTACCCGATTCGGCTTCTCTCAAACTCGGCTCTAACTTGCAATTTGTCAGAACTTGAAGCGAATCTTGATTCAAGTTTGTTTTGTAATCAACACCTTCCGGCAAGTCGTCGGGATTAGCAGTCTTAAAAAGATGATCATACAGGCGGACTTCTGCATCGACAGCGTGTTCAGCAGAAACCCAATGAATCGTCGCTTTCACCTTACGACCATCAGGCGCATTTCCCCCTTTGGTTGCCGGGTCATAAGTACAGCGTAATTCAATGACTTCACCAGCATCGTCTTTAACCACATCAACGCAAGTCACGAAGTAGGCATATCTCAATCGAACTTCTTTTCCAGGTGAAAGACGGAAAAACTTCTTTGGTGGATCTTCCATGAAATCTTCTTTCTCAATGTAAATTACTTTAGAGAAAGGCACCTTTCGGGTTCCCGCAGATTCGTCGTTAGGATTATTAATCGCTTCCAGTTCTTCTGATGTCTCTTCAGGATAATTTTCGATCACGACTCGTAACGGATTTAAAACTCCCATCACACGCGGTGCGACTTGATTCAAATGATCGCGTATGCAGTTTTCCAATACGACTTTATCAGTCATCGAATTAAACTTAGTCACACCTATTGTCTTACAAAACTCACGTATCGATTCCGGAGTCACACCACGTCGCCGCATTCCACAAATCGTCGGCATGCGCGGATCATCCCAACCCGAGACATAGTTCCCTTGCACCAACTCGAGCAACTTGCGTTTGCTCATCACAGTGTAGGTCATATTCAAGCGTGCAAATTCAATTTGCTGTGGATGAAAGATTTCCAGTTCATCCAGAATCCAGTCATATAAAGGACGGTGGTCCTCAAATTCAAGAGTACAAATCGAATGTGTTACCTTTTCGATCGAGTCTGAAATACCGTGGGTGTAATCGTACATGGGATAGATACACCATTTATCCCCTGTTCGGTGGTGGTGTACATGCCGCACACGGTAAATGACCGGGTCCCGCATATGAAAATTGGGGGAAGCCAGATCAATTTTGGCACGTAATACAAATTCCCCCTCCTGAAATTCACCATTTTTCATGCGTTCAAACAATTCCAGATTTTCGTCGACCGAGCGAGATCGACCCGGACTCGGTTTGCCTGGCTCCGTAGCCGTCCCCCGATACTCACGCATTTTTTCTGCTGGCAAATCACAGGCGTATGCTTTTCCTTTTTTAATCAATGTTACAGCATGTTCATAAAGCTGATCGAAATAATCCGATGCAAAATAGACATGTTCGCCCCAGTCAAAGCCAAGCCACCGCACATCTTCTTTAATCGAATCAACATATTCCACATCTTCTTTTTCAGGATTTGTATCATCAAATCGTAAATTACATCGGCCACCAGGATTCTCATTGGCAACACCAAAATTCAAACAGATTGATTTGGCATGTCCGATATGCAAATAACCATTCGGCTCAGGAGGAAACCGTGTATGCACACGTCCGTCATGTTTGCCTGTGCGGTTATCTTCTGCAATGATCGTTCGAATAAAATCAGTAGTCGTTTTTTCTTCGGGAGATGACATCCCTTACTCCTTAAATGATTCCAGCTGGCACTGGTACACTCGTTTCTTTTTATTGCGCTTGTGATTCACTCTGACTGAGGGCAATTGCGCGCTCAATTCGATTGACACAACTTTCTTTCCCCAGAATTGCCAGGCAATCAAACATACCGATGCCGGTCCCTTTTCCACTGACGGCGACGCGTATGGCATGAATGATCTGCCCCATTCCGATTCCTTCTGCTTCCACAAAATCGTGTAATAGCTTGTCCAATGCTTCAGCATGAAAATCCGGAGCATTGACTAACTGGTCTTTAAATTTTTCCAGCAATTGAACGGCCTCTGCTGATTTTTTAATTCGTTTTTTAAACGCTTTTGCATCATATTCAAGATCACTATCATTCACAAAGAATTCCTCAAAGTCCAGAATGTCGCTGGAGACTTTCAGCCGATCTTCCATTCCCAGAATCACCTGACTGATACGCTGTTTTTCCTCTGGAGCACCAGCGTCCTGAACTAATCCCGCAGCGACAAGAAAGGGACTGCAATGTTCCACTTTTTCATCCAGGGTTAATTGATTCATCCAGTGTGATTGAAAACTGAGTAATTTATCTGGATCAAGTCCTGCAGAAGCTTTGACAATGCGATCGAGTGTAAAGTTCTCAATTATTGTCTCTAGCGTCATAATTTCTGTTTTATCATCCAGGGACCAGCCCAAACGGGAGAGTGCGTTTAGAATCGCTTCAGGGAGATATCCGATCTTTTCATAATATTCGACCATTACCGGATCAAGGCCTCCCGCGTTTTCTAAACCAATCCGGGGAAAGACAGTTTCAGCCTTGTCAAACATTTTTTTGAACTGGGGGCTCTTGCGATATTTATCGAGCTTTCGTTTACTCAGTTTTTCTTTTCCACCGGGCGCTGCCACAAACGGAATGTGTGCAAACTGAGGTAATTCATAGCCAAGTGCCTGAAAGATCAAAACCTGCACTGGTGTATTGGAAAGGTGCTCTTCTGCGCGAATCACATGCGAAATTTTCATATGGGCGTCGTCAATCACCGTCGCCAGATTATACAAAGGTGTCCCATTCGCCCTCAAGATTACGGGGTCAGACATCAGGCCTGCGTCAAATTCGACATGCCCGCGAACAGCGTCATCAATCTGGATTTTCTGATCTCGGGGAACCAGCAGCCGTACGACTGACGTGCGGCCTTCTGCCTTATATTGTTCTATTTCACTTTCTGAGAGATCCAGTGAACGACGAATATTCAGATAGTTCCGCTTTTCATTCTGAGCCGCCTCTCGGTCGGCCTGAATTTGTCCAGGTGTATCATAACAGTGGTAAGCTTTACCGGCCGCCAGCAGTTGGTCAACAGCCGCCTGATAAAGTTCGTTCCGCTCAGATTGAAAGTAAGGACCATGGTCGCCGCCGATTTCAGGCCCTTCATCCCAGTCTAACCCAAGCCATTGGAATGCTTGTAAGATGGGAACAAGCGCTTCCGAAAGATTGCGTTCCTGATCCGTATCATCGATGCGGAGAATAAACTGCCCACCGTTGTGGCGTGCCCAGAGCCAATTAAAAAGAGCGGTACGCATGCCTCCAATGTGCATATAGCCGGTCGGACTGGGGGCAAAACGAGTTCGGACTGTACTCATAAAAGGGCTCTTATTATTTCACTTTTCTATAGGCAACAAAAAGATGATTGCAAATTCAAGAATGCCAGATTCGATCTTTCCTGCATCGGATCTGGTAGAGACGACCGATCATAAAAGACCACCGCCTGTTCGACAAGTATCTTGAGAGATTGAACTTAGCGCAATTAAATGTTTTCTGCTGATTCCCGGTCAACACACCGGTATTGACGCTTTTCTGAAGTACACCTAGCATTTGATCATGAAACGTTTTCTGCTGATCATTTCAATAATATTAGTCCTGCTGGGAGGGACTGTGGGAGGATTATATTGGTCCTCAACACAAGTCCCTGAATTTTATCAGGAAGCACTTAAGGAGCAGTTGCCCCCGGAAGTCAGACAACAGGAGGCAAAACAATTCGTTCAACGCTCTATGAAACTTGTAAATGATGTACATAACCATGAGCCGCAATGGTCGCAAGAATTCAGTGAATTACAAATCAATTCCTGGATTGCCGAAGAATTACATCAGAAATTCAGTAAATGGGTACCGAAAGATCTTTCAGACCCACGCGTGAATTTTAAAAAGAATCAGGTCGAACTGGGATTTCATCTTACTTTGAAAAAATGGTCTGGCATCATCAGCCTCAAATTCAGGCCATGGCTCTTAGAGAATAATCGGCTCGTTCTGGAACTGGAAAATGCACGAGCGGGCCTGCTCCCGATACCAATGGAAGAAGCAATTAACAAACTGATCCAGGAAGCGCGTAAAGAAGGCTTGTATATCGAGTGGGGACAAACCAATAATAATGATGCCTTGATCGTGCATCTGGATCGTGGAAAAACAGAGTTACCCGCATTGACGGCGCTCACAGTCGAACCCGGCATCTTTCGTATCGCAGGCAAAACAGAAGCTAAAAAACAGTGAACTGTTACATAAAAGTGATGTAATTCAAATTCCAGAGACGATCCTGATCTGTTTTTTTGAGAGTCACCTGTCCTGCTAACTCTTCGCCCGTGACCAATGCCACAATCAAATCACTTTTACGTTCCAAAAGTGAAAACGTGCCTCGATCCCACTGCTTGACATCCCCCCTGGCACCGCTCACTGGCCCTTCGTAATCAAGATACTCAATTCGATGGTCTGGTATCGCTTCAGCTGGCAGGTCTATCGAAGTCTGATCAGATACCGGATCTATGAGCGGTAATTGATTTAGTCGCCAGGTTTGGAGCACACCCTTATTTTCGAGCATCAAGTCCCAATGTAATTCAGGATGATCATGGCGAAGAATTACGTAACGTTGCATTACTTCATTCCTCCTGAAACAGACCGGTTAATTAATTGATCCCACTGATAAAAATAATTAGTGTCAGAGAAATGCTGAGTGACCTTTAGTGCAGAAACGGCTGCCTCGTTGCGTAAGCTTTCGTCGTCCATGAACTTTTGAAGCATCTGAGTCAGTTTGCTCACATTTTCAGCAGGTACCAGCGCGACTTGCCCCCCTGCCCGTGCGATTTCTGCCGGTCCACTTTCACAATCAAAACTGATACAGGCCAGCCCGCGTGACATGGCTTGCAGTAAAGCATTGGGAAATCCTTCGTACCTTGACGGCAGCACAAACAGCTCTCCCTGATCTAAAATCAGTTCAGGGTCAGCTACCCAACCCATCAATTCGATCTGTTCCTGCAATCCACGCTCATTAATGATTGCCTGTAATAAATCGCGCAATGGGCCTTCACCTAATATCTTCAGTTTCCATTGAGGATACTCACTGGTCAGTTTCGAAAAGGCATCGATCAATAGATCAAATCCTTTTTCGTGAGAAAGACGCCCCATTCCCAGAATCACGTTTGAATGTGGTTTCGAAAGAAGTGTCTGTTCGGTAACGATTGGAACATTGAACGAACGGGGAATGGGAACAGCATTCGGAATCACTTCGATTTGAGATGATTCCATCCAGGGCGTAAAGAAATCAGAAACGGCCTGGGTTTGAACCACGAGCGCAGTTGCCCGTGGATACATTCGTTTTCGTAAAATAGACCAGAGGCGCCCAATAAGGTGATGTCGTGGGTCGGAACGTTCAGAGATTAAAACAGGCAAGTTTGACTTTCGCATCGCAAGAAGTGTTAAAACATTCATGCGATCGGTGAGACTAATCACAACATCTGGCTGAGATTCTCTAATTGCTTCCCGTAATCGGCCGATTCGTTGTCGATTGTTCAATACCGCTTGAATCAGATTACAGGAATCCTGCATCAGTCCCAGCGCGTACCGCTGGACCTCTTTTGATAGAGTAAACGTATCTGTTTCTGAAGAATCCAAAGTAATGAGAGTGACGGAATCTCCGACCTGTGCCCAGTGATTCGCCATCATCGCAGCGACGCCTTCAGCGCCGCCGAGACTGAGGGAAGGAACGATAATCGTCAATCGTCGAGGCAAAGTATTAAAAGCCCTTCATGTAAGCTATTGTCAGGATATAAGATACAGCAGTAGTCCTTCAATGCAATTCAATAGAATTAAGATTATCGCATCGGAAGGGCATCGGCAAGGGGGCCATTTCTATCTTGATTCCCTGAGTTATGAATTGCTCTACGCGCTCTTCTCAATTTTTGTTAACCTACGTGCGCATTTCCTTCTCTGTCTCCTCAGGCCAGACCTCGAATTCTACCTCTCATTCAAAACCCATTTCTGTCATCAGCAATACCACGGATGGTACTATGGCCAGTAAACGCAAACTAAAATTTTCATTCCTCAAATCATGGAAATTGTGGGGATTGATTTTATTATTAGTCGGCTTGCCCAGCGGAGGAATGTTTCATTTCGGTGTCAAACCGAAACAAGTCACGCGCTGGGTTACCGACTTTGTCTCATCTACTATTTCCAGATCGACGCCAACCGACTGGAACTCGACTGAAATCGATTTACCTCGTTCAGACGATACGATTCGCATCGCTACTTTTAATATTCAAGTGTTTGGTCAAAGCAAAATGAAAAAGCCACAGGTTCCTCAAATTCTGGCTCGGATCATCCAGCAATTTGACGTAGTGGCGGTTCAAGAAATTCGATCACAGAGCCAGTCTTTCCTGGACGAATTCCTGAACATGATCAACTCAAACGGCCATCAATATGCTTATATCGTTGGTACCAGACAAGGCCGAACAGCAAGCAAGGAACAATACGCCTATTTTTATAATACCGAACGGATTGCAGTCAATGAAAGGTGGACGTACACAGTGATCGACAAATATGACAAATTACACCGACCGCCTTACGTCGCTCATTTTCAAACTCGTGTCATATCGAATAATAACCCCTTTACTTTTTCACTGATCAACATTCACACGGACCCCGATGAAACTGATCAGGAATTAAATGTTCTGGATGACGTGTATCGGGTTGTCGCCAACGATGGTAGCCAGGAAGATGATGTCATCCTGCTGGGCGATTTAAACGTCAATGATCAGAATCTGGGAGAGCTGGGGATGGTTCCTGATTTGATGTGGACTGTTTCCAGAACACCAACGAATACACGACAATCAAAACAATATGACAACATCCTGTTCAGTCGGCACCGTTCGCAGGAGTTTACCGGACAATCTGGCGTTTATGATTTTAAGACGCGTTTTAAATTGACAGAAGAAGAAGCACTTAAAGTCTCTGATCATTTACCAATCTGGGCAGAATTCAAAATTACGGAAAACGGTTCCATCCGTCAGGCTTCCACCAGAAAAACCGAAACACGTTGAATGAACATGACGATCGCAATACCTACAACCCCGTTAGCTATCTGCCTGTGCGTAAAGCCAACAAGCTGATCTCTGGACGACAGAACCACCTTAAAGGGTGAATACCAGATAGTCCACGACTCACATGCAGTAACGTACGATCGCGATAAAATGTCCCGCCCGCATAGCGAGTCCCATGCAAGCTGGGAGCATAGACCGGTCCAACAAGTGGTATTTTGACCTGGCCGCCGTGCGTGTGCCCGGACAACATAAGATCAAAACCCTGTTTAGCCGCCCAGTGGAAATTATCCGGAGTATGGCTGACCAATAACTGAAAATCGGATTCTGCCCCCGGTTCATTCACTGAAGAATTTCCTAGTTCCGGACGCTGTCCCATCCAGGGAAATTCAGTACCAGCGATCAGCATAGCATGCCCTGTATGTTCGAGACGATACGATTGTGAGGCAATATCAATCCATCCCCGGTTGATGAGTGATTGTCGAATCTGGTCACTCTGCTGGTTCCAGTCGTGGTTGCCAAGAATGAAATAACATCCTAATGGAGCCTTCAGCTGACCCAGAGTTTCATCTAACCAGTCAAGACAGTGCATCTCATCAATTAAATCACCTGCAAAAACAATCAAATCCGGTTCTGATTCCTGTGCGATACGGCATACTTCACAAAAATATTCACGTGTCAGTGTCCCTGAAAAATGAAAATCACTCAGATGTAAAATCGTCAAGCCATCCCAGTTGTCAGGAAGTCGATCGAACTTGAAATCTTTCTGACTGAATTCAACCGTAAAGATTTCATTGAAAGGGAGACCAGCCAGATAATGATATGGCCCTTCTCCAGTCAGTTCCTGATTTAATCGTTCCCGAACATCAATAATTTCAGAATGGTACTCAGACTGCTGCCGGGGTGCTTTGTATAATATGTGTCGTAAAGTGGAAAACAAAAATCCCAGAAATCCCAAACCACATAATAATAGAATGGGCTTCCAGAATAGAGGAAGCTGATTCCAGCTCCCACCTGTTAATACTCCGGGAGCATAGAGACCGACGACGATAAAAAGAATCAATGGAAAAGAAATAATCAGTACATCGTGAAAATGTCGAATCCGCTTGAGCAACGGCTCGTGTATGGGGTATGAGTGTGTACGATTAATAAGAGTAATCCATAACTCGGCATGACCAATTGACAGTATGATTAATACAAGTACATTGGCCCAATCTTCCATGACAATTATTTTCAAACGGGTAGTATTGCGGGGTCAGTTGATAGTGTAACCCGTTTCCAGGCAAGCGAATCATAGGTAAACATTCCCGGAATGAAAATGGAAACCAGACAGGAAACTGTTATTCTACTGAGTTCAACGTGGTATAATCCCACTGCAACAGTTACCCTGCTACTTTTTCTATGACAAATTTGCTTGAATGGATCAGAGCCCCGATGGGATACCGAGGACTGCGTGAGTGCGTAAACGATCTGGAACGAACGGGCCAGTTAATTCGAATTGAACAAGAGATTGATGCTGACCTGGAGGCCGCAGAAATCCAGCGGCGTGTTTATCAGGCAGGTGGCCCTGCGATCTACTTTTCCAAGGTACGAAATTGCAAATTTCCCATGGTAAGCAATCTGTTTGGGACATTGGAACGTACGCAATTTATATTTCGTGATGCACTGGCCGCAGTCAATCATCTGGTAGAATTGAAGGTCGATCCCTCGCAATTTTGGAAACACCCGTTCCGATATCTCGACGTCCCCTTCTCTTTACTTCATATGCTGCCCCGTTCACGTTCCCGCGGCGCTGTCACTGAAAATCAAATTCGAATCGAAGATTTACCTCAACTCAGAAGCTGGCCCGATGACGGAGGACCATTTGTTACACTACCTCAGGTTTATACTGAATCTCCGAAGCGTGGTGGCCTGATGAATTCGAATCTGGGGATGTATCGAATTCAGTTAGCGGGTAATGAATATCAATTCAACAAACAGATCGGTTTACATTATCAAATTCATCGCAGTATTGGCGTTCATCATGCTGAAGCAATTGAAAAAGGCGAGCCATTAAAGGTAAACATTTTTGTGGGTGGAGCCCCTGCGATGACTTTATCCGCAGTAATGCCTTTGCCCGAAGGGCTTTCTGAGCTGACCTTTGCTGGCGCACTTAGTAAGCGTGCGATCCGCATGATTCGAAACAAGAACGGTTTACCCATATATGCAGATGCCGATTTCTGTATTACCGGCTGGGTCGATCCCGAGCAATTGCTTCCCGAAGGTCCGTTCGGCGATCATCTGGGATATTATAGCCTGGCGCATCCGTTTCCCGTTATGAATGTGGAATCTGTCTATCATCGTACGGATGCGATTTGGCCTTTTACGGTCGTGGGACGACCTCCGCAGGAAGACACCGCCTTTGGGGCCATCATTCATGAGATTACAGGGCCTGCAATTCCATCGGTCATTCCCGGTGTACATCAAGTTCACGCTGTCGATGCTGCTGGAGTACATCCCCTGCTATTGGCTGTCGGAAGTGAGCGTTATACTCCCTATGATCAAGAACGAAAACCACAGGAAATTCTGACCAATGCGAATGCAATACTGGGACAAGGACAGCTAAGTCTGGCGAAGTACCTGATGATTGTGGCTCGAGAAGATCATCCCGGGCTGAATGCTGAAGATATCGAATCATTCCTGACACATTTACTGGAGCGAATTGACTGGAAGCGCGATCTGCATTTTCAGACCTGCACCACAATTGATACACTCGATTATTCAGGAACTGGCTTTAATTCGGGCTCTAAAGTCGTCATGGCAGCCGCAGGGTCCGCAAAACGTAAGCTGCCAACAAGCATTACCGACAGTTTCTCACTTCCAGCTGGATTTTCAGAGCCAAAGCTGTGCCGTCCAGGCATCCTGGCAATTCAAGCGCCCGCATTTGAGATCAATAACAAAGACCTCAGCCGTTTTTGTATCGAGCTGCCGTTAACACATCCGGTCAATGAATTCCCATTGATTGTACTGGTCGATGATAGTTCTTTCACCGCTGCCAGCCTGACTAATTTCTTGTGGACCGTTTTCACAAGATCTAACCCTGCCAGTGATATTGATGGAATTGAGCCCTTTACAGAAAATAAACACTGGGGCTGTTGTGGATCACTGGTGATTGATGCACGCATCAAACCACATCATGCACCACCTTTGATTGAAGATCCTGAAATCACAAAACGAGTCGATCAACTGGGTGCACCAGGTGGTCCGTTACATGGTATTATTTAGGACTTTGGCAGATGTTTCAGTAAACGTCGTGCCTTACTTTTCCAACGTACAAACTTGCGTGCAATTCCGCGCGGGCTGCCATTAATATCCAGCAACATGCCTTGCAGCGTTTTACGTGCCGCCTGATGATCGCTGGCTTCTGCTTCCAGTTCTGCCAGCATAAACATTGCCTCGGGTTGTCGCCAACGTCTGGTATGCTTTACAAGATATTCTCTCGATTTTTCCGGTGAATCTAATTTACAAATTGTTTTACAGTGTAATAACGAGACATCACCAAATTTATATTCGGGATCAACATCGAGGATTTTTTGACACCGACTCTGAGCGCTTTCATATTTTTTAAGCTGCATTTCAATCTGTGCTGCACCCCATAAAGCCTGTAGATTGTCTGGCTCTTTTTTTAAGGCCTGCAAATAGGCATCTAAACTTTTCTGATGAATTCCAGCCTCTTTCAGAGCATCCCCCCAACGAACAAACTGATAGGCATTGCCGATTTGTAATGCGGCGGTCTCAAGCTCATTCAGGCGGCGCTGATGGAAAAAAGGCTTCGCGAATTCTGGAAGTTGAAACTGGTTGGAAGGCAGCCAGCGAATGAAGAAATAAATAAATGCCCCAATTGGTTGGAAAATCAGAATGACCCAGAACCATATAAAACGATCCGGATCCTTTCGCAGACAGTCTACAAGCATCCAGATCCAGAAAATCATGTAAAGGAGTCCGAATGCTTCCCCAATGAAATCCATCACAGGCGAAGGCGCATTATAAGTGTAAGGATCGTTGGAATAAGGATTGGGGGGAGGAACGGATGATTCTTCTTGTGCAAACATATGCTCGCTTTATCTCTGTAAGGCTTACTATCCCGATACTGATTATTGCCAACCTGGCAACTCTCCCATCCACGAAGCAAAGTACATGGCTCGTGGAACTGTGGAATCCAAAAGAGCCTGCTTACGGTTCTCTACTTGATTCGCTTCTGCTGATCCCAGTAAAACATCTACCAGCGATGCAGGGTGATGATATTTTATCACACGCACTTTGTTTAGTTTAGTGATTTCCTTCAATCGGGCCAATGCATCCTCCTGATAGCCGATTTCATCGATCAACCCATTCGCTTTTGCATCAGTAGCAGGATAGATTTGCCCTGTTGCCAGTTTTTTTACCTGCTCATAATCGAGATTTTTTCGGTTGTCAGTAATCACATTCAAAAAGCGTTGATAAGACTCATCCAGTATATGATCCCAGATTGCACGTTCTCGTTTCGTTAAATTTCGGAAGGGGTTTAATGCGTCTTTAAATTCCCCTGTCTTGAGTGGATCGGAGACAACTCCGACCTTTTCAGCCAGACCACTCAGATCAAAACGGGGAATAATCACTCCCAGTGAACCGGTCCACGTGGTTGGTTCTGCAAAGATAACTCCTTCTTCACCAGCAGCCATCGCAACGTAATATCCTCCTGATGCTGCCATCCTCTTCATAGAGACGACAATCGGTTTTGTCTTTCGCAGCTCAACCAGACGATGATAAATCTGGTGACTGTCGGCGACCAAACCACCCGGACTGTCAATCTCCAACAAGATTCCCTTAACCTGTTGATCCTCTTGTGCTTTTTTGATCGATCTTAAGATCCGTTCTGTGAACGGAGGCATGATTGTACCCGAGACTGAAATAATGGCAATTTTTTCTGTAGCGAACTGGTCCCCCGCTTCAAACTGTTCGGCTGGACCACTTCCAACAGTAAAATATTCCTGATACCAGGTATAAAAACCCAGATTGAAGATGACTGAAATCAGTAAAAGCACAAATAACCCGCGCACCAGCCAACGCCGTTTCGGTTGGCTTTTTGATTCGTTCTGACTGGTTGTTTCGGGATTGTCGGGCATGTATTTCTCCTAAACAGACTGCTGCTTATCAAATTAAGTACTTACTTTGCTGCATTACATGAATTGCGCTACTCACTGAGTTCGTGATTGATCTGGTTGAAATTGCAGCTGAGACCAAAAGTCGTAAAACAGGTAATTTGCAAACGATAGCAAGAATACAGCAAGCTTATCAATAAAAAAGGGCGTTCGGGTTGTTTCAAAGATCCCGCCAGAATCTACTCCTACAATCGACATAGGCATGAAAAATGAACCAGATTCACGACGATAAGAAACGCAGCAGGTATTATTCTGCATGGTTATGTCGATTATGTGGAACTGATCATTTGAAAGCAATATTCCGAATAAACGAAGAATCGTCAATTCGGGAAATCATTTAGATTGCATCATTTTTGAGCGTGGTCAAATCAAATTCGATTGTCCAGACTCAAAACTTTGAAACCAGGAGATCTCAGGAGATGAAAGCAGGAACACGCTTCTCCGCTCGCGTTTTGATTTTCAGCGCGATTTCTGGCTTAATGCTGACAAATACGTATTTACTGTCTGCGGAAGAACCTTCCGTTCAGGCCAGTTTAAACAAAAAACAAAGCATCAAGACAGTGCGGAACCCGCAAAACACATTAATCAATGCGATTCAACGTGAAATAAAATCAGCACGTCGCATTTCGAAACCGCGTGCTCTTTTCCCAAAGAACGAAAAGCAGAATGCTCAGATTCAGCAGGTAGGATTGACTCTCAATCCAAAATCGCTTTTCCAAAATCGAAGCCAAAGTACTGGACAGAATCAAACAAAACGGAAAAGACCTGAGATTGTCCGTGGTGGAAAACGATCTACGACTGCTCAATATCAGACAGCTGTTCCTCTCCCCAATTCACATTCGGGACTCAGTGAGATTCAGCGTCAACTGGAGTCGCTTTACCGCCGGGATGGCCGAGCAATGCCACCGATGCAGCTTAATAAATTGCCCCAAACAGCAAATAATCAATCTGCGACTGGACGTGGAACTCTGAATTCGGCAAATACCCCACAAGCCGGATCGACATCACAAAACTATGCTGGTTCGTCCAATCGAAACAGTTACCGGCAACCTGTTGGTAAAAAGAAATGGTATGATAAATTTTTACCGGCGAAACCAAATCAAAGTCCCAGACGACTTCAACAATCTCATCAGATTGTCAGAAAGGCACCAGTCACGCCTTCTGAAAACGCGACTCCAGAAAACCAGGAATTACCTCAATTGCCGGCTCCCAAAGCTCAATCGGTGGTCACTGGACCAGAACAACCAGTCGACAACCAGGAGACTGTAGTCAGGTCAACTGAAGAACTGAAAGAAGAAGCGACAGAACAATTCGAAGAGCAAAAAATCGCTGCTGAGAACAAAGGTTCCATTGAAAACCCAGTAACAGCAGAAAAAACTGGGGAAGCGGCTCCCGAAAACGTTGTCGTCAAAGATGATTTCCAGGATCTGTTTCCAGATATGTCTGAAGCAGCGGCAGACAGTTTGAATAAGCCTGTTGTTGCCAAAGAAAAATCTCCTCAGAATCCTTTCAGTGGTTTAGCACTCGAAGAAGAACCTCTGAAAACAGCAGATAAAAAACAAACGCAACCTTCCAGACCTTCAGAGGAAGTAACGCCTCAAATTGCTCAGGAAGATAGTAAGAAAGATGTAAATCCTTTTGAACCTCAACCAGACTCGCAAGTCGATTCTGAAAAATCTTCCAAAACACTTGAATTTCCCATTAGAGAGGTTGTCGAAAAAGAAAAGAGTTCTCAAAAACCAGAACTCAAAAAAGTATTGGAATCTCAATTTGTACCGCCCGCTAAAGAAGTTGCTCCCAGTGAGCGCGATAGCTCAATTGAAAAGAAATTGGCACTGATTGCGAGCCGCGGTAATATCAAAGGTTTGAAGGGTTTCTGCTCTGTTGCTTTAAGAGAGAACAGGTTACTCGTCGACGCTCGACCTGAATTCAGTTCTTCTTACAAATCAATGAATTACCAGTTTGCTTCTTTAGAGAACAAATTAAAATTTGACCGGGAGCCGGCAAAATATGCACCGGCTGCCGGAGGTAGTGACATTGTGCTTCTTGTTGATCACCAGAACGACAAAGAGGGCACACTGGATTTTGCGTCATGGTATAAAGGTAAACTCTACTTATTCAGCAATCAATCCAATATGGACCTGTTTATGAAAACGCCGGCTTTGTATGTAGGTGTCGAATAATCTGTGAGCTTTGTTCCTGCTGCTCCTGATCAGCTCCCGATAATCTAACCGGTTATCGGGAGCTTTCTTTGTGGAGTCGGGAACCGATATTAAAATTATTTGTCAGCTCGACCGGAAAACCAATGGGATGAAATGATTACTTCTCCTGCAATGAGCAGTTTCCTCCAGTAAGGTAAACCTGCACGGAATGTGTATACATCATAATCCCGACGCTCGATATCGCTCAGTATGCCTCCATAAATGCGATACATTGCTTTTAAGATTCTTTGTCCGGCTGGTGAGATGTAAGCTAACAGACATTCCGATTTTTGATAATAGTCTTTGGCTCTTTGAACTTCAAACTGCATCATTGCTTTGAATCGTTCATCATAAACCTGTGATTTGATATCTGACTGTGAATAGTCAAACTGATCCAGGTCTTCCTGTGGTAAATAGACTCGCCCTGCTTCTGCATCTTCTGCAAGATCACGTAAAATATTTGTCATTTGAAATGCAAGACCACATTCAATTCCAGCATTGAATGCTCGATCATCATGAAACCCCCAGATGTGTATGCAACACAAACCTACAACTCCAGCAACCTGATAACAATAACCAGCCAATGCATCAAACGTTTGATAAGAATCGAAATGTAAATCGGACTCTACGCCTGAGATCACATCAAAAAAATAAGTTTCCGGTATCTCATATCGCTGGATTATATCCAGTAATGCTGGAAAACAGGGATCATAGAATTGTTCTCCTGTTTGCTTCTGGCTTTCTAAAACCTGCTTAAGCTCCAATCGCCATCGTTGTAAAGACTGAGCTCGTTCCTCAGGTGATTGCTGCAGGTTATCTCCCAAATCGTCAACAGTCCTCATATAAGTATATAGCGCACACATCGCCTGATATTGTTCCTTGCGCAAAGCAAGAAACGAATAATAGAAATTTCCTGCTGTCTGTTTTGCCAGTTTTTGACAATAGGCATAGGAATCGGAAAGGGATAAAACAGTCATCGAATTGAATGGATCGCTGAAAGAGACTGTGGCTATGAAACTGAGATCACTCATGATAACCAGAGGCACTTCAAATTAAAATCCGGCTCTTTCCATGTCGAATTTGATGTTTGATCAAGAATTCCATCTTGTGTTCTTATTCAAATGAAGCATGAAATCCCATTAATTTCCCCTGCCTTCGAATAAAAATGCGTATTTCTATATAGGGAATTTTGCCTGTACCTCGACCAAAGACCCTTAAAAAGAAACAAATCAGGGGCTTAGAAAACTCATTCTATCAAGAAAATAAGAATCCATGATTAGCCAAAATCGCTACATAGGACTGTAAAGTAGCTCTAAAACCATGAAACCCGCCCCTTATTACAATTTATTTGCATTAGACATTGACTCTTGCAAATCATTTGCAATAATGATCACATTGTTACATGAGTCCTTATTCTATACACCTAATTATCCTCCTGGAGTTGAATGATGCAAAAAATCAGGAAATCCCAACGTGGCTTCACTTTGATCGAACTGCTGGTAGTCATCGCCATTATTGCGATTCTGATTGCCTTGCTGTTACCCGCCGTGCAACAAGCACGTGAAGCCGCCCGCCGCACCAACTGTAAAAATAATTTAAAACAAATCGGGCTGGCGTTACACAATTATCATGAGACCCATAATATATTTCCCTCCGGGTGGATCGGCGTTGAATCCGGTGTGGGACCCAATGTGGAATTTGGCAGCGGCTGGGGTTGGGGAACAATGATTCTGCCATATATCGATCAAGGCCCTTTATCCAGCCAGATCAACTTTAATCTCGATATTAATGATCCAGGTCAAACCGCTAGTCTCATTGATACAATCATTCCAACATATCGTTGTCCTTCTGATCCTGCCGATAATACTTTTGAACTAGAAGAAGAAGGAAGTCCGGGAACTGTCCTGGCAACTCTTGCCACAGCCAATTACATTGGATCATTCGGAAGTGATGAACTTGATGATTGTGAAAGTGTTCCCGTGGGTACAAATTGCCAAAGTTCAGGCTTATTCTACCAGAATAGCAATACCCGATTCCGAGATATTACCGATGGTACATCTCAAACTCTGTTTGTAGGCGAACGGAAGACTGATGCACAAGCAGGCTGGTATACCACATGGGTTGGAGCTGTTCCCGAAGGGGAAGAAACATTTGCCCGTACTCTCGGTGCTACAGACCATGTTCCCAATGACCCGGGAGCACACTTTGATGACTTTAGCAGTCACCATGTAGGGGGTGCACAATTTGTTTTTGGAGATGGTCGAGTTCGATTTGTTTCCGAAAATATCGATATCGGTGTTTATCAATCCCTATCAAGTATCAGAGGTGGTGAAATAACGGACTTTGAATAAATCGAAATCGCTCTTTACTCTGATCATCGTATTTGAGATCCTGTTCGACCAGATGTTGTTGCCAATGTCTGGTCATTTTTTTTGATGAGCTCAATCAGCCTTTGCAGAGCATTCCTGGTAAGCTAACCTGAATGTAAATTACTGTCATTCTGTAGTCATTTCTGGTACCAGGGAGACATCATGATAAATTTGCTCAGAGACCAACGACTTTCTGTTCGATTATTCTGCATGTCCATTTCAATTATCTGCTTGATTGAGTCCAGTCATCGAGCCTGTGCAGATCTGGCCTTATTGCAGAAACCAGCCAAAAAAAAATTGGACTCTCCGAAAAAGCCATTACTTCCACAATGTCTTGTCACACTTCGCCTTGTTGAAAAAAAACAGGATGGAACGAAACAGGTTGTTCCCGGTCTGCTTCGTGTCCTGAGTGCAAACGGAACCCCCCTCGCGATACCAGAATTACTCAACCGGGGAAAAGGTCTCAAATCGGATCGAAAATCAACACTCTCTGGCATCCATAGCTGGTATGTGGTTCCGCAGGAAGTGCAACTGAAATTACCCCAGGCCAAACTGACTTTACAAACCATTTCAGGACTGGAAACGGAACTGACTCAAAAAAAAGTCGATTTCACGGATCAAAAATCAGATGAGATTACGCTTACACTGAATCGTTTTTCAGATCTCAGTCCAAACTATAAATCGGCAAACACTCATTTACACATCATGAAATTCAGCAGAGAAGAATGTGATGCGTATCTGAAGCAAATCCCTTTCGCAGACCGACTCGATCTGGTATTCATCTCACATCTGGAACGTGCGATTGCTGATAAAACCTATATTACAAATCGTTATACCAGACAAGATCTGACGGCCCTCTCCCGGGAAGCTGGTGTTATTTTTGGTTGGGGAGAAGAGCATCGGCATAACAGTTCGGGATATGACGAAGGTTATGGGCACGTCATGCTGCTGGATATCCAAAAACTGATTCAGCCTGTCAGTATTGGTCCCGGAATTATGAAACAGGGAACTGATGGTCTTTCTTTATCACGGGGAATTAAAACCGCAATCAAAGACCAGGCAACCGTAATCTGGTGTCACAACGCCTGGGGAATGGAATCCACCCCCAATATAGTCCAAGGTGACGTCCACGCAGTTAACATTTTCGATGGCGGCACTCGCAGTTCGTATGAAGACAGCTTTTACAAGTACTTGAATGCTGGTTACAAAATCCCTTTCTCAACTGGTACCGACTGGTTTCAATATGATTTTTCTCGTGTCTATGCAGATATTGAGTCTCCCTTATCAACATCGACCTGGCTGGCAAGCCTGAAGGCAGGTCGAACCTACATCACAAATGGACCATTGCTGGATCTTCGCATTGGCGACAAAACGATGGGGGACCAATTGAAACTTGATATCAAGAACAACCAAATTACGATTCGAGCGACCGGTAAAGGCCGCATTGATTTCAAAAGATTGGAATTGATACACAACGGGAACGTAATCGCATCTCAGTCCAGCTCTCCAGTAAAAAATCATTTTGAAGCAGTTTTAGAATTAAAATTAATGATTGATCAACCTGGCTGGATTGCGTTACGAACACCTTCACCCTCCGTGCCAAAGCAACCGAACAGGCAACAGAAAACACCTATAAATGAATACGGACGCGAAATTTTTTCGCATACCAGCCCTGTCTATCTGGAGTGGGAAGGTCAAACTTTACATGATCGGAAACAGGTTCAGCTGCTCCTGCGAGAGATGATGCAAAATCGGGAGAAAATCGCGAAACAATTCCTCTTCGCAGACGAGCATGAACGTGCTCATGTTCTGGATGTCTATTCAGACGGAATTCAGGTGCTCGCTCGCCAATTGAAGTCCCGTAAGTAAATTGGGGACCAGATTGACGCCAATACTCTATTTGAAATCTTACTAAGCCCTTTTTGAGCGGCTCTTGAGTCTCAGAGTTTTTTCTTCTAAAATAAACAGCTGAGCAGAACCTGTCCTGAGATCTGCCTTGTTTAAATTCAGAAAGTTCTTCCGAAATGAATCGATTCCGCCTCACTCTGGGTTGCCTGATCACACTTGTCAGCTACTCACCACTTATTGCACATCCAGGTCATGGATCAGATGTAGCGACCCATTCGACAGGAATTCTGCATTACTTAACAGAACCCATTCATTTCGTTCCACTCGCGGCAATCGGCCTTTTCGTGATCTTGTTTTTCACTGGGAAAAGGATTTTGCAACGTTCTGTTGACCAACAGCGGTCGGTCATCATCCGGCGTAAAGACAGAAAACAGTAATTCTCAATTATTGCTCGTCGCTTCGTCAGCACGCTTGAGATAAGAGCGAATAGCCCGTTGATAAGTTTGATCTGCTTCTGCACGTTCACCGTCTGCGATCTTTTTATGCCGATTTTTCCAAAGTAACTTAATCGTTTCTGCACACCAGAGAGCACTCTCACGTGAGGCACGAATGGGACGCTGATTCACAATCACATTGACCGGGTTTGTATGCAGTTGTGGAAATTGACGTAACGCAATCCAGCTACTTTGCTCAACAGGAACAGTGAATCGAAGCTGATGAACTTTCCCATCAGCGGGCACAGACTGTTTCGCCACGACCCGACCATTGCGAATGATTTCGACTAACCGGAACCCCCCGGTCACATATTTGGAATTGCGGGGAGCATGCAAAACCCGAGTGTCTCCTTGAGCACGGCGACCTTCGGGTGGCTCCAGCAATCCATATGCAACAGCTTTCGGTGTCTCTGGTGCAAAGGAAACACTCGCCTTGATTTCGACATTCCCGGTTGATTGCAGCTGAACATCTTTGAAGCCCGGGGCCTCACCATTGACCTGAAATTCTAAAGCGTGTGCAAATCCATCGGAAACGTAAGAGCGTCCCTGCTTGATTCCCAGGCACCATTGGCTGAAATCAATTTCATCGACTTCACCTAATTGTACATAGACTCTGCCTTGACCGACACGCCGACTACTCATACAGGGAAAATCTGTTTCGCCACTGACTTTGAGAGGGTAACCACAATTTAACAGGTGATACCAGGTATTCCATTCCGGAATACGTTCCGTATCCATTGCGCTGACAAAATCACAAACACCTTCCGCAGTGCTCACGCAAATCTCCATGGCACCACCGCCGTTCATCTCGGGAACTGCCAGGTTCGGCAATTCATCGGCTACCTGTTCTAATGCGACCGTTAATTCCCGGACAGTTAATTCGCCATTCCTGTCCCCATCAATTTTGTCAAAAGACAGGGGTAATAGTCCCTGGGTTGCTTCTGCAGTATTCAGGGTTTGTGTCTTGTCTTGATCAAGATCACGAACCAGTCGCTGTGCAGCCAGAGGAGGATTAACTCTCAGAGCTGAGTGGGGAAAACCAGTGACGCCCCCCTGCTCCTGGCACCAGCGCATGACCGGTACGGTCCAGGAAGGCCAACCCTTAGTTGTCCCCAATGTGCCAGGATAAGTCTGATTCTGTAAATTCAACAGACAAACATGTCCTAAAGCGGCTGAACCAAAACCGCTGATTTCGAGATCATATTTTAACAATGTGAGGGGCTCACTGACTCGATCCGCCTTCGACCCAAAAAACTGTCGTTGAACATCAAAACAGGGTCCCCAGGTAAGTACACAACCAACATTCAATCCTTCTCCCTTTACCTGATTGAACATATCACGGGGAGTCACTCCTTTAGAGGGATTATCATAATGCGCACAGCCTGCAGCGTGGATATGGTGATCTCCTGAATAAAATCCGAACTCAAGAGGATTCACCCATCGTTTTAATTCGACCTCAATTGTTTGAGGGGCTGTTGAGATTGTGACCTTTTTCATCAATCTTCGATATTCCGGCCCTCGACTATATTCCATTTCCAGAGTTCCGGGAGGCAATAACACGACATCTCCGTCCTGTCGATAGATTTGCGGTTGAAAAAAGAAATCGGGAGCGAGTCGTTTTGCCTGTAAAGGAAATACCTGCCCTTGTTGATCGCGAAACTCCAGTCGAGCAGCCGAAGATGTTCCGTCAAAATCTCTGATGGATAATTTGACGGGCACTGCCGACTCAACATGAAATAAAACTGGAATCTCTCCTCGAAAACCAATATCCTGTGTCCCTGCTCCCACATCGAACCCTAAAGTTGCTTCACGCTTTCCAGACTCATGACAATAGATGAGTGCTATCGCATATTCCACTTGAAGACCGCTTAACTTGACGGTCATCGGGCTTGCTTGAAACAGTTCGACTTCCAGAAAACGGTCTGTCGCATTTTGCTTATTCTCATTCCGATTTAATTCGGTTTGTGCTTGCCGTTTCAGACTATTTAACGCAGCACCAGAATAAACGGGACCTGCTTGAGGACTGGAAATCTGTAGCTGACGCGTGACCGTGCTGTGATTGATAACCTTAATAATAAATGGTGTAAAGCCTCCCTGCTGTAGCTTTGCCTGAACAGGCCCGCGTGCGACTTTGGTGCGAACTTCCGGGTTTAACGAAACAGTGCAGAGGACTTCCGAATCGAGTAATTGCTGGATCGCTTTGGCATCGCGCTGCTTACAGGCTGTAGTCAGCTTTTGAATCAATGGTTCTGGAAGTGGCGCACCCAGGTAATTTAATGCTGCAATAATTCGCTTCACATTCGCACCAAGTGGCTGACCTTCTACTTTTTCGATTGCGGGCAGATCCTGATTTGCCTCGACGGAATTGAGTGGCATCAGAACAAGTAAAATACTATATGAAAATCGGGCCAAAAGCAGGCGTAGCAAATTTGCTACAGCGTCCAGAAAACTGTAGAAGCGCATACTCAGGCCACCATGATCAAATGACTTGCATATTAAAAAAAATCACTATTCAACCGAGAACTTATGAATTGTTGTCTGCTCGTAAACTTCACCAGGTTTGAGAATCGTATTGGGAAACTCGGATTGATTGGGGGAGTTCGGAAAATGTTGCGTTTCCAGGCAAAACCCACCATGTTTCTGATACCCGCCACTGGCTGCTGTTCCATCCAAAAAGTTCCCTGTATAAAATTGGACACCCGGTTCTGTCGTATAAATTTCCATCACCCTGCCCGATTGCAGATCTTTGGCTCGTGCACAGAAGGCAGGTTGTTTTTCCGATGAATTGATCACCCAACAATGATCATATCCACCTTTTACCTGTTCGATTCGTTCCCCGATTTTATGAGCAGATGTAAAATCCATTGGTGTCTCTTTGACGGCCACCAATTCCCCTGTCGGTATCGCAATTTCGGAAACAGGAAGGTAGCGGTCACAGTTTAAGACAAGCTCATGGTCAAGAATGTCACCCTGACCTGACAAATTCCAGTAACAGTGGTTTGTGACATTAATCGGCGTTGCCTGATCACTGGTTGCTGTATAGTCAATCTTGAATTCATTGTCGTTATTCAGAGAGTACACTACATTGAGCACGACTTTTCCAGGATAGCCTTCCTCCCCGTCCGGACTGACACAACTTAAACGGACACCAACTTCATTTTTATCCGAATAACTTTCTGCAGCCCAGATTTTCTTGTCAAAGCCCTTATTTCCTCCGTGTAGATGGCTGGGAGCAATATTCTGAGCCAGTTGATATTCTTTACCTTCAAGAACAAATTTCCCATCTGCAATCCGATTCGCATATCGACCACAGATCGCTCCAAAGTAGGGACCTTTTTTTTCATATTCCGCCAAAGTATTAAATCCCAGAGTTATGTTTTCTGATTTTCCCTCACGATCAGGTAAAAAAATGGAAGTCACAATGGCACCGTAATTGATGATGTTGATACTCGTTCCCTTCTCATTGGAAAGTAAAAACTGAGTAATCTCCTGACCATCGGCGGTCGTACCATAGGGTTCACTTTGAATCGCTAATTGAAATTCATTACCTGCATTCATACCCGTATCCTTAGATTGATCATTCACTGAAGAAGTTTGTGGGGATTTTCCAGCAGGCGGTTCTCCCTTGGAACATCCAGTCAACAGTATCACTGTTCCTAACAGTCCGCTACATAATTTCCAGTGATTCATCGATTCACCCTCTCCCAAAGTCCCATGTATTATGAGCAAGCCTGGCCGTTAACTCTTAACATTCCAGAATAACAAATTCCACTGTAATTGTAATCCAGGAATGGAAATTGATGTTCACAACATTTTCACCCACTCAATCAAAACCATCCTGATGTAAATTCAAAGTTTGCTTACTTTCGAATTGAGTGATCAATGGTGTGCCGGCTGTAATTCAAATTCTTCTCATTAGAAATTTTTTCTACGTTTTTCTTCTCATTCAATTCCCGTTGATTCTGAACGTGCTACTTCTCTGAAATTGATCCATACATTTTCTAACTGATATTTTCTAATCGACAAATTCGATACTGCCTGACCTGCCAACACACTTAAGTGTCCACACATACACTTCCTGTGAGTTTAATCTTTGATCAATGTCTCAGAAAAAACATCCTAAGCAAAATAAATATAAACACTTAAGCATTTTTAAAATTTGAAGACAAATCCAGTCCAAAAACAAAGTTATGCCAGCTATAATTGAGAGCGGGTGAACTGATAAGGAACTATTTTGGATTCGGGATCTGAATCTTTATAAAATTCCCATCAATTCTCCCTTCTTTGCCGTAATACACATATAGCGTGTCAATAACGCGGAGAGGGGAGGTAGACATGCAGTTGAATATGGTCGATAAAAAAATAGAGGAAAGAGACTCACTACCATCGGGAGGCGTAATTAGTGACGCACGTTTGGTAGAAGCATCTCGCAAGGGTGATGACAGTGCATTCGGAGAGTTAGTTCTTCGTTATGAGCGACGGCTTATCCGGGTCATTATTCAGTTTGTGAAAAGTCCCGAATTGGCAGAAGATCTGGCGCAGGATACATTCCTGAAGAGCTACGAACGACTCGATCAATTCGATACTTCCAGGCGATTTGGTCCCTGGTTGTTTCGTATTGGGGTTAATCAAGCTCTGGATCACCTGCGTAAGCAGAAAAGAAGAGGCTGGTGGTTGTTATTCAGCGACAGCCCTTCAGACACACCTTTCGATCCGGCAGTTCCGGATCCGAGAACCAAAATTGATATCAATCAGGAAGTTCAGGCAATTCTGGAGGAAATTCCGGAAAAATACCGTACTGTGCTTGTGCTTCGCGACTTAGAGAACTTTTCTACTTCAGAAATCGCTGCCATCCTGGATCGGAAAGAAGCAACGATCCGCTGGCGTCTGGCAGAAGCAAGAAATCGTTTTCAAAAACTGTGGTCGAACAGACAAAATATGGAAAGCTCCATGTCGAGCAAGGAACAATAGACATGTACTGTGCACAATGTAATGGTTTGAAATCTCGGGTCGCCCTGGCTGTTGGTAACGACTTATCTGATGCCGAGCTTTTACTCTTGGAAAAACAACTTAAAAACTGTGAGCAGTGTCGTTCCCAATACGAGGAATTACAAAAGAGCTATGATGCGCTCCAGAGCCAGTTTGACAGTGCTCCTGTCCCTTCTTTACAAGATAGTGTATGGCCGAAGGTTTCTGCCAAAATCGTTGCACGTCGCCGAAAAAATCGTCCTACTCAGTTCAATATCCTGCTACCAACCCTGACAACTGTTGCTTGTTGTCTGGCTTTACTATTGGTTACCAATTCTCCTCAAGCCGAGCGGGAAGTTTTTCAACCTTCGACAAGCTCGATTCGTCCCGTTGGGTTTCTAGGTAACCAAAATCTAAGCACAATCGACAATACCATTCAGAATTCCCCCGTAAAACAATGGGATTCTTCGGAATCGTTACTCGATTCCAATACCAATCCTTTCGGATATAATTTACCTCGTTTAAGACACGACACATCAAATTTCGGTAACATTCGATCTGTAAAATTTTAAGATTCAGGTTCCTTTATCAACTAAGGCTGGTCAATCGACCAGCCTTTTTTTTATGATGGCGCTCACATAATCATTACTGCACCAGTCTTTGGTGTCATTAGCCTGACTCTAAATCATGAAATCCGCCGATGTCGATAACCATTTCTACTGCAACGTCAGTTGAGCATTCTGAAGCTTCAGCGTTTATCTTTGCTGATGCAGCAGAGGAAGAACGTGAGACACAAATTCAGGACTTCATGAAATCAATTTCAGATGGAAAAAGTGATCAAAACCAGATTTTGATCGCCAGGGAGTCCGGAACTCTGACTGGAGTAGGAATTCTGATTTTTACCGATTCGGCAACTGCTTTTTTCTGGCCTCCTTTTACCAGCAGTCACGACTGTTCCTCTGCTATTCTACAGGAAATGGCAAAACGAATTGACCGGTCAAAAGTCAGTATCGGCCAAGCACTACTTGAACCTGGACAGATGAAACATCGACGCCTGTTAAGCGAAAATGGATTCCCACACCTGACAAATCTGATTTTCATGAAGCATTCATTAAGACTGGAAAATCCTACATCAATTTTGGAAGAAGAACATTTAGAGTGCGTCAGATTCGACGCGCGTCAAAACCGCCAAAGATTCCTGAATCTGCTGGATTTAACTCATCAGTCATCTCAGGATTGCCCCATGCTGAATCAAATCCGGACTGCAGAAGAATCATTAGAATCTCATCGTACTTCTGGAGACTCCGATCAGAAATACTGGTATCTGTTTCAGAAAAATGGGGTGGATTTAGGTGTGCTTCTGTTATCCGAACATCAAGACAGCAATACATGGGAAGTCGTCTACATGGGGGTAGCGCCTGAAGAGCGGGGAAAAGGCTATGGGGCTGTCTTGATTCAACATGGTCTCAGCGAAGCAAAAGCCCATGACCAATCTGCTGTGATACTCGCAGTCGATCACAAAAATTCCTATGCCATCAAGATTTACGAAAGATTAGGCTTTACCAGACAGAATACTCTCAGCGTCCATGCACGACTACGAGCAAATTTCCGGGAATCGATGCCCGAAGATTAATTAACATGTTTTGCACAAGCTGATCTTCCCCTCTTGATTCTCTTCTGAAATTTTTTCGTCATAAAATTGTCATTATTCTACTGGTAAAATGGCTTTTGATTTGGGTCTCAAAAATCTGAAGAAAATCCGCTCCGTTTCTGTTTGACTCTTTGCCAAATCAAGCTAGTATCAGAACCACTGAATGAGTACACGCAGCGTCAACAAAGACAATTGCCTTAGTTCTTTTCTGGCGCTTTTTACAATGGAGCTTTATAGCGCATCATTTCCATATATACTTCACGACCATAATCTCGACAACAAAAGCAGGACTTCGCTTTTGCAAGTATTATGGCAATGGGATTTTGCGCGCGGGGAGGGTGCAAGATGCAACCCACATCTTTGGCAGTGGAGGGTATGCGTTGTTCTTCAACAACAAAGCAACCAACGGAAGCCAAGCTGGGGCCTGTAACAACCGAAACGAATGAGCAATCAATTAACCAATTGCTTGCGCAACAGATCGGTGAAAGCAGCTTTCAGAATTGGTTTGCCGGAAAAGTCAAACTTAAACTTGAGGGAAATGTTCTTGTCATCGGAGTCGCCAGCCCTTTTTTACTGAGCTGGATGCAGAACAAGTTTTCGTCCCCCCTCTATGCGACCGCTGTTGCCTGTATTGGCCCCTCCGCTGAGTATCGGTTCGAAGTGGACCCCGATCTGGCTGGAGTTGCAACCAGCAGGATGAATCAGAAATATTCGAAACACTCGACGCCAGATGCAACCGTATCGCCTTCCTCCGTGACCAGCGAAAAGCAAAAGAAACAACCGCATCGGCCCAGTGACCAATCCAATACCCGCAAACAACCTGGCACCAGCAAAGGCCGAATCTTTTCGTCTCTTGACTCATTTGTGACGGGAAAGTCAAATCAACTTTCCTATATGGCAGCATTACAGGCCAGCGAACAACCGGGCGCACTTTACAACCCTTTGTTCATTCATGGTAGTGTGGGAGTCGGTAAGACGCACCTGTTAGAAGGCTTTTATCGTAAGGTCCGGCAATTATATCCTTCTTTACAAGTTGTCTTTTTAACAGCAGAATCATTCGGAAATTATTTCTCAAAGGCACTCCTGGAACGATCGCTGCCTGGATTTCGCCAGAAATTTCGAAACGTCGATGTACTGATCATTGATGACATTGACTTTTTTGAATCCAAGCGCATTTTCCAGGAAGAATTTCTGCATACAGTCAAGCACCTGGAAAGTCACGGACGCCAATTGGTTTTCTCATCAGATAGACATCCACGTCTGTTGACAAAAATGAGCGAGGAACTGACCACACGATTTTTATCAGGCTTAGTCTGTCGAATTGAATCTCCCGAAATGGAATTACGTCTGGGAATTGCCCGGCAGCGCTCCTTGAAACTGAAAACGCCAATCACTAATGGCGCTCTGGAATATGTCGCACGAAGATTTACAAATAACGTGAGAGAGCTGGAAGGAGCAATTAACTGTTTACAAACATACCATGTAATGACGAAACAAAAAATCACAACTTCGATGGCACGTCAGGTCCTGGCTGATCTTGAACGGGACTGTATCCGAATTGTCAAACTGGATGATATAAAACAGATTGTCTGTTCCACATTCGGAGTTTCCGAGACAGATTTGAAATCATCCCGTAGAACCAGAAATATTAGCCAACCACGAATGCTGGCCATGTTCCTCGCAAGAAAATTAACTCAAGCCGCTTATAGTGAAATTGGTGAGTTTTTTGGTGGGCGCAATCACAGCACAGTCATGTTTGCAGAAAAGCAGGTGCGGAAATGGCTCGCTAATCAGTCTTCGATACAGGTCGCACTTCAAGAATGGCCAACAGAAGAAATTATTGAATCCCTGGAACAACAATTACTAGCCAGTTAAGCGACTCAAATACCAATATCTCTTATCAATACCTGCTTTGCTGAACAGGAAATTGATAGGGTGAAGCCTGTTGTTGTGTGCCCCTTTGAACGGGAAATGGCATTTGCTGGTTGTTTGCATTTTGGTTGAATGAATTCTGTCTGAAGTTTGAGCTCTCTTGACTGGCAGGACTGGAATTGTTTCCTGAATCTGTCTGGTACGATGATCTCACATTGGCAGGTGCGACCGCCGGATTATTGGAATAAAGTGCAGAGGGAGGAACTGCGGAAGTAACGTGTTGAAAACCGACTGCATTTCCATGCTGCAAAGCAGGATTTGATCCATTTCTCTGTCTGGAATTCTGGTTGGGAAACTCAAAACCTGCCTGATTGAAATTGGGTGTTCTTTGATTCTGATAGGCGGGCTGTTGCAGCTGTCGAATACTTTGCCCACCTGCCTGATATGCATTCTGGTCAGGAACCTGCGCAGATGCAGGCAGGATATTGCTGACTGGAGTCGGCGTGTTCATTAACGATGAGTCATTTAAGCCTGCCTGCCTCTTATCTGCAACGGGAAACATTTGCCCCGGACCCATGTTCATTCCCGTAAGAGCCGCTTGCCGAATCTGCTCCTGATTATTTCCTGCCTGAGGATTCATTGGTTTCGGAGTCTGGTCTGATGTGTTTGTCGAATTAATGCGATAACCGGGAAACTGACCCGGGTTCTGATATTGATTTCCAAACTGTGGCTGACCAGCCCGGGGAACATTCGTGGGAACCATCTGCTGAGTCCTCATTTGCGGTCGACCAGCGGGCACCGCCTGAAATGGCCTTTGATGAGTCCTTTGTAAACCATGATTTCTATACTGTTGCTGTTGAGTCTGTAGCTGATTCAATTGTCGCGCACGCTGGTTTTGAGTTTGCTGTTGCTCTTGCGATGCCCAATATTTTGAGGCTTCCACTGCCTGAGCGATACCAGGGTCATTCGCGGGTGGCCAGGCCTGTATCTGAGACGCTTGCCGGGGCGTTGAAACATCAGATCCTGAAAATTCTGGTGACGCCTGACCCAGGTTTTGAACATGAGGTGTCGTTGAGTTCAAGGGAGCCGTTGCCTGCCTCGCCAATGATTGATTTGAGTTAATTGACGGCAATTGCTGATTCCTTCTTGCCTGCATTGCTTTTTCCCGTTCCCGTTTCATCATTTCTGCAATTTGCAGTGTCGGGTTGGTTCCAGGCTGAGCCTGCATTTGATTAACTGCAGCTGGATTATTTCTAACATTTGCATATTGAACCTGTTGATTCATTCCTGGTTGATGTTGCCCACCAGTCTGCATTTCTGCATTTGTATTTTCGGAGGCGACCATCTGTACGTTATGTTGTGTAGAAATGCCTTGTGCCAAAACGATGTCAGGCTCGACACCAGGAAATAACTGAGCAAATTTCAATTGCGCCTGCGCCTCTCCACTCGTCATTCGAAACAGTGCCATTGCCTGATCATATTGGCCTGCGCGTCCATAAAACCAACCGAGGTGATCAAGTGACCGACTGTGTCGTGGTTGATACTTCAGAGCCTCGAGTAGATACTTTTCACCATAATCATCACGGCCTTGCAGCATGTAGGAATAACCAATATCACTCAGTAGATCGGAATTATCTGGATCTGATTTTAAGGCTCTCAAATAATATGCCTCTGCTGCTGGAAAATTCTGTTTTTTATCTTCCAGAATTGCCAGCCGATGTAATGCTCCAAAGTTGTCTGGATCAATGGTAAGTACCCGTTGATAATACCCTCGGGCTTTCTCAAGATTTCCCGCTCGATCAGCATCATAGGCCAAATTCAATTCGCGAAGCACTGTCGCATCATCGAACTCCCCGGGCGCTGGTTGTGTCGAGCTGACAGGAACAGCCTGGTTATTTTTGTTCGTGGCAATGTCATTTTCTGTTAATTCGGGTGCGGTTAATTCAACCAGACTCGCAGTTGACTCATTCTGTATGTTGCGCTGATTTCTGCTGGAACGACCTTTCTGTCTCTCGATCGCCATCGCTTCTCTCAGTTTTTTTTGAATTGGTGTCTCCGCTTGTGGCTCAGTAGTATTTTGAGAGAGCAAATCATTTGATTGCGCGCTGCCTGCTAAGGGGCCAGACTGACATCCACACATTAAAATACAGGATAGTGTCAGAAAAACGAAATGTTGAAACATGCGAGTTTTCATCGGTTATCAACCTTGATTCAGCGAAAATATGTTACTCTGTTTCGCTATTTTCAATAATCAATTCAAAGTCATCAATCAATGAACAGCTAAGCACACACGTTTTGAACAGGTTAAAACACCAGATTGAAACAAGTTTCTGGTACATCCTGAATCTGAAATATCGTGATTGCTCAACGAATTCGGGATTTTTGGCTAAGAAAACAGAATGGTCATGCGGAAGTGGTTTGAGAGAGAAATGACTTAACGTGAGGTTATGCTGGCGATTCTATGTTGAATTCCAAATTGTGTCGATACGAATTTTGGAATATTAAATCGAGTCATAAAATGAGATGAAATACATCGGGAACATGATGTGAATCACATCCTGACAGAATCGTTTCAAGAACCATAAGCCCTTATTAAATAAGAATTTAAAAACGCCACCAGAATGAAGTTCCAGTGACGTTGATGAGCTCTTTTATAGAGAGATTCTGTTTTGGCGCAGGTGATTTTCCGATTTCAGATCAAATTAAAAACCACCACCACCAAAGCCACCGCCGCCACCAAATCCACCGCCGCCAAAGCCACCACCACCGTTTCCTCCAAAGCCACCAAGCCCTCCACGCGTGGAGATAAATCGGTAGTAATCAATTTCTGCTTCACGTGAATTCAGAGATCGACCGTAAGGAGTGGAAACAATTGTACGTTGGTCGGCATCCTGATTACCAAGATCTGTTAAAATCCGGGCAACCAGCTGACGTCGATAGGCGTCAAGTTCTGGCGCGTAGTTATTATCACTACGTTCGACAATGACAGGATAGGGAGCACTTCTCATCCGTGCCCCAATTTCGAGAATATGGTCTTTACCATTGGTGGTAAGCTCTGCACTGTTCTCGACGAATTCATTTCGATTAATAATGAAATCGACCGCTTCGGCGTTTGATTCCATGGTATGGTAATGTGCACGATTCACACTGCCCAGCGGATAGACTTCGGGAATCGCCAAGGAACGTTTGTGTAATCCCCATTTGCCTCCACCACCCCAGCGACAACATCCTGCGACAAGCAGAACACAGAAAGTTGAAAGAACCAGTTTTTGTATTATTGATAGTCGGGCCATCATGTCCCTCAATAGATTTTATTAAACGTCGTTTAGCTTTGTGTTGAATTCCAAGATACGCCAATTAAAATAAATAAACCGTATCCTATGATTGCTATTCAGTTAGTTACCGTTGAGCAGCAAAAACAAAAGTACTTGCCAACAGTAAATTATTTTCCCTGACCTACCCAGGGAAATCTCGATCGTGACTTTTTCGGTTCTGATGAATTTGCTCTCATTTGCGGATCCACATATCCAGCCGGCTCTACTCCACTATTATTAAACCTGTTCGTTGGTGTGTTCTGGAATTTCGCTTTGATCATCTGAGTAAACCCGCGTTGATTCCCTTGTGTCGAACTCTGCTGATTATTCAAAAACCGTCCTGGTATCCGAGCCTGTGGTCCACTTGCCGCTGGAGCTGGTGGCGGAGGAAGTGGTGCCTGGTTAGAACGCATCGGACCTGGTGGTTGGACCGGTCTTCTTTTGTCTGGAAATGAACCGTTTTGAGGTATTGCCGGCGCTGCCACACCATTTTTCTGGTATGTCCCTGTATTCAGAGGCGGATAATACGGTGAAGCAGGAGCAGGATTGAATGGTTGATACCCCACTTCGATCCCCTGGCCGGCGCCTCTTCCATAGGGCTGTAACTGGTAAACAATTTTGTCGGGAGCACCTTCGGTCATATTATACTTATATAGTTCTTTATCATGAGGTATTGTCACTTCATGACCCGGGTATGGTGGAACTTCATCTTCTTCCATCGGCCGTACTAACTGCGGAGTCACTGTGATTAATAATTCAGATTCACCCTGGGTAGATCTTTTTGAACTGAATAAGTAACCACCGACGAGGGGGAGTTCGCCTAACCAGGGAATGCGCGTTACTCCCGTTGATGTATCATGCCCGAATAAACCGGCCAGAACAATTGTCTGTCCCTCACGTAATTCCACCGTCGTCTGGGCTCTGCGGGAATCCAGACCAGGTATCCCCCCAACCGCGTTATTGTCATTGATCTGGCTAAACTCAGGAACGATTCTCATTCGAATCAGGTCCTTATCGATGACAACCGGCGTCACAACAATGGATGTACCAAAACCTCTGAAGGTTGTAGAAGTTCCCTGAGCGCCTCCAACACCCACAATCGTTGGTACTGCAAATTCACCACCGGCAAGAAAACTGGCTGAGTGACCACTCAAAACAGTTAACGTCGGTCGCGCCATTATTTTGGTTGTACCATTCTGTGCTAATGCATTGATTAATACATTCACTTCACCAGCTTCGAAAATCCCTGTTAATGTCGATGGAACTCCCCCCATGGTCGAGCCTAAAAAATGTCGCCCACTATCGAATAATACACTCAAGTCGACACCTAACTGACGTAACATGGTTCGATTCAGTTGAGCAATCGTAACATGAATCATGATCTGGAATTCACCGGGAACCTCAAGCATGTTCACAATCAGCGAAGATCCATAGAGGTTATTGCCGTAACTGATAAGTGCGTCGCCATAACCCCTCCTCCACCATAACCACCGCTCCCCAGCCCCAGCAGGCTGAGGCCCGCCCAGGTTTCCATCGTAGTTGATGACTTCTCCGCGAATCACAGTCAGGATATGCGCCGCTTCGGTGGGATCAGAAGCCTGTCCCTTTACGATGATTTTTCGTGACAGAGGAATCAGATATACCTTACTGTTGGGAAACAGCACTGCTATTTTGCGTTCCAGCTTGCCATAATCAATCCGTCGCTGCCCTTCCAAGCTTTGATCCTGAATCGTATTAACCAGATAAGTAATCGGACTTTCATCTCCTTCAAACCAGAGCGTTAGCGTTGTTGTTCCAAGTTCCAGACCAACGATGGCTACTTCTGTAGGAGAGTACGTCACAAATTCAATAATCGAAGGATCTGCAATTGCATATCGCCGAATCCGGGAGTTTGTTATCACCAGCTGGCTCCGCCGAATGATGATCTCCATTTCATCGAAGATTCCTGGCGTAGATCGAATCTGTGAAGGCAAAGGTTTTCTTGTAATTCGACCTGTATCCTGAACCATTCGGATGCGCGGACCGTGTGACTGGATTTGAGAATTCTGAATCGGGATAACGCCTTGAGGCTGCTGTTGAATCAAAGGTTGCTGTTGAAATTGTTCAGGGTGAGTTGACACGTTGGGAGCAGGACCATGTTGATGCGCAGGTGCATACTGATTTGCGGGGGCATACTGGTTGAACAGGTGGAGCGGCAACGGACGCATGGCCGGCCCCTGAGCAAAAGCCGATTGTGCGATTGTGACCAAACAAGTCATGAAACACAATTGCTACCAACTTGATAACCCGTTTTGACTTCGATATTTTTTCAAATTTCGAATTGCCAATCCGTGGCAGTTCTGATTGAACATCCGGAGTTGCTCCCCTAATTGCCTGCTAAGAGGAAAAAGGTAATTGTCGTTACACAAACGTTCTGAATGCGCTCTAAGTCCCGACAGTGAGTCCTTAAAACGTTCGCTTCACGATTGATAACGATTCTCAAATTTCAGCAAATTTTCCCTAACTTGCTGAATTATACTCATTTTCTGGTATCAGTCTCAGCATTGCGATGCATCTTAAATAAGTGCAAACACTCTCATACTTATCTAATTTCTTCGCAAATTGAGTAGAGACATACCACATTGTATTGTTTGTATCGGCTAAACACGAAAATAGGATTAGAATGGTACGACTTATTTTTCCTCTAATGAGCGTTGCTTCAATCGATTCGGCCTATTCACTTTGTATCCAGCCACAAAAAAACCCAGACAGAAAGTCTGGGTTCGATTCTCATTTCTAACTGCAGATATATACAAAATATACCTTAATCATACATTACCAGCGGTAGTTGGTATCACGATTATATGTGGGAGCGCCAGGGTTATACCAGGGCCGCCTGTAACTGTAAGAAGGAAAACGAAGATGACCATATTCATTTGACCGATAAAACCCTGGACCAAAGTGTCTTGTATAAGGATTAGATGAAAGTCCTCTCGCTTGATTTCCTGTATCCGCACTCTGGTAGCCACCAAACCAGGTCTGACCTCCATGTATACCAACGCTCGGTCCTGTCATGCCGTAAGTGCCTCCAGCACCTTGAGTAGCACTATAGTAATAGGGTGTACCCACTTGCGGTGCAATATTATTGGGAAGCCAGTATTGCTCACCATTTTTTACATAAGGTCCGCCTTGATAGCCGGGAACTGGTCGAGTAATCGCATCTGGATTCTGGTTGGATGGATTCGAGTAAGGACTCATTTGGGATGGGCCACCCGTTGCAGGATCTGGCCTGGGTGTGACATGGCCTGGTGGCGGAGGTAAAGTCGATGATTTCCCCAGATCAGCCCCGGGAATGACAACATCATCCGCATATAAAGGGACAGAACTGATTAATACCACCATTGTCAATTTTATGATTTTAAATTGTTGCATGATTGGTCTCTTACACCTCATGTAAGTATTACAAAACATCATTAATGATGATTAAACGAAATCTACCAGAAATGTGATAACATCGATTGTTAATCCATTCTGATTCTATCAATGATCACGATTCATGCTGAGTGCTTTACAATAGCGAGTCACTCGAATTGCATTGTTCGCGTCTACGATTAACCCTACAACATTTTGTTGACACAGAGCCAGTATCCTATAAAAAGTATCAGATTGGTGCATGGGTTCGGCAAATATCGCCGGTTCATTTTCACTGAATCATCTAACCCGATTTGAAAATATACAGGTTGTAGCGTGCGTATGTGATATTCATCCTGCGATTTTTGTGATGAACCTGAAGGAAAGGGTATTCGACAATCCGATAAAGTAAATTGAGGGAGCATCTGTCATTGATCAAACTCAAATTAGGGAACAGTTCACAACAGAGACTCTGTTTTTCATTTAGTGACGCAGGGGAATTTCGGATATGTCGACCACTTTTCTCGCTCTTGCAATCGCTGCCACCATCGGCGGTGACCCGGGGTTTGCCAACGGAGCTCAATGGTGCTTACGGTATGACTGAAGTTCCCTACAATGAAGGTACCCCTATGACCAGTGCCGGTGTCACGGGCGGCATTTTTGGGGATCCACTTTATCCCTTCGATTCGCAATACCCCTGGCAGCACGGTTACTTCCAGGAAATTTCCCCCTACAGTGGTTATCACTACTTCAAGCCTTATAACTACCGGCATGTCCTTTCTCAAACCCAGACAGCTACCGGCTGGGGAATTACCCCACAACTGTCTTACTCGCAACACTTCTGGAATCGATACCATGAGCAGGCAGCCTGGAAGAACTACGCTCTGCCTCCTCGCGAGGAAGACATCGAAGAAATCCAGAAACGCAAACGCGAGTTCCAGGAAAAGCGTATCGATGAGAACATCTTCATCCTACTCATCAACCTCAGCGTGCCATGATGCCTGTGCAGTACCAGCAGCAAAGTAACAACTACCAGCAGCAGAACAATTACCAGCCGCAGAGCGGATATCAGCCTCAACCGCGCAACTTCCCTCAATCGGCTTATCAGAATCAGCAGCCACAGTACGAGCAATCTGAGTACCCACAGCAGCAGTACCAGCAACAGCAATATCAGCAACAACCACAGCAGATGCAGCCGCAGTATCCTGCAAATGCTCCCGGCTACAACCAGAACCCGGTTTACATTAACCGCTGATCAGAGACCTCAACCCCGGGTTCAACTCTGTACTGGTTCTGAATTGAGTACACGCAGCACCTGCTCTGTTGTGACAGGCTGAATCAGTCCCCGTTCGGTGATGATGCCCCGAATGAACTTTGCCGGTGTCACATCGAACGCGGGATTATAAACATCAACACCGTCTGGCGCAGTCTGTTTGCCAAATCCGTGGTGATCTCCTCCGGTTGCCGTTCTTCAATCGGAATCTCGGCACCGCTTTCCAGACTTAAGTCGAACGTACTTGACGGCGCGGCGATATAAAAGGGAATATCGTGCAGACTTGCCAGCAGTGCGACGGAATACGTGCCGATCTTATTTGCGGAATCACCATTGGCGGCGATCCGGTCTGCTCCGGTTACCACGGCCTGGATCTTGCCTTCTTTCATGACCCAGCCCGCCATCGAGTCACTGATGAGAGTCACGGGGACATTCCGCTGCATCAGTTCCCAGGTCGTTAATCGCGCCCCCTGAAGTAAAGGCCTGGTTTCATCTGCATAAACATGAATTCCTTTTCCCTGTCGGGCCGCTTCAAAGAAGACCGACAGAGCCGTTCCTCCTCCCGAAGTCGCCAGGCCACCTGCATTGCAGTGTGTCAGCACACCATCACCTGGGAAAGCAACTCGCTCCCACTTCTCCGATTTTATGACACATCTCCAAATCTTCGACTTCAATCCGCAGTGCTTCCTCCAGAAATCGCTGATGTATCTCACCGCTGTTAGCCAGATCCTCTGAATCCGCAGCCAGCTTCTGCAAGCGATCAAGTGCCCAGAACAGGTTCACCGCCGTCGGCCGACTTCCTGCCAGATAGTCAGCAACGGTTTTCAATCTTTGATCAAATTCCGCACGCGAGGTGACCCTGCGTCCGTTTGCAAACCCAGCACCACTCCATAGGCAGCTGCGATCCCAATCGCGGGTGCACCCGCGTACACTGAACCTTTTGATTGCCTCCCAAACGACCGTTTCAACAGAACGACACTCGATCTCTTTGTACTCGGTGGGCAGCAAGGTCTGATCGATCATTTTCCAGATATCCATCTGTTCCGCCAACCCAGCGAACTGTTGCAAGTTCAGGCACTGATTCGTTTTCTAAATTCATATCCGTAATTCTTCCTTTGGTGGAATGGCTGTCGTGTCAGTTTGAATTATCATACTGATTCTAGTCAAAATGACCTCAAACAAAAAACCCTCATGTTTCAGCCGGTTTTCCATTGATTCTGGTAATCTCACTTTGGTATGCTCAATCTTCCACACCTATAGTTAAGATCCTTAATAAACACCACAGGGATTTTTCCTGACTAAATAACTTTCAACTGCTGAATATCAAGGAACCAATGCTATGCTGCAATTTTCCGAAAAATCTTTCAACCCTCTCTCTGTTGACCATCGCCTGTTTCGGTTCCGTTACAACACGCTGACCTCATTGCTGAAGAGCATTGCGAAAGCGACTTCGTGAGTATTTTCAATGGCAAGTCACTTGATGGCTGGCAAGGTGCTACTGATGGTTACTATGCGAAAGACGGAATGCTTATCAGTAAAAAAGACAGTGGCGGAAACCTCTATACCAATAAAGAGTATAAAAACTTTATCCTGCGTTTTGATTTCAAACTCGAACCAGGTGCCAATAATGGTATCGGGTTTCACGTCCCTCTCAAAACTAAAAAAAGCCCAGCTTACGAAGGCAAAGAAATTCAGATCCTCGATGACACTGCTAAAAAATATGCCAAATTACAAAATTATCAATATCATGGTTCGCTTTACGGAACCGCGCCAGCGAAACGTGGTCACCTCAAGCCAGTCGGTGAATGGAATACTCAGGAACTCACAGTTGATGGAAACAAGGTAAAAGTAGTTTTAAATGGCACTACCATTGTCGATTATGATCTAGCTGACGCGAAGAAAAATGGAACCATCGATGGTAAAGACCATCCTGGTTTGAAACGGGATTCAGGACACATTTGTCTCTGTGGTCATGGTGCAAAAATTGAGTTCAAAGATATGCGAATCAAAGAACTCAAATAGATCTTCAAAATTTTATTTACCATACGACACAGGATAATTGATTATGAGTTCTGAAAAAAAAGAGCCTTCAACAGAAGTGACTCGTAGAAGTTTTCTTCAAACCGGCAGCATTGCCGCTGCCGGCCTGGCGTGGACAGCACAAAGCTATGGAAATATTCTCGGTGCCAACGACCGCATACGAATCGGTTTCCTCGGCGCCGGTGGTATGGCAAATGCGCATATGAGTTCGTTCAATGCGATTCGAGAAAAAAACAATCTGGAATCGATCGCTGTTGCCGACTGCTGGAAAAAGCGAGCCGATGAAGGAAAAGCAAAAACGGGGGCCAGACACGCCTTTTCTGACTATCATAAAGTTCTGGAGATCAAAGACATTGACTATGTCACCATCGCCACTCCGGAACATTGGCATGCGCAAATGACAATCGATGCACTTGATGCAGGCAAAGCTGTCTACTGCGAAAAACCAATGACCCACAGTATCCCTGAAGCACAGGCAGTCATCAAAAAACAGAAAGAAACGAAGCTGCCCATTCAGGTTGGCGTACAAGGCATGTCAGACGATACTTATAGTTCAGCCGCAAAAGCGATCGAAGAAGGCGTCATTGGACAGGTCGTCCAAGCACAAATTGAATATGTACGCCGCTACGGAGCACAGGGTCCCTGGAGACGTCCCGGTCTGAAAGACGATGAACCCAAACCTGCTGATTTGAATTGGGATGCCTGGTTAGGACATGCTCCCAAAACGGATTGGAATCCGCACCATTACTATGAATGGCGAAACTATTCTCAATATTCAGGTGGAATTTGTACTGACCTGTTCATTCACCGCATTACACGGATCATGAAAGCCTGTAATCTGCTGTATCCACGTCGTGTTGTCGGCATGGGCGGCATCTGGCAATGGCGCGATGACCGTGACCTGCCTGACAACTTTGAAATGATTTGTGAGTACCCGCGAGGCATGACTGTTTATGTGCTGGGTACAATGAGTAATCGCGTTGGCGTCGACCATTTGATTCGAGGCTACCGAGGCACAATGTACTTTACTTCTTCTGGATGGGTCGCCAAAGACAAAGATGGCAAAGTCCTCGCAGAGCATAAAAAATCTGGTGCAGAGGATACGAAACTACATCATACTAATCTGCAGAATCATTTAAGAAACGGCGAAGCACTGAACTGTCCCAGTGAATTAGGACTTGCTGGCGTCGTCGCCGTCAACATGGCTAATGAATCGTGGAGAAGTGGGCACATGATGGGCTGGGATACTAAAAATGAAAAAATGGTTCCCGCCAATACACTGGAGCTCAGCCACTATCCCGAAAACGATTCCTGAGCAAATTTCTCATAAGGTCACAATTCGTAAAAAACAGAATTGCCGTTGACAAATTCAGAAATCCATCAATTCAAAAACGCCCTGAATTCAGGGCGTTTTTTTTGCGCCTTGACTCGTTGAAGTGTCTGCTTAAACTGCGTGATCTGCGTCGCGTGCGTGAGAAATTTTTCTCGTCAGTGAATCGTTTTCACCTGTTGATTTCAACACTGTGAAAAACAAGGTTGTTTTCATAGATGAGATAAGGAACAAGTAGAACTGGTTCAAAATCTTCAGTCTGTTTATTGCGCTTATCAAACACGTTCAGACTCCATTCACGCGTTTTCAATGCATGTTCACGCAGAGTTCAAAACCGCTTTCGCGCATCAAATTCAAAAACGCTTCACAATCATCACTGTGAATACCTCATGCATCAGATGTAAATTCACAGCGGTAACACAAACATTCTACCCAATGTATATTTGATTCCTGAGATAGAAATCAGGCACTGATCAATGAGCATGAAAAATCGAATCGGGTAATCTGAGAGAAGCAAGATTCATTCAAGCAGGAATTATAAAGCACCACTGCCGGTTAAAATGACACGGATCGTTTTGAACAGAATCTTGAGGTCATTCCAGAAACAGCAGTTCTGTAAATACAGTAAATCCAGCGACACTTTTCTACGAAAACCCTCGATGTTGTTATCATAGCCATTCACAATTTGCGCAACGCCAGTCAGACCCGGTTTCAAGCCGAGGCGATTGATATAATTCGGAATCTCCTCACTCAAGCCTTCAATGAATTCCGGACGTTCCGGGCGTGGTCCGACCAACGTCATTTCTCCTTTAAGTACATTCCAGAGTTGAGGAAGTTCATCTAATCTAGTCTTCCTCATAAAGCGTCCCAGCGGGGTCACACGTGGGTCTCCCTGAACAGCAAACTGAGCACCATTTTTTTCTGCATCAACAGTCATAGTGCGAAACTTATATAAAGTGAAAGGCTTACCATAACCGGTTTCATCGCGGCGGTCTATCTGAGTTCGACGGTCATCATTAATTCCAATTTCAGACAAACGAACCTGGTTTTTTCGGCGATCGTTTTTGTTCTTTTTTCTAAAATTCAATCCAACACGCGTCTGATGAAATATGGCAGGCCCGGGAGATGTGAGCTTGACGATAATAACAAGAAAGATCAACAACGGTGCCAGTACGATCAACATGCTCAAAGAGACGATGATATCGAGTACCCGTTTGGAAAATCGCGTCCGCTCAGTTAAACAGCGTACGTCGACGCGCGGCTCAGCCAGATCAAGACGTGTCAGCCATCCGGTAGATTGCCACATTTCTTTATCCACATAGATCTTGACCAGATCCGAGAATTCACCTTGCGGAATGGGATTATTTAAGGGGAGATCGGCCTGTCTTGCTGCTGCTGAACTCATGGATCAAACACTTTCATCTCAAACAAACAAGAAGTTGAAAGGAACACCACCACGTATCGACACAGGATGAATGACTTACGTGTTGTTCAAGTACTCTTATTCTCAAAAGAAACAGTACGTTGAATCGCCTATGATTCAAAAACTGATAGTGTGTTCCACTTTAAAGTTAGCTTGTGGTAACCAGCAGTGATTCCTGAGGTTGCCAAAAATCAACAAGAATCCAGGCGTTGATTGACCCTGTATCAGATGGCACAAAAAAAACAGCTACAGGAAAGAGAGGGAATCCTTCTCCTGTAACTGTTATTACGATTGTAACACACTGCTAGAATCAACAAGTGACTTTTATAGCGAAGAGTCTCCCTTGATCTGGCTGGACAATCCGCCGGCTGCGGGCAGATACATTTTTTCAGCGTAGTCCATCACCATGCGGTCTGCGTTAAACCGCCAGCCCAAGGTCCGAATCGCACGCTTCATACGGGAAATCCAGCCCAGAGGCAGATCGTCATCATTACGATCATAATAGAGCGGGATGACTTCTTCATTCAGAACCTTCATCAGATTGAGACCATCGCGATCATCCTGAATTTCCAGGTCAACGTGCGTTCGCCCCTTTCCGATGGCAAAACCGTTGCTGCCATCAAAGGCTTCGGCCCACCAGCCGTCCAGGATCGAACAGTTGAGCCCACCATTGAGAACAACTTTCTGACCACTGGTTCCGGAAGCTTCAAGTGGACGTCGTGGGTTATTCAACCAGACATCGACGCCTTGTACCAGATGCCGACCCAGATTAATGTCGTAATCTTCCAACAGTACAATTTTTCCCCGAAATTGAGGTTTTTGTGTTAATTTGAAAATGCGCTGAACGATTTCCTTACCACGTTCATCTGCCGGATGTGCTTTACCAGCAAAAATAAATTGTATCGGCCGATCAGAATCATCGATGATTTTGAGGAACGTTTCCATATCTTTCATCACAAGGTCTGCACGTTTATAAGGCGCGAATCGTCTTGCAAAACCAATCAGTAAAGCGTCCGGATTCAACGCTGTTCTTAAATGACTCAACTCATCTTCTGAGGTACCGCGTCGTTTTGCCTGTTTGACCAGGGCATTACGGGCATAAATAATTAAACGATTTTTTAATGACTGATGCGTTTCCCAGAGGTCCCCCGGCGAGACCTCTTCAATATTGCCCCAGACATTCGCTTCCCCGGTTCGATAATACCACTGATTTGGCAAAACACGATCATAAATCACACGCATCGGTGCAGCCAGCCAGGTCGGCATATGTACGCCATTCGTGATATGACCAATGGGGATTTCTTCTTCACTCCGCCAAGGCCACAACGAGGCCCACATCCGCCGACTCACGACTCCATGCAGATTTGACACGGCATTTGCCAACCGACTTAATTTGAATGCAAGTACGGTCATACAAAATGTTTCACCTTCATTTTGTGGATCAACACGCCCCAGACTCATCAATGCATGATGATCCAGCCCCAGTTGATCTCCCAGGGGACCAACGTGTTCTTCCACCAGACCCGCGTCAAATCGGTCATGACCAGCTGGTACAGGGGTATGCGTCGTGAATACACAAGCAGCCGCGACATCGCGTAATGCATCATCAAATGTGAATCCATCTTCATGCATCCGATTACGTATTCGCTCTAAAGGTGCAAACGCGGAATGACCTTCATTCATATGTATGACGCTCGGCTCGATTCCGATTGCTTCTAACGCCTTCACACCACCGATGCCCAACATGACCTCCTGTCGAATTCGCGTGCGCTGATCGCCTCCATAGAGCCGCGCGGTCAGCTGCTGGTCTTCTTTGCTATTTTCTGGAATGTCGGTATCGAGCAGGTACAGAACAATACGACCAACGTCAATCCGCCAGACCTTGGCGAATATTTCACCAGTTCGAGTCACAACTGAAATCATCACCGGCTTTCCATCCGGAGTGAATGCAGGAGAAATTGGCAAGTTCTCCGTTTTGGCTTCTGTATATGATTCCTGTTGCCAGCCTTCTTTGTCTATATGCTGAGAAAAATAGCCCTCCCCATAAAACAGGCCGACAGCCACCAGTGGCAACCCGAGGTCAGATGCACTTTTCAGATGGTCACCAGCAAGAACACCTAAACCACCAGAATAAATATGTAATGATTCGTGAATACCAAATTCAGCAGAGAAATAAGCAGCACAGCGATGCCCTAAAATGGTAGCATGGGTCGAACCCCAGGTATCGGACCGCTCCATATATTCCTGCCAACGGCGATAGGCAACATTCACACGGGAATGTAAACTGAGATTACTTAACTTATCTTCCAGCTGCTCTGGTGTGTACTCTTTCAGTAAGAGTACCGGGTTATGATTCAGTTCAGACCATTTCTCCGGATCAATCAGATGAAAGATCTGGGTAATATCAGGCTGCCAACTCCACCAGAGATTTCCGGAGAGATCGCAAAGTTTTTCATAAACAGTTTTTTTGGTCGACATTGAAAATCCATCCAATCCATTACGATTTCTGTAGTTCTGTCACTTCTCAGAATCTTTCGGAGGCGGTGAATGATTCCATTTTCACTATTTGTTTGAACGCATCGAAGTGAACTCGGAAGTATAATAAAAAAAATCCTTCCCGCAAAAAAGGGTATGCAGAGTATAGTTAACTGCTCGCAAAGTGGGAGTCTCACTACTGCCCGATTCAGAATCACGGGCCGAACTTCTGTCTCCCACCGCCCCAAAAAACATCCTATTCTTTTTACTCAACCCATTCTATCAATGGAAAATACCAGTCTATACAAAGTACAATGTACAAACAGCTTACCGCACAAACCGGATCCCAGCACCAGGGCAGACTTCCATGCAAAAAATACGTTCCCATTTTAGTGATCTTGTCTTGATTTGAAAGAATACTTTGCCATGAACGTTCAACGCATTACTGATCTCCCCGCCTTACCCCTGCGTCCGGAAAAATCACACAAAGGGACCTTCGGAAAAGTTCTGATTATTGCCGGAAGTCCTGGAATGAGTGGAGCGGCCTGTCTCGCTGGTCTGGGAGCGCTGCGCGGCGGATCGGGACTGGTCTTTCTGGCAGTCCCCGAATCGATTCAATCCATCGTTTCTACCGTGAATCCCAGTTACCTGACCATTCCGCTGCAAGTGGATCACAATGACAAACTCTCCGCGGAATCCAAAACACACTTATGGGACCAAATACCCAATTTTGACGCAGTCGCCATTGGCCCTGGTTGTGGGCATCACAAATGGATCCAGAAACTAACGCTTAAACTTTATGCTGAACTCACTCAAACATTGATTATCGATGCCGATGCTCTGAATGCCATCGCCACTTCCGGTAAACCAATACCAACTGCGGGCGGACCCCGGATTCTCACACCGCATCCAGGTGAGTTTTCGCGTTTGACTGGTCAAACAGTCTCAGCAATCGAACAACAGCGTGAAACGTCAGCAATCGATTATGCAAAACAACACAGTTTAATTCTTCTATTAAAGGGAGCACATACCATTATCACAGACGGCACACAAATTGCCGTCAATTCAACAGGCAACAGTGGCATGGCGACGGGAGGGAGCGGCGATGTTCTGACGGGGTTAATCACATCATTGGCAGGTCAGGGATTCGATGCATTTGAAGCCGCACAGCTCGCAGCCCACCTGCATGGACGAGCAGGAGATCTGGCCGCGCAAAAACTCACTCAAGCTGCACTCATTGCCTCTGATCTACCCGACTATCTACCAGCAGCCTGGCAGGATCTCATTCAAAGCCAAATTAAATAGTGTAACACAGCGTTCTGCTATTTCGATTTCTGAGTCACAGACTGGCTCTTCGGCATCGGAAAAACGGGAGCGCTGGCATCGGGTTTTCGTTTCAATAATTCTGATAATTGAAAACCGTGATATTTCTGGGTTGCCGCAGGCGTCCCATCACTGGCGGCATTTGCTACCCATAACCTGGTTGATTTTGGTTCAAACAAGACATTATGCAAATTTGATTTCATGGCAACCGGTCGGCTCATAAGCTTAATTGCCGATTTGGCTGTAAACGATCCATATCCTTGTTTCACCCGCCTGGAAAGCTCCTGATAACGCTCACCGGCTGAGAGCAATGCCGCATCTTTCACAGGATTGGGAAGCAGTGGATGTGCTTCTCCCGGCTTAATCAATTCAAATTTTTCCCAGGTTGTCGCCATCCCGACCGACCGATTCGTTTTCCCGTCAGCGATCACATAATAATACTCACACGTACGGTAGTTATCACGAAAAACTGCGATCGCCTCTTCAAGATCACTGGCTGTTTCCAAAACTTCGCGCACGAGAAACGCCATCGGTACACCCGACCAATGTCCCAAACCACGTCCCCCCATCTCACCAATGGATACGGATTTCATATTCATGCCGGTCACCGAACCAATAAAGCCCGCATAGGAAACGTTCACAAACGGGATGCCTCCCTTGGGTTCAGCAACGACTAATACCGCATGATCCTGCAATCCCCAGTCACAGGCATAATCCAGAACACGACCGTGATAGAGCGTCCCGTCCTTCGTTGCAGAGTTGGCAATGGAAAATCCACTACAGTGAAACATTTCCGGGATAAAATTCGTAGCGCGCACATCATTAAAGGAAATCTCAGCCCCGTCAGAAAGACCGCGCATTTCATCTACATACTTCTGAGGTGTGTAGGGTTTTTGAATCTGGACAATCGTCTCAATCGCCTGTCTCGGTTTTAATTTTACAATCCCCAGATCAACCAGCGTTGTATCCCCTTTATCATTCAACAGGGTATACATATTCTTACGCACACTTTCCTTCAGCAAAACACCCTGCTGGTATCCCATTTCGTAATGGGTCCCTTTGAGATGTAAAACAAGATATCCATCCACTTTCTCCAGCCAACCCTCACCACAACGGGCAATTGTCTGAGCTGTCACCACTGACGGGCGAAAACCAGATGACAAAGATTAGTGCTGCTAAGAAGAAAACCAGCGAAGGGACGTGGATTACGAAACATTAGAAAATCCTTATAATGCGTCAGAACAATTTTTTGAGGGTGAAAATGACCTGATTTGATAGAAGCTGCCTATTATGACAAAATCAGGTGAAAGATACAAAATTGATTCTGCCTTCTGAAAAAATAAAATGCACATAATTACATTTTCCTGGTTCACATGACAAATCACCCGCCCCTGGGGTTGAATTCGCCTGCCAGTGTGTGTGAAGATTGACTACACAAAGACCTGTCAGTTACTGTATGTACCTTGAACAGTTGATTCTGGTTTCAAGAAACTCTTTGAACACGATTCGTATTTTCACAGGTAGACTTTACGTCTATTTATAAGCTCTTTATTAGCAAACTCTATGTTCCGAGTATTAGGCAACACTGTTGTCCGGTATTGGCAGATCGTCCTTACGTGCTGGATCCTGGCAGTAGCAGGCATCTCCTATATCGCACCCGAGTGGTCAACAGTAGTACAAAACGGAGAATTTGTATTTCTACCAGAGGACTCTCCCAGTCTTCTGGGAGAGAAGTTGTTTAAACGCGCTTTTCCAGATGACTTGCTCGCCAGCAGTATCGTGATCGTGGTTCGCCGGGAACATGGCGATCAGGGACTCACTCCAAAGACCTCACTTTCATTGAGGATATACTCAAACCCCAGCTTGAAGAGATTGCGGAAGATCAGGGAGGCTACGCGACAGAAAAAGACGACTCGAACAAAGATCAGAAACATTCCAATATCTCGCGAATCCGCACCTATACCGATAAATCCATCGGCGACCTGCTGCAAAGTGAAGACAACAAAGCCTCGCTGGTGATTGTAGAACTCTCGACAGAATTTCTCGATCAGAGTAACGCGAAGACCGTCGCGAGTATCGAAAACCTGATTCAAACAGATGAATTCAAACAGTCCATCGAACCCGGTCTCGATATCACGCTGAGTGGTATCGCCACTGTTGGACGCGATATGATTCGCGCTGCCAATCAGAGCGCGCCGCAGCCACTGAACTCTGGACGGTAGTGCTGGTTGTCCTGTTCCTGATTATCATCTATCGTGCACCGATTCTGGCACTGATCCCGTTGTTAACGGTCTTCGTTTCCGTAAAGATCGCCCTTTCCGTTCTGGCGATCCTGGCAGACTGGGGCTGGGTCGGACTCTTCTCCGGCATTGAAGTCTACGTGACGGTCATTCTGTACGGGGCCGGTGTCGATTACTGTCTGTTTCTGATTGCCCGCCATCAGGAAGAACTCGATAAGGAATGCACGTTTAAAGAAGCCATTTCTAACTCGATCGCCACGGTGGGTGCGGCTTTCGCTGCCAGTGCAGGTACCACCATGTGCGGTATCGGCATGATGGTCTTCGCCCAGTTTGGTAAATTTCAACAGGCCGGTGTCGCCATGGCCCTCAGCCTGTCCTTCGTTCTGATGGCCTCCCTGACCCTCACGCCTGCCCTGCTCTGCCTGGCGGGACGCTTCGCTTATTGGCCTCAAACCTTCAATGAACGAGTCGCCATCTCTGCAGGCTGGCTGACACCTTCCAGTGTGATGGCACGACTGATGCAACGCAACTGGGCTGGTTCTGTCTGGGAATCTGTTTCATTAGCCTTGCTCAAAAGTCCCGGCAAAATCTGGCTTTCGACAATGCTGGTTCTATTTCCCTTTGCCCTGATCAGCCTGGCCTGTTATGGAAATTTGAGTTACGGATTACTGTCGGAACTGCCCAGCGAAGACCCCAGTGTCATCGGCACCAAAGCCGTACAAGGACATTATCCCGCAGGTGCCACCGGACCTCTGACCCTGTTGTTCGAGAATCCGGACATCAATTTCTCCGACGCGGAAGGGCGCGAATGCCATCGAACATCTCACTCAGCATTTGCTGAAACAGAAAGACGAGCTGGGGATCGCCGACATCCGCAACATGACCAAACCCTTCGGCATCGGTGCCGCAGACGAAATGGAGAAGGCCAGAGACCTCACCGGACTCGCAAAATTAAGAGCCATGAGCCGCATCAAGCTCATCAAAAACTACTACGTCAGTTCGGAACCCGAACCTCGAAAACCATGTCACGCGCATGGACCTGATCCTCGAGAAAGATCCCTTCTCGCACGACAGTATGATACAGCTCGAACGCGTCAAAGAAGCCGTTAACAAGGCGCTACCAGAAGATATGAGACAGAAAACAGAGTTGTTTTATATCGGAGCCACAGCCAGCATCAGCGACCTGAAGGCAGTCACCGATCATGATCAGGCCCGGATTGATATCCTGGTACTCGGGAGTGTGTTTCTGATTCTGGTCATCTTGCTCAGACGTCCTGCCATTAGCGCTTATCTGATTCTGAGTGTCTTTTTCAGTTATCTGGTCACACTGGGAATCACCTTTACCGTCTTCTGGGCGCTCGATCCACAAAATTTCATCGGACTGGACTGGAAAGTCCCCATGTTTCTCTTCACGATCCTGATTGCTGTCGGCGAAGACTATAATATCTACCTCATCACCCGCATCGATGAAGAACAGAAACACAAAGACCCCGTCGAAGGTGTGATCTCGGCCCTGAAGAGTACCGGCGGGCATCATCTCCAGTTGTGGGATCATCATGGCCGGTACCTTCTCCTCACTGATGGCAGGCACCCTGGTCGGCATGCAGCAGCTGGGTTTTGCCCTCGCTTTCGGCGTGCTGCTCGATACCTTCATCATCCGCCCCATCATCGTTCCCGCTTACCTGATCATGCTCTATCGCGGCTACTTCGGCTCCTGGGGGAAATACCTGGGTGCCGCCCAGTTCCTGGAAAACCAGCCCCAGCCCGAACTCGATTCGCCTCACATAAAATAGCACACATCGACGTGAGAATCCCGGGGGGGTCGATCGAAGCAAGCACACTGTGAACCAGCTTCGTAATCGAGGAGGTGTAATGGATAATCAGTTCCAGCAGCTCACCCACTACTGGCCGTGGCACAGCTGAACGGAGCGAACCACTGACCGGTGGATTATCTGCCGGACGAAATGTAAAAACCACAGAAAATTTTGCACTGTCTGTATAATTTCGGGAAGCCGCATGAAAAGTACGACTGTGAAAGAACAAGATATCTCCCGGATGTAATTCTGCGGAGACACTCGTTTCAATCAATGCCTGATTTTCAGGTACATCCGGCCGGAGAAATATCCGATCATCCAGACGATGAGGCTCAAATTCCATCCGATGTGTTCCGGGAATGACTTTCAAACAGCCGTTATCCAGATTTTCGTCCCCCAGGGCAACCCAGACGCTGATCAATTCTTTCCGTTCGAAAGACCAGAACCGAATATCCTGATGCCATAACGTATCACTGCTGAATTCAGGCTGTTTGGTCATAATACAATTATGATGTGCCAGTGGCATCACATAGTCAGGACCCAATAATTGGCCCAGCCGTCCCACTAATGTCGGATGACTGACCATCTCCGTAAAACACATTCCTCGACTGTGGGCCTGCTTCAACCGCCGCACTGTTTCGCCTGCCCATCACATTCCGGGAGCGGAGGCGAACCCGGATATTCCACATCCGCTTCATACTCGACCGGTTCGACAACACCCGCCAACCCTCCTTGGTCGCTGCCAGCATCTCCTGTCTTAAAGGCTCCGGGCAAAGATTGCGCAGAATCAGATAGCCGTCGTTCTCGAATTTTTCGATTTCTTCCGATGTCAGCAGGTCATTCGCAATAGATCGTGATGGTGAAGACATTGTTTTTTACTTTGATTCTTAAGACACAAACCAGGACTGAACCCACATAAATACAAATCGGTTTGACACACCCGCATATGATACAGTTCGCGCCGGAAAAATTAAAGGAGATTCCTTCGTTCAGGCTATAAGCCGATAAATTGTTAGTACAGCAGAAGAAGTCATTCAAACGCATTCACTTCTCTTAATTCTAAAAGTTTAGATCGGCGAGGGGCGACCACAAAAAAACTTAAGTTTCGGAATTTTGATACATAGCAGATTTAGCGACAGCCCGCTTCGCCTTGATTATCTCAGTCACTTTGAGTACCAGAAAAACAGGACCAAATAGCACCACATCAGGCACCCAGCCAAAAAAATCATCAGTACTGGAAGAAATTGTCTACTTGCCCCGGAGCGCTGCTCTCCTGTCCTATCGCGACCATCGACTCCACTCAGAATAATCTCATGGTGAATGGATATCCAATATAATTCAAACAAAACAGGCATTGAAATTTTCGTCTTTTACCAGTGCGAGGCTGCGCAGACTCTGCAAGCACTTATTCGTTTTCCCTGTGTATGACTAATTCAAAATCAGAACGGGGATTGATAATATATTCTTTCATAAAGTCGGGCTTGAGAACAATGTCACCAATCCGATCTCGAGAAACCACCAAATATTTCACAAGCTGTGATCACACGGATTTTGAATTCCACCTGTCGTCCACTCACACCTCGTAGAACGTACAGAGTTAATGGAAGTTTTCGCTATCACCAATCGAAGAAATTTTCTGCAGTGACAACCGGACGAATCACTTTGAAACCAGAACCAATTTCCTCATCCAATTCCCGCTGAAGTGCCACAGAAGAACTTTCGCCCGTCTTGATTCTACCCCCCGGCAAAAACCACCAGTCTTGATCAGGTAGACAACAACATAAAACATGCGCGCCTCTCGTCACAATCGCCCCCACCCGCAAGTTAACACGATAGCCATTCAAATCGACTGTAATATCAGTCATTTCGAACTCTCTCTGCTGGGAAGAAATCCCGCTACTGTATGTTTGCTTTGTGTAGATGATGTCTGATCCGTCCCATAAGTTGCAATACTTAACACCCAATCACCAATAAAACAGTGAGAAAGAATCACATCAAAACTACTCGGAAGTGTAATCAGTATTTGAATCAATCATTTTTACTTCACATTAAACCACAGTGACACGTATGAAGAATTAGACCAGGTTGACGTGGTTTCTTTACAGGTATACTATAAAAATGGACGAGAGATTGCTCTAATTTCAGTTGGGTCAGCTATAGTAAACTCTTTGTGGATTTCTTGTTGATTATGGTTGTAGAGCATCCTGATACGACAGCCAGCGTCAGTGTGCGCCGCACTTTTTTTGACACCAGGAGTGTATCAATTTTATTGGTGTTCATTCAAAATCTATCCGAAATTTCAATTCACAATCACCACGGGAGTGATGTCTCAGCATGTCTTCACAAGAGAAAAATGATCGCGCAATACCGCCCCGCAATCATTCGAAATGGCTGATACCAGTGCTGCTGTTGGCAGTCATTATCATTCCCGTCGCCACGTGGTTCACGTTACCAGTGCTTCCGCCTCTAGGCCAGCTTCCCGAACTTTATTCGGGTGGCACTTCATACCCCGCTTCGAAAATCCTGTTTAACCGCAACGGAATTACTGAGGGTGAGGCTCTCATTATCAGGGCACCAACTCAAAGCTTGCCGCTGATTACCAACGTACAGATTCTGGACTTCGACGGCGATGGACACAACGATATCCTCTCCTGTGATGCAGGCGACAATCGTGTGCTGCTGAGCACTACAGATCAGAACGGAGTCGGGTTTGATCGGATATTAATCAGCGATGTCGCTGCTCCTGCACATGCAACAGCCGTTGACATCGATCAGGATGGTGACCTGGATCTCATCATTTCCGTTCTGGGTAATCTTCAGCCCGATGATGGGGTGGTTGGACGTGTCGAGCTGCATGAGCAGGTCCAAGACGGCTTTGTGCGACACGTGATTCTCGATAATGTACGTCGTGTGGCCGATGTACAGCCCGGAGATTTTGACAATGATGGTGACCTGGATTTAGCAGTAGCCGTATTTGGTTACAATCGGGGTGAAGTTTTATGGCTTGAAAACCAGGGGGATTTTCAGTTTCTTGACCACCACCTCTACAACGCACCAGGAACGATTCACGTACCTGTGGCTGATTATGATGGAGACGGCGATCTTGATATTGCGACAATTGTTTCTCAGGAAGAAGAGGAACTGGTTGCCTTTGAAAATCTTGGCGGTGGACGTTTTAAGACGCGTCCACTCTGGTCCACTTCCAATATGGATCTGGGAAGTGCAGGCCTGATCCACGCGGACCTCGATCAAGATGGAGACGAAGATCTGATTCTTCCCGCAGGTGATAATTTAGAAGACTTTGACGCATACCCGCAACCATACCACGGTTGCCTCTGGTTCGAGAATCAGGGGGAATGGAAGTTTCAGCAACACCGCATTTCTAATCTGGGTGGAACTTATGCAGCCGATGTCGCCGACATGGATCTGGACGGCGATCTGGATGTGGTATTAGTCAGCATGACAAATGACTGGTACTCTCCTGAACATGCCAGCCTGGTCTGGCTGGAGAATGATGGCAAACAAAATTTCACAACGTGGCAGATCGACAATCAACCCATTCATTTAGTGACAGTTGCAGTCGGAGACCTGAATGCAGATGGATTGCCGGACGTTGTTGCCGGCTCTCTCAACATGCGCAAGCCCTTTGATCGAATCGGCCGAATCACACATTGGATTCAGCAACCGAAGAAAGGACCTTAACTGTGTTTTTGCGTCTGATCATAATGGTGTTAGGCATCGAACTCCTCATTTCCGGATACCTGGTTGTGCAAAGAGTGTCTCGTCCTGAGCCACTTATACCGCCACAAAATCTTATGGACCCTCTGTTTGCAAATGATATTCTTGGGATCACTCAAAAAGTGAAGCAGGATAACTCTGCCTTCGATTGGATGCAACTGGGAGAGGCGTTACTGGGTCAGGGTTTTTATAGCCACGCAGAACTCTGTTTTGGACAGGCTGCCAGGTTGATGCCATCAAGCAAACTGGCTCAAGCCAGACTCGCATTCTGTCTCGAAAGAACAGGTCGTACGCAACGCAGTACCGAGATATACGAGAAGCTCTGCGCCGATTTAGACAATACTGTCGAAGCAAAACGTCAGCTGATGCAATATCGATATGAGATGGGTCGAAACTATTTACGCGAGGAAAACCTCAAACAGGCAGAAAAGGTGTTCCGTGAAAACCTCAGATTTTTACCAGCCCGCTACCAGTTAGCAAAACTGATGATCAGAACCGATCGCGCCGCCGAAGCACTGCCTTTGATAGCTGCTTCACTGCAACAGATTCCCAGGTCCTTAAAATTTCGGGAACTGCAACTGCGCGCTTTAAAACAGCAGGGAGACCTGGAAGACGCCGAAAAGGCAGCGATGCTGCTGGAACAAGCCCACCATAGTGTCCCTTTACACCCGGGCACCAACATCATCGAACCTTATCGATTACAATATGGCATAGACCATCGTGTGGGTGAATTCAATACGCAGATTGAAAATAGCTCTCTCGAAAAATTAGCCGATGAAATTAAAAAACTCTTAGCGTTACTTGCGGAACGCCCTTCCACACACCGTCAAATATTTCTGATGCGTCTATTGGAAGTCGAATTTCAACAAAAAAAACCAAAACAGATGCGCCAGACAATCCAATTGCTAAATGGTATGGGAATCAACAACGCTGATATCCTGCTTTATAAAGCGGAAGCCCTTGGTATGCAGGGAGACTGGAAACAGGCTGCCTGGTTAGGAGGGCGGGCAGCACTCACATCCAAGGCTCCCTCGCTCCATTTTCGTGTAGCTGAAATCCTGGAAAAATCAGGAGATACAACAGGAGCAAATCTTCAACAGGCAATTGCATTCCGGCTTGAGGCAATGCAGTTCTATCGAAACAATGATCTGACCGCTGCGAGCAAGGCAATCCAGCAATCGCTGGATTTGAATCCCAATGATGCACAGGCCTGGTTCAATCGCGGGCTGATTCAACAGGCTTCTGGAAAAATCGCCGACGCAATTTCGGACTTCCAGGAATGCATCAAACGAAACCCTCAGCACGGCCGTGCTCAACAGAAACTAGCACAGGGTCTGAACCGCAACTGTTGAAAATCAAGAGTTTGAAATTATTTCAGCAAAGCAAGTTCAAACATATTAATGATCTAATGCAACAAGATTAACTCGACCTCAAACAATATACATATAAACCCTATCCATACTGGTAAATCAATCGTTTTTATTAGCTTTGTAGTTGAATCAAGCCATTATGATTTGATATCATCTCATAGCGTTTAAGTAAATAATTTATGCACTTTATTATTAATCTTCCAAAGGCACTCACTCTGATGAAAAAACAAAGAATCCGCGGTTTCACGCTGATCGAACTCCTTGTCGTCATTGCAATTATAGCGATATTGATTGCTTTACTCTTACCGGCTGTCCAACAGGCTCGTGAAGCAGCTCGACGCAGTGCCTGTAAAAACAATTTGAAGCAAATTGGCCTGGCATTCCATAATTATCATGATCGAAGTAATACGTTTCCTCCCGGGTGGATTGACGGCGATCAGACGGTTGCTGACGCATCGGAAGCAGCAAACAAAAATGGCCTGGGCTGGGGCACAATGATTCTGCCGTACATGGATCAGGGACCACTCTACAACCAGATTGGCACGGAAACCAACGGCTTCACGATGAACTGGCACATCGGGTACACAGGCAGTACGTTCGTTCCCTCTTCAACATCAATTATTCCCCCCTATAACTGCCCCTCTGACCCCATGGGGGGAATCAATAAGGATAAGAGTAATTTTGGAAAATCAAACTACGCTACAGAACGAATTCTGTTAGGCGTTAACAAAGCCCTGAGAATTCGTGATATTACAGATGGAACGTCTAATACCATCCTGGTTGGAGAAGTAAAAACGCACGACGAATCAGGAACGACAGGCAGTTGTGCTGGCGCTCCTTGTACTACCTTTGAAGGAAAATTATGGATCGGTGCCCGTACTGCTGCCTGGGGTTGGGAGCGAGGACTGATTGCAGAAGATGTCTATTTCATCGGCTATAACCTTCCTGATGACTTCATCAATGGTGGAACAAGATCAGTCTCTGATCGTTTTGCTTTATCCAGCCAGCATGAAGGGGGAGTCCATGTATTGCTTGCCGATGGTGCGGTTCGATTTATCTCAGAAAATATGGACGTCAACACTTACAGATGGCTGAACGACGAAAATGATGGAAATGTTCTGGGTGAATTTTAGCCACAACCTCCAATCATGAAACAGTCAGGTAACGCCCCATTTAAGCAGGTCGTTGCCTGATCTGAAAATGTCTGTCACAACTTTCAGTGCTTCGACCATTGACCATATCGGTTACCACGAGGCACTTCTCATATCATCAATTATTGTTAGAGAAACAGAATCTCAAATATGAACTCAAGAGCGATCTTTCCGACGATTTTAACATTGATCATCATTGTAACACTCCCTGGATGCGGTGGAGGTGGTCCCGCCGCTGATCAACCAGAACTGGCACCGGTGACCGGTATTGTAACCATGGATGGTGCACCACTACCGAAAGCCGCCGTTCGCTTTCAGCCCACTTCGGGACGAGCTTCATCAGCGACAACAGATTCTGAAGGACGTTATGAGTTAGTGTATCTTCGTGGAGAAATGGGCGCGATCAAAGGCAAACATGTCGTCAGAATTTCCACAGCCGATGATGAGAACGACCCCATGGGAGATCAAGGCAGCGAAACGGTTCCCGCAAAATACAATAAAAAATCAACACTGGAAGCAACCGTTGAAGATGGTCCGAACACAATCGACTTCAAGCTGACTTCAAAATAAGTAAGCTTCACAATTTGTTTTGTATTCGAACTGAACACAACTTCAAAAAGTAATCTCCTGCACGATCATACCTTCTTCTAATAAAGGTACTTGAGCAACGATCTTTCCGTGTGGGTCAATCAGAGCAGTGGGACCATATGAAATCTGGCCATCCCTCTCACCTGTCACATCAGAAGAGATTAACCATAGCCCCGTTTCGACAGTCCTTTCTGCACGGATTGTATTGTGTTTGAATTTCCACTTTTCCGCGTTGCCATAACTCAGCATGTTGTAACAGGGACAAACCATCAAATGTGCGTCCTGGTTCGCAATCGCAGCAGAACATTCTGAAAAGTTCAAATCATAACAAATATTGACCCCAAACCGCAGTCCTTCAACTTCAAAGATGGGAGCCTGCTCGCCCAACTCAAAAACAGACTCAAACGGTGCCAGCTTGGTTTTACGATAACAGCCCAGTAACTGCCCCTGTTTCACGACCACCGCCGTAATATAGAGTTTTTCGCCTTCTTTCTCGATCATGCCGATCACAAGTAAAGGCGGAAGCTCCGCAAGCTGCTTCAGAATCTCGGTAAACAAATCAGAAGACACCATCAATCGCAGGTTCCCGTGCCTGTCGCTCATCAACCGTATAACCTTGCAGATAACATTCCGGAAAGCAGACCAGCTGCGCTCCGTTCTCTGCTGCATGCGTTGCAGTCTCAATGATTTTTGTCAAAGACTGGTCGAGATCATCTTGAATATCAACCAACTGACAAGCGGCAATGGTGATCTGCTGATTCATTTATTGCCTAATCTTTGATTATTGAAGTACTCGCACCTATAAGGTCTCAAAACGCGTTACACATCGATCTTTTCAAGCCAGTTTGAGAACCATTCTGAAGGCAATTGTACCTTCGAAAAATCCAAAGTTTGCAACTCTTCAAGTGTGTAGGTATTTGAAAGGTACATTTGCCACTGTAAATAGAGATCCAAGGCAATATCTTCTAAGGCATCTTCGATGTCGCTATCTTCATCGCTACGTCCATAAAGAAAATCGTCTGCCCACCCGACGATTTCCTGATGCGTATAAGGTGAGTTCTCAACATCAAGCCCAAACCGTAATAATGAAATCAGAGATTCTTTTGTCAATGGAAGATTGATACCTCGACACTGAGTTTCAGACCATGAGCCTAAATGCTGATTTCGTCCAGGCCTTTTTGGATCAGGCTGAAATGCATAATTTACCATTGTCTTTTTTCCTGACTAGCCATCATACGACAGAATACTGGACCCTGCATATATTTTAGTTTAACTTTAAAGCTTATTGGTCCACTAGGAAAAAACAGTTACTTTGCTTTGCACAATGCTGTGACTATATTTCCAGGTATTCATACACTTGTAGAAACACAGCGCGAAATTTATCTGTTAGAAACAGCTTGATTAGTCATTAGACCAAATCACCTACGGCAGCTCAGTCGCACCCATCAAATAACGGTCACACTCGCGAGCCGCGCCGCGGCCTTCGTTGATGGCCCAGACAATCAGGCTTTGGCCACGTCGGCAGTCGCCGGCGGCGAAGACGCCTTCGATGTTGGTCGTGTACTGCTCATGCTCGGCTTTGAAGTTGGAGCGGGCATCGGTTTCCAGGTTGAGCTGTTCGCCGATGATATGCTCGGGGCCCAAGAAGCCCAGCGCCAGGAAGACCAGGTCGCATTCCAGCTCTTTTTCTGATCCGGGGACAACACTGAATGGTGGTCCGTTTTCGACCGGTTTAGACCAGTCGACTTCGCAGACCTTGATGGCGCGTAAGTTTCCTTGCCCGTCTCCCACAAATTCGACGGTCGACATCTGGAACAGTCGCGGATCTTTACCGAAGGCGGCAGCCGCTTCTTCGTGGCCGTAGTCCACGCGGAAGATTTTCGGCCATTGAGGCCAGGGGTTACTGGCGGCTCGTTCGTTCGGTGGTTGAGGTACGATTTCCAGGTTGATCAGGCTTTCGCATTCTGCCGCATTGCGGTGCCCAGGCAGTCGTTGCCGGTATCACCACCGCCGATCACAACTACTTTTTTGCCTTCAGCATTGATGAAGTTTTCGACGGAGGGATTCTGATAGTGCGTGCTTTCCAGACCGGACTCCAGCAGGCTCTTCGTATTCTTCGACAGATACTCCATCGCGAAATGGACGCCTTTGAGATCACGACCGGGAATGGGCAGATCGCGGGGTTTGGTTGCACCGGTGCAAAGTACGACCGCGTCAAAATCTTTCATCAACTGGTCAGCTGTGATGTCGACGCCAATCGAAGTATTGGTGATGAATTCCACCCCTTCGTCGGCCAGCAGATCGACACGACGCTGTACGATCCATTTTTCCAGCTTCATATTTGGAATGCCGTACATCAACAGACCACCAATACGGTCATCTCTTTCGTAAACGGTGACACTGTGACCGGCACTATTCAATTGAGCGGCAGCAGCGAGACCTGCAGGGCCCGAGCCAATCACGGCGACTTTCTTGCCAGTCCGTACTTGAGGAGGATTCGCCACGACCCAACCCTGATCGAAGGCGTGATCGATAATGGAATTCTCGATGTTCTTAATCGTCACTGCTGGTTCGTGAATTCCCAGCACGCAGGCCCCCTCACAGGGCGCGGGACAAACTCGACCGGTAAACTCCGGGAAGTTATTCGTCTTATGCAGACTCTCGATGGCATCTTCCCAGCGTCCATGATAGATATGATCATTCCACTCGGGAATCAGGTTGTTAATCGGACACCCGGATGCCATGCCCGCTAATGTTTTCCCGGTATGACAAAAGGGAATGCCGCAATCCATGCACCGTGCACCCTGATTGCTCAGTTCTTCTTCCGTAAGGTGATCGTGAAATTCATTCCAGTCAAGAATGCGCAATTCCGGTTTTCTGTCTGCACCCAGTTCTCTTGGAAATTCCATGAAGCCTGTTGGCTTGCCCATAATTCTATCTCATTCTAAAATAATTTGCTCTTATAGATACAGCGGATATATACAGCGGACTAACATGCTCTCTGGAAGGTGTTTCTGTATCATCAATCTTGCAGAAACGACGGACCACAGGCTAGACACTGGCAGCTGCTTCCGCCTCTTCCGCCGCAATTTCCTCTAAAGCCCGTTTGTAATCGATGGGCATGACTTTCTTGAATAGCTCAAGCTCGGCTTCCCAGTTTTCGATGATCGACCTGGCTACAGTCGAACCTGTAAATTTACGGTGATTATCAATCAGCGTTTTCAGTTCAGCAATATCAGCAGGGTCATCTACTTGTTCTAACGCAACCGTTCCCAGATTGCAGTTTGACAGAAGCAAACCATCTGGATCGTAGACATAGGAGACTCCACCCGACATCCCGGCCGCAAAATTTCTGCCGGTTTCACCAAGAATCACAACGCGACCTCCGGTCATATATTCACAGCCATGATCGCCAATTCCCTCTACGACGGCTTTCGCACCAGAGTTCCTCACACAGAAGCGTTCTGCTGCCTGACCACGAATATAGACTTCACCCTCGGTCGCACCATAAAGATTCACATTACCGACAATGATATTATCCTCAGGCAAAAACGTGGATCCTTCTGGTGGGTAAATAATAATTCGCCCCCCACTGAGTCCTTTACCTACATAGTCATTGGCATCGCCCTCGTGCTCAATGGTGATGCCATGTGCCAGCCAGGCGCCCAGACTCTGCCCGGCAGAACCTTTACTGTTGATATGAATCGTTTCATCGGGCAATCCTTCAGGCCCGTGGTGTCTGGAAACTTCATGGCTCAACATGGTTCCCACCGTGCGATCAGTGTTCCTGAGGTTGATATCTATAACAGACTGCTCTCTATTTTTAATTGCAGGCTGACATTGATCAATGAGAATATTATCTACAACCACATCCAGACCGTGTTCCTGATCCCGAGTGCAGAACGTGCCAACATTGGGATGCGGTTTCTCTGCCAGTTTCAGGATGGGTGAAAGATCAAGGTGCTTCGCTTTCCAGTGTGTAACATCATGATTCAATTGCAAGACATCACTGCGACCTACCATTTCATCCATTGTGCGGAATCCAAGTTCTGCCATTAACTCGCGGGCTTCCTCTGCCAGCAGGAAGAAGTAATTCACCACATGCTCCGGCTGACCGGCGAACTTTTTGCGGAGTTCCGGATTTTGCGTTGCAATTCCCACGGGACAAGTATTGAGATGACACTTTCGCATCATGATACAACCCATGGTAATCAGTGGCCCGGTTGAGAAACCGAATTCTTCGGCTCCCAGTAAACAGGCCATCACAATGTCACGACCTGTTTTTAGCTGACCATCAGTTTGCAATCGGACGCGGCTGCGTAAATCATTCATGACGAGCGTCTGATGTGTTTCGGCAATTCCCAACTCCCAAGGCAGACCGGCATGTTTGACACTCGTCAAAGGCGAAGCGCCCGTACCGCCCGAGGCACCTGAGATCAGAATATTATCGGCGTGTCCTTTCGCTACACCCGAGGCAATCGTACCCACGCCCACTTCCGAAACCAGCTTGACGCTGATCCGTGCAGAGGGATTGGTATTCTTCAGGTCGTAGATCAACTGCGACAGGTCTTCGATCGAATAGATATCATGATGTGGCGGCGGACTGATCAGTCCCACTCCCGGCGTCGAATGACGAACCGAGGCAATAATCTTATTGACCTTATGCCCGGGTAATTCACCACCCTCTCCCGGTTTTGCACCTTGCGAAATCTTGATCTGCAGTTCATCCGCATTGGTCAGATACCAACTGGTAACGCCAAACCGTCCGGATGCAATTTGTTTAATCGCAGATCGTTTGGAATCGCCGCTCTCTAAAGGTTTGAATCGCGAGTAATCTTCACCACCTTCTCCTGTGTTGCTTTTTCCACCCAGGCGATTCATGGCAACAGCCAGCGATTCGTGCGCTTCGGCAGAAATCGAACCATAGCTCATCGCACCTGTGCAGAAACGTTTCACAATTTCCGTGACCGGTTCCACTTCTTCAAGTGGAACGGACTTTTGTGGCTCGAAGTTTAACAAACCCCGCAGATGGCATTCGCGTGTCGTCTGCTCGTTGACTGCTTTCGCAAATTGTTTGTATGCGCTCTTGTCTCCCGAACTCGCAGCTGCCTGAAGGTTGGCAATGTTTTCAGGTGACCATGAGTGTTTCTCCCCATTGGCACGCCAGTGAAAAACACCGGGATTAGGCAGACGGGATGCTAATTGCTGCTCCCGCTGCGGATAACCAATCTTGTGACGCATTTCGCATTCTTTGGCAACCACATCAAACCCAATCCCCTTGATTCGACTGGCAGTGCCGGCAAAACAGGTGTCGATGATTTCATTATTCAAACCAACGGCTTCAAAAATCTGGGCTCCTTTATAACTTTGCAGCGTCGAGATGCCCATTTTGGCCATCACTTTCAGCATGCCTTTGCCTACACCTTTCCGGTAAGCGGATACGATAGAATCTCGATTCCATTTAGTAGCATCGAGCTCTCCCGCATCTAATGTATTCCACAAGGCCTCGAACGCCATATAAGGATTGATCGCATCAGCACCATAACCAAACAATAAACAGTGATGATGAACTTCGCGGGCTTCACCTGTTTCCAGCACAATCCCAATCTGTGTTCGTTGTTCATTTTGCACCAGATGATGGTGAATCGCCCCGCAGGAAATCAGCGATGGTAAGCCAATTCGCTCTCGATTCACTGCACGATCTGACAAAGTAATCAAACTAAACCCATCGGCAATCGCCTGCGATGCTTCTTCTCGAATTCGATCCAAAGCCGTCCGAAATCCGGCTTCCCCTTCAGATTTGGGATAAGTCACATCAATGGTTTTATTTTTCCAACCACGATAGTCCATGACTTTGATAGCTGCCATCTCTTCATTTGTGATGATGGGCTCAGGAATCAGCAACCGGTGGCATTGCGCTTCTGTCGATTCCAGAAGATTACCCTCCGGCCCGATAAAACACTCGAGTGACATGATCACTTCTTCGCGAATCGAATCGATGGCTGGGTTAGTGACCTGTGCAAAGAGTTGATGAAAATAATCATAAAGCAACCGCGACTGATCGCTGAGACAAGCTAAAGCCGCATCATTTCCCATCGAGCCAATTGGATCTTTCTTGGCTTTGATCAAGGGAATTAACATGAACTTCAGAGTTTCAAATGTAAATCCGAATGCCTGCATTCGCGACAGCAACTCGGCGGAAGGAACTTCTTCGACTTCATCAGCGGGTGGAAGATCGTGTAAATGAATCCGCTGATTTTGTAACCATTCGTGGTAAGGCCGCTCACTGGCATATTTTTCCTTAATCTCTTCATCAGGGATCAAACGACCTTCTTCAAAGTCAACCAGAAACATTTTACCTGGTTGTAATCTGCCCTTTTCCTTGACGATTTGAGGGTCGACTTCCAACACACCCACTTCGCTGGCCATTATAACTCGATCATCATGGGTCACGTAATAACGACTGGGACGCAAACCATTCCGGTCCAGCACGGCACCGATACACTGACCGTCGGTGAAAGAAACGGAAGCAGGGCCATCCCAGGGTTCCTGGAGTGCCGAGTAATATTCATAAAACGCACGCTTCGCAACAGAAATGGAGTGATGATTCTGCCAGGCTTCGGGAATCATCATCATCATGACTTCCGGTAAAGGTCGCCCCGACTGCAATAACAATTCCAGTGCATTATCAAAGTTTCCGGAGTCAGAACAGTGTGGCTCAATAATCGGAAATAATTTCTTGATATCTTCGCCAAACAAATCACTGGACATCACACCCTGCCTGGCATACATCCAGTTGGCGTTGCCTCGTAATGTATTGATCTCGCCATTATGTGCCATGAATCGACAAGGTTGAGCTCGATCCCAACTGGGAAATGTATTTGTTGAAAAACGAGAATGTACCATCGCCAGATGACTTTTAAAATCTTCATCCTGCAGGTCCGGGTAAAACGGTATTAACTGATCGGGAGTCAACATGCCTTTGTAAACGACGACCTTGCTGGAGAGCGAGCAGAAATAGAACATCAGGCCCTGAGGTAAATCACCTTCCCGTAATTCGCGGCTGGCAACCTTCAGAATGATGTAGAGCTGACGTTCCAGATCATTTTGATCATCCACTTTTCCATTGGAAGTTGAAATGAAGACCTGCTCCATATGCGGCATTGCCCGACGCGCAGACGGTCCAATATCAGCTTTATCAGGACTGACAGGCACCTCGCGCCATCCCAAAACAACGAGTCCCTGATCATGAACAGCTTGTTGAACTCGCGTCTTACATTGTTCCCGCTGGCTGATATCGGTTGGCAAAAACACCACCCCCATGCCATAATTTCCCTGCGCAGGCAGGTCAAGATCTAAATCCTGCTTAACGACTTTGCTCAGGAACTCGTGTGGAATTGAAACCAAAATCCCGGCACCATCACCAGTATTTTCTTCACAACCGCAGGCACCCCGGTGAGTCATATGACGCAGCATTTCGTCGGCATCAAGCACAATTTGATGCGAACGTTTCGCCTTTAATGTGGGCAACAAATCCTACCCCGCAACTGTCATGCTCGAATTCCGGATCGTAAAGTCCATGCGCTTCCGGTAAACGCCCCACTTTAAAAAGGGAGTTTCGATCATTGTTTTCGGAATCTGTTCCACGTCGAACGGTTCGACTCGTCATCTTACTTCACCATTCAAACAAATGTTTAACAAAACTGATGCCGACCGGCATCCTGTTATTGCGAATGAACTTCGCACTTTTTCAGGAGTGACACTATGTCTCCATCAGAATGATGGCTCCCGATTCAGGGAGATCCTCTCCGCAACTCCAAATCGCAGGACTGATCCCCATCAGAAAATTACTTACGATGAACCATGTTAACTACTCTCGCGCTATCAAAGGACCGAACGAAAACGCATCCTGGCTGGAGGTGTGCTCCCCGTTTGATGCTGATGAATCGACCGGTTCTCTGCGAGTGAGAGAGAAATTCGCGGGGTCTTCATGTAAGAGTTCTATGAATTTTGAAACCACATCGGGTATCGATTTCTGCTTTTTCTGAATGATTCCTACGGGACGAAACCATTCGACTTGATCCAGGTGTACCACTGATAGTGATTGATCCTGTACTTCTTTATTGACTGTAGGTAATGGGAGAATGGTAATACCTGCTCCTGCTTCCACAGCCCGTTTGATATTTTCAATATTGTCAAACTCATGAATCAGCTGAACGTGTACTCCAGCTTTTTTTAACCAGCGATCAAGCTTTTGGCGAACGACTAACTCAGAAGTGAATCCCACAAAGGGCGCATCTTCAATTTCAGAGAGCAAACAACGCTCCTGATCTGCTAAAGGATGGTCGGGAGATACGACCAGAACTAAAGGCTGTTCCTGCCACGGTATGCTCGTTAACTCTCTGTCTTCCTTGGGAAAGGAAACCAGTCCTAAATCAGCCTGATTTTCGGAAACACGCTGATAAACTTCATCAGGATGTAAATAATCCAATGTGATTAATACATCCGGATACTGTAGTTGAAACTGTTCTACGTACTCATGCATTTGAGCCAAACCAACCGAATAGATCGCAGCGATCCTTACACGGTTTTTTGTTTGTCCTATTGCACGTCGTACCTGGTCTTCTACTTGCTCGAAAGATCTCAACAACTGCTGGCAACCATTGAAATAAATCTCACCTGCAGGGGTCAATTCAAAGGGTCGCTTCGAGCGGTCAATCAGCTGAGCGCCTAACCGTTTTTCCAATGCATGAACCGCCTGACTGGCCGCTGACTGGGATACACGTCGAACTTCAGCAGCTTTGGAAAAGCTACCTTGTGCGACGACATCACAAAAAAGTTCCGCATTGCGCAGGTGCATCGGAGTCAGACCAGCCCTTTTTATAAGGAATACTAATAATAACCAGCTTGCAGTATTTCAATTTCGAATACGAGACAGTGTAGAGACCAAAGAGGCATAAAGTCAAGCGAATTGACTGCTGACAGGAATACCTGACTACTGGTTGAAAAAAAGATCCTACTTGGAAAACACTGACAGATAAAGCACTTAACGCAGAATCACTCACTGGTGACACATTCAATAGAACACATAAACACCTAAATATGGATTATGGAAATGAGTCGTTTTTGATCATATTTATTAATCCCTGCACTGAAAATCGACGTTGGAGTCTTGACGTTGCTTTTCGTTCAAATCACAAAGCCCCAGTCCGGAATGATCACAGGCACTGCTTGGTCTTGAGACCTGGAGAGAAGATCCAGTGAAGAGTCACAAGCGAAATTTATGAAATGTAAAAGACAATATTGCATGCAATACTACTCAATTCGCCAGCGCAAAGATAAGATCGACATTTGCTATAGCAAGGGAATGCACATCAATCTGCACATCTCTACTTTTCTCCCTAAGTAAAAGGAACTCTGATGAAGAAACCAGCCTCTTTTTTGACCCTGTTTTTAATAGCTGGAACGCTGCCTCTGCTGTCCGGTTGTGGAAAATCTGCTGATACCGAAGGAACAAAGGCCAGCCAGTCAGCAAAACCACTCGGACCCGCTGAGTCCATGCAGGCGCTGATTGATGGCGTCAGCAACCAAAAAATGGAGGCCGCCTGGAATTTTCTTCCCGCCAGTTATCAGACCGACGTCAATGGCATAGTCAAAGAGTTTGCCGGGAAAATGGATCCCGAAATGTATAATGGCTCATTCCAGACAGCACAACGTATCACCAAACTTCTCAAAGATAAAAAAGCATTTATACTTGAAAACCAGACAATTAAAGGATTTCCTGTCCCACCAGATAAAGTGTCACAGTTCTGGGACCCCACGGTCAATGTGCTTGATTCGATTACACAAAGCGACCTCTCAAATCTGGATAAACTGAAAAACTTTGACGGTGGGAATTTCTTATCAACGACTGGTAACCAACTGGCCAAAAATGTCGTGGCGCATGACCGATCTGATCCCCAGCAAAAAAGACGAGCCCAGTTTTTCCGATAAAATCAAACAGGCAAAGGTCAGTGTCGTCGCAAACGAGGGTGATACAGCCACGATTAAAATCGAAGTACCTGGTGAAAAATCAGATGAAGAAAAGATGGTGAAAGTTGAAGGAAAATGGATTCCCAAAAATCTGGCAGACAACTGGAAGACCAAAATGGACGAGGTTCGAAAACAACTCGAAACCCTCACACCTGAAAAAGTGACTGCACAAAAAGAGCAAACACTGGCTGGCCTCAAACAGGTAAACGAAGTATTGGCTCAACTGGAAAAAGCAGAAAATGCCGAACAGTTTAACAAAACACTTAATCCCATTGTCGCGCCTGCTGCGATGTTCCTCCCCATGTTAATGATGCAGATGGGTGGTCAACCGATGATGGGTGGTCCAGGAAGCCCGGGAGGCCCCAGCCTCGGAGACAGCACTGCCGCCGATCCGGCGACCGTTGTCGAGGTCGTAATTGCTAAAAAACTATCGAACGCAGAGCAAGACCCTATCATTGATGAACTGATGAAAGTTGCAGATGGGCTTACTATCTTGCCTGTCGTGGAAGGAGAAACCACAATTATCCGTGTTTCACCAATTAAGGACGTAGCAACGTTTGCCAAGAAAATCAAATTTGGAAAAACCACCAAGGTTGACCCCAAAACACGCTCCATTACTGTGGAATTAAACAAATAAGCTTAATTTCAGCGAGTCTGATATTCTCGGATACGCAAAAAAGGCCACTTCCAGTGAACAACGGAAGTGGCCTTACTTTTTTGCTGGTTTGCGCAGCATGCCTTTAATTTGTCGGGAAGAAATTAAGCTGCTTCTGAGATATCTTCCTCATCTGCATCAGAGGCTTCAATTTCAGTATCCCACTCTTCGTCACTCGTCTCTTCGCTCGCTTCTTCTTCATAAACGAGATAATAAACCTCATTCATGGCTTCTTCGAGATAAGAACGAATATTTTCACTCTCGGTCGATTCGATTAAGGTTTCCAGCTGTGCGACAACACGGTCGACTTCTTCACTGGTGATTTCTTCGAATTGCTCTTCATTTTCTTCTGACATCGTTACCTCCATGTCCTGTGTTTGACAACAATAAGCAAGAAAAGCACGAAAGTAATTATCGGCCTTTCAAGCTTAAAGCATTAGCACTGCCCTGTGCAAAAATTAACAGACGAAACAACAATTCATCATCAACTGCGCCTCGCCTTCCAGCTCAATTTTCAACTGACTCTGTCGGATAAGAATTGAAACAAATCAGGATTTCTTTTTCTTTTTCGAATCTTTCTTAGCGGTTGTTTTTTTCTTGGATTTCTTCTGTTTTTTCTCTTTCTTAACGGACTTTTCACTAAATATGCGGTCCCATCCATTCGAGAAATCTTCTGTCGAGCCCGTGTGGACCGTATACCCCGTCACTTGAGTTTCCTCCTTCATCAAAAATATAATGAAAAATGAGTTTGCTACTTCAGTAAATTATTTATGAAACCAGAATTTGTGGCAAGCCTAATTGAGGATCGACAGACCACGGAAATGCGAATTTCATCACAAAATATTCCCGTCTTGACTTAGGAAAGAAAGTTTGATCTATAAGATGAGTGGTATGAAACAGCCTCCCTATTATGCTGTCATTTTCATTTCTCAACAGACAGATTTCAGGGATGGATACGCAGAAATGTCTGATCGCATGAGCGATCTGGCCAGTCAACAGGCAGGATTCCTTGGAATAGAGTCCTTTCGTTCACCAGACAAAAAGGGAATCACTGTCTCATACTGGAAGGATCTGCCCTCAATCGACGCATGGAGACAAAACTCAGAACACCAGACCGCACAAGAACTTGGAAAAAATAAATGGTATCAGAATTACACCATTGAAATCGCCAAAGTCGAAACGGTCTCTGAATCAGAGAGTGGCTGAAATTGATATCAGGGTAAAGACCGCAACACCATCCCTGAAGAGATCATTCTATTTTTTCGCGGCTTTCTTTTCGACCGCTTTCTTTTCCAGAGTCTGCTTTTTACTTTCCTGCGCTTCCTTCTTCCGCTTTTGCATTTCGTTCTTCGATTTCTTGGACTTTTCTAATTGGAAATACGACTTTCCAATCGTTCTGGGAAACTCATTATTGGAAAGCTGCGTATCCGCTGTTTCACGATGAGGATCGAGGGCCAGACTTTTGAGTGGTTTGTCAGTCAAAATCAATTTGGAAACGCTGACGTTATTCAAACGCCAGATTTCAGCGGGAATCCGTAACATTCGCGTGGAATCGTCCTGAAAAGTCAACTTTAAGATCACAGGCATGACCAGTCCCCCGTTATTTTTCAAATCGATCAGATAAAAGTATTTCTGAGATTCAAACAGTTTCTTTTCCTCTGGTTTCAACTGCTTAAATTGGGCCTCGAATTTTTTTCGCTCGCTATCAGTCACATCCAGGTCATCAAACTCGTTGTAAAAATCCTTCAGTTCCGGAAATTGATCTGTGCGCTTGGGAAGACTTTTATTCCGAATTTTGGAAAGTGATTCTGGTTCTGCCTCTCTCTCTTTTTTGCGGCGGGCTTTGTCAACATAAGGATCACCTGATTCCATTGAATACTGTTTCACATTTTCAATCGCGATATCGGTATGGTCAGTCGTGTAAAACCAGCCACGCCAGAACCAGTCCAGATCCACACCAGACGCATCTTCCATCGTACGGAAAAAATCTGCTGGAGTCGGTCGCCTGAACATCCATCGTCGGGAATATTCTTTGAATGCATAATCAAATAATTCCCTCCCCAGCACTGTTTCACGTAACACATTCAACGCGGTTGCCGGCTTCCCATAGGCATTGTTTCCGAACTGTAAAATCGACTCGGAATTCGTCATAATGGGAACCTGATAACTGCTTTTCATGTAGCCTACACTCGCTCGTGGCTCTCCCCGGCGTGAAGGATAATCGGGTTCCCACTCCTGTTCCGTTAAATATTGCAGGAATGTGGTGAGGCCTTCATCCATCCAGGTCCATTGTCGCTCGTCACTGTTTACAATCATTGGAAAATAGTTATGCCCGACTTCATGAATGATCACAGAAATCAATCCATATTTGGTTCGTTTGGAATACGTCCCATCTTTTTCAGGTCGGGGGCCATTAAAACAAATCATCGGGTATTCCATACCGCCCACAGGACCATTCACGGAAATTGCTACTGGATAAGGATAGGGAAATGTGTATTTCGAAAAGACATTGAGCGTATGAATGATGGCATGCGTCGAATATTTACTCCATAGCGGTTCGCCTTCCTTAGGATAAAAAGACATCGCCATCACAGGCTGCCCCTCTACCTTGTGCCCCTGGGCATCCCAGATAAATTTTCGCGAGCTGGCAAAGGCAAAATCGCGCACTCGATCTGCTTTAAAAATCCAGGTCTTTTTCCCTTTGGGCTTCGATCCCTCATTCTTCTTCGCTTCTTCGGGAGTCACAATAAACATCGGCTTTTTTGCGGTTTCAGCCTGTTTAAGCCGTTTCTGTTGCTCTGTTGAAAGCACATCCTTTGGATTCTGCAGACTGCCAGTTGCGGCGATAATATGATCATCGGGTACCGTAATTCGCACCAGAAAATCACCAAATTCGAGTGTAAATTCGCCCCGTCCCAAAAACTGTTTATGCTGCCAGCCCGTGTTATCTGTGTAGGCCGCCAATCTGGGATACCAGTGCGCGATTTCATAGAGAAAATTTTTGTCTTCTTTAAAGTACTCATAGCCGGTACGCGCAGGCCGGCTTTGGGAATCATTAATCAGGTAACTCCAGTCAACAGAAAACTGAACACGCTCCCCCGTATTCAAAGGCCGAGGCAAATCGATGCGCAACATGGTCTTGATCACCGTATAGGGTAGCGGTTCTCCTTTGGCATCGCGGACAGACTTAATTTTCATGCTGCCATCAAATGTCTCTTTCGCCAGCAGTTGTTTCATGGATTTATAACCCACTTTCCCCAGCGGGGAACTGGTACCTGTACGATGCGCGTCTGAATCAAAAGAGAGAATATTGGTATCAAGCTGTAACCAGAGATAACTCAGAGAGTCGGGAGAACGATTAGTATACGTAATCTTTTCTGAGCCGATAATTTTCTGCAATGTATCATCAAGTTCGACATTGATTTCATAATCGGCTTGCTGCTGCCAGTATTTTCGCCCGGGCGCACCGGACGCAGTTCGATATTCATTGGGAGTCGGCAACGCTTCTTCTAACTGCCGAAACTTATCCTGCTGTTTGTACTTCGCATTATTGACCACCTGACCATAGACGGCCGGTCCGGATAAGAGCAACATCTGCGAAGAAATAAAGATCGCAAACAGAATCCAATACTCAGGTTGTTTCAATTTTATATTCATAGAGCTTTTCACTGTTCGTTTTAAATTTGCTTCGTAATCGAGAATACATGGAGAAATACAAATAAAAAGCCCATTCTAACCGGTTTGACAAGGGAGTTTGCAAGTGATTTCCGTCTACAAGATAGAGTTTCCCCATCTTGTCATACGTTAGAATTCACTATTTCAGCTGGTAATAAATTTCAGGATTCCCTCCCAGGGCTGGATGTAGGTCAAAAAAGGAAGACCATCGACGGTCGGTTCACGTTGATTTGTCACGCCATCGACGGCATTCGCCTCGCGTACAACAGTCTCCAAAACCTGTTGCTGTTCCGCTCTTTGCCATTGGAACAAAACCTCTGTCTGGTTTTTCAATAAAGCGACTGCAGCCGCTAGCGCAAATGCCCCCCAATTACTGGTTCCAGCGACAATATTCCAATCGGTGGCAATACGGCAAGGTATCAGGCCGGAATGAACGGAACTGATTCTCCGATCCAGATCTTCCCAGGTAATGGAACCCATGCCGATTTCATTACCACCATCGCCAATCCCGATCGTTTTTGCTTCCGGAAAAAACTCAGGTAAGCGTTCAAACAATTGATGTAAGGGTGCCGTGAACTGATCGATTACTTCTCCTCGCATATTATGGCAACGATCAAAATGGAATTCGCTTACTTTTCTTTCAAAGTCAGCATACGCTGGTTCGATTGATCTTGATTGATTTTTGAATGAGTTCGGTGTGTGGCTTGGACCAACCCGTTCTACAGAAACCAGATGACTGATACTCTGTCGACTGAGAAACGATTCGACCCAGTCTTCCTGCTCTGTAGGCAAAATGTGTAATTGCGAAGCAGGATAAGAACAGGCGTCGACAGTCGCCTGCAATACCGGGGCGCATAACTCATCAGTTATCACTGATGTACTGATTCCACATTCTTCCAAAACCAGTGCCAGCAAGACAGCACCTGGTGGGCCATCAGTTTCAGCGGCAGGAATCTCTGCGGCGGGAACGTAAAAACCAGTGGTAATGGCTACTTGCGAAGCGTCTTTGGCCAATGCCATTGCCGATTGAAGTAAGTGGTGCGGACAGAGCGGACCAAAGTGAACTTCTGAATCGATGAGCCCTCGTTTCCCCGGATCTCTGCGGATCAGGCGGTCAAACTCACAAATGATGTCTGCTTGCGTCTTGCCCATTCAAGCCGACTCACTTCTAAGAATATGAGGCATCTCTCTGCAAAGATCATGCACTTCTGATTTGTCAAAGCGAAACAGGGTTCAAATCTGAAAATCACAAAGGAACTCCATTTTTGATCAGTTTACTCAGGTTAGTAACGAAACAACAGGCTGTGCCGATTGAAAAATACAGATAAAGAAAATACGATATTACATATATGATTCCCGCAATTGGGATCACCAACATTCGGAGCTTCCTGCTTGTGAGAAAAGGCTTGCTTCAGAGAAACGCTGGTTGTCAGAACGCTTGAGCATTGCCAGAATTACGTAAGTAATCAGGCTGTAAAGCCTCCCACCCCGCGCAAGCAAACCTGTCAGAAATTGATTACGGATTTGATTGAATCAGCCGCAACAATTTTCTTTGTTATCTTGTAATTAGTAGGTGTTACTTCATCGCGAGCAGACAGACAGAAAAGGTTTGCATCACTGCCAGATTCGTTCATCTGTCATCAATATTAAAGTGAGGATTCACTTCTGTGAGATTTGGATTAAGTCGTTTAATCTTGTTGCTCCTTTTTGCATTGCTGAGCCTTCCGGGCTGTGAGCAACCGCAAGTCAAGTTCGTGTTCTCCCAAAAGACAAATGAACTCATTCCGGAAGCCGCCAAGCCAGTCAAAGAAGCGTTAGTAGAAGAATTCGGCAATCCATTTGCACTTACTCAGCTAGAAGGTCTTCCGACACAATTTGGCGATATCAAAGGCACAGTCAAGTCTGTCGACCCCACAGATCCAGATCAAACATTGATTCAATTTCAAGCAACAGGTCTTGAAAATGAATATGATAAATTACAGGGACTACCGCTGGAATGGACATCTGGAAAAGGCCAGGGCCACGTCTCCCGTATCAAAACCTACAATTTTCTATCAGGCATGATCTCCGTTGAAAAGTCGGCAGAGATTGACCCTCAACCCGGCGATACATTTCTGATCGAATGTGCGCGACTGCAGTTTGGCCGCGACCTCTACAATAGACACTGTATGCACTGTCATGGGATAAGTGGAGAAGGAACGGGGCCAACATCGCGTTATCTCAACCCCCCTCCCCGTGATTTCCGACTCGGAATCTATAAATACACATCCACCAAGCCGACCAATAAAGCACAAATTGCAGACTTAAGTCGCACCGTACAAGAGGGAATCGCAGGGACTTATATGCCTTCGTTCAAATTATTAACGGATGACGAAGTTTCGGCAATTGTCAATTATGTTATCTGGCTTTCCATTCGAGGAGAATCCGAGAAAAAAATGGTGGATGAACTTTTTCTTGACTATTCCAAAACAGCTGTTGCTGAAAGGACCAGTGAAGAGGGAGGCGAAACTCGTGAAGAGGTTATGGAAGAATTAAAAGAATACATGGAACTGGACTTTCCTGATACGCGCGAATTTGCAACATCAAGTGTGGCAGAAGCGTGGGAGGAAGCAAATCTGGAAGACGCAATCGTCACTCCGAAAACGCCACGCGTTGCTGACACACCTGAATCGCGCGAACGAGGGCGCTTACTCTATCTGGGCCAGAAAACGAAATGTGCTACCTGTCATGGACCTCAAGGTCGAGGTAACGGAACGGCAACCCAGGATTTCTGGAAAAACCCGGCCACAAACGAAATGTATTCTGATCGTGGCTTACATGATATTTGGGGAAATCTGCTTCCACCAAGAAATCTGCACCGCGGAATCTATCGAGGAGGACGCAGACCTATTGATATTTACCGACGGCTTTCTGCAGGCATCAAAGGTACGCCGATGCCTGCATTTGGTGGATCTTTGACCGATCAAGAACTGTGGGATATGGTCAACTATGTCATGAGTCTGCCTTATACTAAAAATTGAACGTTCCCAACCGAAACGAATCAACTGTTTCCGAAAATGATATGAAAACCATTTACATTCTCAATCAAAAGACCGAACAGGAGACCTGTAGTGGGTAAAGGATGGTGTTTATTTTTTCTTTTCTGGCCCGTTGCGGCGGTCGCATCCTGCGCGATCGCTCCCCTGGTGGGCTGGTCGTTTCCTTACGACAATGCGCAAGCAGCCAGTAATCTGGGTATTCGTATTGATGGACTGTTTTATTTAATTTTGGTCATCTGCGCCATCGTGTTTGTCGGTACACAGGCGGTTTTGGTGTATGCCCTCTGGCGAAGTTCAACCAATCGGGATGAACGAGCGAGTCATGTACATGGTAATCATAAACTGGAATTGATCTGGACCATTATTCCTGGAGTGATTCTGCTGTTTCTGGCAATCTATCAAATGAATATCTGGGCGGACTTCAGGATTAAAAAATATTACCCGCAAGCGGCTGTGAAAGATCCACTCGCAGAAGTCACAGCACGACAGTTTGAATGGCGATTTCGCTATCCCGCGATTGGTAAAAAATTACAGCAAAAGCCACAGTCCGACGATTTGTATTCCGTCAATGAGTTGCATGTTCCTTTTGGAAAACCGGTACTCATCCAGTTACGGAGTGAGGATGTGCAACACTCGTTTTTTCTGCCAGCATTAAGAATTAAACAGGACGCCCTGCCTGGCTTACAGATACCAGTCTGGTTCGAAGCAAACAAGCCTGGAACTTACGACTTGATTTGTGCCGAACTCTGTGGTTGGGGGCACTATAAAATGAAAGCACATGTCATCGTTCAACCCGAAGATGAGTATCAGCAATATTTGAAAACACTCACTCAGCAGCAGTTTTATGATGGATTAAAAAAGATTGCCTCACATGAGACCGACCCTGAGAGTGAGGCGACACAGAAATGAGTATATTGAATCCTTCACCAACCGGACTGCAACCGATTTTGAATCCTGAAGCACATCATGCTCCGGGAAACTTTTTCACGAAATATATCTTTTCCACCGACCATAAAATCATCGCAGTTCAATTTCTCTTTACAACACTGTTAATGATGATCGTTGGAGGAGTGCTGGCACTTGCGGTACGCTGGCAACTTGCCTTCCCCTGGGAATCCATGCCCCTCGTCGGTCCCTGGTTATTCGCAGCCGAAGGAGGGCAGATCTCTCCTGAATTTTATACCATGCTGTTCACAATGCATGCGACCGTCATGATCTTTTTAGTGATCATCCCCATCCTGGCAGGCACGTTTGGGAATTTTCTGATTCCGCTGATGATTGGCGCGGATGATATGGCATTCCCCAAACTCAACATGCTGAGTTACTGGTTTATGTGGCCTGCCATTGCCTGCTTCGGTTTGAGCTTCACTTTTGCTGGTGGCCCTGCTGCCGGCTGGACTTCGTACCCCATTCTGGCAGACCTGGCGCAAGCCGCCCCCGGTTCCGGAACCGCGCAAACATACTGGTTGCTGGGAGTCACCTTTATTGGTTTCTCATCAATGATGGGTTCGATCAATTACATGACAACCATCATTAATATGCGTGCACCCGGTATGACTTTTTTCCGTCTGCCTATGTCAATCTGGGGACTATTTATTACGGCCATCCTGCAGGCATTTGCGCTTCCTGTTCTTACCGCTGGCGGATTTATGCAAGTCGCCGACCGCTTACTGGGAACCTGCTTCTTTTATCCTTCGGGTCTGATCATCAACAATGCGGCACCAACCGTCGGTGGCGGGCAAGCACTCTTATGGCAACACTTATTCTGGTTCTATTCGCATCCTGCCGTTTATATCATGCTGCTCCCTGTGATGGGCATGGTCTCCGATATGTTGAGTTGCATGTGTCGAAAGCCGTTATTCGGTTATAAACCAATGATTTTCTCTATGTCGGCCATCGCCAGTCTGGGGTTCATCGTCTGGGGACACCACATGTATACAAGTGGAATGAACCCTGCCGTTGGAATGGCATTCATGGTCGCCACGATGATGATCGCACTTCCCTCCGCCGTGAAAACGTTTAACTGGACCGCAACAATCTGGGGTGGAAAGCTTGAATTCAATACTGTCACCTTGAACTGTATCGCTTTTTTATCGATGTTCATTGTCGGTGGTCTGAGTGGTATTTTCATGGCCGCAGTTCCCGTTGATGTTTATTTCCATGACACCTATTTCATTGTAGCCCACTTCCATTATGTCCTGTTCGGCGCGACTCTCTTCGGTGTCTTTGCCGCCATCCATTTCTGGTTCCCAAAAATGTTTGGTCGAATGATGAATGAAAAACTGGGAAAAGTTCATTTTGTTCTGACCTTCGTGGGAGCAAACGGAACGTTCTTCCCGATGCACTTTCTCGGAATGCAAGGCATGCCTCGCCGCTATGCAGACCCTTATCTGCATGGCTACCTTGAGCATCTGTTACCCATGAATAAGTTCATGACGATTTGTGCGATTATCATGGGCTTAGCTCAAATTCTGTTATTCATCAATATCTTCTATAGCATGTTCTTTGGTCCCAAAGCGGGTCGAAATCCCTGGAATGCCACAACTCTCGAATGGTCGGCTCCTTCTCCTCCCGGACATGGAAATTTTGATTTTATCCCGATGGTCTATCATGGCCCTAACGAATATGCAGTTGTAAATGGAGACAGAGACTTTCTGATGCAAACAGAAAAAGAATGTGAGCCTCCCCCGGACAAAACGAACGAATCTGATAACCAGGAAACCGAATCAACTGATTAAGCTGAATAAAGAGTATACTGTAATGAACAACCAGCAATATCATCCGTGGCTATTTAAAATCGCACTGGCGACCACGGTCGCTACGTTGCCACTGATGACGGTTGGCGGACATGTGACCACCGAGGGCTACGGCATGGCATTTCCCGATTGGCCTACCTCCGATGGGGAAAACATGATTACTTACTCCTGGATTCATCAAGCCGCGGATAAATTTTACGAACACGGCCATCGCCTTTTAGGAATGCTGGTCGGTTTTTTATCTATCGTGCTGGTTCTGATTGCTTATAAAATCAAAGAAGAAAAATGGATCAGAAATATTTGTCTGGCTGTGCTGGGTTGTGTGATTCTGCAAGGAATCATCGGCGGCACACGTGTCACAGAGAACAGCCAGGGACTGGCAATGCTCCACGCGATTTTTGGCGCCTGTGTATTTACGCTGATGGCATTCCTGGTCATGGTCACTGGCAAACGCTGGATAGAAATCAGCAATGCCCCTCCGATACTGGAACCAGGTTATGGACGCCGTCTGGCGATCACAGTACCGCTTCTCGTACTGTTTCAATATACGCTGGGTGGATGTCTCAGCCACTTTAAAGTTGGTTTACACCCACATCTCAGTTTTGCCTTTGTGGTACTGATATTTGTGATTCTTGAATTTCGCAGTGCCCGTAAAACGGGAATCAAATGGTTAAAACGTCCTGCAATGGGTATGCTGCATATTAATATCCTTCAAATACTTTTAGGGCTTGCCGCCTGGATCACCAAATATGGTCTGCCTTCCATGGGACTTGTCGCTGAAGTCGGATCGTGGCAACAATCTCTCTTCCGAACCGCACATTTGATAACCGGAATTTTGTTTCTGATGACAACTGTTTTATATTCCATCAGAGTGTTTCGACTTCACCAGCTCAATAAAAATATTGACTCAGATCAAACTCTCTCCGCGTCTGATACATTACCGAATACTGAAGGTAACGCTTGAAATGTCTACTACACAACAACCCTACATCGCCGTTGAAGAATCAAAATCTGCTGCCAAGCCGGTCAGCCTGGCTCGATTTTTTGATTATGTGGAATTAGTCAAACCACGTATTTCGACGATGGCACTGATCTCCGTTGCTCTCGGCTATACATTGGCCAGTGCGCATTCCTGGTCTGTCATTCCACTGATTCATGCCCTGTTGGGAATTGGTTGTGTGGCGATCGGCTGCAATACACTGAATCAGCTGCTTGAAATCAAAAGCGATGCCTTGATGCCCCGTACGGCAAATCGCCCGCTGCCTTCAGGAAAACTTTCGCTCTCGGAAGTGTTAGTATTCGGTGTTGTTTCTGCACTGTCAGGAATTTTTTATCTGGCGGTCATGGTGAATTTGCTTACTGCATTTTTAGCGATGCTGACGCTTGCATTATATGTTGTGGTTTATACACCTCTCAAACGATATACGTCTTTCTGTACCACAATCGGTGCCATTCCCGGAGCAATGCCTCCGATCCTGGGATGGACCGCGGCAGGCGGACATCTGAATATTTCGTCATTTGCCATCTTTGCCATCATGTTCTTCTGGCAATTCCCTCACTTTCTGGCAATCGCCTGGTTATATCGTCACCAGTATCATCAGGCGGGACTAAAAATGTTGCCGTCACCTGACCCCGTTCCCGGTGTTGTTGGCTGGATGTGTGTGATTTATGCAGCTCTATTGATACCCATCAGTCTGCTCCCCCAGTTTGTCTCGCTGGCAGGCACAACATATTCCATTGTTGCACTCATGCTGGGTATTGGTTACCTGTATTTTTCAATTCGATTTTTGTCCCATGAATCCCGGAAATCAGCCCGCAGGCTTATCTGGTTTTCCTTAATTTATCTCCCCGTGCTGCTCTTAACTCTGACCTGGGATCGCCTGCAGCTTTTTAATTGATGATTCAACGAGAGCTCGTATTCAGGATACCAACAGCAGATTATTGACTGTGATGTGAAGTGAAAGATAAAAATGAGTCACGATAATCGTTTGCCACAATATCGAATGGGACTCCCCATACCACATTCCAAACTGGGTATGTGGCTTTTTCTGGCAACAGAAATCATGTTCTTCTCCGCGTTCATCGGAGCCTATATCGTATTACGTGCCGGTTCCCCTGGCTGGCCTACCGATGCAGAAATCACACACATTCATGTGTGGGCAGGCGGACTCAACACCTTCGTTCTGATCTTGTCCAGTTACTTTGTGGTACTCGCTCTGGAAGGCATGAAGGCAGAAAACTTTGCTAAAGCGCGGCGTTATCTCTACCTGACTTTACTGCTTGCCTGCGTCTTTCTGGGAATCAAAGCCTATGAATATTCAGGCAAATTCTCACATGATATTCTGCCGGGACACATTCCCGAAACACCACAAATGGCAATAAACAAATCCATGCTGGAAATGAAACAGGTCGTTGATGGTCGCGTCATTGCATTGGCAAATCATAAAAAACCAGAAAAAGAAGTCGCCGTAAATCCGGAAGAAACCGTAAAACTGCCAGGAACCTCTGACACGACTACTGAGGAACTGGAGACTCCTGTCGAAGAGCTGAGGAGTCAACTCCAGTCGGAACTGGAGGCTCCTGACATCTCGGAAACGAGGAAAAAAGAATTACAGGCATACTTCGCCCTCGAAACCAAATATCGAGACTTAAATAAACGGGCCCTCGATGAATCAATCACTCTGCCTGAGATGAATCAACAGCTGGAGACACTCAAAAAAAATCCTGAGTACGGTTCATTCCTCGCGCCGGTTCATTACCTGCAACCCATTATTTATGGAAATCTGTTCGCATCTGTTTACTTCCTGCTGACTGGATTTCATGCACTCCATGTCGTGATTGGGATGATCCTGTTTATTATTGTTTTGATTCAAGGGAAACGACTGGGCAAAAAATGGAATGACTATGTCGAAAACATTGGTCTCTATTGGCACTTTGTGGACCTGGTCTGGATTTTTCTGTTTCCACTAATCTATATAATTTAACTGACTGAAATTTGAATCTACAGGCTTGCGAACCAGTCGCTGCCCTGTCTCATTCTTGAACCTGAGAGTAATAAGTAAAGATGTCTGATCAGCAATCTCACTCGTATGTCAAATACTCCACGATCTTCCTCGCACTCTGTGTTTGCACAGTATTGTCGATTATTTTTGATGTCATCGATTTACGAGAAAAAAATCTTCTTGGATTGAATGGTGTGGTTCTGTTGACGTTAATTGTACTTGCAATAGCCTGCGCCAAGGCGCTGTTCGTCATGGTTTATTTCATGCACTTGAAGTTCGAAGGAAAATGGAAATATGTTCTGCTCAGCCCCACCATTATTTTGGCTATGGGCCTTACGATTGCGATGACTCCCGATATCGGCATTCATTACTATGTGAATGAATCACCTCAAATTGACTATCTTGAACAGGCACAGCAGGCCGCCTCGAATGATACCTCTGCTAACGCCGAAAACAGTCATGACAAGTAATAGATCACATCAGGAAACGCATGTCGCTTCCCAGATCAGCGTTGCAAATATTTCACACCGATACGGTGAACGTCTTGCACTTGATCAACTCAGCTTTGAAGTACACCGCTCTGAAATTTTCGGATTGCTGGGACCGAACGGTGGCGGAAAGACGACGCTGTTTCGTCTACTCTCTACACTGCTCCCGCTACAGTCGGGCTCAGCGAACGTCGTCGGTTTCGACCTGGCGACACAATCTCAACAAATCCGTACTCTCATCGGAGTCACCTTCCAGTCACCCAGTCTGGATGGAAAATTAACGGTTCAAGAAAATCTGAAACATCAGGCACATCTCTATGGAATTTCCGGCGCACCAATGCGTGAACGCATTGAAAACGCACTCCAGCACCTGGGACTCACCGACCGTAAACACGATCTTGCAGAATCGTTGTCTGGTGGTCTGAAACGACGTGTTGAAATTGCCAAAGGTTTGTTGCACGCACCACAGGTATTACTGCTGGATGAACCAAGCACCGGCCTCGATCCCGGTGCACGACACGATCTCTGGAAATACCTGAAACAGTTACAACGTGAAGATGGTGTGACGATTCTCATAACGACCCATTTAATGGAAGAAGCCGAACAATGTGATCGATTGGGAATCCTGCATCAGGGAGAACTGGTAGCGCTGGGAACGCCAGACGAACTACGGGCTTCGGTCGGCGGCGACTGTTTGACCATCCACGCGGAACAACCAGGATCAGCTGAAGAGCCAAATGACCGAGAAATTCGGTGTTACCCCACAAGTTCTCAATCACAGTCTACGACTGGAACATCCCCGTGGGCATGAATTCCTCAAAGATTTAATTGACGCATTCCCACAACTGGTCAGTTCGGTTTCACTTGGAAAGCCAACTCTGGAAGATGTCTTCATACACGAAACCGGACATCAATTCTGGCATGAGGAGCAAACCATATGATTCGGTCTTCATCGACTCTCCCTCTCGCGCCAACCGGGCCAGTAAAATTATTTCTATTACCGGTCCTGACACTCGCCCAGCGTGAGATCATTCGTTTTGTACGACAGCGGACACGCGTTATCGGCGCTTTAGTGCAACCGATTTTGTTCTGGATTTTATTCGGTGCTGGCCTGCGAGGATCATTTAAGCCACCGGAATGGGCCGCATCCGGCATGACTTACCAGGAATACTTTTTCCCCGGCGTAACCGTGATGATTTTAATGTTTACGGCCATTTTCTCTACGATCTCAATTATTGAAGATCGAAAAGAAGGCTTCCTGCAGGGAGTGTTAGTTTCGCCGATTCCCCGCACTTCGATTGTTCTGGGAAAACTTCTTGGGGGTACAATTCTTGCCGTTTTACAAGCTGTCCTGTTTATTTTCCTGGGCCCCTTATTAAAAATTGTGGGATTAGCACCCGAATTCCAAACAGGAATCACACTCGCCAGTTTGATTCCATTGATTCTATTTCTGTTTCTGCTCGGCTTCAGCCTGACAGCGCTTGGTTTTGTGATCGCCTGGCCGATGGAGTCCACTCAAGGTTTTCATGCCATCATGTCTGTCTTCTTAATGCCGATGTGGTTACTTTCCGGATCATTTTTCCCGGCGGGAGAATCTGGCTGGCTCTCCTGGATTATTCGTGCGAATCCTTTAACGTATGGCGTAACGGGATTACGACACATTCTGGCATCCGAAACAGGTTTTCCCATCACATCGGGAAATCCATCAATGATCGTCTGCCTGACTGTCACGACTGTGGTGTGTATAATATATGTGGCCATTGCCATTGGATTAACTCAAAAGCGTTCTACACGAAATGCCCGTTAATCCGGTGATTACAAACTCTTAGTTGTTAAAGATATTCAGAATGAATGAGACAAAACGTATCAGACGTATTCCCTTTTTTTTGATTGTACTACTCTGGGTATTGGTCGCAATCAGCGCTTTTGCAACCTGGAAATTGAAATCTCATAGTGATCTGGCAAAAGAGCAGACGAATTCAGAGAAAGTTGTGACGGCACAATCAAATCTGAGCCCAGAGAATGGCTCGACTGATCCTGCTGTGATCACCAGGAAAAAATCTCAAAGTCCAGCCTGGCCTGCAGAAGGCATCGAAGATTTTTCACTAATCGAACGGAGCGGTCGTAAAGTCACCAAAAAAGATCTGCTGGGAAAACCGTGGGTTGCCTGTTTTGTGTTTACACGTTGTGCCGGCCCCTGCCCGCGCGTTTCTGGCCAGTTTTACCAGTTACAAAAAGATTTGAAAGAAGCGGACTTTCGCCTGGTTACATTTACCGTTGATCCCAAAAATGATACTCCTGAAGTTTTATCCCGCTATGCAGAATCCGTAGGCGCTGATCCGGATAAATGGCTTTTCCTGACTGGTGATCAAAAAGAAATCTTTCATCTGATCGAGAAAAGTTTTCTAATGCCGGTTCAGGAAAACACGGGACCTGCCAGAAAACCCGGTTTTGAAGTCATCCACACAACCAATGTGATGCTCGTCGATAAAGAGGGACATGTTTTAGGAAAATATAACGCCGTCAACGACGCTGAAATGGCTTCGCTGAGAAAAGCCGTTCGAAAAGAAATCAAAAAGGATACCAAACCCAAAGCAGCAAACCAGAAACCCAAGCCAAAATCTGGGGTCCCTCCCAAAGCCGGGATGGTATTGCTAAGTCCGTTTCTACTTCATCCTCTAAGCAATTCACTGTCTTCTCTATTACCTGGTCAGCTCGATTCTGAGAAACCCATTCTCGTCGAAGTGGCGGAAGAGGATCAACGAATCGAAGCGAAGCCGGTTCCTGCCTGGGTGCTGCAACTTCCTGCCGTCAATGCCTTATTAAACGGGTTGGCCACGATACTGTTAATGATCGGGTATGGATTCATTCGCAAAGGCGAAAAGGAAAAACACAAAAAGACAATGCTGACTGCGTTTGGAACTTCGGTATTATTTCTTATTTTCTATCTGCTTTATCACTTTGCATTACAAAGCTACACCGGAACTGCTTCTCGCAAGTTTGAAGGTGAAGGCCTGATCAGGCCCGTTTATTATTTTATATTGATTACCCATGTGGTACTGGCAGCATCTGTTCCCATTTTGGCCTGGGTCACAATACGTCGCGGATTGAAAAAACAGTGGGAAGCACACCGCCGTATTGCCAAAATCACATTTCCGATCTGGCTTTACGTCTCAATTACCGGTGTTGTGATCTACTTCATGCTGTATCATTTATCTGGTAACGCTTAAGCAATCAACACGATTCTATTTAAAATCACTGCATGACCTGTTAGCATAGAGAGTATTCAACACCACTTTTTTACTGTGTCTTCAATCATGTTAAAACGATATTCCATAATTCGTAATTGTGTTTTGGCAATTTTGTTGCAGGGGATATTTATTATGCCCCCGCTCATGAGCCAGGCCTCTGCCTGTCCGATGTGTAAACAGTTAAACGAAACTGATGATCGGAAGCCGCGCGCTTACATGTATAGCATCACGTTTATGCTGGCCATGCCTGCCATTATCTTCTCCGGTTTTGGAGTCGCCTTTTATCGAATGAATCGTCGCGAGCAGGAAGCACTTCGTGAAAATGAAAACAGCCAGAACCCGCATCCATCTGATGCAGATTCCGGCTTGAATCATTGAAGATCACGCTATAAAGCAATCAATGGGTTCTAGTTGAGTCTTTGTCGGCGTGGTGTATTCCAGACCGTTGCCGCTGAGGGAGCGGGAACAAAAGCTCCTTTGGCACTTGTTGTTGAAGACCTTGACGAATAATCATCATAAGCGGCTGTCTGTGGCGTTATCGTTGTTTGCGTTTTTAAGTAGGCGTTTTGTTGAGATTGAATCACCTGCCAGTCCGATGCCCCCTGTGACTGTGGCGTCTGCAATACAGCAGGATGAGGCGGTAAAGGCGAACCGGTGCTCACAAGAGAAGGACCGGTGGTTCCGCGCCAGGTTGAAACAGGCTGAGCCGCCAATGAGGGAGCCAGCGTCGGATACCCTCCCAGATCCAATGAAGTCGAAGACATTGGCGATGGTTGAGGAACGGTTAAAGGTGCAGGAGTTGTAGAAGGTGTCGAAGGCACAACATATGGCTGCATTGAAGGAGTTGAATTCATGATGGAAGGTTGTGCTCCCATACAATCAGTACAAGTCGACTGCGGTGCCATTACGGGAACTCGCCGCCTTACCTGATAAGGTGATCTCACATAAGTTGTCTGCTGACGGTATTCCGTGCGTGGGATTTGTTTTGTTACCATACGAGGCACCCAGACCTTTTTCCAACAGCCTTCATCAACAGTAACATTTTGGTAAGTCGTAACTGGTACGGCTCGTGTTTGGGGAACCATTCTATATTCAGTGCAAATGATATCCTGATAGCAAATTTTGGGTGGAGGTGGAGTACAAACACCCGGACAACAAGATGTAACCGGGGCACAGCGTCTGAAGTAACGCCGCGCCAATTTTCGACAGCGATGACCGCAACGCTTGTGCTGAGGATAGTAACAGCCAGTACCACACTGATTGAAGAGCCTTCGAAACAAATGCGCTTCTGCGTCACTGGAAAATATCAGTAGTAATGATGCTACAACGATAAAATTTCGAATCCAGGTGGACATCGAAAAAGCTCCTTTTTAGTTTGTATGCTTTGGCTAAGCACTCCTGTCCTTCGTGCCTGCCATCAGACAATTATCAGGACGGGTTCATATCGAATTGATGGTCCATCTCTTCCATCTTTCTCACTTATCGGCATAATCGTTAAAGTCCCTTCATCTTAAATTTCGTAATTGACCGAATTCATTCACCCTCAGTGGCAGTGACTTTTGAGTCCTTTTTTGAGAAGATAGTACCATTCGCTTTGGAACCCGAGGCATTCAATTTAACCTAAGCTTATAAAATCAAACAGCTTAAGAAATCCATAACAACCAAAAGGAACAGAGAATGGCGGAAACACAGCTGGCGCACATGGTTTATTTCACATTGATTGATGATTCAGCTGAAGCCAGTGAGGCGATGGTCAAGGAGTGTCATATCTATCTAAAGGACCATCCGGGAGTACTCTACTTTTCCGCAGGCACCCGGGGAACTGAATTTCAACGTCCCGTCAATGATCAGGAATATCACGTTGCGTTGAATGTGGTCTTTGATAACAAAGACTCGCACGATCAATATCAGGTTTCAGAGGACCATCTCAAATTCATTGAAGACAATAAGTCGAAATGGGCCAGGGTTCGAGTTTGTGATAGTTACGTCAGCAGTTAAGACATTGATCAGAGAACGGGAAAAATAAAGGGAGCCTCGTACTCGGGATGTGGTATGACTTTGACCTTTGTCTGATAGACGTCTGAAATTCGCGTTTCAGTTAAGACTTCGATGCTGGTGCCCACTGACTCAATTCGGCCTCGATTTAACAATGCGATTTGATCGGCAAAACATCCCGCAAGATTCAAATCGTGTAAAGTCAAAATCACGGTGAGATCCCGCTGATGCGCTAATGTTCGGATCAAAGAAAGAATCTCGACCTGATATTTCAAATCAAGTCCCGTTGTTGGTTCATCCAGGCAAAGCACATTCGTCTGTTGGGCCAATGCACGGGCGATTAATGTACGACGCCATTCCCCACCTGAAATTTCAGTAATCTTTCGTTGTCGCAATTCAGACAGACCGGTCTGCTGAAGTACGACATCAACGTAGTCGGAATCTTCCGTCTGGAACGGCTGCAACCAGCCTCGCTGGGAACTGCGCCCCAATTGTACCGTTTCTTCAATGGTCATTGGCCATTGCGGTAATTCCATTTGAGGTGAAAGCGCCAGTTTCTGAGCAACCTGTTTTCGGGAAAGCTGATTAATCATCTGATCATCGATCATCATTTTTCCTTGATTGATGTCGACCAAATTGAATAACGCGCGCAATAACGTTGTTTTCCCGGATCCATTGGGGCCCAATAATACAAGTACATTTCCAGGTTGGATACGAAGTGAAATCTGTTTCAATACTTCGCGTTCTGCATAGCCGCAGGAAACATTTTCAATTTCAATCTGACTCATGACTGTTGCCTCTTATAGCTTCGATTGTTGTCCACGGCTGATCAGCAGAAAGATAAAAAACGGACAACCCATCATGGCGGTTACGATGCCCACCGGTATTTCTGCAGGGGCGATGACAGTTCTAGACAAAGTATCTGCGAGGACCATCAGGATTGCACCTAAGAGACAACTGCCCGGGATCAACAGGCCGTGTCGTGGTCCGAGTATGATCCGTATCATATGGGGGGCCATCAATCCCAAAAAACCAATCACCCCCGAAACGGCCACACAAGCTGCCGTACATAATGTCGCAGTCACCAGAATAATCAGCCGAAACTTACCTGTCGAAAGTCCGAGAGTCAATGCGGTCTCGTCACCAAAGGAAAGCAAATCTAACGGACGCGACATCAACCACAGTAGACTTCCACTCAAGAAGATGACAGGACCGGCCATCATGATTTCGTTCCAGTGTCTCCCGGAAAAACTTCCCATCAACCAGTTAAAAATCGTTGATAACATTTCATGATTTAAATACATCAACAGAGAAACCAGAGCACTCGTAAAACTACTGAGTGCCATGCCCGCCAGGATCAGCGTCAGCAAATAAGAAGTCCGCCCTGTTTTTGTCATAGCAGCGATGATAAAAACAGCGCCCACAACGAGAATTGCCCCGGCAAAAGCTGACAGAATCAACCACGGGATTTGCCAGGTTACCATGATGACAGAAGTGCTACCCACCAGAAGAACCAGCGCAAGAGTCGCCCCAAGGGCTGCCCCACCAGAGGCACCAATAATAAAAGGATCTGCTAACGGATTCCGAAATACACCCTGAAAAGCAGCCCCCGCAACAGCCAGACCTCCACCCACGCATGCCGCTAAAATGACGCGAGGTATACGAATCTGCCAAAGGATGGTACTAATGTGTGATTCATCGGAAGGCTTCCATAACCCGTTCCAAATTTCACTGAATGAAAATTCGACAGCCCCCCAATGGAAGCCCACCAACATTGCAACCAGCAAGCAGCCAAGTAACGGTATTAATCGCCAAGCCAGAAAGAGATGTCGGGGCTGCATGGACGGTAACATCCACTCTAAAGGTTACTGTTCCGGAAATGCTTCAGGGTACAATGCCTGAGCTATTTTTTGAAGCCCCAATACCACACGCGGTCCGGGGCGGGAAACTAAATCATCTTCCAAAATATAAACTCGTTTATTTTTCACGGCATTCATCTGTTTCCATCCAGACCGTTCGCTCAACGTACGAATTGCTTCTGCCGAACTGGAGGGACCTTTTTTAGCATGAGGTAAGAGAATCACATCCGGATTTCGCTCAATCAGCGACTCTTCATTGACTTGCGGGTAAGCCAGTTCAACATCGTTAAAAACATTATCACCACCAGCCAGTTGAATCAGTTCGCCAATAAATGAAGTGGGACCTGCCGTCATTAAGGGTTGATCCCATACCTGATAGAAAACACGCAGCTTCCCCTGTTTTTGATGGAGTTTTACCTGTTTTTGAACTGATTTTATTTCACGGTCCATCTTTTGGATTAGCTGCTCCCCGGATTCGGAATGTCCTGTGGCGGTGGCAATCCGTTGAATGGTATTCTTGACTGCCGCCATTGACTGCGGATCAAATAATAGCGCCGGAATCTTCAATTTTGTTAACTGCGCAGCAAGACCTCGGTGGTATTCACCGCCCAATAAAACCAAATCCGGTTTCATCGTCACCAGTGTTTCAAGACTCACACTTCCCGGATTGGTCAAACTTACTTTTTTCAATTTCGACGCTTCTGGAGGAAAGTTACAGTTTGTAGTACATCCCGCCATTTGCTCACCCGCACCAATGGCATAGAGGATTTCCGTGTGCGATGGTAACAGAGAAACAATACGTACCGGTTTCTTCAGAATTTCGATATTCTGTTTTTGATCGTCGATCACAGTCACCGGAAATTCAGACGTCGACTGTGATTTGTTTCTCGCTACTGTTTGCTGAGTCGGAGTCGTGCTTGGCTCAGGAGTTTCAGCACCACAGCCAATACTGCATAAAACAGACAGCAGGATCAAAATTCGTTTTATATCAAATTTATTCATAAACCTGTTGGTATCGAATCAAAGAGGAAATTGGAAGTGGAATGTGTCTCTCATTATCAAATCAGCCCGGAATGTTCCTCAACGAACATCCCGGGACTGATCATCTGAGACTCTCTCAAATTCTAATCGTCGGAATCATTGAGTCACACCTGCTTTTTCACGTAGTAGCCTTGCTGCTTCTACCATATTTTTCAATGAGGGTTTGACTTCTTCCCATTTGCGTGTTTTTAACCCACAATCGGGATTGACCCAAATCTGTCGAGGCTCCAGAACTTCCAGCGCTTTTTCGAGCAGGATTTCCATCCATTCCACAGTCGGAACACGTGGTGAGTGAATGTCGTAAACCCCCGGACCAATTTCGTTCGGGTACTTGAATTGCGCGAATGCATCAAGCAGTTCCATATTACTGCGCGAAGTTTCCATCGAAATCACATCGGCGTCCAAGGCAGCGATCGCCTCGATGATATCATTAAATTCCGAGTAACACATATGAGTATGAATCTGCGTCTCGTCTTTAACTCCCGCTGCAGACAGGCGAAATCCGTCGACAGACCATTTCAGGTAGGCACTCCAGTCAGAACGCCGTAATGGCAATCCTTCTCGTACGGCCGGTTCATCGATTTGAATGATCTTGATTCCATTGGCTTCCAGATCCAGAACCTCATCACGAATAGCCAGCGCGATTTGCTGACAGGTTTCGCTTCGAGGCTGATCGTCTCGCACAAATGACCATTGCAAAATGGTCACCGGGCCGGTCAACATTCCTTTCATTAGTTTCTTTGTACACGACTGGGCATACTCAGACCATTTCACTGTCATGGGTCCCTTACGCTGAATATCACCAAAAATAATCGGCGGTTTCACACAACGGGAACCATAACTTTGCACCCAGCCATTCTGAGTCGCAATAAATCCTTCCAGCTGTTCACCAAAATATTCAACCATGTCATTGCGTTCGGCTTCGCCGTGCACGAGGACATCCAGTCCCACGTCTTCCTGATATTGAATATCTGCAGCAATACACGCTTTTAGAAACTCTTCATATGCGGCATCCGTGAGTTCGCCTTTCTTATGAGCGGCGCGTGCTTTACGAATTTCATTCGTCTGAGGAAAGGATCCGATCGTCGTTGTAGGAAACGCGGGCAGGCCCAAAGCGGCTTCCTGTACCTTTTGACGTTCTAAATATACATGGTTTCGATTCAACATCGATTCGGTCACGGAAACACAGCGTTCTTTCACTTCCTGTCGATGAACTTTAGGAGAATTCCGACGGGCATTCATTGCGCTTTGATTCTCAGCCAGTTCATCTGCAACACTTTCCCGACCTTGATTGATACACCTGGTGAGAATACCGATTTCCTGCAACTTCTGGTTGGCATAGGCCAGCCATTGTTTGATGTCAGGATCCAGATCTGCTTCGTTGTTCAAGTCAACGGGGCTATGCAATAAAGAACAGGCCGGCCCAATCAAAGTTCGATCAGAGCCGATCCGCTTGACTGTCTTTTCTATTAAGGCCAATGACCTTTCAAAATCATTCTTCCAGATATTTCGACCGTCGACAACACCAATCGAAAGTAAAGTGCTCTCGGGCAGTTGATCCAACACTGCGTCTAATTGTTCCGGTGCACGAACTAAGTCAACGTGTAACGCAGCCACCGGAAGTGAAACTGCTGTCTGTAAATTATCCTGCAAGGGGCCGAAATAAGTCGTCAGAGCAATTTTTAAACTGCCAACTTTTTCAGAAAGACAATCATAAGCCCGCTGACAGGCGGCTCGCTGCGTTTCCGTCAGATCGAGCACCAGGCATGGTTCATCAAACTGAACCCATTGTGCGCCGGCTTCCACCAATTGCGAAAGTACTTCCGCATATACGGGTAAGAGGCTGTCCAGCAAACTCAAGGGATCAATCTGCTCTTCCCATGTCTTGCCGAGCAGCAGAAAAGAAACGGGGCCCAGTAATACAGGGCGAGTTTCAATTCCCAACGCTTTCGCTTCAAGATATTCATCCACGGGTTTGGTGGAGGACAGCTTGAAGCTCTGATGGGCTTCAAATTCTGGAACGAGATAGTGATAATTCGTATCAAACCACTTCGTCATTTCCATTGCAGAAACACCTTCAGTCGAAGCAGACACTGATTGCCCTCCTTTACCGCCGCGGGCCATCGCAAAATACGTAGCAGCGTCTACGATTTCTCCCGACCACTGATATCGTTTGGGAATGGCACCCACCATCGCCGATGTATCAAGTACCTGATCGTACATTGAAAAATCATTAGAAGGTATATGCTCGATGCCTGCTGCCTGTTGTCGCTTCCAGTTTGCAGCCCTCAGTTCGCGACAGACTTCCAGTAATTCTGGGCCTTCTATTTTACCAGACCAGAATTTTTCAACAGCTCGCTTTAATTCACGCTGGGCACCAATACGGGGAAATCCTAAATTTGTTGCAATAGCCATGCGTTGGCTCCTTTTATTTTTTGATTAATGATTTTTTGAAACAGTGTGACCGATACAATTCACTTTTGAATTCGCGCACCGGTAGCGTTAACGAATCTGTAAAAATTTTTGAAACTGATGCGCGTTTGATGCGCAGCAAGTTTCGTTTTTCACAAACCGTGATTAAAAAACAATGAGTGGGTCGATGCGTTTACCGGTCCAAAACAGGAGACTGCCTGCAGGCCGACTCCTACTGACAAGAGTCGCCGGCTTGATGTAAGCTGCGCGCAGACAGATACTTTCTTCAGTTCAAAGAAAAAAGCAGACCTGGAATCTGCGCAAAGAGAGAATTCCGAATTCCAGCGCAGAGACAGACGCATTCAAAGCGTGATGCGCGCAACCGTAGTGCCCGTTTTAGACCTGAGGCATGTCGGATTCTGATTCGTCTGCGTCTCCAACCCGTCTATATTCGGGCGAGACATACAGTCGGTCGCACCAATGGATGCGCTGCATGTAAAGAATCATATCTGTTTTCCCATGAAAACGAAAAGGTGAAGGAAGTGGGATCGCCAGCAAGGCGCTCCATCAACTCCCATCTGCAAGAGGTTAACAAGGGATCTGAATTGCGTCAACCTGATACTCAAACATTTTATTCGTGCTTGCTTTAAACAAAAAAGGGACCACCCGGAGTGGCCCCTTTTATCCACATTATGAACTCACGATTACAGCGAGTCCAATCTGTTCGTAACTGATGAATCAATCCCAGTTTAAAGAACCGGAACTTTGATATTCAGTCACTCTGGTTTCGAAGAAATTCTTCTCTTTAGATAAATCCATTGTTTCGCTCATCCAGGGGAATGGATTCGAAGAACCATACTGAGGAGGCAGGCCAATACGTTCCAGTCGACGGTCAGCAATGTGCTGCACGTATTCGCGGAACAGATCGCCATTCAATCCCAAAATTCCGGTAGGCAGACAATCCTTCGCGTATTCAATCTCCAATTCGGCAGCATACTTGATGCGATCAATAATTGTCTGTTGGAATTCAGGAGTCCAGAGATCCGGATTTTCCTGTTTAATTCCATTGATCAGATCGATGCCGAAGTTTAAGTGAATCGTTTCATCTCGCAGGATGTATTGAAACTGTTCGCCGATACCAGTCATCATATTGCGACGATGGAATGAGAGTACCATCACAAAACCGGTATAGAAGAAGAGGCCTTCCATAATCAGGTAATAACCGATCAGGTTCTTTAAAAAGGCCTGTGCCCCTTCAAAGGTATCAGTCGTGAACTCGGGATCGAGAATTTCAGATGTCAGTTCCATTTCCAACTGATCTTTTTTCGCGATCGCAGGAACTTCGTGATACATATTGAAGACTTCAGACTCATTGAGTCCAAGGCTTTCGACAATATACAGAAACGTGTGCGAGTGCACGGCTTCTTCAAACGCCTGACGCAACAAGTACTGGCGACATTCTGCATTGGTCACATGCTTGAAGATAGCCAATACGATGTTGTTAGCCACCAGGCTCTCAGCGGTCGCAAAGAAACCCAGATTACGCATGATAACGAAACGCTCGCCGTCACTCAGTTTGCTGGAACGCCACATCTCGATGTCTTTGGTCATTCCGACTTCGGTTGGCATCCAGTGATTGGCACAACCATTCAGATAATGTTCCCAGGCCCAATGATACTTTAAAGTCATCAATTGATTGACGTCGACCTGAGAACAATTAATCAGTCGCTTATTATCCGCCTTGAAACGACCCGTTGGAGTATTTCCCACTGCTGTTTCGGATGTGGATGAATCAGGTTTTGCATTAAGAATTGTCATCATAACTCCTCTTTAAAATCCATTAAGTAAATTAAGTGAGTACATTTGAAAACTGATAGCAACTTGAAAGCTTGTCGTTACTGACATGCCTCGCAGTCACCATCAAGGTTACAGGACTCACCAGGAGTCACTAATGTTGCTGCTACCTCTTCGCGATCGACCTGAATGTCACCTGAGGCACTTGAATTTTTCATCCAACGAGGCTGAATTCCGAATTTATTGACGTCGACTGTTGATTTTTCAACCTGCGTCGCCGCCAAAGTTCGCAAATAGTAGGTTGTCTTCAAACCACGCTCCCAGGCCAGCATATACATCTCATGTAATTTTTTGCCGGAGGGTTCTTCCAGATACAGATTGAGCGATTGTCCCATATCAATCCATTTCTGGCGATGGGCGGCACATTCAATCACCCACTTGGGATCGACTTCAAACGCCGTCAGATAACGGGCTTTCAAGTGATCTGGAATACGATCAATTTCGGAAACGGAACCATCGTAATACTTGAGCGCTTCCAGCATATCGGAATCCCAGAGGCCCTCTGCTTTTAAATCATCAACCAATTGACGATTCACCTGAGTAAACTCGCCGGACAGGTTACTCTTCACATACAAATGCTTGTAGGAAGGTTCGATTGACTGGGAAACACCGATGATCGTAGAAATCGTCGCCGTGGGAGCAATCGCCATCACGTTGCTGTTACGCATACCGTTTTGAGCAATCGCATCGCGGGCAACCTGCCAGTCCAGACGGGTCTGTCGATCCACTTCAATCGCGTGCCCCCGTTCTTTTTCATGGAGATCAAGCGTATCGATCGGCAGTAAACCACGTTCCCATTTGGAACCGGCATAAGACCCATAACTGCCACGCTCTCCCGCCAGTTCAGAAGAAGCCAGAATAGCAAAGTAGGAAATAGCTTCCATACTGGCATCAGCAAACTCAACAGCCTGCATGCTGGCATAGCTGATTCCTTGTGCGAGCAACGCATCTTGAAAACCCATGATACCCAAGCCAACAGGACGATGGCGGGTATTGGAATTACGTGCTTCCTGGGTGGGATAGTAATTGATATCAATCACGTTATCGAGCATCCGCATTGCAGTATGAACGGTTTCTTCGAGCATTCCCAGATCAAGTTGGCCATCCACAATGTGCAGTTTAAGATTCACCGAACCCAGGTTGCAGACTGCCGTTTCATCCCGTGAGGTATTCAACAGAATTTCGGTGCACAGGTTACTGCTGTGAACAACGCCCACATGATCCTGAGGCGAACGCAGGTTGGAAGGATCTTTCCAGGTAATCCAGGGATGACCTGTTTCGAACAGTCGCGTCAGCATCTTGCGCCATAATTCGACAGCGGAAATACGACGGAAGAAACCGATCTCACCAGTTTCTGTCATCTTTTCATATTCAACATACCGCTTTTCGAAATCATGGCCATAAAGATCATGCAAATCAGATACGTTATCAGGGCTGAATAAAGTCCAATCTGCATCTTCACGCACACGTTTCATGAACAGATCAGGAATCCAGTTGGCAGTATGCATATCATGGGTACGCCGTCGGTCATCGCCTGTGTTCTTACGCAGGTCGAGAAACTCTTCGACGTCCATATGCCATGTTTCCAGGTACGAGCAAACAGCGCCTTTGCGTTTGCCCCCTTGATTCACAGCAACGGCAGTATCATTGACCACTTTCAGGAACGGAATCACTCCCTGACTTTGCCCGTTGGTACCACTGATGTGGGAATTCGTTGCGCGAATTTGAGTCCAGTCATTCCCCAAACCGCCTGCCCACTTAGACAGCTTGGCATTGTCGGCGACACATTTGAAAATGTGGTCCAGATCGTCATCGACTGTTGAGAGATAACAGGAACTTAACTGAGGATGCAACGTGGCAGAGTTAAAGAGCGTTGGCGTTGCCGATGTAAATCGAAACGTCGAGAGAATGTTATAAAATTCGATCGCACGCCCGGTTGCATCTTCTGATTCCTGAATAGCCAGTCCCATTGAAACACGCATCCAGAAATACTGGGGTGTTTCAATACGCCGACCATCGATGTGCAATAAATAACGATCAAAGATCGCTTGCAGCCCCAGATATTGGAACAAGTGATCGCGTTCCGGTTTCAAAGCAGCGGCAATTCGTTTCAAATCAAATTGATTGAGATCAGGAGTCAGTCGCTTGGCTTCGATTCCATCACTGAGAAACTGTTCGAAATGATCGACATACAGTTGATTTAATTCATTGACATCAGCGGGAGCATTTCCCAAAGCGTCGTTATAGATAATCTTCAGCATCAATCGGGATGCCACTGTATCGTAAGCAGGATCACATTCAATGCGAGTTCGGGCAGCCAGAATCATGGCGCGATACAACTCTCCGACAGAAATACCATCGAAAATGGAACGCATGACTTCATCAAGCAGTTCCTCAGCTGAGCAGATATCTCCCAAACCGCGACAAGCTTCTGAAAGACGAGCCAAAATTCGTGATTCATCAAAAGCAACCTTTGACCCATCCATGAGAATCACATGAAATCGGGGAGTTGCCGACTTGATTGTTTCCGACTCTTCTACCAAGTCAGCTGAAGCCCGTAATGCACGTAGCTTGGCGCGTTCTGCACGGTAAACAATATAGCGACGTGCAATGCGATAGTGCCCCAGCCTCATGAGTGTCATCTCAACAACGTCTTGAATCTTTTCTACTTCAATACCAGACTCACTACTGGCTGCAGATGCAATTTCATTGGCAACTGACTCGACCATTTCCGGAATTTCCATCCGAATTTCATCATCAAGTGGTTGGTTATCTGCAAGATTCAGTTCCGCGCGGAACGCGTTGGAGATTGCTCGACCGATCAATGAAGCGTCAAATGAGGCTGTTCTACCCCCACGCTTCGTGACGATCCATTCTGTTTGCGCTCGAATCATTCGATTGCCTCCTTAAAATGGAATACTAAAAATCCGGCTGCGTCCATGCCGACAGCAGCTTATTGTATTTGAACAGGGTTGCCGTGATACCAATGGCAGTTCTATTCACAGCCCCCCACAAATGGTGCTCACTTATTAGAAGGTCAGAGATACCATGACAGAAAAGACAGGAAACATAAAGAGGCTGGAGCGTGTAGGCAGATTCATCTAGGTACATGAACTGGCAACTCCCTTTGCTCTTAAGAACCCTCACTAATCTGAAATTCGATTTCTGAATACCATCTGAAATGTGAGAGTCATTGATTTTACCAAATCCTGAAAGGCTGCTTTTTGAGCAAAAACAAACAATGCCTGCCCTTTGAACAAAGACACAAACAAGGCTCACAACTATTCAAAAATTCACCGCATCAAAATTCGGTAAAACTAACTTTATCTTGCCTCAAACAGACTCTTTTGTACATTAGTTTGTTTGAGTCACTCACTCGTGATACCCAATATAGTGTGTATATTTCAGTAGTCAATACTAAATGTTGGACATCGTCTAAAGATGTCAAGAATCATTAACAAGACTCTGAAAAACCCTATATTTGTAGAAACTACACACAATTTTCATTGAAAGCCAATCGTTAAGTCATAAAAAATCTAAAAGATTTCGTTCTCAAACTGCCAATCGTTAAAGTCTCCTAAGTCATTTTATTCTGATTGAAGACGCTAAACTAAAGGAGTGACTGCTGAATAAACGAAACGCCTGACATGAATTCTGAGCAGAAATGAAATTAAGAAAGCATTAAGACTGATCTTCAGCCTAAATAAGAACGAGTCGTCTCACAAGACTTTGCAGAAACAGTATCGCAAAATCGAAGCGGGAAACAACGGGGCGTTTATTCCAGACATCAAAATGCAATCGTTCAATTTGATTCAGAATCTTGAGCCCACCGCGGGCAAACAAATCAATGTCAATTTGCAGACGTCCAGGCAGATTTGAAATAAGCGGTAAACCATCCAGAAGATACTGCCGTGCCCGCTGTACTTCAAACTTCATCAGCTTTTGAAACGGTTCGTTGAACTCATTGGCTGCGAGTTGTGCTTTGGTATAACCAAATCGCTCACAATCCTCTCCTGGCAGATAAACGCGTCCGATCCCATAATCGCGGGCGACATCCTGCCAGAAGTTGGCTAATTGCAGTCCGGTACAAATCGAATCAGACCACTCTAAATTAGCAGGAGAAACAGCACGACAAAGATGCAGTACAAGTCGCCCGACAGGGTTCGCACTCTTTTGACAATACTGCAAAAGCTGCTCGAATGAATGGTATTCCGTAACAGTCTGGTCCTGCTCAAACGCTTGAATCAGATCATCAAATAGAGACTGCGGTAATTCAAATTCCATAATCGTTGGCGTCAATGCAACGAACACCGGATGCAATTGGACCTGTTGCTCAACGCACGTATCGGCGCACTGCTGATAACAGGCGACTAACTGCGACCGCCACCAGGCAAGTAGTCCCAATGAGGTCTCTGAATCCGGGACTTCGTCCCCCAGATCATCGGCCCAGCGACAGAACGCATAAACGTTGAAAAAGTGCTGGCGTAAAGAACGCGGCAAGAACCAGGAGACAACGGGAAAATTCTCATAATGTCCCAAGGCAATTTTCTGGCAGTAGGCATCAGCCTGCCCCTGACTGACAGGAGCATCCGTTCCCTGAAAATAGGTTGATTCGGGCCCCCAGGCGGTCAATTCGTGTTTAAATGCCGTCATTTAACCAGAAGTTCCCAAACGCATAGCTCCAGTTGATTAACAATTCTCAGTCAACTGGATAACCTATAGTGATATGACTTTGTCGATTAAAGTACCAGGTCCGCGAAATGGCCAGCAGAGTTTCGTAAACTGCCGCCCGACATGAGCACTGACTGGTTTCTTAGCAGATAATACTAAAAAACGAATCGACGGGCGCTCGACCTATTCTGGTAACAGTATACTCAGGGATACAAGCCCTGCGTTTGGAAATCAAGAGAGCAAAACAAATCCCGTCGGATTCAAACGCAAAAATGAGTCCTTTAGAAAACGTGTAAATCATGGCTGTACCCAAAGTTGCCATCGTGGGACGTCCCAATGTTGGTAAAAGTTCTATTTTCAACTGGCTTGCCGGCCACCGCGTTGCGATCGTCGACCCGACAGCCGGTGTTACTCGTGATCGTGTTACGTATCTGGTCAATGAACAGGACCGGTATTTTGAACTGGTTGACACGGGCGGAATTGGCATCACTGACAGCGATGATCTATCGGAAGATATCGAACGCCAGATTCAAGTTGGAATTGATGAAGCAGATCTGATTCTGTTCGTAGTCGATGGCAGAATGGGTGTCGCACATCTGGATGAAGAAGTGGCCCAGAGATTGCGTTCCATTGAAAAACCAAAAATCCTCTGTATCAACAAATGCGATTCGACGAAAACCGATGATGAAGCAGCTCAGTTTTTTGGGCTGACCAATGCACCTGTCGTTTTAACAAGCGTAAAAGGAAACCGAAATCGTAACGAACTGATCGACGCTGTTCTGGAACATTTACCACCGGCTGAAGAGCAGGAAGAAACGGAAGGCGAATCGCTTTCGGCTGAACCGGAGCTGAAGATTGCCATCGTAGGGCGGCGTAATGTTGGTAAGAGTACGTTTATCAATGCTCTGGCAGAATCAGAAAGAATGATTGTCAGTGAAGTGGCAGGAACCACGCGAGACAGTGTTGATATTCGCTTTGAGTTTGACGACAAATCCTTTCTGGCCATCGATACTCCCGGCGTTCGCAAGCGGAAAAGTCTGGCGAACGACATTGAGTATTATGGACTGGCACGAGCAAAACGCAGCATCCGCCGCGCGAATGTGGTACTGATGTTTTTTGATTCACAAGAAACAGTTTCCAAAGTCGACAAACAACTGGTCGCTGAAATCGACGAAAACTATAAACCTTGTATCTTTGTCATCAATAAGTGGGATCTGGGACGCGAAAAAAAAATGACTTCAGAAAAATGGGATGAATATCTGACGTCTCAATTTCGAACGATGCGACACGCCCCGGTTGCTTTTGTGACAGCGCGCGACTCACGGAATATCAAGCAGGTCATTAATCTCGCACAAACAATTTATAAGCAGTCCCGTATTCGAATTTCAACAGGACGACTGAATAAAATCGTTCGGGCCGCGATTCAGAATAGTCAACCACCGCACTCAAAAAATCGTCGTCCTAAAATATTTTATGCAACGCAGGTCGCAACAGAACCACCGACAATCGTATTGAAATGCAACGATTCAAAGCTGTTTACAGAGTCATGGAAACGTTATCTGAGTGGCGTATTACGGGAACAGCTCCCTTTCAAAGAGATACCCATCAAAATCTACTATCGCTCGAAAGAACTCAGAGAACAATCCGGTCCCAGTCTGGATATGGTAGAGAACGATGAATTGCTGGAAGACTTTTCGCAAGAGCAATCATAGAGGATTCAGGCAATAAAAAGCTTGCGCATTATCATGAAACAGCTTTTGCTGAAATGTCGCTGAGCGCTCTTGCACAATCCACTTCAACGCATTGAACCAAGAGTCAAATGTCGTAGTCAGAGTACAAACAGGCCAGTCGCCTCCAAAGAACACACGGTCTTCACCAAACGTATCCAGGCAGAAATCTATATTCTCTTTCAAGTCTGCGGGCTGCCATTCTCCCGGAGTTGCCGTCACCACAATTCCCGATATTTTACACACAACCTGCTCGCATGCGGCGAGTAATTTCATCCCCTCTTCCCAGGCAGCTCGGTCAGTCTGCTCATGAGGCTGCACGCTCATATTGCCACAATGATCCACCACAAATCGGGTCTCCGGACACGCCTCGACTAATTCCACCGCATCTTGAAGTTCTCCGGGTCGCATACACAAATCAAAACTCAGTCCCTGCTCTCCCAAACGTTTGATATTCGCTTTAAATTGTGGTGTGAGACACATACCTCGAGGCCGGTCCGGATCGTGCAGCACAGTCCTGACCCCCTTCAGAAACGGGTTCCCGATGAATTCTTCAAGATAGCTGCAAAAAGTGGCCTCTCCCGGCATGCCACCGATCACAGCCCCAGCCATCGGATTATCGGCCTGCCTGCATAAATTCAAAACATGCCTGGCTTCTTTCTGATGGAATTCTGGGTGAACATTGACTTCCATATACACAGTCTGGACGACATGACAATTTTGCGTGGCTTTGAGATAGTCAGGCATCAGAAAAGAGTGCTGTAATGGGCCCAAGCCCGCATTTTCCAACCAGGGTAGTTGAAATTGATTCAAATCCCACAGATGCTGGTGAGTATCAATAACAGGCCTTGGAACCATTCCAGCTCTCCTTGTTCGAATCAGAGTCATATTAACTGTTTTTACTTATCTTCGAGACTATTTGCAAATGAGAATTCACCTTTGTTTACGCTGGTATTGATCAAGTCAATCGGTTAGAAGTTAACCTTACCAGATGAGCGCCCTCGATAAATAATTAACCCAATGCAGTCTTTCAAAAATAAGCAAACGCCCCAGCTGGAATATGAACAACGACTTGAAAGTCGTGCGAACAAGGTACGAGCACTCGTCAAAAAAAGCGACTTGTTTTCAAGCTTGCGTGGGATGGTATTTCTCGTCGCAGTTGCCATTTTACTCGGCTCGACCATCTGGGAACTGTTCAACCTGCAGCTGATCTGGCTTCCGATTCTCCTGTTTGTGGTTCTTATTATTCTACATGCACGATGTGTGCGTCGAGTGAAACAAGCCCGGCAGGCAGAAAATTATTATCGAACGTCATTAGATCGTTTAAACGATCAATGGATTGATGTCAGGCCATCCGGAGAGGAATTCTTTGATCCCCAGCATATGTATGCCGGTGATCTGGACCTCCTGGGTCGTGGCTCGCTCTTTCAACTCATTTGCAGTGCCCGCACGAAACTGGGCGAAGAGACATTAGCACGCTGGTTACTCTCCCCCGCTACTGCAGCAGAAATCAAAGAACGTCAACAAGCGGTTGAAGAACTTCGATATGAGCTGGATTTTCGCGAAGAACTGGAATTACTGGAGGCCGAAGTCCACAGCGATATCGAACAGACACATCTGTCTGATTGGATTCAACAACCACTGACAACTATTCCGCCCTTGTTGCAATGGGCCTCCATTGTGACAGGTATCTTTGCCGCTTTCGCAGTCATCAGTTGGCTGTTTTCCTATACAGGCATTGCACCAATTTGTATTGCCATCATCATTCAAGTCTGTCTCTTGTTCTTTATCGGCCCCCTGATCCGTGAATTGCTCAATCAAACTGATGAAGTGCGCAATGGCTTATCGGTACTCTCAGACGTGTTATTCCTGATTGAACAAAGACAATTTGAATCGCCGCATTTGGTCAACATTATGTCGGCACTAAAAACGGATGGTATTCCGCCTTCACAAAGTATTGCCCGGTTGCGTCGCCAGATTCAAGGACTGAATAACTGTTTCCGGAACCAGTTCTCAGCGCCATTGGCTATTTTATTAGGAATTCCATTTCATTATGTCTATGCCATCCAACGCTGGTTAATGCACCTGGGACCGCATTGCCCTGAATGGCTTGCTGCCGTGGGAGAGTTTGAGGCGTTGTGCTCTCTTGCCGGTTACGCATACGAGCATCCAGACGACCCATTCCCCGAAGTCATAGATGCCAAAGCGGGACCTCGCCTGGAAGCAACAGACTTGGGGCATCCGATGATTCCTTTGAACGAAGTCGTCCGCAATGATGTTACCTTAAACACAAATAACCGGCTACTGATGATCAGCGGATCGAACATGTCGGGTAAAAGTACGTTAATGCGAACCGTAGGCACGAATTTTGTACTGGCACTCGCTGGTGCCCCCGTACGAGCAACCAGTTTCACCGTATCACCAATGCAGGCAGGAACTGCGATGCGGGTTCAGGATTCGCTTCAGCAGGGAGCATCACTGTTCTATCAATCGGTCGCCCGGCTTTCAGCCGTTGTCCATCTGGCAGATAATCCCCCACCAGTCCTGTTTCTGCTTGATGAAATTCTGCAAGGCACTAACTCTCATGATCGCCGCATTGGCGCACAGAGCGTGATTCAAACCCTCATCGAGAGTGGAGGCATTGGTATTGTGACCACGCACGATCTCGCATTGACTGAAATTACCGCTCAATTCGGCGAAGTCGCCAAGAATGTACACTTTGAAGACCAGCTCATTGATGGAAAAATGACTTTTGATTACCGAATGCAACCTGGTATCGTCGAGCACAGTAATGCTTTGGAACTGATGAAAATGATGGGCATCGAATTGAATGCGTTGAAAACCGAAAGTGATGCTGAGCAGCGCTGAAAGCATTCTATTCTGGCTTGTTTCGATGTGGTATCAGCTTACGAGATACATGGCAACCTGAAAGTAGATGATCAGCCCCATGATATCAACTAACGCAGTAATGAAGGGATTAGACATTAACGCCGGATCCATACCCAAACGCCGAAACCCCATAGGCAGCATGCCTCCTGCTGAGACCCCCATTAACACCACAAAAAAGACGGCGAAACCTACCACGGCCGCCTGAATAAAGTTTGAAGTAAAAAGCCAGGCGATCAAAAAGCTGACAGAAGACAGTACTCCTCCCAGCAGCAAACCCAATTGAAATTCTTTGCGCAACAGGGCCATTAATTCACCTTTCTGGATATTCGAATCCAGTGCGATTGCACGAATGATCAAGGTTGCCGACTGTGAACCTGCATTACCTCCACTGGCAAGAATCAGAGGAATAAACAATACCAGCCATTCATATTTGTCTGATAATCCTTCGTAATGCTGCAATACTTTAGCTGCCAGAAACGATGGGACTAACAAAAATATCAGCCAGCCAATCCGCTTCTGGACGACCGTCAGCAGCGATGTTGACAGATAGCTGTCATCCAAAGGTTCCACAGCTGCCAGACGATAGGCATCCTCGGTCGCTTCCTCCTGTACAATGTCAATGGCATCATCGTGCGTCACAATTCCGACGAGTTGATTTTGGTGGTCGACCACTGGAATCGCCACGAAGTCATACTTCGCCATTTGCTGTGCTACAAATTCCTGGTCGTCTTCCACCCGCACCGAAATCACATCTCGATTTGTTAATTCTGACAGGGGACGCGTTGGGCGGGCAAAAATCAATTCGCGCAAAGAAACGATTCCCTGCAAACGGCGGCCTTCATCGACGACATAGATATACGAGATAATTTCGCTGTCAGGTGCCTGTAGTCTCAATTTTTCCAGCGCCTGTGCAACGGAAATATTTTCCTGCAGAGAAGCATACTCGGTCGTCATGATGGCGCCGGCACTATCATCCGGATATGAAAGCAGCTTTCGTATATCACTCCGCTCAGCCTGCGCGATCAAAGGTAATAATTCTTCAACCCGATCGTCATCCATGCGCGATAACAAGTCGACCCGATCATCGGGGGCCATCTCTTCAATCAGTTTTGAAAGCGGTCCACGCTCGATGACGTCGACAATTTCAATCTGCTGTGGTAAAGCTAAAAATTGAAAAATCTCAGCCTGCTTCTCAGACTCACAGCAGGAAAGCACACGCCAGACATCTCGACTGTCGAGCTCTTCCAGAATCTCTGATGTGACTGCAGGATAGAGAGCTTCGCAAAATTCCCTGATGCCAGCAACATCATTTTCATCCAGCAACACCTGAAGTTCCGGTAGCAATAATCGACCATACATTATTCATGCCCCTTTCTTCCAGGATGCCGGAAATTACAGCAAGATGATCACTGATCTTAAATCGCCGTAAAAAAACACCCTGACTGGAATAGGTCACCAGTCAGGGTGTCGATGACTTCATGCAGACAAGACACTTGAGTCTTGTCTGAAAATTACGACACGCAGATCAACGCTTGGAGAACTGAAAGCTCTTACGGGCTTTCTTATAACCAAACTTCTTGCGTTCCACCATTCGACTGTCACGTGTCAGGAACCGCCCTGCACTTAAGGTTTCATGGAATTGATTATTGTATGCTTCCAGAGCACGAGCGATACCTAACACGATCGCACCGGTCTGTCCTGTGGTCCCACCACCGTTTACACGAACCCAGACATCCACTTTTCCAAATGTCTCGGTTGCTTTCAGAGGCGCTTCAACCATTTGGCGGTCTCGTTCGACTCTCAAATATTCATTCAGAGGACTTCCATTGATGGTAAGAGTTCCTGAACCTGATTTGATGCGAACGCGAGCGACGGCTGTCTTGCGACGTCCGGTACCCATCGCCACGCCATGTTTATCCAGCTTTCCGCGAATAATCGGTTCTGGTTTGACAATATCGTCTTCTTCATCTTCAGAAGCCAGACCTGATCCGAGAGTCAGCTCAGGAACTCCTGAGTCTGCAGCGGGTTCATCAGTAGTGACCGCTTCTTCCGCTGTGGCAGATTCACTCGACTCAGTAGATTCGAGTTCTGGTGTTTCTTGTGTTACTTCTTCTTCCGGAGTCTCATTATCCATGACGGTTAACTACTTTATTTTTCTGAAATAAGGGATAAAGGAAGTTTATTTTTCACATTCAGTCAGGGCAGCAGGTGCGCTGGCATTTCCTGAGGTTTTTGTGATTGATGTTCATGAGTAGGCCCAGCACAAAGCTTAAGCTTCTTCAGCATTTGACGTCCCAGCTTATTCTTAGGCAACATGCGACGAACCGCTTCAGAAAGGATCTGGGTTGACTGGCCGCGCTCTAATTTCTTTTCTGCAGTGACGACTTTCAAACCACTGGGATAACCACTGTACGAAGGATACTCTTTATTCAACATCTTGCTTGAGAAGTAAGGATGCGCATCATGTGCAAGATCCTTACCAGAAAACCGGACTTTGTCACAATTCACAACGACGACATAGTCGCCTGTGTCAACATGAGGTGTGTAAGTGGGCTTATGTTTACCCATCAAAACAGTTGCGATCTTCGTGGCCAGTCGCCCGACAATCATATTATCTGCATCAACAACGAACCACTGCGGATCGACGGTTTTTGCGTTTGCCATAAAGGTTTTAGTCGTAGCCACCGGTATTTCCTCAAACGTAAACTCTGAAATATTAAGTACTTATACGCACATACATTCTAAAGATGTATGGTAGAATGTAGCCTGCATCCCATGGAAGGTTTAGAAAAACGCCGGTAAAGCGAGCGCACACCAACTTCATGGGAGCGGGTAACAGTAACCTTTTCAAGTCTCATCTTCAACTTCTGAGAGGGGGAAAATCGAAGCTGGAGCATAAAAAAGCAGAGAAAAACAGCATTCTTGCTCCACTTTTCACCGCATTGAGGATGAGACGGGCTTTTATTATAGAAACGAGAGCAAGGTCAGCTGTAGAGCCTGAGAAGTCACTTGCAGATTTGCCTGGTAGGCAGTCTGCCTTTGAGTAATTTCCACGATAACCTCGGTCAAATCGGCGTCAAATTCGGTTGAAATTGCCTGACGTATTTCGATTTCCTGATCCTTTAGGCGGTTACGCCTCTTCAAGAACTCTCAGCCGGCCCTCCGATCTCTCCTCGAACACGGTTCACGCGATCGATTTCTCCGTCAATCAGAGCACCAATACGTTCGATTTCCTGATCATCACTGTTTCGTAACGCCGTTTTCCAGACGGGAAAGCAGACTGATCACCCCCGTCGATTCTTTCGGGTTTGGTTCTTTTCCCACCAACCCACCAGCGGGTCAGTACCTGATTCGATACCATCAATCCCCAGCGCATACGCAATTTCGATCGGCGGAATTTCCAGAGGTCCGGTACCTGAAGCGCGTCAAAAATGGTCAGACCGTTCCCAGTGGTATTCAGTGTGGCCTGCAGTTTGATGGGAATAAAATTCCCCTGTAGCGGCACACTGTTATCGGTCCCGCTTCTGCTGACCGCCAGTCCCAGTGCATCAGAAACGCATTGCTGGCGATACTCAAAGGCCCGGTACCAGAGTTATCAGTAATTCGAATGGCATTCGTATCCGGGTCAATACTGGCGACCAGATTTCCCGGATCAACGGCATTGATCGAATCCAGCACATCCTGCACGGTCGCATCACCGGCCAGGCTCACATTGACCACCGAACCATCTCGGCGGGTAATATCCAGGGTCGTCGCCCCGACGGGAACAACCCCTGCCCCAGATTTAGATCCGCCAGCGGTGTGGTTCCGTCGAACGTCTTCAAAATCATTGATATTATCCATCACGTCCTGCACGTCGTTGCACCACTCAAATCCAGATTGATTGATGATCCATCACGACGATTAATTTGTAACTGTTCGGAAGAATTCACATCGACGCCCCGCCCGTAATTCAGTTCCGAGAGAGGCGTACTGGCAGAAAAGGTAGCAATCCCCAGTCCCGCAGCATTGGATCCGCCGTTGTTCTCACCAATCGAGAAATCAGCACCACTGATGCGACTCGAGATCGCCAGTCCATTCCGGGCCTCTTTGATTCCCAGATTGAGATTAGGATCAGCCGTACGAATCAGATTGAAGACATCTTCGATCGTGGTGGCCGTCGAGAGATCGACGGTCTCAATCTCCCCTCCATTATTGATGACAAGTCCTGTACCGATGTCGAACCGACCGGTGCCACCATTGAGCGAAGCCAGTGTGGTCTGCAAGGTGATCCCCGGATCAAGATCCGCTCCGTTCATTTGTGCTACCGCAGTACTGGCAATCCCCAGATCTGTCGCCAGCGTCGAACCAGCGACATTGGAAACTGCCACAGTACCGGCAGATGGGGTGAACCGAAACCATTTTGACTGGCTGGATCAATATCAACTGTCAGCGTGACAGGCCTACCGGCAAAACGCATTTTCCAGAACGGTTTTGAGATCCTGGATTGTCTCAAGCCCTGGAAAGATCCACCGTCTGGGTCTGCGGGGTTCCGTTATCCAGAGTCACTGAGATCGAACCTAAGCTTCACACCACGACCACCATTCAAGTCAGATAATTCGTCCGGAGAGTCAACGCAGGATTAACGTCCCTTCCCACTTCAGGCGAGCTGGCAGCAAATGCAGAAATCCCGTCAAAATTGTTAGGCAACAATGTTTGCGAATCAAGATAAGATTGGATTTGGTGAGTATCACCATGATAAACGACCTGCCCATCTGCCAGTTCCGAAAAAGGAGCGGCTTCTGTCTGGCTTCCCGAAAAAAGATACTGTCCTCGAAACTGAGAATTACCAATATTCATCACTTGCGCTCTTAACGAGGCAACTTCATCGGCGAGCGATAAACGCTCAGCATCGCTGACCGTACTACCAACACCTGATAATGAAAGTGATTTTGCTGCATTTAAAGCATCGCCAACACCAAGTAATGCCGACTCGCTCATCGTCAACAGACTGGTGCTGGTATTGATATTCGTCTGATACTGCTGCTGGCGTTCTAATGCACTTTGCAGCAGAATGGTGCGCAGTGCAGCTCCTGGCGATTCACTGCCGATCGAAAATTGCTGTCCCGTTGCCACCTGTTGCTGAAGTTTCGCTAACTCAATCGCATTTTCATTCAGGGAAACCTTCAAACGATCAGAGAGCATCGTCGATGGCAGGCGACCAGGCAGGATGGGACCAATACTCATTGTTTTTCACACCAAATGAAAATAGAAACGGATCTGAATCGTATCCCGCCTCTATCAGATATTAAGTAAAATAGTAAACAGTTCATCGATCGTACTCACCAGTCGCGCGGCTGATTGAAACGCTCTCTGAAACTTTAATACGTTAATGGTTTCTTCATCGATACTCACGCCGGAATATTGTTCTCGCTGTCCCATGAGAGAATCTCTAAAGGCCAGCCGCTCCTTCTGAAAGCCGCCGCCTCTGATGCGGAAGACTGTGTTACATTGGCAACAATTTTTTCGTAGTAACCATCCAGGTTGATACCGCCCAAAGAATCGATGGGATTCTCGGAAAATGCTGCCAGCAGCACCGCATTACTACCATCAGAAGGCCCCCCCCCCTGACCTGTCGCTAGAAATTGTTGATTTTGCTTCACAACGGAATTGACTTGAATATCGCTGGAGTCACCCCTGTGAACAGCGTATTAATGCCAATTGCAGCCAGCGCCCCACTGGAATCGTCGGCAAACTGGAATTCGTAATCAGAATCCGCACTGATCGTCAGAAATCCATCTGTTGTCACAGATGAGTTCAGGTCTGCGACACCATTGATGGCAGCTGAGAGACTGTCTAAAGTCGTATCCGCGCCAATACCATCCAGATCGACGCTAATGGTGGATGTATTGATGACGCCCGTAGTTTTGTTCGTGACTTTAATTTGAAAACTACCATGCGTGGGCTGAAAAGGGAGCCCCGCTTGAGCAGAATTGAGTGTTGCAGCCGGATCGAGAGCGCGTGATGCCGATGTTAACTGATCAAATCCAGCCGTTCCCTGACCTGATGCGTGAATCTTGTTGAATTCAAAAATCAAGTTTGAAGTATAGGTATCCAGCTCATCAACGAACCCACCGAGAATATCATCTCGCCCTTCAATGATCCCTTTCAGTTCACCACCCGAACGTGAGATCGTACTTTTGGTCTGAGACAGGAGTACATCATGCACGACCACTCCTTTGTCAGTGTCGGTCTTCATTGTCAGCTGCTGAGACGTTCCTGCCAGAATGAGAAAATCAGAACCGGAAAAGACATCAATGGCGCCATCTGAACGCTCCCGGTATCGAATCGGAACAAGTTCCGAAAGACGATTCAAGGCCGTATATCTCTGTGTTCTTAACGCACCGGCATCACTCTGTAATAGACCAGAAGCCTCGAGTTTCGAAATTTTGGGATTCAAATCAACGATGGTGTCGATCAACTTATTGGCTTCTTTCACCAAATTCTCTACGTTGACGGATTGTACTTCTCGTAGTTCATTCACTCTTAAACGCAGCGAACTGATTTCAGCAGCAAACTTCTCTGCTTCGTTGATTACGAACTCGCGATCAGGAATTGAATTAGGCTGATTGATCACATTATTGATCGTTGCTAAAAAATCATTTAGCCCGGTCGAGAGATCTCCTTCCGATAATTCTCGTATTTCGCTCTCTAACTGCTTATAAATCTGGTTTCGCTCAGAGATCGAAGAATATTCAGTGTTGGCAGAGTGAATTCGCGTTTCCAGAAACAAGTCAATCTGCTGCTGGATTCCGGAGATTTCGACACCGGTCCCCAGAACGAGTGCTCCCTGACGATACGGATCGGCTGCGTTAAGAACTAATTCTTCGCGGATATATCCGGGAGTACCGGCGTTCGAAATATTCTGGCCCGAAATTTGTATTCCGGTCCCGAAGATCTCAAGCGATTGCTTGGCCATTGATAGCGTTGCATTAAGTCCCATGGCAACATTCCCGTAACAATAGACACGTATTTAACTCATCGAATCTCAATTCATTTACAGAGAAAATAAATTAAGCTGATGCATCAAATATCGCCCCCCCTGTATTACTTTCATTCTGACCGCGTGAATACGTAGGAACTTTTTGACCGGCATGCGCAATCAGTTCCAGAATTTGAGAATAATGGTGATAAGAACGTTGTGAAACGATCCATTGCACCCAGCT